>JAKSSP010000001.1 GCA_024403035.1 Mogibacterium sp.
AGGCAACAGACTTTGACTCTGTCATTCGTAGGTTCGAGTCCTGCTACCCCAGCCAAATGCGACCCATTAGCTCAGTCGGCAGAGCACTTGACTTTTAATCAAGGTGTCCGGAGTTCGAATCTCCGATGGGTCACCAATACGCCTTATCCCATGGATTCGGAGAGGTGTCCGAGTGGTTTAAGGAGCCGGTCTTGAAAACCGGTGATCCCGCAAGGGACCGTGGGTTCGAATCCCACCCTCTCCGCCATGAAGCCTTTTTGGAGAAGTACTCAAGAGGCTGAAGAGGACGGTTTGCTAAACCGTTAGGGTTCGTATAGGGCCGCATGGGTTCGAATCCCATCTTCTCCGCCACATATAGGGGTATAGCTCAGTTGGTAGAGCAGCGGTCTCCAAAACCGCGTGCCGTGGGTTCAAGTCCTACTGCCCCTGCCATAATATCGGGGTGTAGCGCAGTTTGGTAGCGCAACTGGTTTGGGACCAGTGGGCCGCGGGTTCAAATCCTGCCACCCCGACCAATTGAATATCGTTATGTCGGGGTGTAGCGCAGTTTGGTAGCGCAACTGGTTTGGGACCAGTGGGCCGCGGGTTCAAATCCTGCCACCCCGACCATTTTTACAGATGGGCCATTAGCTCAGAGGTTAGAGCAACCGGCTCATAACCGGTCGGTCCTTGGTTCGACCCCAAGATGGCCCACCATATGCCCAGATAGCTCAGTAGGTAGAGCAGGGGACTGAAAATCCCCGTGTCCCTGGTTCAATTCCGGGTCTGGGCACCACAGGATCCGTCGCGATGCGGCGGGTCTTTTTCGTTGTCCAGATAGTCAACGTAAAGAGTTCTTGACACATAATAACTATGTGGTAAAATAAACATATCCAAACAGAGGTTCAGATTATTATCCGGAGACCTATGGAAAACAATCTTGCAAAAATCAGAAAAGATAAAAAGATAGGGCAGGGCTATCTGGTGGAGATGCTGGGTGTTTCCAGACAGACTATCAGCTCAATAGAAAACGGCAGATGCACTCCATCGCTAGAACTTGCAATGGATATAGCCAATCTGCTTGAGATGCCTATAGAGGAGATCTTTATACACGAGAACCGATTCATACAGCCGTAAAAGGCTGTTTTTTATGTGAATATTTAGTAATAATCAAGCACGGCTTTATTCAATAGTTATAAAATAACGAACGATAATAGGAGTAATATCCGTTACGTTCGTTTTATTTATTAACCAATAATTAATTATTTTTAACATGCAAAAAACTTCGAACAAAATAACAAACATATACATAATACTGTTCATCATGGCCGCGATAATAGCGGTGTGCTCTTCAGGTGTCTATGCTGTATCTGTTCCGGGTGCGGTAGGCCAGATCAATTCATCTGACGGCGCCGTACTTCGCAAGTCCGCCTCAACAAGCTCAAAGAAACTGGCTGTGCTTTCGGACGACACTACAGTCATGATAAAAAAGGAAGTATTTGTAAAGAAGACCAGCACATCTACCAAGAACAAATGGTATTATGTAACGGCAAACGGGAAGAAAGGGTATGTCAGGTCTGATCTTGTTGATAATGTCTATTATGGCAGCGTCAGCGGAAAGATCAAAAGCAAGGTAAATTACCGTAAAGGAGCCGGCACTAAAATGAAGAATGCCGGTAAGCTCAAGAAAGGGAGCGTAGTTACCGTTGTCCTGAAGGCAAATCCTGTACGGTCTACAAAGGGGTCTAATTGCACATGGTATAAAGTCGAAAAAGGAGGGGCGTATTATTACGTTTGTTCCAGCAGAGTGAAACTCACGGGAGCCTCAACGGAAGCGGCTGCTTCTTCAACGCCAAACTATCATAGTTACATAGGCTCTCCGGCTACCAATATGACTGATAAGCAGTTTGAAGATTACCTGAACAAGCAGGGGTTCCCTGATACATACAAGAAAGGGCTGAAAGCCCTTCATAAAGCCCATCCTAACTGGGGGTTCGTAGCATATAAAACGAACATACAGTGGGCTGATGCCTTGTCAAGGCAGACGAGTGGCAGTACATCACTCGTATCAGGTGTTTATCCGTCATCATACAGAGCCGGAAGCAAACAGTATGAACCCGGCTGGTACAAATCAAGCAGCACTGTTGTAGGATACTTTATGGATCCGAGAAATTTCCTTGATGAAACAGGAATCTACATGTTTGAGGATCTTTCTTATAAACCTGCTTATCAGACAACATCAGTTGTTGGAGCCATCCTTTCACCATGCAAGCTGCCTTCATACGGATTCACTTCATCTATATTTGTAAATGCCGGTGCGGTATATAACGTAAGCCCTGTGTTCCTTGCATCCAGAGCAAGACAGGAGACCGGAAGCGGGGGCAATGCCGTAAACGGTACGAAGATCCTTGGAACAGCAGTATACAACCCGTTCAACATAGGAGCTTTTGGCGGAACGGATCCGCTGTATAACGGACTGCTTTACGCCTATTTAAAGGGATGGACGACTCCTGCTAAAGCTGTATCCGGAGGAGCGGAAGAGCTTGCAAAGAACTATATAAACAAAGGACAGTACACAGTGTATTATCAGAGATTCAACGTCAGGAACGGCGTGGGAAAGAACGGTACACATCAGTATATGACCAATATAATGGCTCCGTATGGAGAAGCGCAGTCCACAAAAAATTCATATTCTAAATATGGTATAACGAATCAGCCGCTTGTCTTCGAGATCCCAATCTACGAGGGAATGCCGGCGTCGACAAAACTTCCATAAAAAATGAGGCCTCCGAACGGAGGCCTTTTCTTATAGGGCTGAGCCCTGACATGTACCGCGAAGAGCAAGCTCTCGGTTGATAGCATTCAGGATGGTACGCTTTTTAAAGCTCCATTCCGGAGATACCAGAAGTCTTCTTGGCACATCTCCCGTCAGCCTGTGTATCGTTACCTCGGAAGGGATGGTCTCAAGACATCTCACCACCAGGTCAACATATTCTTCAATGGAGTCAAAAGGGACATAACCGGGCATCGTTTCATATAGAGGCGATGTCTTTATTACATTCATGAGATGCAGCTTGATGCCGAATACCTGCCGTCTGCATACATGCTTCAGCGATTGAAGCATCATTTCCTGAGTTTCTCCCGGGAGACCCAGTATAAGGTGGGTAACTACGCGTATGCCGCGCTCAGCGAGCGCCGCTGACGCCCGGTCATAGTCAGAGACTGTATAACAGGTGTTCATTGCTTTGAGAGTAATGTCGTGAATGCTCTGAAGTCCAAGTTCCACCCACATGAAATGGCTGCGGTTTATCTCTTCAAGTAGATCCAGCACATCGTCATCGAGACAGTCCGGACGTGTGGCTATTGCTATGCCGCATATCCTTGGATCATCCAATGCGGCGTAAAAACGATCGCGAAGCACGTCCACAGGGGCATATGTGTTTGTAAAAGACTGAAAATATGCCAGATAGCAGGCGTCAGGCCATTTTTCAGAAAGCCTGCCGATCTGGTCTGTTATCGACGCGGAAACAGATGCGCTGTCTTCGGTCATGCTGGCGGCAAGCTCGCCTGAACCACCGCCGGAGCAGAAAGCGCAGCCGCCGTATCCCTTGCTGCCGTCTCTGTTGGGACAGGTGAAGCCTGCGTCTATGCTGAGCTTCACTGTTTTGCGTCCGAATTCATCTTTCAAAAAATTACTTATGGAATTGTATCTTTCACCGCCCTGCATGTGTCAAGGAACCTCCGGATATGTTATAATACTATGGTTTTATATGTGTACTATAGCATTTTTACGGAAAGGAAAGAGCATTGGAAAAAACTTCAGGCTGCATGCCGTGCATACCGGGAGATGATCTGAATATCATGGCCGGAGAATTATCCGGCATCGCCCTTATGCCTAAGAAGCCGAGCGTTCTTATGCATGCATGCTGCGGTCCGTGCTCAACGTCATGCGTTGAGAGAACGGCAGAAGACTATGCTCTTACCCTGTACTATTATAATCCAAACATCACGGACAGAGAAGAATATTACCTCAGACGCGACACGCTGCTTCAGTTCCTGAAGGCTTTCAATGCAGAGCACAGAGACATGTATACTGCGGGATTTCTTGAGGGAGCATATGAGCCTGAGAGGTTCGTAGAAAAGGCAGCACCGCTCGCGGATGAACCTGAAGGCGGCAGACGCTGCGAACTCTGCTTTGCGCTCAGACTGACTGAGACCGCAAGGATGGCTAAGAAGCTCGGCATGGAGTATTTCACAACGACCATGTCGGTGAGCCCGCACAAAAACTTTGAAAAAATAAAAGAGCTCGGTCTCGCTCTTGAAGAGGAGACGGGAGTGAAGTTTCTGGATATAGACTTCAAGAAAAAGAACGGGTTTGGCCGCAGCGTGGAGTTGTCGAAAAGATACGGACTTTACAGACAGAACTTCTGCGGCTGTGATTTTGCAAGGTACGCAAATGAGAAATGAGCGGTTTCCGGTCGTATTGAATATTATTGCAGCATCTCTGATCATCATGATGATGACCCTGCTTGTTTCCTGCGGGGGAGGCGGTGGCGGAACGCCTTCATCAGGTGACACTTCCGGCGATCCTGATTCATCATATGAAGCGCCTGAATTCAGGGATGCAAAGTATGACGAGTCCGAAGCAGGTGGAAATTCTGAGGTGCAGGTAGGTCTTTCCGGAGTGAATGAGGGTTATTTCGCATTGATATGCAATTCTGATGTCAAAACCAAGCTTCAGGTATCCAAGTACAGCGAGCTGTACCGATGAGAGAAGGCCCTAGGCTGGATGAACTTTCCGAAAGACTGCGTGAGACCATCATAGAGACCGTAAGACGCACGGACACAGTGACCAGATACGGCAAGGGGCAGTTCCTTGTGCTTCTGATCAATATTTCTTATGAGGACTGCTCGATAGTATCAAAGCGTATCAATACCAAGTTCATACGCAACGGACAGAGGACAAGCGTCAGTTATTCGGTAAACAATGTCATCGTATCAGCTTTCCCGCCTGAACATTAACAGGCTGAATAAATAAAGGGACAAGAGAG
This sequence comes from Mogibacterium sp., assembly GCA_024403035.1. Taxonomy (GTDB): domain Bacteria; phylum Bacillota; class Clostridia; order Peptostreptococcales; family Anaerovoracaceae; genus Crickella. Next base: position 5,031 of record JAKSSP010000001.1, read on the forward strand.
AAGGAGAAAGAACAATGAGCAAATTAGTTATACCTAAGGATTACAAGCCTATACTCGATCCTACTGAGACGCAGCGCGCCATCAAGAGGATCAAAGACCACTTCCAGAAGGAGCTCGCAGACGGACTCAACCTGGGAAGAGTGACAGCGCCGCTTTTCGTTATCCCGGAAACTGGCCTCAACGACAACCTGAACGGTTATGAGAGAAGAGTGGACTTCACTATCAAGGATCTTGATGAGAAAAAAGTCGAGGTAGTACAGTCGCTGGCGAAGTGGAAGAGAATGGCGCTCGGAAGATACGGAACTGAACCGGGACGCGGTCTCTATACCGACATGAATGCCATCAGACGGGATGAAGAACTCGACAACATACATTCGATTTACGTTGACCAGTGGGACTGGGAGAAGGTAATGACTGCCGATCAGAGAAACAATGAGTTCCTGGAGCAGACAGTAAGAGTCATCTACTGGTGCCTGAAAGATCTTGCCGACTATGTGAATGACCATTATCCGCAGATCGGCATCGAGCTTCCTGACAAGATCACATTCATCGATTCGCAGGAGCTTGAGGACAGATATCCGGACAACAATCCAAAGGAAAGAGAACGCTTCGCTTCAAAGGAGTATGGCGCTATTTTCGTAAAGAGGATAGGCCGCAAGCTGAAGTCGGGCGTTCCTCACGACGGAAGAGCGCCGGACTACGATGACTGGGAACTCAACGGAGACATTATCCTCTGGAACCCTGTACTTGAGGACGCTTTCGAGATAAGCTCCATGGGTATCCGCGTAGACTCGGAATCCATGGTACGCCAGCTTGAGATTGATGGCAAAGAGGACAGAAAAGAGCTAAAGTTCCATCAGGATGTAATAAATAACAGACTCCCGCTTACAGTAGGCGGAGGTATTGGCCAGAGCAGACTCTGCATGTACTTCCTCAAGAAGGCTCATATCGGAGAAGTACAGGTGTCTGTATGGCCTGAGGAAATGTGCGAAGTATGCGCAGAAAACAATATTTTCCTGCTTTAGTAACATGTGAGACCGGCAGATGCAGTATATCGATGCAGTCATAGACAATAAAAGCGTCAATACGGACAATTTTTACACCTACAAGGCACCGGATGAGGTAGAGGTAGGCGCAAAGCTGACCGTTCCGTTCGCAAAACGCAGCAAAAGCGTTGACGCGTACTGTGTAAGAGCCGGAGTCAAAAGCGAACTCGACGATTCCAAAATCAAAGAAATCGACACATTCGATCCCGGCCGCTCGCTCAGCAGCGAGATGGTCGGGACTGCCATGTGGATGAGAAAACGCTATGGCGTTAAATACATAGACGGTCTCAAGATGTTCGCGGTAGATGGAAAAAGAGAAAAAGCTTACAAAACAAAGGCTTACTGTCCGTCCGACCCTGATTACGAACTGACTGATGAGCAGAAAACGGCCGCTGACAGGATATGCGCTTCTGTAGAGAAACGTGAGACAAAGACTTACCTTATCAAAGGTGTCACAAACAGTGGCAAGACAGAGGTTTATATGCAGGCCGTTGCAAAAGCGTTGGAGCAGGGAAGGACTGCGATAGTGCTTCTTCCGGAGATAGCGTTGTCCGTACAGGTCGCCGACCGTTTCAGAGAGAGGTTCGGATCCGGCAAAGTGGCAACTATTCACAGCAGACTGAAGAAGTCCGAGAGACTTTCGGAGTGGCTGAGAGTAAAAAACGGAGAAGCGAGGATAGTTGTGGGGGCAAGGACGTCTGTTTTCGCGCCTCTTGACAATATAGGAATTATTGTTATAGACGAAGAGCATGAGAGCACTTACAAATCCGACCACAATCCAAAGTACGAGACCGTGGATATAGCGTATAAAAGAGCGGCTCTTTCCGGCGCTGTACTGGTCCTGGGAAGCGCGACTCCAAGCGTTGCATCCTATTACAGGGCAAAGAACGGTATCTATGAGCTTATAGAACTCAAAGAGCGTATAGGCGGCAGCCGGATGCCTGAACTTGAGATCGTGGATATGCGAAAGGAAGCGTCTTCCGGGAATACCGGAGTGCTTTCAAGAGAACTGGCGGAGCAGATAAGCAGATCGCTTGTACGCAAGGAACAGGTGATACTCTTCCTTAATCGCAGGGGATTCTCCACCAGGATACTGTGCCCGGACTGTGGTCACAGCATGACCTGCCCGGACTGCGGAATCGCCCTCACGTACCATAAATCCGTTAACGCGGCAGTCTGCCACTACTGCGGACGCAAGTTCCCGGTCCCTGATACCTGTCCGGACTGCGGCAGCAAGTATATAAAGTATGTCGGGGCTGGTACCGAGAAAGTAGAGGAGGAAGTCAGGCGAATGTGGCCGGACGCGGGAGTCGACCGTTTTGACATAGATACGGCATCGGCAGCGGATGATCCAATGAGGGTCATATCAGACTTCCAGAGCGGAAAGACGGATATCCTGGTAGGTACGCAGATACTGGCAAAAGGCCTTGATTTCAAGAATGTGGGGCTGGTAGGCATCATCAATGCCGATGTAAGCCTGAACATTCCGGATTACAGATCTTCAGAGAGGACATTCCAGCTCATTACTCAGGTGGCCGGAAGGGCCGGCAGAACAGGCGGAGACAGCAGCGTGCTTATCCAGACCTACGAACCGGAAAGTGATGTGATCATGGAAGCAGCGTCAGGAGATTACGAGAGTTTTTACGAGGCTGAGCTTCTTCACAGAAGCATTATGAATTATCCGCCTTACTCTGATATAATCTCTATCGGATTTGTTGCGGAAGATGATGAGACTGCGATATCGTATGCTGAAGCCTTCAGAAACAGGCTTGCGGGGCTGAAATCGGCTCCGGAGGACGCAGTAGTAATGAGGCCGAGGATAGACGAGAAACACAGTGACAGCAAGTCAAGAGCGGTGTTCCTTATTAAGGCCCCGCGGGGGACCCGGGCCGGTTATGTAAGCGAATACATGGCTTTCCGTGACCGCATGATAGCGTCTAAATCTCCTGCATTTATAGAGATAGATGTAAATCCATACGGGATGATATAAATAAGCAAACGAAAGAAGAACAAAATGGCACTCAGAAATATCACTGTCAGAGGCGAATCGATACTCGCCAAAAAATGCAAACCGGTAAGGGAGATAACTCCACGCATCAGGGAGGCCTGCGCTGACATGGTCGATACCATGAAAGCGGCAGACGGAGTAGGCATTGCCGCTCCTCAGATAGGCATCATGAAGAGATTCTTCATCGCGATGCCTCACGTCGACGCGGAAGATGAAGCCACAAGGGACAAGATCTACTACATGATCAACCCTGAGATCACATACACCGAGGGCACACAGGACTCCAGCGAGGGATGCCTGTCCGTTCCTGGCTACATGGGACTCGTTGAAAGACCATATAAGATCAGGATCAAAGCGACTGACCTTGACGGCAAAGAGCATGAGTACGAATTCGAAGGCTTTGAAGCAACCGTCTTCTGCCATGAATACGACCACCTCGAGGGTATACTATATTCGGATATAGCAAGAGACATGATGACGGTAGAGGAGTATTCTGAGCTGCTCGAAAAAGTCAAGGAGATGCACTCAGAAGATGAAGAAGCCGACAACTCCGAGATCTGGGCGCTGAGAAACAAGGAAAGAGTATAATAAGGCAAAGATGAAAATAGTATTTATGGGAACGCCCGCGTTCGCGGCATGCTCCCTGCAGAGACTTATAGACGAAGGATATGAGATACCGCTGGCGGTGACCCAGCCGGACAGGAAGGGCAACCGCAACAAGATGATCCTTTCGGAAGTGAGAAAGCTGGCTCTCGAGCACGGCATAGAGACCGCGCAGCCTGTCAGGATCAAAAAAGATCCGGAGCTCATCGACAGGATAGCGGCGCATGAGCCTGACATGATAGTCGTTGCCGCTTTTGGTCAAATACTTCCGCAGTCCGTACTGGACATACCGAAGCTTGGATGTATCAATGTGCATGGATCACTGCTTCCTAAGCTGAGGGGGGCGTCGCCTATGCATGCGGCAATACTTGAGGGCCTTGATGAGTCCGGTATCACTATAATGCGCATGGAGGCCGGCCTCGATACCGGCGACATGATAAGCAAGGTATCCTGCGACATAAAGGGAAAGGATTTCACGGAAGTCTCTGAGATACTGGCTGAAGCCGGCGCAGAATTGCTGGCGGAGACCATTCCTCATATAGCTGACGGGACTGCCGTTTATGAAAAACAGGACGATTCCGAAGCGACGTATGCCGGCATGATGAAAAAGACGGACGGTTATACGGACTTCGATGAAGCCGCGGAAACAGTGGAACGCAAGATAAGGGCGTTCATCGAATGGCCGGCCTGCTACAGCTACCTTGACGGACAGCAAATAAAGTTCTATAAAGCGGAAGCACTGACGGAAGATCCGGACGGGGAGCCGGGTACCGTTAGCTGCATGGACAAGACAAGTTACACCATCAATTGCAGGAGCGGCAAGCTGAGAGTTTTTGAGCAGCAGCTCCAGGGCAAGAAAAGAATGAGCGCCGGAGATTTCATGAGAGGGCATAAGCTCGCACGCGGAGACAGATTCGGCGCAGAGGAGGGACTATAATGTATTACGGATATTTTGATTACTCATGGTTCGTCCTGATCCCGGCAATCATATTCACTATGATATGCCAGGCAAGGATCAACAACGCGTACAGGACATACGCGCAGGTGCCTTGCAGCACAGGCGTTACAGGCGCTGAAGCAGCGAGAGCCATGATGGATGCGAACGGCCTCAGAGGAGTCGCCATCAACGTCATCAACGGTGGCAATTCACTGGTCAATTACTATGACCCGAAGACCAAGAGCCTAAATCTTTCAAGAGAGGTATACAGCTCATCGTCGGTATCTTCGGTGTGCATAGCCTGCCACGAGGTAGGTCACGCCATACAGGACGCGACACACTATGCTCCGCTCGCTCTCAGAAACGGCATCGTGCCGGTGGTAAATCTGACTCAGATGATGTCATGGCCGCTCATTTTCTTCGGCCTCATCATGTCGGCAGCATCACCTTACGGCAGCCTGATGTTCCTCATCGGAGTCATCTGCTTCCTGCTCGTTATTATCTTCCACCTGATCACTCTCCCTGTGGAATTCAACGCGTCCAACCGCGCGCTGGCCAATCTCAGGGAACTTCATCTGGTGAACGAAGAGGACTATGTCGGTTCCAGAACGGTCCTGAAAGCAGCTGCCATGACATATGTAGCCGCTCTCGCGACTGCCATTGCCAGCTTGCTCAGAGTACTTGTCCTCGCAAGGAGGAGCAGGTAGTACCGGATGAACAGGGACTGGCTTGCTGTATTTGAAGCATTAAAGGCCGTATATTCCGACGGAGCTTTTTCAAATATTTCCATAAACGAAGCTGTTTCGCGCCATCGCGGCTCGCGGGAGAGCTTCGTTCGCACGTTTGCGAAAGGCGTACTGAGAGACAGCATCAGACTGGACTACGTCATAGACAAGCTGGCTGACAAAGGCATCGGCAGCATAAAGCAAAGACCACTCATCATTCTCAGAATGGGTATATATGCAATAGACCGCCTGGACAGCGTGCCTCAGCACGCTGCCGTGAGCGAGGCTGTCGAACTGGCCAAATCTGTCGCGAAGGGGAGCGACCGGTTTGTGAACGGTATCCTCAGAGCCTATCTGAGACGCAGGGATGAATTTGATCCGGAAGGCATGGAGCCTCACATACGATGTTCGTTCAGCGAAGGTGTATTTTCGCTTTTAAGCGAACAATACGGCGCGGAGGTGAATGACATCGTGAAGGCGCTCAATACGCCCCCGGAGGTCTATTTAAGGGCAAATAGGCTAAAGGCTAAAAGGGATGAGATCATCGACATGCTCAAAGAGCAGGGTATAGGTGCTTATCCATGTGAAGAAAACAGTGAAGCGATAAACGCGAAAGGAAGCGGCATTGTTTCAAGCGATCTGTACAGGCAGGGATATTACACCGTCCAGAGCCTGTCATCGATGATAGCTGTAAAAGCCCTCGATCCAAAGCCCGGATGCAAGGTGCTGGATCTTTGTTCCGCTCCGGGAGGCAAGACAGGATACATGGCGGAGCTGATGGGCGATGAGGGCAGTATAACAGCCTGTGACATATATCCGCACAGGCTGATGCTCACGCAGACAGCCATGAAGAGAACAGGCGTGAGCATTTGCGCTTTGGAAGAGCGCGATGCTTCCGTATATGAGCCGGGATTTGAAGGACGTTTTGACTATGTTCTGGCGGATGTTCCTTGTTCCGGACTTGGCGTCATAGCAAGTAAACCCGAAATCAAACTTACAACAGACCCGTCGCGTTATGACGAACTGATATCCATCCAGAAAGAGATACTGGCAAACGCAATACGGTATGCCAGACCGGGCGGAAGAGTGGAATATTCGACCTGCACACTCAACAAAAACGAGAACGAAGCGGTAGTTAAAGATGTATTAAGCAAAGCCTGCAGTTCGGCCGGGATTGTTGAAATGGCAACGATTATGCCATATAATGGCAAAGTAGGTTTTTTCTACACTATTATAGAAAAATAAAACAAATACACAGTACGGAGAACTGATTGACATGAAAAGCGGTTTTATAACAGACAGAGGCAGACGCAGACCAACCAACGAAGACTCGCTAAGAGCCTGTGTAGACCTTGATTTCTTCATGCTCGCCGATGGAGTCGGCGGCAACAGGTCAGGAGAGATCGCAAGCCAGTCGGCACTCGACGCCCTTGAGAAATTCGTTCGCCACAACCCTCCTGAATGGCTGGGATCACGCGACGAGGTTTTCAGATATTTCAGAGCTGCTGTCAACTACGTCAATCAGTTCATCATCAAGCTGTCGGAAGCTAAGCCGCAGTACGCGGGAATGGCAACGACGCTTACTTTTGCTTATATAAGAAAAGATGAGATGTATGTTGCCAATGTCGGAGACAGCAGAGTCTATCTGGCACACGGCGATATGATACAGCAGATAACTGACGATCACACCTATGTCAACGACCTGGTAAAGATGGGTGCGATCACAAGAGACGAGGCGCATCTCCACGCGCGCAAGAACGTCATCACAAGGGCGATAGGCGCAAATGCCAACAATGAGCCTGACTGTTTCAGCGTTCCTGTCGAAAAAGGTGACAAGGTACTGCTCTGCAGCGACGGCCTTTATGATGAGGTCGATGATGACACCATACTCGCCACGCTCAACAGGGCGCCGGATATGACTCAGTGCGCGGAAGAACTCGTTGCGCTGGCAAACGAAAATGGCGGCAATGACAATATTTCCGTCATCTGTGTAGATTTGGAGGATTGAAAATGGCAAGCAGGGTACTATCCGGGCGTTACGAGCTTCTTGAGAAGATCGGCGACGGCGGTATGGCTGTCGTATACAAGGGCAAGGACAAATTGCTCAATCGTTTTATTGCCGTCAAGATCTTAAGACCCGAATTCACCAAGGACGCGACATTCGTTGAGAATTTCAAGAGAGAGTCTCAGGCCGCGGCCGGTCTTTCTCATCCGAATATCGTAGGCGTCTATGATGTAGGCCGTGAAGGCAACATCAACTATATTGTTATGGAGCTTATCGAGGGAGATACTCTCAACAAGATCATCGAGAGAGAAGCTCCGATGGACTACCGCAAGGTCATCGACATTTCCAAGCAGGTAGCCTCGGCCCTCAGGATCGCTCACAAGAACAAGATCATCCACAGAGACGTAAAGCCTCACAATATAATGATAACGAACGACGGCGTGGTAAAACTCGCTGACTTCGGTATCGCCAGAGCTGTTAATGACGCGACTCTTTCCACCGGCAGCAAGATCGTCGGATCCGTTCATTACTTCTCTCCTGAACAGGCAAGAGGCAATTATGTAGATGAGCGTTCCGACATCTACTCATTGGGTATCGTCATGTACGAGATGCTCACAGGAAAAGTGCCGTTTGACGGTGACAACCCGGTAACGGTTGCTCTCAAGCATATCAATGAGGAGATAGTACCTCCAATAGAGCTGGAGCCGGGAATCCCGCCTGCGCTCAACAGATGCGTAATGAAGGCGACAAGCAAGTTCCAGACCAGCAGATACGCGAACGCTGATGAACTGATCGAAGATCTGGATAATATCTCGTTCGTTACTAATGTTGCGGGACCGGGACTCTTCGAAAACACAGATATCGAAGAGAAGCGCAAAAAGCGTAAACAAGAGATAGAAAAAGATATCGAAGAGGTCGTACAGGCCAGAGAACTCGAAAAGAAGAGAAAAAAGAGAAAGACGATAGCGATCACCGCTGCCATTCTTATATTACTCGGAGCTTTTGCCGGCGGATACGCCGCATGGAAGATGGGAATGTTCTCACCGACCAAAGCTGCTCCTGATCTTCTTGACTGCACGCTTGATGAAGCAATGGCGAGAGCACAGGAACAGGGCTTCAAGATCAAACAAGGCAAGGACGTATACTCATCCGAATACGCTGAGGGCAGGGTCTGCATACAGGATCCAGAACCTGGTACGGAGGTACCTAAAGAGAGCACTATCACTATCAATCTTTCCAAGGGCAACAAGGAAGGACTTGTTCCAAGCGTTCTGGGCATGCAGAAGGATGACGTTGAAGCTTACCTTCAGAGCTACGGATACGAGCTGGGCAATGTAAAGACCATCACTTCGCCTGAAAAAGCAGGCATGGTCCTTGAGCAGAGACCTGTAGCCGGTTCGACTCTCGACAAGGAAAGCAGCGTTGATATAATCGTTTCTGACGGAAAAGGAACGGAGAAGGGTACAGTTCCTTCAGTAACAAGAATGTCTCTTGACGATGCCAAGAAAGCCATAAAGGCCGCAGGCTTCGAAGTAGGAAATATTACTTACGACTGGGATGCTTCTATAGGCAAGGGATACGTCATATATCAGCAGTACCAGGCCAATTCGCAGCTCGATAAGGGCACGGCCATAGACCTTCAGGTAAGCTCCGGCCCTGAACCTGAGCCTGAACCTGCACCTGCACCGAGTGGTGAAGGCGGCGACCAGAATAACGGCGGCTAGGCTTTTATGACAGGTACTGTTGTCAAAGGAATAGGAGGATTCTACTTTGTCTATGACGGCAATGAAGTTGTCATGGGCAAAGCCCGCGGAAATCTCAAGAGAAACAAAGAACTCATATACGTGGGAGACACGGTCGACTTTGATATCGATGAAAACGACAAGGACGGCGAGTGCGTCATCCATCGTGTTATCGGAAGAAGAAACTATCTGACAAGACCACCGGTATCCAATCTGGATATCCTGGTGGTCGTGTTTTCTTTAGTCAGCCCGGATGTCAACTATCCGGTAGTTGATAAACTCATAGCAGGTTGCGAACTGGCGGGAATAAGACCTGTGATATGTATTTCCAAGACCGACCTTGTTTCATCAGAGGAAGCAGACGAATCTGCCAGCATCTATTCTTCCATTTATCCGGTCGTAAAAATAAACGGTCTTACGGGAGAGGGCACAGAACACCTGCGCGAGTTGATTAAAGGAAAGAATGTTGCTCTTGCAGGTCCGTCCGGAGTCGGAAAATCCACGATTACAAATCTGCTTCATGCAGGAGAAAAAGGGATAGAAGAGGCAGAAGAAAAACTCCTCAAAGCAGCCACAGGACGTATAAGCAACAAGACAGGGAGAGGCAGACACACCACCAGACACGTAGAGATATTCCCTCTGTCTGATAATACCATGCTGTATGACACACCCGGATTCACATCACTCGACATGCCGGTCATAGAACCCATCGCGGTCAGGGAACTCTTCCCGGAGTTCAGAGGTCTCACAGGAGACTGCAGGTATTCTGACTGCATGCATATAAACGAGCCGGACTGCGCTGTGAAGGAGGCGCTGTCAAGGGGAGAAATATCACGCACAAGATACGATTCATATCTGACAATGACAGAAGAGGTAAAGAAATGGCAAAGATAGCACCATCGATACTCGCCGCGGATTTTGCAAGATTGGGAGAAGATGTAAAGGACATCTGTGACAGAGGAATAGACTACCTGCACATAGATGTCATGGACGGAGTTTTTGTCCCTAACATCAGCTTTGGCGCTGATGTGATGAAGAGCCTTGACCGCACAGCCGGCGCTCCTTATGATGTTCACATGATGATCATCGAGCCGGACAGATATCTTGAGAAATTCATCACGGACAATACCGAGTTTATCACTGTTCACTATGAGGCATGCGACGATATCGGTAAAACTATAGAACATATACATAAGGCCGGCGCAAAGGCCGGGGTTTCAATAAAGCCGGGAACGGCTCCGGAAGTTCTTGATGACTATCTTAAGGACATAGACCTTATACTTGTCATGTCAGTTGAACCGGGATTCGGCGGACAGAAGTTCATGGACAGTTCCCTGCCGAAGATCGAATACTATAAGAAAAAGCGCGGTGAAATGGGTTATGACTATGTCATAGAAGTAGACGGAGGCATAGGGTCAGGAAATGCTCATCTTGTCAGAGACGCAGGAGCAGATGTCATTGTTGCCGGCTCCGCAGTGTTCAGAGCAGCCGACAGATCGGCAGAGATAAAAGCGATAAAAGGAGAGTAGATCCCGGATGCTTATCCACATGTCAACAACGACCAACATACGTTGAATACCGGAAAGCCTGCTAATCGCAGGCTTTTATTTTCTGTATAAACATCTCAGGAAGCAAATGATCTGCTTTTCAGCATTTTTTGCATTCTCAAAACTGTACAGTTTTGACACGAACTTATCAATAGAATGAATGGCGGGGGATTCCTGCCATGATCAGAAGAAAACTAGCGGCATATACGATATTATTCATAGCCGGGACCGCTGCCGGTTATTTCATGTCAGACCGATCCAGGCCGGTCGAGGCGGCCGGATTTGCGGCATCCGTAATGATCAGCATCATGCTTACCGGAAACGATGATGAAAACAGTGCTGACATTTATAGAGATCGGATTTGGAAAGACACAAGGATCATATTCGCAATGCTATTCATCTGCGGATTCTTCCTGTTCTCAATACGCTCCATATCTTACGAAAGAACAGCAATCAGAGCGCTTGAAAACTCAGAGATAAGCGGAAGGGTGATGACAGCGGAAATAAAAGACGAAGACCTGATAATGCTGATAAGGATGACAGGAGACGGACCGCCAAAGGTCAGGGTCACTATCAGGGGATGCGGTGTCACAAAACCATTTGAGATCATCGGAGCGGTAATTGAAGCAGTTGGAGAATACAATGAAATAATGCCGGCGGACGACCCGGGATGTTTTGATTACAGGCTATATATGCGGAGCAAAGGTGTATGTGTTTCTTTTAAAGCGTACAGCTTTGAGATAACTGATGAGGGAAGATCGGTACCGGTCCGGGTAAGAAGACATCTTTACAGGTCAAGAGAGGATTTCATCAGCAGATTTGATGGAGAGACCGCCGCGTTCATACGTGGGATCATATTCGGCGATAAGTCAGAGATAGACGAAGATACTGTCAGAGAATTCAACGAAAACTCGACCGGTCATATCCTGGCCGTAAGCGGATTGCATATAGGATTTCTGTACGGGCTTCTCCGGATACTTACCGGACGACGCAGGAACAAGGCGGTCTCTGCGCTTATCATAGCGATCCTTATCATGTATGGGGAGATGACGATGTGGAGTCCGGCAACTGTAAGAGCGATAATTGTCATGAGCATAAGCCTTTTGTCTCTCCACTTCGAAAGACAAGCCGATCTGCTGTCATCGGTCAGCCTTGCTGCGTTTCTGATACTCCTTAAGGAACCGTATATGTTGTTCAATGCAGGTTTCCAGCTGTCTTTCATGGCCATGTGCGGCATAGCATTCTTTACTAAACCCATTTCGCACTTTTCAGGGGAAACTTTAGGAGTCATGCTGGCCGTCCAGATGGGAACTCTTCCTTTGACAGCGTATTCATTTCACAGATTCAATCCTCTTTCAATGCTGATCAATGTACCGGTAATACTTCTTGCTTCTGTCATGGTACCGTTCTGTATCATGATGCTTATAACAGAAACGGTATTTGGCGGTATACCGCATTTAGCTGAAGACTTCATAGAACTTATCACATATTCTGTTGTCAGACTTAATGATCTGCTGAACTTCAACGGAGGCTTTGCGATCAAAGCTGCCGGCTTGGGAGGCGCTGCGGTCATCGCCGCATATCTCATAATGCTTGGCGGGACATCCGAATGGGTGAGAGTAACGCTCATAAGAGATAAACCTCTCATAGTACTGAAGGCGGCAGCCATGCTGTTTTTGCCTGTGGTAATGCTGGGAGCCTGCCTTTATGACGGGTTTTCTAACGATGAGATAGTGTTCGTAGCTGTAGGACAGGGGGACTGCGTGCATATCAGGGCGGAGGGGCGTGATATCCTGATAGACGGCGGAGGAAGTGATGTATATAACGTGGGAGAGAAGATACTCATGCCTTATCTTCTTCATGAGGGAGTATATAAAGTTGACATGGCGCTTCTCACACATCTTCATGCCGATCATTACAAAGGCATAAGCGAGCTTGCCTCGGAATATCCGGTAGGCGTTCTGGGAATTCCTGTAGATTACAGGGAAAGCCCTGACAATAAGAGTAAACTTACGGCTGACACGAAACAGATCATATATATCAATCCGGATACAAGGATAGACATAGCTGATGAGGTCTACGTTGAACCCATATGGCCTGTGACCGTTTCCGATGAACCGTTCAGCACCGATGATTCAAATGAGCATAACACTGTATATATGATCCACTACAAAGGTATCAAAGTGATGGTGACAGGTGATTTACTTGAAGAAGACGAGCTCCAAATGGTCGAATATTATGAAGGGACGGACACGCTCAAATGCGATGTGCTTAAAGTAGCACATCACGGAAGCAGAACAAGTTCGAGCGAGACTTTCCTTGATGCGGCATCACCGTCTGTTGCAGTTATACAGGCCGGCCGCAACAATTTCTATGGGCACCCTCATGCGCAGACTCTGGAAAGACTTGAAAAGCGAGGTATCAGAGTATGCAGGACAGATCTCAATGGTGCTGTTGGGCTGGATATACGGCATGGCCGCATATATGTAGAGCTTTTTCATCCGGAAGAGCATTCATGAGAGACCAAAAAAATGTTAGAATACTGACATGGCATACAGAGATTTCGCTAACGACAAGAATAAGGGCATACTAAGGGACGTTCTGCTCTTTTACGGAGCAGAGGACTTCCTTATGGAATGGGCCGCTGAGAGCATCATTACGGAATACGTGGACGAGGATTCAAGGTATCTCGATGTCATACGCCTTGAAGGCGATAATGTGACCGCTGCCGATATAATGGCGGAGGCAAGGGCTTATTCGATGTTCTCGGATAAAAGAGTGGTCATAGTAAGGAATTACCAACCGCTGTATAAGGGAGTGTCGGACATCCATGGAGATGATCTTCTCACTTTCGCGGCAGCTCCGCAGGATCAATCCGTGGTGATTTTCATCGTTGACAGCCGTAATCCCGATCTTTCGGCTTACGGAGAGAAGCTGGCCAAGACATGCGGAGCGTATGAGTTTGCAAGACTGGACAAAGCCGATCTCAAAGCATTCATAATCAAACGTGTCCATAACGCGGGAAAGATGATATCACGCCGCAGCCTGGAGCATATAATGGATGTATCCGGGTATTACAACAAGGGAAGCGGCTACGATCTCGCTCAGCTGGACAGGGATATCTCCAAGATAGTAAAAGCATGCGAAGGCGATGATATAAGCGAGGGCCTCATAGAAGAGATCATGATCGGCGACAGCGACAGATTTGTTTTCAATCTTGTTGACGCGCTGGTAGCCGGCGACAGGGGAAAAGCCCTGGATATAGCTGAGGCAATAATAAGGGATGAAGACGGGGCCATGGCCGTGCTTGCTCTGCTGACAAAGCAGTTTGAGATAATGTACGACTCCCTGGAGCTTTCCGAGCAGGGTTACAGCATCGCACAGATGGCCAAAAAAACAGGTATCAATGAGTACAGGTTCAAGAAAGCCTTCACTGCAGCCGGCAGATACAGCAGATCACGCATTAAGAGGATCCTCAAGGATATCTATAACGTTGACAGGGACATAAAAAGAGGCGATATCGATAAAGATGTCGCCCTGGAATTAATAGCCATATCGGCCTGCCCGTAAAAGGGCAGGTATTTTTTATATTAACGCGTGGAATCGACCAGCTCACGTGCCGCCTGAAGAGCGTTTTCACTGTCAGAAGAGCCGCTGAACAGTGTAGCTATCATTCTGATCTTGGAATCATCATCCAGATGGTCGATGCTGGTGTAAGATTTGTCATTATCTATCGACTTGCTAATAAGATAATTATCGTTACCATAAGCCGCTATCTGCGGCAGATGAGTCACAGAGATGATCTGCCTGTGTCCGGCGATCTCACTAAGCTTTTTACCTACGACCAGAGCTGTCCTGCCGCTGATCCCGGTATCTATTTCATCGAATATCATAGTCTCAACATTATCTGTTTCGCCGATTATACGCTTGAAGGCCAGCATTATCCTGGATATCTCACCACCTGACGCTATTTTTGTGAGAGGCATCAGAGGATCTCCCGGATTCGTCGAGATGAGGAATTCAACCTTGTCGAAGCCGAGAGGACCTATCTCATCGAGTCTGCTGATATCTATCCTGAAGCCTGTGTTGGCGAATTCAAGATCTCCGAGTTCCTTTATTATTGCGGATTCCAGCCTTGAGGCGACTATATGCCTTAGTTCGCTCACGTGTGAAGCCTGATCTTCCAAAACGGCATATGCCTTATGAGCAGCCTCGGCAAGATGTTTTTTTTCGCTGTCGAAGTTCTGCATTATATTGAGCTTGGCGCCCAGTTCATCCCTGAAGGCCAGTATCTCATCAATGCTCTTTCTGTACTTGCGTTTGGCATCTTCTATGACCGCCAGCCTTCCTGAGACTTCGTCCATGTCAGCCTCGGAGAAGTTAAGAGAGGATAGAATATCCCTAAGTCCCGAAGCCACATCATCAAGAGCATAGTATGCGTCATATGACTGGGATGCCATTGAAGATATCTGTTCGCTGTAGCTGCCGGCATCCGAGAGATCGGAAGCGGCGCGGCTGAGTTCTTCGAGCACGGAAGGGTTGCCGTCACTGTCAGAACCCTGAAGAGTGTCATAAGCGGAGCGTACGCTTTGATAGATCTTAGAGCTGTTCTTCATCATGGCGAGGCGCTCCATAAGCTCATCATCTTCACCGGGATAAAGTCCGAGGTCATTGATATATTTATATTCAAAACTGTAATAGTCCTTCTGCTGAACGGCATTTGCTTCAGCTTTTAAAAGGTCTTCATATTCTTTCTGAGCAGATTTGTATTCATCATACAGCGAGCGGAGCTTTTCAAGCTCAGGCGATAGGGCTTCGCTTCGATATCTGTCTGTGATGCGGATGTGGTTCTCCGGATCGAGTATCTGCTGGTTGTCATACTGTCCGTGGATATCTACCCAGTCGCGGCAGAAGTCCCTGATCTGACCCAGCGTCACAAGTTCGCCGTTCAGTTTGGATACAGACTTTCCGCCCGCCATTATCTCACGCGAAAGAACGACATCCTGGCCGGCTTTGGTACCTGCTATCTGTATGGATGCCTTGTCTGATCCTGTCCTGACCATCGAAGTATCGGCTCTGTCACCTAAAACTGTGCTTACGGCCGTAACAAGTACTGACTTGCCGGCGCCGGTCTCACCGGTGATGATATTGAGGCCGCTTCCTAGATCGAAGGACAGATGCTCTATAGTTGCGAAATTGTCTATAACTATACGGTCTAACATATTCTTATTTCAGTCCAATTCTTTCGATTCCAGAACCCTGTCAAGTTCAGATGTGATGTACGGCACATTTTCATTGCTGTCGACAACGATAAGAAGGGTATTATCGCCGCTTACTGAACCGACTAGGTGCTCAAGGCTAAGAGTGTCGATAGCTTCACCGGCAGCGCCTGCACATCCCGGCAGCGTCTTGACGACTATAAGGTTCTGAGCGCAAGAGTAAGAAAGGGTAGTCTCTCTGAATATCTTGATGAAACGGTCTGAGATAGGACGGTCATCATAGTTGCCGGCAAAATATCTGTACTTGCCGTCTTTTCCCTGTCTTTTTACAAGCTGCAGCTCGCGTATGTCCCTGGAAACAGTTGCCTGTGTAACGCTGTATCCGGCTGCTCTGAGCAGATTGAGCAGCTGATCCTGAGTCTCAACTTCGTTGGTCCTTATGATCTCAAGTATCTTGTTTTGTCTCGATAATCTCATTGTATGCCTCCGCATCCTTTCGATAATTATATACATGTTTATTGTAGCATAAAAATACGAAGTCATGAATAAAAACCAAAATGAGTGACACAAATGCAGGATAAAGGTCAGATGCTGCCTGATAAAGCGCGGTCTTTGTTTGAACTTCCGTATAAAGGACAATGGAAGGGGAACAGCAAAAAAAGAACAAATAACGAACATAGACAATAGACAGCATAAATGGTAAAATCCAGTACATGAGGATACTTGGAATAGACCCTGGTTATGCCATCATGGGTTACGGTATAGTCGAATACAAAGGCAGCAAGTTCACTCCTGTCGCATACGGTTCCATAACGACCGATGCGCACACCCCGAACGAGCAGAGGCTGATGATACTCTACGATGAGCTGACCCGCATTATCAGGGAGTACGAGCCGGAAGAAGCCTCCGTGGAAGAGCTTTTTTACAACACCAACGCCACAACTGCGATTATGGTTGGAGAAGCCAGAGGCACGGCTCTTCTGGCATGCGCAAAGGCAGGTCTGAGCATTTCCGAGTATACTCCGCTTCAGATCAAATCATCGCTGACGGGATATGGACGGGCTGACAAGAAACAGGTACAGGCGATGGTCAAGATGATACTCAATCTGTCTGAAGTTCCTAAGCCTGACGACACGGCTGACGCTCTCGCGGCAGCCATCTGCCATGCGCATCATGCTGGCGGACGCATGCCGAGACTATGATCACAAGATCAGAAAAGAGGATAGAGGATAGATGATAAGATTTCTCAGAGGAGAATACCTATATTATGAATCAGGTGCCATAGTCCTTGAGACGCCTGCAGGAATAGGCTTCAGGATATTTATTTCCGACACCAGCAGCCTGCTTACCAAACGTGAAGGCGAAGAGATAGAGGTCTACACATACATGCAGGTAAAGGAAGACGGCATGGCTCTGTACGGATTCGCGGACACGGAAGGTCTGGCTCTTTTTGAACAGCTCATCACCGTAAAAGGCGTAGGACCTAAAGCCGGACTTGCCATCATGTCTACAGGCACTCCAAACCAGATAAAAAGCGTAATAGCGGCGGGAGACGCCGCTTCCATAGCGATGGCTCCGGGAATCGGAAAGAAGACTGCTGAGAGAGTTATACTCGAACTCAAGGACAAGGTATCCGCATTGCCGTTCGAGGGAGCGGACATAAACGAAGGCTTTGCTCCTGCTGCGGCTCCTGGAAGCGGAGAACGAGGAGAGGCTGTCGTTGCTCTAACTACTCTGGGATACAGCAAGAGAGAGGCGGAGGCTGCTGTTGCGTCTGTGAAGGATGAAGGCTTGAGTGCTGAAGAATATGTAAAGAAATCGCTTAAATTCCTGCTATAAGGTAAAGATAAATGAACGAAAGAGTGACACAGACAAAAGCTGTTCCGTCTGAACTTGCGGGAGAGATGACACTCAGGCCACAGTACCTGAGCGAATACTGCGGTCAGACAGCTACAAAGGACAATCTGTCGATATACATCGAGGCAGCCAAAATGAGAGGCGAGCCTCTTGATCATGTGCTTTTCTACGGACCTCCGGGACTTGGCAAGACAACGCTGGCGGGCATAATCGCCAACGAACTCGGCGTGGATATCAAGATCACGTCCGGACCGGCGATCGGAAGGGCGGGAGACCTTGCAGCCATACTTACAAATCTCAATGATAATGACGTCCTCTTCATCGATGAGATCCACAGACTCAACAGATCGGTAGAGGAAGTCCTTTATTCAGCCATGGAAGATTATGTGCTGGATATAATCATAGGCAAGGGACCTGCAGCCAGATCCCTGCGCATAGATATCGCGAAGTTCACTCTCATAGGCGCCACCACAAGAGCCGGAAGCCTTTCGGGACCGCTCAGAGACAGGTTCGGTATCGTGGAGAAGTTCGAATTCTATACGCCTGCGGAGATCAAAGAGATACTCAGAAGGACCGCGAACGTCCTTGAAACCACCATAGACGAGGCCTCGCTGGATGAGATCTCCAAACGTTCAAGAGGCACTCCGCGTATAGGCAACCGACTCATCAAGAGGGTCAGGGATTTCTCTTCTGTCGAAGCTGACGGCGGAATCAATATCGATATCACAATGAGGGCGCTTGAGGCCCTCGGCGTGGATGAACTTGGCCTTGAAAAACTTGACAGAGACATACTCAAAACCATCATCAAAAGCTTCAATGGCGGCCCTGTCGGTATAGAGACCATCGCATCCGCGATAGGAGAGGAAAGAGTCACGATAGAAGACGCCAATGAACCTTATCTTATACAGGCAGGTCTGCTCTACAGGACGCAGAAGGGCAGGATGGCTTCGCGCGCCGCTTATGAACACCTGGGACTGGCCGGGCTTTACAAGGAACCGGAGACAGAACAGCTCCGAATGGATATTGAATGAGGATAGAAGACTTTGATTATGAGCTTCCTGAGGAACTGATAGCTCAGACTCCGATGGAGCAGAGGGACAAATGCAGATTAATGGTGCTCGACAGAGAGCATAAGACGGTGGAGCACCGTCATTTTTACGATATACTTAATTATGTAAACCCGGGAGATTGTCTGGTTCTGAACGATTCCAGAGTTATTCCTGCGAGGATGTACGGCACTAAAGAGAGCACAGGAGCGCATATAGAGATGCTCATGATCAAGCGTATCGACGGTGACCGCTGGGAATGCATGGTGAGACCCGGCAAGAGGCTTCATGACGGTGATACTGTTCTGTTTGAAGGCCGTACCGGCACCGTGCTCAGAGCAGAGATCCTCGGATATCAAGACCCTGAAAACGGGACCAGACTTGTTGAATTCAGCTATGACGGGATATTCATGGAGGTACTGGAAGACATAGGCTCAATGCCTCTTCCTCCGTATATAACCAGACCTGCAGAGGACAGCGACAAAGAGATGTACCAGACTGTCTACAGCAGGATAGACGGTTCCGTGGCCGCTCCGACTGCCGGACTGCACTTTACGAAAGAACTCCTAAGGGAAGCACAGGAAAAAGGCATACGCATCGCGTATGTCACTCTTCACGTTGGCATCGGTACTTTCAGGCCAGTCAAGGTCGACGTTATAGAAGAACATAAGATGCACTTTGAAGAGTGTTCGATAGATGAGGAGAATGCTTCTGTCATCAATGAAACGATAGAGCATGGCGGACGGATCATATCTGTCGGAACGACTTCAACACGAACTCTGGAGAGTATGGCTGTTTTGGAAGACGGCAGGTACAGGATAAAAGCAGGAGAGACATCCACGGGAATCTTCATTTACCCGGGATACAGCTTCAAAGTCGTTGACGCGCTTATCACTAACTTCCATCTGCCTAAGTCAACACTGATAATGCTGGTATCAGCCCTGTACGACAGGGAAGAGATACTGAAAGCTTATAAGATCGCTGTAGAGGAGCGTTACCGCTTCTTCAGCTACGGCGATGCCATGCTGATAAAATAGGAGGACTGATGGGAAACTCCGCGCTTATATTTGAACTACTTCATAAGGACGCTAGCTCAAAAGCCAGAAGGGGAAGGATGACTACTCCTCATGGTGTCATTGAGACGCCTGTTTTCATGCCTGTAGGCACTCAGGCGACCGTAAAGGCCATGAAACCTGAAGAGGTCAAAGCTACGGGAGCCCAGATAATCCTTGGAAACACATACCATCTTTATCTGAGACCGGGCAGCGATATCATAAGAGAAGCCGGTGGACTTCATAATTTCATGAACTGGGACAAGCCTATCCTGACGGACAGCGGCGGATATCAGGTGTTCAGCCTTGGGCACATGCGCAAGATCAGCGAAGAAGGCGTTAAGTTCAGCTCGTATATCGACGGCAGCAAGCACATGCTGACACCTGAGAAGTCTATCGAGGTCCAGATGGACCTTGGCTCGGATATCATGATGGCATTCGATGAATGCGCTCCGCCGGACGCAGACTATGATTACATCAAAAGATCCCAGGCTCTTACCACACGCTGGCTTGAAAGATGCATAGCCGCACAGAAGAACACTGAAAAACAGGCGCTCTTCGGGATCATGCAGGGAGGCTTTTTCAGGGATCTTCGTGAGATCAGCGCAGAATCCATAGTCAGATTCGATCTGCCGGGTTACGCGATAGGCGGAATTTCCGTTGGAGAGACAAAAGAAGAGTATATAGGGGTGCTGGAGTATGCTCCGGATCTTCTGCCGGAGAACAAGCCTAGATATGTTATGGGCATTGGCACACCTGATTACATCTTCGAGGCCGTAGAGCACGGTGTCGACATGTTCGACTGCGTCGAGCCTACCAGAATAGCGAGACACGGCATGGCCATGACAAGCTTCGGAAGAGTGAGCATCAAGAACGCAAAGTTTGCGAGAGACTTCAGACCGCTCGATCCTGAATGCGACTGCTATACATGCAGGCATTACAGCAGAGCATATCTGAGGCATCTTTTCAAGGAAGGAGAGACACTGTCTCACATGCTGCTTTCAGAGCATAACCTCAGGTTCCTGTCTAAGATGTGCGAAGGCATCAGGAAATCGATAGAAGAAGACAGATTCATGGATCTCAAGGCAGAATTCTATTCGAAATATTACGGTGGGCAGAATTGAGCAGAATATCCCTAAAGGTCAGAAAGGAACTCCTTGATAAAGAGGAGAGTCTCGCAGCAGCGCGAAAGCTCCTTTTTCACGCTCTTGCTTATTATTTCTGCGAAAGGACAGGCTTTCTGAAAAGCATGAAAGCTCATGCAGACCCTATCGACCTACACGACGTAGGGGACACCGGATTCAGGAGATTGGTATACGCTGCATCATGGAAGATCCCGTCACGGAAGAAGTAAGAAAGACAGCTATGGACATAAACGAGACAAGAATAATTAATACGGACAAACTCTGTCCGGCGTCAGAGAATTGCGGCGGGTGTCTGTATCAGGGCGTTCCTTACGCTGAGCAGTACAGACAGAAAGACAAAGCTGTCAGGAGACTTCTGGCAAAACACGATATTGATGAAGAAGTCTATCTTGGCATGGAACCGGCCATTTGCACAGGCTCATACAGGAATAAGATGGAATACACTTTCGGCGACCTCGAGAAGGGCGGCGAGCTTGAGCTCGGCATGCACTTCAGAGGCCGTTTTATGTCGATTTTAACGACCGATGAATGCCAGCTGGTTCCTGCTTCATTCAACACGATTCTTCGCTCTGTGCTTGAATTTTGCCGTCTCAGAGGGTACAGACCGTACCATCGCAAGACTCATGAGGGGCTGCTCAGGAATCTGGTACTCAGATGCGGCGTGAGGACAAGGGAGATACTTGTCAACATAGTCACTTCCAGCAGCATGGCCTTTGATGAAGAAGGCTTTAGGGAAATGCTTCTCGGTCTGGATCTTGACATGGAGATAATCGGCATCCTGCACACGTTCAATGACAGCGTTGCCGATGCAGTCATAGACGAAAGCCATAAGATACTTTACGGACGTGACTACTACAACGAGGAAATACTTGGTCTGAAGTTCAAGGTCAAGGCGTTCGCTTTCTTCCAGACTAACATAGACGCAGTCGAAAGGCTGTACTCAGACGTGCTCAAAGTCGTCCCTGATGTGTCCGGTAAAACCGTCTACGACCTGTACTGCGGCACAGGCACGATATCCCAGCTGATGGCTTCAGAAGCAAAGGACGTATATGGTATCGACATTGTGGAAGATTCGATCATCGCAGCACGTTCCAACACAGAACTCAATGGCATAACAAATTGCCATTACATCTGCGGCGATGTGAAGGAAAAGCTTGATGAGATACCGGAGAAACCTGATGTGATAGTTGTTGATCCGCCGAGAGCGGGGATACATGACAAGGCAGTCGCGATGCTCTGCAGATACGAGATAGATGAGATCGTATACGTAAGCTGCAATCCAAAGACTCTCTGCATCAATCTTGACAGTTTCCGTGCAAACGGCTATGAGATAAAGTCGATAAAGGCATATGACAATTTTCCTATGACCAAACATGTTGAATGCGTTTGCTTATTGTCTCTCGGATCATCAGCTGCTGCTCCCGCGTGATATGGCATATGACAAAGGATAATGATATGATTGGCATAGATGAATTCCATGAGATATTGACTGAAGTATGCGCCGAACTTCCTCAGGACATGTTCGATCACCTGCATCATGGTGTCATTCTCGAAGAAAGGGAAAAAATATCTCCTCACGCGAAGAACGATGACCTTATCATTTTGGGTGAGTACAGCAGGACCGGGTACGGCAATAGGATCACGATCTATTACGGATCATTCGTGAGATCATTTCCAATGGAAGACAGGGAATTCATAAAAAAAAACTTCGTGGAGTCGTAAGGCATGAATTCAGACATCATCTGGAAAACCTGTCAGGAATGCACGGCGCAGATTCTCTGGAACATGAAGATGAAGTCAGATTGAAGGAATATATCAGAGGCGAGTAAAAAGGAGGAGACCGGATGAAATACTATCTGTACAATCCACTCGCAAATAACGGCATAAAACCAGACCTTCCGGGTGTCGATCTTATTGACGCGTCAAAGATCGATTATCCTGAATTCTTTGGCAGCCTGAAGGAAGAAGATGAAGTCGTTATGGTAGGAGGGGACGGAACGATCAACTATCTTATAAACCATGTCGACTGCGAAAAGATCAAAAATAACATCTATATTCTCGGCGCCGGCACGGGAAACGATTTTCTCAACGATATCAATGAAGTCGCCGGCAAGGAGATGCTTCTCAATCCTTATATCGTCAATCTTCCGGTAGCAACAGTAAAAGGGAAGGAGTACAAGTACATAAACAACATGAGCTTCGGCATCGACGGGTATTGCTGCGAAGAGGCTGACAGGATAAAAGCAAAGAAGTCAAATAAAAAGATCAATTATACGGCTATCGCAATAAAAGGCCTTCTGTACGCGTTCAAGCCTTGTCACGCATGGATAGAAGTGGACGGCAAGGAATATGAGTTCGAAAACGTCTGGCTAGCTCCGGCTATGAAGGGAAGATACTGTGGAGGAGGCATGAATCTTGCGCCGGGTCAGGACCGCTTAGGAGATCATCTGACTGTGATAGTATACATGAGCCCTTCAAAGATTAAGTCGCTCAAGAATTTCCCGCTCATATTTGAAGGCAAACATGTTGCGCTGACCGATATGGTAAAGGTGATAGAGGGCAAGAAGGTGCATGTAAGGTTCTCAAGACCTTGCGCGGTACAGATAGACGGCGAGACCATTCTGAATGTAACGGAATACTGGGCAGAGCAAAAATAATACAAAGAATAAAAATAAAGGCTCCGGATGTCATACCTGGAGCCTTATTTTATGCTTTTTATTTTGAAGGGTAGCGTCCGATGAACCTGAGAGTCTCACAAACAGAGGAGAGATCCTCAAGCATTCTCTTTCCTTCTTCAGACTGGTCATCTCCATCGCACTCGATGTAGAAATAGTATCCCCATTCTTCATAGTTGAGAGGCCTGGTGTGCAGGAAACGGATATTGAATCCATGGCTGCTGATCGCGTTGATCGCTTTGACAAGAGTACCCTGCATATTCTTTACGGTGAAGATTATCATGAAGCGGGATCCGTCTTCACATGCGGTCTCGTTTTCTTCTCTGGAAAGGACTGCATAGCGGGTGATCTCTGTGCCGCTGTCCCATTTGAAGACCTTTACGATGTTGAGATCTCCTTTGTAGAACAGATCCATGACATGCGAAACTTCGCCGCTTCTGCTGCGCTCAAAAGGAAGTACGCAAACGTCGCATTCTCCGGCTTCGACAGCCTCATATGTCTTATCATAATTGTTATAGTCAATTTTGGACGCGTCTGCGGAAAGAGTGCAGGCTGCTTTATAATCTTCAGGATCCATTCCTGCGCAATATGCGATACGGTCGATCTTCAGTTTATTAGTTGTCACGGTTTTTTGCTCCTTTCATTCAGCAATTGCTACTCCGCAAGTATATATCTGAAATATCTGTTATTCAAGTGCTTATTCCTGTATTTCAACGTCCTTATCGGAATGACGGTCCTTATCATAGTGACCGTGCTTGATCATGATACGCTTGGAGATGTTCCGCAGTCCGCGCTCTACAAAGTACACGGCCAGAGTACCGACTATTGCCGCTTCGTAAAAACCTGTTCCTATCGCCAGGCCTATGCATGATGAAGCCCAGAGGCCGGCGGCTGTAGTAAGACCTGAGATATGTCCTCTGTGAACGATGATAGTACCTGCGCCAAGGAAACCTATGCCGGATACGACCTGAGCTCCTATACGCGAGGCATCTCCGCCGTAATATATGGATGTGAATTCTCCGGTACACATCGCAAGCATAGCGCCGACACATACGAGAATATGAGTCCTAAGACCTGCCGCCGATCCATGCGCGTCTCTGTCATAACCGATAAGACCTGAGCAGAGAAGGGCGAGGAGGGCACGAATCATGAGTGTGAGAAGGTTTGGCTCAAGAAGCCATGGGAATTTGTCAACTAACATTATATAAGTCCTTCATGTAAAGCGGCCTCTTGGCACTGAAATATCAAAAACTGAAATTATTATACAAGTAAAAACATAAAAGTAAAAGCCCCAGCATTTTGCCGGGGCCATGATATTTACGCTTATACGTCCCAATTGATTTGTTATTCAGCCTACTGTGTCATGCTCATTACGCTCTGGATCTGACCGATCACGATGAGGATCATGAAGATAGGTCCGAGCCACTTGATGCAGAAGTTGAAGAAGCCCTTTGACTTGAATGCAGAGCTGGACTCAACTTCGTCATCGATGTAGTGAGGTACGACCCAGCCGATCAGGATAGCCATGATCAGACCTGTGAGAGGCATCAGGATACCCTCAGCAACAGCATCCCATACATCGAGTACATCTGGAATTCCGAACAGGTGGAACCACTGCATTGTAGTTCTCTCGCCAAGTCCGTCAAGAGTTGTCATCAAGTTACCGATGAGTGCCCATGCTCCCATTAGCATTGTAACTCCGAATCTGTTAGCGGATTTACCTTTCTTGATCCTGCTGTCGAGGATAGCGGAAATGCCGCCCTCCATCATGCCGATCGAGGATGACAGGCAGGCGAAGAATACGAGCAGCCAGAACATGAATGCGAAGATTGCTCCGCCTTTCATATCATTGAATACTGTAGGCATCGATACGAAGAGCAGTCCCGGGCCGGCGCCGAAGTCGAGGCCGTAAGCAGCGCATGCAGGCATGATAGCAAGTCCTGCGAGCAGAGCAGCGCATGTGTCACCGATAGTAACGATGACGGCGTCTTTCTCAAGATTCTCTTTCTTATCCAGATACGAACCGTAAGCGATCAGGCAGCCTGATGCAAGCGACAGTGAGAAGAACATCTGCGATCCGGCGAGCTTAAGTGTTTCAAAGATTCCGGATGCGGAGTTCATGCCCTCAAAGTGTGGCTTGAACAGGAAAGCAAGTCCTTCACCTGCACCCTTAAGTGTGCAGGATCTGATCGCGATGATCACGAGCATGACGAACAGTGCTGGCATAGCGATCTTGCAGAACTTCTCGATACCGCCGGATACACCGCCAAGCACGATGACGATTGTCAGTGCCAGGAAGATAAGTACCCAGATAACAGATGAAGTGTTTACAAGTGTTTCACCGAATGTAGCACCAGGATCAAACTGATTGCCACCGAACATCGACAGGGACTTGAAGAAGTACTTCATAACATATCCACCGAATGTGCAGTAGAAAGCGATCAGGAAGAACGGTACTATCGTCTGGAGAACACCGTTGAAAGTGAATCCAGGATGGATCTCTTTATAAGCTTCAATAGCAGCCTTCTGTGATTTACGTCCGATAGCGATCTCGGAGAGTACCAGTGGGTAACCTACGACTACGAGAAGAATAACGTAGAGAAGCAGGAATGCGAATCCACCGCCAAGACCCATCTTGTACGGGAATCCCCAAAGGTTACCAAGACCTACTGCGGAACCGAGAGAGGCCATCAGAAATCCAAAATTGGAATCGAATTTACCTTTTTGTTCCATAGTTTACCTCCTTAAAACAAAACGCATAAAGCGCATACCTATACAATATTAGATTATACTCTCATAATACTTGATGTCAACCTTCACACAATCATCACAATTGCGATTTTTAAACTAATTTCAACGCTTTTAGAGAAAATAGATATTTAACAATAAAAGAGGGCAGCGTCGCCGCCCTCTGTGTAGTGGATCCGGTGATCCGCATGGTTAAGTTCCGATGTCAATCACCTTTATATTTGAAGTCGCCATCACGCCAGCCCGGTTCATATTCCCAATGCCATACTTCTTCTATCCAGACCGGATCGCCATCAGGAACCTGTTCATCATAAGCAGCCTGATCTACAACAGTTTGCTGTTGATATTTAGGTTTATTCGGATCATCAATGAACTGCCCAGGATTTTTAGGGTCTTCCATCTGCTCATATCCGATCAGCACATCTTCTACGTGAGTTACCGCATCATGATGGACAGTCTTATATTTCTGCTCGTAATGACCCTGGACATCGATGACCTTTACCTTATGATTCTCTCTTTCCTTGAGCCATTTATCGTAAGCTTCTTTTTTGGCTTTCTCTTTGGCTTCCTTGTCGCTCCATGAGGTGAGCCCGGTTTCTGTTCCGCTGGTGAAATATTCACCGCCTTTACTGATGACGTTTGAAGGCTGCGCTGCGTAAGAACCTTCCTTGGCCTTAGGGATCTGATTGATTATCCTTCCCCATAGACGCGCAGCTGTTGTTGACATGGATGACATTTCAACATTTTCATCGGTACCGATCCATAATGATGCAGCATAAGAAGGAGTGAATCCATCGAACCAGATGTCGTACTGGTCATTTGTGGTACCCGTCTTACCACCCGGAACTACATCGTAAACAGACATGTATCCGTTGGCCTTTACTACCGAACGGAGAACGTCAGTCATGATCCATGCAACGCCCTCATTAAGAGCTTCACTTTGCTGAGACTTGCCTTCAAGCAGAAGCTCGCCGTCTCGATCGAGTACCTTATAGTAGCAGATAGGGGTGTTGACTTTGCCGCCGCCCGGGAAGGACGCGTAAGCAAGCGCCATCTCAAGAGGCATCACGCCCTCAGTCATAGCTCCGAGAGCCAGAGCGGCAGGGTTGACGTCATTGACCGGATCGCTGGTGTCATCATCTACTGTGGACAGTCCGAATTTCTTGAGCTGTGCTACGGAATAATCACTTCCTATCTGCAGTTCAAGTTTGACGGCACAAGTGTTGATTGACTTCTGTATAGCAGTTTTGAATGTATTCTTACCCGAGAAATGATGGTCAAAGTTGTTTGGCCAGTATCTGCCTTCGATTTTTGTCTTTTCGTCTTCGATAGAAGAGTGGACAGTAACATAATCTCCCCAGCCTTTTGTGCCTTGCTTGTCGATATGGTAGTCAGTGAATTTCCACTTCTGACCGGAAGCAGCAAGGTCATAGCTCTTCTGAAGAGCCGCTCCGTATACAGCCAACGGCTTGATAGATGATCCAGGCTGACGCGGATTGAGTGATCTGTTGAGCATCTTCTGGCCCCCAAACTGACGTCCGCCGACCATTGCTTTAACTTCTCCGGTACCGACGCCGACTATGGTCATCGCTGCCTGTGGCTGACGCTGCCTAGGCGAGAGGGAATAAGCGCTCTGTGTGATTATAACGTCGTTTCCGCTGATCTTCAGTGCTCCTTCATAAAGAGGATCCTCAAAATATGCTTTGTCGATCACCACATTTCCTTCAGAATCGGCAGACTTGTATGCGGCAGGAATATTAAGATAGCCTCCTGCGATCGAAAAGAGCGTATCGTTATCATCATAGAAATAGTAGCTCTTGAATTCGAGGCTATAATCAGTGCTGCCGTCTACTTCGGTTTCATAGATGTGCAGCTTGTGGTCTTTTACGATCGTTATACTGCCGTCTCTGTTGATCTTAACATCGCCATCATCACCGCTGAGTTTAAAGGTGCCGTCTTCATCGAAATAGTTGCCGTATTTATAAAGGTTGATATGACCTTCTTCATTGAGTAAATTTCCGGCGGAATCTCTGGAAGCAGTAACATAAGGGAAGTTGCCTTCATCCTGGAACTCCTTTGCGATGACTTCCATGGCTGTACTGTCAACCGTCGAATAGATCTGAAGACCCTTTGTATATACCATGCGTTCAGCACTCTCATATTCCATGCCGTACTGATCCATCAGATCGGCTATGATAGTATCCACAAGATACTCGTTAAAGTAAGAGTAGATACTGTTATTGGATGCGAGGTCAGGCTTAATGAAGTCATTAAGCTTTTTATCATACACTTCATCATATTGCTCTTTAGTGATGTACTTCTGAGAGAGCATGAGATCCAGAGTGAGCTGGCGCCTGTCTCTTGCGAGGTCGTTGGTAACTACGGTAGTAGGATCAGTCGCCACCACCTTAGAGTCGACAACATTCTGAGCCTCAGTGCCAAGTTTGAGCAGGGCATATGTATCCGGAGACTGAGGAAGGGCAGCCAGGGCAGCGCATTCCACAAGATCAAGATCCTGAACCTTCTTTGAGAAATATGTCTGTGCTGCAGCGTTGACACCGTAACAACCATGCCCCAGATATATGGTGTTCAGATATGCTTCTATTATTTCCTGTTTTTTGAGAGAATGCTCAAGCCTGCTGGCATAGTACATCTCAAGCAGTTTTCGTTTGATGCTTCGTACGCTCTTGGTGTCAGCCAGATAAACGTTACGCGCAAGCTGCTGGGTTATGGTACTGGTTCCGCTGATCTTTCCGCTTCCGGTGAAAGAGGAGAGTACTGCGCCTATCATTCGCGTCCAGTTGAATCCGTGGTGTTTCCAGAAAGTCTTGTCTTCGATCGCAATGAATGAGTTGATCAGGTCTTCAGGCATGTCCTCATACTTGACGACTTTTCTGTTTTCCGTATAGAAAATGTTATCGATCAGCTCACCGTCATCGTTGTAGACTACCGAAGATGTAGCTACAGCGGAATATATATCTTTATAGTCATATTTAGGAGCGACCGTGATGATAGCCAAAGCATAGATAAGACCTGCGAGGACGAATATCATGCCAACAGCGACCATGTCGCCAAGCAGTTTAAGGAAGCTGAAGCTGTATTCCTTATTCTTGATGGTCTTGCCGTTTTTGACGTATGTCTTGCCCTGTGAAGGATCGTAGTCCTTGTTCTTCTTATAGAAGAGGGCATGCTTGATGCTGCCTTTCGTTCTCTTAGACTTTACTTTCTTTGAAGTTTTTTTAGGCTTCTTTGGTGTTTTTGCAGGTGACTGCTTAGCAGCGGCTGCAGTCTCTTCAGTAACCGGGGCAGCAGCAGGCTTCTTGCTTTTGACCTTCTTCTTTTTCTTTTTGGAAGTTTTTTCCTGAGACTTGGTGTTTTTTATCTCTGCGTCCTCGGTCTTTTTGACCTCAGACTCTTTGTTCTCAGTTTTTATATCCTCTGTAACATTAGTTTCGTATCGGTTATATTCTACCTTTTCAGCTTCGGACTTATTATCTTCAACCTTTTTAACTTCAGTCTTCTTAGCCTTAGACTTCATTTTCTTAGGCTTTCTATTCTCCTCGTTTGCATTTTTTACATCCGGTACTATAGGAGCTTCGTTGTCTGTGCCTGAAGACTCAATTGTATGCGCGTTATCTGCTTCCTGTTTTTCGTTCTTCTCTATGATCTTTTTGAAATCAGGTGAGTCTACGTCTTTCCAATAGAAAGAGCGCGCGGCCGTCATTTTGGTCGTGTTCTTTTCGTTGAGATATGGGCTGTAATCAGCAGACAATTCGTCAGCGGGATCTTCGAACTTTGAAAGAAAGTCGTCGATCTCGCGCTGTGTTTCAGAGCGCTCGTCCAAATCAGACCTCATCGTTTTCCTCCTAATTAGCCTATGAAAGTTTAGGTAGACATTTTACCATATATTCTTATTTACTTAAAGATTGAAGTATTGCCCTTACCCTTGATATAGCAAAGTATGGTATTTGCTATCCTGGCTGCATTTGAGTTCTTTGTTCTAATATGTATGATATCCGCCTTGGTATTCCTTTTAGCAAGATAAGAGCAAGGAGTAAAGAAATTATCAGTCTCTGAACCTAAAGAGACATCGCTTGCAGCATTTTTGGTAACTTTTTCATAAGTGCAGCGGAAAGTGCGTGCCAGAGAATCCTTATCATTGATGAAAGCATCGATGTAATCAGTCTGATCATAACTGCACTCATAAAGCTCTGCAGCAGCTTTGTTGTCGTTTGCGATCCTGTCAGTAAAACTGTCATCTGCACCCTGCGTTATCACTACGATTTTTATATTGTCATCAGTGGTATACAGATCTGTCAGACAGTTTAT
Source organism: Mogibacterium sp. (assembly GCA_024403035.1). Classification (GTDB taxonomy): domain Bacteria; phylum Bacillota; class Clostridia; order Peptostreptococcales; family Anaerovoracaceae; genus Crickella. The sequence goes on from JAKSSP010000001.1 coordinate 35,715, forward strand.
ACCGTAAACATATCCGGGTTCTTTGCCTTCAGGAATGGAGTCATTCTCGGAGTATTTATAAGAGCCGCTGGAGATTGTGTAAAGGATGCCCGTAAGTTTGTCTGTTGTTTCTGCAGTGTAGACTGTATCAGGCAACGCCTCTTCATCTTCTATGACCTCATATTCATATTTGAGATCCTCATAATTGTCCCCGTAAGCTTTATCCCAGGCTTTTATGCGTTTATCTATATAGCCGGTGAATGAATTGAGATTATATGAATTGAGAACTATAGTGACATCCAGCGAAACAGGATACATATTGCCGTTGTTGCCGACGCTGACTTCTGCGACCCGGCAGTCGACTGATCTGCTTTTGAGTCTGCTCAGCAGACTGCTCAAAGCAGACATTGGGTCAGGCCGTTTATTGATACCCGGGCCTATGACTCCCGAAGTTATTCCGGTAATAGAGATCCTGACAGCTGTATCGCAAGGGTTTTCTTCACGTTCTGCGGGTATTGTTATCTCAGAGCATCTCTGCTGGAAGGATCCGGTCGATATATAGTTGGAGGCACCCTTGTCAAGATAGATGACTTTGGTCTTTGAGGATATCAGCTTTTTGCTTATGCCTTTGTAACCTTTTGCAAGACCTTGCTCATCATTGAAGAAAACAACTGTCCTGCGTCCAGCCTCGACATCGGATACTGCGACAGCAGCAGCAGCAGCGAGCACCCGGGCGTTATCGACGGCTGTCTCATAATTCATGCTAACCGCAATAAGGGTAGGGGAAAAGTTCTTCTTACGTCCTGACGCAGGTTTATCGAAGATTATGTTACCGTACTTGTCTTCCTTGTATTCCAGAGAATGACCGTCGGCCCACTGCCTTATGAGACCGGCAAGTTCCTGCTGATCTGCAAAGCCGCCTGCCTCTGACTCGCCTACATCTTCGATAGCTGTTCTGAACTCGGAATAAGCTTTTTTATCCAGAAGTGCGGTGCTTTGCGATTTGTATATGGATATTCCCGCAGCTGCGGCTATGATCAAAATAGTAAAAAGTATGATGAATTTGTTCCTGCACAGAGCATTTTTCATAATCAGCCTCACCATGAACACATAATATTACATTGAATATTATACTCTTATAAAAAGTTGAATAAAATGTTGAATTTAAATAAGAAAGGGTATATATAAAGCATTGAAAAACGAGCAAAAAAGTGCTTGCATTTTGAGAGATGCTTGTGTTAGTATTACAAGGCTTGCGAAAGCGGGCTAAACAAGAAACTATAAGGAGGTGCGGCAAATGTCCAGAAAATGTGAAGTATGCGGCAAGGGTCAGACATCGGGAAATACTGTTTCTCACTCCAACATCCATACAAAAAGAAAATGGAACGCTAATATCCAGACCGTAAGGATCAACGATAACGGCAGAGTAAGAAAAGCTTCCGTATGCACAAGCTGCCTCAGATCGGGCAAGGTAAACCGTGCCGTCTGATCGAAGCATATCAAGAGGATGGTCTTGAGCTTAGCTCAAGGCTTTTTTCTTTATCAAAAAAATGCAATAATATAGACATGTCAGTGATAACAAGGAACAGTTACGGGGCAGTAGCCGTAAATAAGGTTGTGCTTGAACGCATGATAATCGAGGACATGCTTGGCATGGACCATCTTCTGATGCTCTCAAACAAAAAGGGCAAACCTATAAAGGAGAAGCCTACACCTATTATTGATCCTGACTATTACGATGCTGTCGAAGTATCCGAAAAAAAGGGTGAAGTAAAAGTAAAGATCTATCTTGTGATCAAATACGGTGGCAATATATCCAGGATCGCGGATAAAATTTTTGAAGCTGTCGAGAATGACTTTGACATGCTGAGACTGGAAAAACCTCGCTCGATCAGCGTGAAGATAAGAGGAATAACCGGCGTGAGCAGCGATGATATCGTCAAGCGCAACATAGATATAGTGAGAAACAATGCCTGATCTTGGTTTACACGGATTCAATGACGATATCTGTTCTATCAGGGGCGTAGGCGCCAAAAAGAAAGAACAGCTGTCAGCGGCAGGTATCGAAACAATTGGAGACCTGCTTTCTTATTATCCCGTAAAGTATAAGGACAGACGGTCGGTGATACGCGCAATGGACGCGGTGACTGACAGGGACAGCCTGACCAGCGGAAGGCTCATAAAAGCGCAGCTAAGAAGTCTTTCAGGAGGACGATCCATAACAGAGTGCACACTGAGAGATGACAGCTGTGTTTTTTACGCGGTATTCTTCAACATGCCGTATCTTCGCAAGATGCTGGATATCGGCTCGGAATATGTCATATTTGGCCGCATGAGGATAAGGAACGGCGCCAGAGTGTGGACCAATCCGGAATTCAGCAAAACCGGCGGCGATCGGGATGTAAGGGGAATACTTCCGGTATACAGGCATTCCGCCGGACTCACCGACGTCACTCTTCGAAAGTGGATAAGGGAAGCCCTTAATACAACAGACCTCGATACGGACTGGCTGGGCAAAGACATAATAGAAAAAAGAAGGCTTTGCGGCCAGGAATACGCCTACCGCAATATTCACTTCCCTGAAAACGAGCATCACTATAAAGCAGCCAGATACAGACTTATCTATGAAAAACTCCTCATGTATCAGATTGCGGTGAGGATGAACAACGCTGATCTGGATGACGGTCAGGCGAATTCTTCGGTCCCGGATGCTGACATGGAGGCTTTCTATTCAGGATTGCCGTTTGAACTTACTGAGGGCCAGAAAAAATGCATCGACGAGATAATGTCTGATCTCAGCAGCAGGAGGAGCATGAACCGCCTTGTACAGGGCGACGTAGGATGCGGCAAGACCGTAGTCGCGGAGGCTGCCATGTACAGATGCTCCAAAGCAGACCTTCAGTCCGCTATGATGGCACCGACTGAGATACTGGCGAGGCAGCATTACGAGAGCATAATCAGGGACCTTTCACGCTACGGGATACGCTGCGGCCTTCTGGTAAGCGGCATGAAGACTGCAGAAAGAAGGGCCGTCATAGATGATACCGCTTCCGGAAATATAGACGTACTTATCGGCACTCATGCCCTTATACAAAAGGATGTGCTCTTCAAGGAACTGGCGCTGGTCATAACCGATGAACAGCACAGATTCGGTGTAGCACAGCGCAAATCCTTTGTAAAAAAGGGCAGAGGAGTCAATGTCTGTGTGATGAGCGCCACGCCTATACCACGTACACTGGCGGCAACTGTATTCGGCGACATGGACTTCAGCATCATAAGATCTATGCCTAAGGACAGAAAGAAGATAATCACCAGATCACTGGACGCAAAGACCAGGGAACGCGCCTATATCGATATGGGACGCGAACTCGAAAAAGGCGGGCGGGCTTATGTCATAGCTCCCAGCATCGATTCGGATGATGAAGACCTGTACTCGGTACAAAAACTCTTTGAGGAGATAAAAGAGAAGTATCCCGGACACAAAGCCGCTTTGCTTCACGGCAGGCTTTCAAGCGAAGAAAAGTCATCCATCATGGAAGCCTTTAAAGAGGGAAGAGTGCAGATACTGGTATCTACTATCGTCATAGAGGTGGGCATCGATGTTCCTGAAGCGACAGTGATAATAATAGAGAACAGTGAAAGATTCGGACTTGCTCAGATGCACCAGCTTAGGGGCAGAGTGGGCAGAAGCAGCAGGCAGTCATACTGCTACGTGATCAATTACAGCAACTCTGAAACAGCAGTCGCCAGAGCAAAGGCAATGTCGGAGATAAGCGATGGTTTTGAGATAAGCGAGGCAGATTACGAATTAAGAGGCCCGGGAGATATAATGGGAACGATGCAGTCCGGCACGGCATCAACGGATATACTGCTTCTTTCAAGGTATACGGACATATTGGAGAACGCCATAAGCGATGCCGAGAGGATCATGGAAGAATACCGTGACGGAAGCTGCCTTACGGATGTGAAATACGCTTATGAACGCATGATGCATCAGGAAACAACTGATAATTCAAACATAATTTAGGACAATGAAGATAACATCAGGAAGATATAAATACAGAAATATTGAAGTCCCAAAGGGCATAAGACCGACGACGGAAAAAGTGCGCGAGGCTGTATTCAGCATGATAAACGCATGGATACCGGACGCGGAAGTGCTTGATTTGTTTGCGGGAAGTGGTGCGATGGGTCTGGAAGCGCTCTCGAGAGGTGCCGCAAGATGCACATTCGTTGAGTCGAACAGGCAGAACCAGAAGGTGCTGCTGGCCAATATAGACAACTGCGGAGCAGGGGAAGTTTCAAGACTTATAGCCAGAGATTTCACCGCTGCGCTGGCTGAACTGGCCGGAGCAGGTAAAAAGAACAGATTTGATGTGGTCATAATAGATCCGCCGTATGAAAAGACGGATTATTATGACACCGCGCTGCAGCTTCTACAGGAATATGAGCTCATTGATGATGCGACAATAGTTGTATGCGAGCATTTATACGATAATAAATTATTAGACACTTATGGAGATCTGCAAAAGATCAAAGAAAAGAAGTACGGAACCATAGGAGTTGATGTATATAATATATTGTAAATGCAAAACACTTTTGGTAGTATTTGTTAAAAGCGGGAGACCATATATATGGAAAGAAAAGCTCTTTACGCAGGATCGTTCGACCCTGTAACAAACGGACACCTCAATATAATCGAAAGAGCCGCTAAGATGTTCGATTCTCTTACGGTCGCCATTGCAGTCAATCCGAACAAAACGGGTTTGTTTTCTGTTGACGAGCGTGCTGAGATCTTAAGAGAAGTTACTAAGCATATTCCAAATGTGAAGGTAGATAAATTCAGCTGTCTTGCTGCAGACTATGTCAACGAAAACGGATTCACAGCATATATAAGAGGTCTCAGAGCTGTAAATGATTTTGAGAACGAACTCCAGATGGCTCAGATGAATGATCTTCTATTCACCGGAGGGACTCAGACGGTGCTTCTGATGACCGACCCGAAGAATTCATTCATAAGCTCCAGCCTGATCAAAGAAGTCGCTTCGCTGGGAGGCAATGTGGATGATCTTGTCCCGCCTTATGCGGCAAAGAGGATAAAGGAAAAACTAAGTGAATAATGCGAAAAGGCAAAAGCCTTTCCTGGATAATATAACGGGAGGAATAACCATGAACGACGACAGCATCAAATTAATGTCTCTTCTTGAGGAACTGGAAGATCTGATCACTTCTTCGAGCAAGATGCCATTCTCTGAAAAGGGTATCATCGACCTTGATGTAGCCCAGAAGATCATCGAGGACATACGCGCAAACCTGCCTCGTGACATACAGCAGGCAAAATGGCTCGATCAGGAGAGAGACCGCATCATAAGTGATGCCAAGAGAGAGTACAACAGAATGATCAACGAGGCCAAAGATCAGGTGGAATACCTTGTAAATAACAATAATATCTACAAGGATGCTCAGAAGAGGGCTGATGCTATCCTCAAAGAGGCCGAGAACCATGCCAATTACATGAAGTACAGATCGTATGAGTATATCGATCAGCTCCTTTATGATATGCAGACGGACATCGCCGGCGTGAGCGGCCAGTACATCCAGCCTATGACCGAGTATTTCAACCAGATGTTTGCCAACATCAACGCCAGAGTCAATCAGAACCGCCAGGAAATGAAGACACTTGCAGAGAGAGTGCGTCTCGGCGAAGAGCCTGTCGCAGAAGAGCCTGCGGAAGCTGAAGGCGAAGAGTAATACAACAGAGCAATTGACTTTGCGGGGCCTGCCGTTGTAGCAGGCCCCGTATTTACTGAGATAAGAAAAACATGAAAGCATGCGGCATCATAGCTGAATACAATCCTCTTCATAACGGCCATGTTTATCATATGGAGCAGGCCCGTCTGTTGACGGGTGCTGACGCTGTTGTTGTGGCCATGAGTGGTGACTATGTTCAGAGGGGCGAGCCTGCGATCATAGATAAATGGATAAGAACGGAACATGCTCTAAGATGCGGCGCGGATCTGGTCATTGAAATACCTTTGCTGTTTTGTCTGGGAAATGCCGGACAGTACGCGGCGGCTGGAGTAAAGCTGCTTGAATCGATCGGAAAGGTATCAAGTATTGCATTCGGGAGCGAGTCTGACAATGCTGAGACGCTCATAAGGGTAGCAGAGACTTTGAGGGATAAAGAGGCTGAAATAGAGAGTTCTATCCTGAAAATGCATGATAAAGGCCTCTCATATCCTGCGTCCAGAGAACTTGCGTATGTACAGCTGAGAGCTGCCATGAAAGGCACGGAACCGGACAGTGATCCGGATATACTCAGCGAAATAAGTCTGCTTGACAAGCCAAACGCTATCCTGGCAATCGAATATGTCAAAGCAATGCGAAGAGCCAAGCCTGTCGTGATACTCAGGAAAGGCGCGGGATACGGCGACTCTTTTGATGAAACCGCGGCATATCAAAGCGCTACGGCAATCAGGAAACTAGCGCTTGACGGCAAAGATACCGGACAATATGTACCGGAGTGCACGGAAGAAGCTCTGAAAACGTGTCATCTGACCGGACCGGATATAGACAAATGGTTCGATGCTCTTACTTATGCTGTCCTTTCAACTGACGTCGAGACGATTGAAGACTGTCCGTCAGGGGGAGAAGGACTGGCAAACCTGATGAAGTCTTCATTGAGCGAAGCAAGCTCATGGACAGACTTTATCAGCGGGATAAAATCCAGGAGGTATACATACACCAGACTCTCCAGACTCTGCATGCAGCTGCTTCTTGGAATTACAAGAAGCAAATACGATATATCAGGCCCTGAGTACATAAGAGTCCTTGGGTTCAATGAAAAGGGAAGAAAGCTTCTCGCGGAGATGAGAGATGATGAGTCGGCGGATCTGCCTGTGATCATCAATGTAAATAAAGTCTCAGGCAATCTCAGAAAGGAAGCACTGAAGCTACTTGAACTGGATATGCACGCCGCTGATATATACAACCTGATGACCGGAGAGGATATCAGTAAGGGGAATGAACACAGACGAACTCCGGTTATAATAGAATAAAAAAGGCCGCCGATCCTTAGATCAGCGGCCGTTGGTCGGGGTGACGAGATTTGAACACGCGACCTCTTCGTCCCGAACGAAGCGCTCTACCAAGCTGAGCCACACCCCGATGCGCAAAACAGAATATAACACAAAAGAAATCATAAATCCACAACTTTATAAAAAAGTTTTCAAAAAGCGCTTCAAATATCGCATCAAAACCGTTGACAAGCTTGAAATCGGTGAATATAATGTATCGGTGCGATAAGATAAACAAAGGTAAAACAAGTAATTTGAACATATAAGGAGGTGTCGACAGTGGCAGTACCTAAGAGGAAAACATCACAGGCTAAGACAAGCGGCAGAAAGGCTGCTAACATGAAGAAGAGCATGACCGGACTTTCGATCTGTCCTCAGTGCCATGAGCCAAAACTTCCACACAGAGTATGTCCTACATGCGGTTATTATGACGGCAAGGACGTCGTGAACGCAGAGTAGTGGAAAGAACAACAAAAGATCAGACAAAGCCCCTTTAAAGGGGCTTTTGTTTTGTTAAGAAAACCGTTACAAAATCAACATCTTGTAGTATAATTAATAGGCTTTATACATTATATATGACAGGGGATGTTTTATATGGCACAGCAGACAAGCAACAACGGACAGAAACGCGGACCCGGCAGACCTCCGGGGAGCAAGAACAAACCTAAGAGCAATACAACTAAAACAGCCGCATCTAAGACAGCTAATCCTACGAAGCAGGAAGTCCTGGAAGAGATGCAGCGCAGAAGCGACCGCGATAAGCGGAACATAGATGTTATCTGGAGCATAACGCTGTTTGCTCTGGGGCTTTTTCTTTTCATAACCGTTGTAATGAACTCTACCGGAAGCTTTGGCAAGGCAGTGCATGATGTTTGCAACGGACTGTTCGGCATCATGGCATATGTCCTGCCTTTCTTTGTTTTCCTGATAGCCACGCTGCTTCTGCTGGGCAAGCTGAGGCATATCGGGACCGGGACCGCCATATTCAGCCTCCTGATCTACATAAATATGTGCGTCCTGAACTCATCAAGATTCATTGATACCGAAGAACTCAGATACGGATTCCAGGATATCGCTGAATATTACAGGACGGGTGTCGACGGATTCATGGGAGGAGCCGTGGGCATGGAGATAGGCTCGCTGCTTGTCAAGTTCTTCGGCAAACCGGGACTTATAATCATCGCTCTGGCTGTCATGATAATATCTATATTCATGGTCGCCAATTCACCTATTTCAAGGCTGGCCGGAAAGATAGGCAAGAAGAGAGAAGAGAACCGCATCCTCAAGGAACTTGAAGCTGATGAACGCCGCAGATTATCTGAAGGCCAGATAAAGGAAGCTCTCACAGGAGATCCGGCAGTATCCGCTTCGGTTCCTGAACCTAAGCAGCCTTTCTGGAGGTCTGTACTGAGCGGGATAATCAGGGAAGAACCTGCGGAAGCACAAGGATCTGCTTCTGGCGTGTCTACTGACATCCCGCAGCCTTTCAGCGGTGTTTCCAAGGCTGACTCTGCAAAAAATGATGCTCCTGCCATGGATCCTCCTGCAAAGAAGCAGGAAGGACGCGGGACACTGTTCGGGAAGCTGATGGATCGCTTTGCTGCCGGCATTGACAGTGAAACCGGAGAGAAGCTTTCTCAGGACAATCTTAAAATCATCGATGATCCGGGCCCTTTAGGAAAAGGTGCGGATAAACCTTCCGAAAAAGGCATATATTCGGAAGACCGTCACTTTGACAGTGATGATGTAGAAAACTATGGCTATCCGGGCAGAAAGCGCGGCTCATCTGCAAAGCCTTCAACGGGGCTCGGTCTTGGCGATCCTGATGATGTTGGTCATTCAGGTTCTTTCGGTCTTGACGCGCATGGCAGTGCCAGGAAATCCGTGTCGGCTTCCGGAAAGGCTGTTGCCGCAGCATCGTCAGCTGCCGCTGCTACAGCAAAGAAGAGCTCTTCCGAAACAAAGAAACCGGTTGAAAAAGAAACAGAGGCTGAAGACGCCAAGATCTCAGCAGGCTTCAATACCATGACGGATGACTTTGCTTACGAGCTTCCTCCTGTCAGTCTGCTCAAAAAAGATACATCTTCAAAGCAGATGATGAGCGACGCTCAGCTTCAGGAACGTGCCGAACTGCTTGAGAACACACTTAAGAACTTTGGTGTTGACGCCAGGGTCATCAAGGTAACGCAGGGCGCTTCAGTAACAAGATATGAAGTGCAGCCTGCTACCGGAGTAAAGGTTGCCAGCATCACAAGACTTTCGGATGATATAGCTCTTAATATGAGAGCCAAGAGCATACGTATGGAAGCTCCTATACCGGGAAAAGCAGCCGTTGGCATCGAAGTGGAAAACGAAAAGCCGGCGCCTGTACTTATCCGTGACCTCATTGACAGTGATGAGTTCATGGAAGCTTCTTCCATCATAGAATTCGTTGTCGGAAAAGATATCTCCGGCAACAACATAGTGGCGGATCTTCGCGAGATGCCGCATCTGCTTATCGCAGGAGCTACAGGATCCGGTAAATCTGTCTGCATCAACTCAATAATTACCAGCTTCCTGTACAAGGCCAGACCTTCAGAGCTAAAACTCATCATGATCGACCCTAAGATGGTAGAACTCGGCAACTACAACGGCATTCCGCACATGCTGACACCGGTAGTTACTGACCCTCGCAAGGCTGCGCGCGCACTCGCGATCGCTGTAGCGGAGATGGAAAAACGCTACGAGCTCTTTGCGGAGAACAACGTAAAGGATCTTGAATCATATAACGAGCTGATGAGAGTAGACCAGAGGTATGCGGACTGCAAACCTCAGATCGTTATTATCATAGATGAGCTTGCAGACCTGATGATGGCTTCGCCTTCAGAGGTGGAGAATTCGATCTGCCGCCTGGCTCAAAAGGCCAGAGCTGCAGGAATGCACCTGATAGTCGCTACACAAAGGCCATCGGTCGATGTCGTCACCGGACTTATCAAGGCAAATATTCCTTCAAGGATCGCATTCAGCGTAGCATCGCAGTTTGACTCGCGTACTATCATCGACATGGCCGGCGCGGAGAAGTTGCTCGGCAAGGGCGACATGCTGTTCTCGCCTGTAGGCTCAACAAAGCCTTACAGAGTACAGGGACCGTTCATCTCTGAGAAAGAGACTGACAAGATAATCAGGTTCGTCAAGAAAGAGGGCGGAAATCCTGATTACGATGAAGAACTCATGAACGGCATGGAGAATACGGATAAGAAAGTGGGCGGAGAGTCCCAGGATGAGCTGACTGAAGACGCGATCGCGTTCATCTTCAAGTCCAAACAGGCTTCCGTATCTATGCTCCAGAGAAGATTCCGCATAGGATACAACAGGGCCGCAAGGATAATCGATGAGATCGAAGAAATGGGAATCATCGGACCGTCCGACGGATCGAGACCACGCCAGCTGCTTATGACAAAAGACGAATATTATGGCGGAGGCGAACCGGAGCAGGAATCTGACCCGGTCTATGAACCTGACCCGGAACCTGTAGATGAACCTGAGCCGGAGCCTGAATATGTTCCTGTTGAAGAAGTGATGCATGAGCCTGAAATGGCACCTGAAGATGACGGATTCAGTACAAATGACAAACTCACCAATACAAGGGCCATGGATTCTTTCAACTCGCTCCCTGAATCTGTAAAGCGCACGATAATGGACGCTGACAGTGAAAGTGATTACTGATCATGAAAAAGGTATTTATAGACACCTACGGGTGCGCAAAAAATGAATATGACTCACAGGCACTCGCAGCCTCTCTCGAAGAAAGGGGCTGCGTTATCGTATATGATACGCGTGATGCGGACATCCTGATAATCAACACCTGCGGCTTTATTGAGGACGCGAAAAGAGAGTCTATAGAAGGCATTTTATCTCTTATGGGACAAACTGATGGAGGAAGGAAGAAACTGATAGTAACAGGCTGCCTTTCAGAGCGCTATCATAAAGAACTTTCTGAAGAGATGCCGGAAGTTGACATGTTCTTTGGAGTAAATGATTATGATGCCATTCCCGACTTGATCCTCTCGGAAGATATTAAAGATAAGAAACGCAGAGATTCTGTAGGGTGCATGATCGATCCGCTCCCGTACCGTAAACGCAAATACGATTATTATGAGCCTGAATTCCGTTCGGAATATATTCTTTGCTATGGTTATCTTAAGATAGCCGAGGGCTGCTATAACGCGTGCAGTTTCTGCGCCATACCAGGCATCAGGGGAAAGTTCCGTTCAAAGAAGATAGAGGATTGCGTAAAAGAAGCAGAAGACATGGCTTCCGCAGGTATAAAAGAACTTATCCTAATTGCTCAGGACACATCACAGTACGGCAGAGATCTGTATGGAGAGGGGCGCCTCCCGGAACTTTTACACAAGCTGTGTGCTGTTGAAGGCATAGAATGGATAAGACTGATGTACGTTTACGATAATGGTATTACTGACGATCTCATTGATGCCATCGCAAGCGAACCAAAAGTCTGCAATTACATCGATATTCCGATACAGCATATATCTGATAATGTCCTTAAACTGATGAGAAGACGCTCAAGCGGTGATTCCATCAAGGAAGTTATAAGAATACTCAGGGAAAGGATACCTGGTATACATATCAGAACGACTCTGCTTGTAGGCTCTCCGGGAGAGACAGAGGAAGACTTTGAAAAGCTTCTTGAATTCGTAGACAGTTATGAGATCGACAGGCTGGGTGCTTTCGCTTATTCAGATGAAGAAGGCACTGCGGCATTTGAAATGGAAAACAAAGTTGCACGTGACGTCTGTGAAAAACGGCGTAATATAGTGATGGAACATCAGCAGGCTGTCAGCGAAAAACTTAATGAAAAAAAGATAGGGAAAACACTTGAAGTAATTGTTGACAGGTGCATAGAAATAGACTCGACTGACCTTGTAAAGGATTTCAATATAATTGATGAGAATGTTCTGCCAAAGCTTGTCAATATTTACGAGGGACGCACCAGATACGACGCGCCCGATATAGACTGCGCGGTCATATTCACCACTAATGACATGGATTTATGTCCGGGTGACATCGTGAATGTTAAGATAACAGGAACCTATGAGTATGATCTGGAAGGAATTGAGGTGAAACTGCAATGAATCTACCTAATAAATTGACTGTAGGCCGCATGATAGCGGTACCGTTTTTCATAGCGGCATATATGATGGGCTATTATCCTGTCGCGCTTGTTCTTTTCTGCCTCGCATCGGCAACTGACGCTCTTGACGGAAGTATTGCACGTAAAAGAGGACTCGTAACCAACTTTGGAAAGATAATGGATCCTCTGGCAGACAAGATACTTGTGTATTCTGCGCTTTGCCTCTTCATAGAGTCGGGACTTATCAAGTCGCGGATGCTTATAATCATACTTGCGCGTGAATTCATAGTTGCAGGAATGAGAACAGTCGCAGCGTCAGAGGGAAGAGTACTGGCTGCAGGAATGTCTGGTAAAATCAAGACGGTTCTTCAGATGGTAGCTGTCATTCTGTATCTGTTCGGTCTTGCTGTACCATCGATAGGCGACACAGTGATCATGATTGCCAATGTGGTTTTCTGGGCAGCATTAGCCATGACTATTTACTCCGGCGCGGAATATGTATGGAAGAACCGCGACGTTTTCAGCATGTAGGTGGATGATGAAGACTTCTATTATTGCGGTAGGAACAGAGCTGCTCTTTGGGCAGACTGTAAATACAAATGCGGCATATCTTTCAGAGAAACTGAATCTCATGGGATTCGACGTGATGTATCACTTTGTTGTGGGCGATAATCCCGCCAGGCTGAAGGAAAAACTGGCTGACGCGTTTGCCGACACAGATCTGGTGATACTGACCGGAGGACTCGGACCTACTCAGGATGACCTGACAAAAGAGATGGTAGCTGAGTACATGGGCACGGAGATGCATCTTGATGAAAGAGCTGTCACTGATCTGAAAGCGTTTTTTTCTAAGCGCGGCGGCGATATGCCTGAGAACAACATGAAACAGGCATATCTGCCGGACGGATGCATTCCATTTTACAACGCATCCGGCACGGCGCCGGGCTTTGCTCTTGAAAAAGACGGCAAGGTGGCAATATGTCTGCCCGGCCCGCCGCGGGAGCTGAAGTGGCTCTTTGAGAACGGCGTCAGGGACTATCTTGAGAAATTCATGGAAAAGAAGATGGTCTACCGCGTGATACGCACCATCGGCATAGGAGAATCCGATCTGGAAATGCTGTTAATGCCTCTCATAGACGGCCAGACAGATCCTACGATCGCGACATACGCAAAGGAGGGGGAGTGTACACTGAGAATAGCTTCCCAGCGTGAAAGCGAAGAGGAGGCTTCTGCCGCAGTCGATGAGATGACTGAACAGGTAAGAAAGCTAGCAGGCGAATACATATACAGTCTGGATAACGAAGAACTAAACGAGGTAGTGGTAAGGATCCTGAAGGAAAAAGGCCTTACGATAGCTTCTTCGGAATCGTGCACAGGCGGAATGTTTGCGGCAGCGATCACGGACGTACCCGGAGCCTCAGACGTTATTTCTTCGTCATATGTCACTTATTCGAATGAGAGCAAGATAAAGGAACTTGGTGTTCCTGCTGAGACAATAGAACTCTATGGTGTTGTCAGTAAGGAAACAGCAGAAGCCATGGCTGCAGGCGCAAAGAAGCGCTCCGGAGCCGATATAGCTGTATCCATTACAGGGTTCGCAGGCCCTGAAAGCGATCCTGGTCACGAAGCAGGAGAGGCGTATATCGGATACGCGGTGGGCGATATAAAAGGCCACATCGAAGTACATACCTCCAGGAACTTCCGTATACGGAACCGCAGGTATTTCACTCTCAGGATGCTTAGGGCAGTTTATATGCTTATACGGTAAAACGACAGAGAAGGCATCTTAAAAAGTGCCGGCACTCTGAAAAAGGTCATTTATCGCCGGAATAAGTGCTTTTTCCGTTCGACAATTCTTAAAGCTTGAAAATATAATATTGACAGCAGAAGGATAACGATATATCATACATACGAACAAGCGTTCTTTTAATATTCAGGGAGGCAATATGGCAATTCAGACTGAGAACAGCACAGAAAAAGCAGCAAAGGAAAAAGCCCTTCAGCAGGCTTTGGATCAGATACAGAAACAGTACGGCAAGGGAGCTATCATGAAACTCGGCGAGTCGGGTCCGGTAAGCAATATAGATGTGATTTCTACCGGTTCCGTAAGCCTTGATCTCGCGACAGGTGTAGGCGGATACCCTAAAGGAAGGATCATCGAGATATACGGTCCGGAATCTTCGGGTAAGACAACACTGACACTTCACGCCATCGCAGAGGCACAGCGTAACGGCGGACAGGCAGCATTCATTGACGCGGAGCATGCTCTTGATCCTGTGTACGCAAAGAATCTTGGTGTCAATGTGGATGAACTCCTTGTATCCCAGCCGGATACAGGCGAACAGGCGCTAGAGATATGCGAGATGCTCACAAGGAGCGGCGCTGTGGATATCATAGTCATCGACTCAGTAGCAGCGCTGGTACCTAAGGCAGAGATACAGGGAGAAATGGGAGATTCACATGTGGGACTTCAGGCCAGACTCATGTCTCAGGCTCTTCGTAAGATCGCCGGTGCCATCAACAGAACCAGCACCTGCGTGATCTTTATCAATCAGCTAAGAGAAAAGATCGGCATCATGTTCGGAAATCCTGAGACGACTACAGGCGGACGCGCTTTGAAGTTCTATGCTTCAATGAGGCTCGATGTAAGAAAGATCGATACCATAAAGAAGGGCGAAGAAGTCCTCGGAAACCGCACCAGAGTCAAGATCGTTAAAAACAAGGTAGCGCCTCCGTTCAGAAAGGCAGAATTTGACATTATGTATGGTACTGGCATCTCGATCTCAGGAGATATTCTCGACCTGGCTGCAGATATAGGCGTCATCGACAAATCCGGTTCATGGTACAGCTACAACAACGAAAGAATCGGACAGGGCAGAGAAAATGTAAAAACATATCTGGAAGAGAACCCGTTGGTTCTTGAGGAGATACGCGGGAAGATCATGGAACATCTCAAACCTGCCGATAACGATACCGGATTAAAAGTCGACGAAGACGGTGTAGTGATAGAATAAAAAATAGTTGAAATATATTGAAATATAAAGAAATTATTGAAATAAAAAGAAATTCCTTCTTGACCTTGCAATCACGATGTAGTATCATTTCTGTCGGTTAACCGCACGAAGCGGGTTTTCAAGCGTATGCACCCAAGCTTCGGCGAGTCTGGTTTAAGGAGGAATTTAAATATGTATGCTATCATCAAAACAGGTGGCAAGCAGTACAGAGTACAGCAGGGCGATGAGTTCAGAGTTGAGAAGCTCGATGCCAAGGTAGGAGACAAGGTCGTATTCGATCAGGTCGTAGCTGTAGGCGGAGACAAGCTTGTCGCAGGCACACCTTTTGTAGACGGATATGCTGTTGAGGCTGAGGTCCTGGAGCAGGGCAAGGCTGACAAGGTCATTATCTACAAGTACAAAGCAAAGAAAGATTACAGACGTAAAAACGGTCACAGACAGCCTTATACACTGGTAAAGATCACCGGTATCGGAGCATCGGCTCCTAAGGCTGAGAAGGCCCCTAAGGCCGAGAAGCCTGCAAAGAAGGAAGAAGCAAAGGCTGCACCTAAAGTCAGCGCTTCAATGAAGAAAGAAGAGCTTCTGGCAGTTGCAAAAGAGCTTGGTATCAAGGTTCCTGCAAAGGCAACCAAGGCTGATATCATTGCTGCCATCGAGGCCAAGTAGTTAAGGAGGAATCACAATGTCAAGTAAAAAAGGAGTAGGAAGTTCCAAGAACGGCAGAGACTCCGAGGCGAAAAGACTTGGACTCAAGGTAGGTGCCGGTGAATATGTAAGCGCAGGAAGCATCCTCATGAGACAGAGAGGAACAAAGTTCCACCCGGGCAACAATGTTGGCAAGGGCGGAGACGACACTCTGTTTGCAAAGATCGACGGAACAGTCAAGTTCGAGAGATACGACAAGAAGAGAAAGCAGATCAGTGTTTACAGCAAGGAAGCATAAGACTTCAGGCTCCTACGTCAAGTAGGAGCCATTCTTATTTTTGACGGAACTATGTTTGTAGACAGAGCGGAAATAACAATAATATCCGGAAAGGGCGGCAACGGCGCCGTTACTTTCAGGCGCGATCCTTATGTTCCTGACGGCGGACCTGACGGCGGAGACGGCGGTAACGGCGGCAGTGTCATTTTTGTTGCCGATAAAAACCTCAGGACGCTGATGGATCTCAAGTACAAGAGAAAATATCAGGCGGAAAACGGTCAGCCGGGCATGAAACGCAATCGCTACGGCAAAAAAGGCCAGGATCTGTATATCAAGGTACCTATCGGCACCATGATAATCGACAAAGAGACCGGACACCTGATGAAAGACCTCACTTCAGACGGGGATTCGATCGTTGCGGCCAAGGGCGGACGCGGCGGCAGAGGAAATGTCCATTACAAGAGCAGCATAAGGCAGGCGCCTAACTTTGCTGAGGCAGGAGGCCCTGCAAAGACCCGTGAAGTCATACTTGAGCTCAAGCTGATAGCTGATGTAGGTCTTCTTGGTTTCCCAAATGTCGGAAAATCTACGCTTCTTTCCGTGTGCACAAATTCTAAGCCAAAAATCGCCGGATATCACTTCACAACGATAGATCCAAACCTTGGTGTCGTATATCTGCACGATACAAGCTTTGTCATGGCGGATATCGCAGGAATCATCGAAGGCGCTTCACAGGGAGCCGGACTCGGGTTCAAGTTCCTTAAACATATCGAACGCACAAAGGTGCTCATCCATGTAGTGGATGTAGCAGGTTCAGAGGGAAGGGATCCTATAGAGGATTACAAAAAGATCAACGCGGAACTTGAGCAGTTCGATCAGCGTCTTGCAAAAAAGCCGCAGATCATCGCCGCCAACAAGATCGACCTTGTGACCGATCAGGAGAAGTATGATGAGTTCATGGAATTTATGAAAAAGGAAGGACGCGAGGTCTATCCTATAAGCGCTGCGGCAAGGCAGGGCCTGGATGAACTCATGAACGCTGCTCTGCGTGGAGTTGAAAACTACGAAGAGCCTGATTACGAACCTATGGTGATGTTCGATTTCGAGGCGGATGAGAACGAAGCCGACTACAGACTGGTCAGCGGATATAAAGATGAAGACGGCACATACGTGCTCGAGGGCAAGCAGCTGTCCAAGATATTCAATTCAACGAATTTCACAGACAGCGGTTCAGTCAGGTATCTTTACAACTACATAGTCAGGCAGGGTGGCATCGACATACTCAGAGAGCTCGGTCTGAAGGATGGAGATACGGTAAGGATAGAAGACTTCGAATTCGAGTTTACTGAGGACTGACAGACCTGTTTTCAACAATATCTGCACTTTATCCAGCAATTTTTGCACCTGCAGCAACATTATGACCGCGCATGCGGTCTTTTTTTGTTGTCTTAGGGACTATTTATGCTTAATTTGGGTCAAACTGTGACAATCGTCTGACGTTTGCCCTGCAAGCCATAAAATCTTATACTGACAGCAATTTACTGAAGAGGTGTATACCGATGA
This sequence comes from Mogibacterium sp., assembly GCA_024403035.1. Lineage (GTDB taxonomy): Bacteria > Bacillota > Clostridia > Peptostreptococcales > Anaerovoracaceae > Crickella. Next base: position 53,400 of record JAKSSP010000001.1, read on the forward strand.
CGGACAGTGTTGTTGAAAAGATCAAAGATACTTTCGAAAGCATTCTGAGAGACAGGAAAAAACTAATAAAGATCCTGAGTGTTTTGCTCATTCTTGTCGCTGCCGCAGTATTGAAGATAATCGATACATCCAAAGCGGACATAACGATAGAATCGGCAGAAACAGCAGAAACAGCACAGGAGACAGATCCTGAAGAAGAAGTATATGAAGACACACAGACCATTTGCGTGGATATCGGAGGAGCTGTCGTTAATCCGGGCGTATATCAGGTAACAAAAGATACCCGGCTGTATGAAGTGATAGATATGGCCGGAGGGCTGAAAGAAGACGCCGATATGGATTCGGTGAACAGAGCGTCCTTTGTCGAAGATTGTCAGAAGATAATCATCCCCGTCAAGGGAAGCTCCGAAAATAGCGGTACTGATGTATCTTCAGTCTCATCATCTCCCGGTATTACTGCTGAAGGTCTGGTAAATATCAACACAGCGACTTTGGATGAACTCAAAACTTTGAACGGTATTGGGGACGTTATCGCAGAAAGGATCATAGAGTACAGATCTTCGAATGCCTTCAAAAGCAAGGAAGATGTTATGTCGGTCAACGGTATAGGAAAGGCGGTATACGAAAAAATCAAAGACCACATAATATGCTGAAAGGGGGGCATTTTATGAATTATGGCAATTATTTCTTTGCTTTCAATCCATCAGCTGAGATCGAAAAGAAAATATATGAAAGGAATATACGGCTGCTGGAGACAATCTACAATGTGCTCAATGAATATAACATCAACGTAAAGTGCAAGGGATATACCTTCATGAAAGACGCTATATGCATAATAACAGATTTGAAGAGAATGGATATCTGCCTGGAAAAAGAAGTATACCCCCTGATCGCAAAAAAATATGCCATCACCGGTACTGATACTGTCGAGCACGGAATAAGGAACGCACTGAAATCTGCCGAATTCAAAAATGATTTGCTGATGCCGAGACCGACTAACAAACTATTTCTTCTTATGGCAGCACAGGAAGTGAACACCCGGCTTCTTAAAGAACTTATTGTTTGATTGAAACCGCATCTGTTTCATGTTAGCATTTAGCCTGTATTATCTGGAAACGGAAAGGGCATATGCAACATGGAAAAAGAAAAGATCGACAGGATAAACGAACTCGCGCATAAATCTAAAGAGAAGGGTCTCACCGAACTTGAGAAAGAAGAGCAGAAAGCTTTGAGACAGGAGTTCCTCGCCGAAATAAAAGCTGATTTCCGCGCGACGCTTGAATCCATTGAATTTGTTGAAGAATCAGAGCAAACAATGGATGAAATTCTCAACTGAAAGTGCTATAATTATTGGGAATATTGCGGACAAGGAGACAGCAATGAAAAACCTCGGTGTAAATGAAATAAGAGATATGTTCAGGGATTTCTTCGTGAGCAAAGACCACTATCCGGGTGCGTCTTCATCACTGATCCCTCGCAATGATAAGAGCCTTCTGATAATCAATTCCGGAATGGCTCCTCTCAAGCCGTATTTTGCAGGTACTGAGACACCTCCTAAAAAGAGGATGACTACATGCCAGAAGTGCATCAGAACAAACGACATAGAGAATGTCGGCAAGACTGCGCGCCATGGCACATTCTTTGAGATGCTCGGCAACTTCAGTTTCGGAGATTACTTCAAGAAAGAGTCACTTCAGTGGGGCTGGGAATTCTGCACGGAATGGCTTGAGATGCCAAAGGAGAAGCTTTGGGCTACCATATATGAAAATGATGATGAGGCGTTCGAGATCTGGAGAGATATAATCGGGATGCCTGAAGAAAAAATCGTCCGTCTTGGAAAGGATGACAACTTCTGGGAAATCGGACTCGGCCCTTGCGGACCGTGCTCTGAGATCTACTACGACAGAGGACCTGAGTGGGGATGCGGAAGTCCTGGCTGCAAGCCGGGCTGCGAGTGCGACAGATACCTTGAGTTCTGGAATCACGTATTCACACAGTTCGACAGACAGGAGGATGGTTCATATACAAAACTCGCCCATCCAAACATCGATACCGGAATGGGTCTTGAGAGACTGGCATGCATTCTTCAGGGTGTTGATTCTATATTTGACGTTGATACTATAAAGTTCATAAGAGACGCAGTCTGCGATATGGCCGGTGTTGAATACATGGCCGGCAATCACAGTGTCGATGTAAGCGTCAGGATCATCACAGACCATCTCAGATCCATGACATTCATGATCGGTGATGGTATCCTGCCAAGCAATGAAGGCAGGGGATACATCCTCAAGAGGATCATCAGAAGAGCTGCAAGACATTGCAAGCTCCTCGGCATCACACAGACCAATCCTCTTGTGGAACTTGCTGAGAGCGTTGTAAAGACATCAGGCGGCGCGTATCCGGAACTTGTTGAGAACCATGACTACATCATGAAGATCATCAAGATCGAGGAAGACAACTTTGCCAAGACTCTTGACAGAGGCATGGAGATCCTCGACGGATATGTGGAAGATATGGAGGCTGCGGGTTCGACTGTTCTGGCCGGAGATCTTGCTTTTAAACTCTACGACACATATGGATTCCCACTCGAACTTACCCAGGAGATCCTTGAAGAAAAGGGCAAGACCGTTGATGAAGAAGGCTTCAAGGCCAACATGGACGCTCAGAAAGAGCTTGCACGCGCAAATCAGAGAGATACAGAGGGCGATGCCTGGAGAGACGCTTCAGAATACAGTCACTTTGATCCGACCGTATTCCTTGGATATACAGAAGAAAAAGCTGACAGCAAAGTCCTGTATGTAGGCGACTTTGATGAGAACCGCAAGTTCATCATATTTGAGTCAACACCGTTCTATGCTACAAGCGGCGGACAGGTATACGATACAGGTACGGCACAGGTAGGCGACAGAGTACTCAGGATAGTCGATGTAATAAAGGAGAACGGAATTTATCTCCACGTGGTCGATCCTGAAGACACCGGGTTCGCAATGAGGGTCAAGAAGGGCGATGAAGCTCATCTTGAGATCGATGCCGTCAGAAGACACCGTATCGCAAGAGGCCATTCAGCAACACACCTCATGCAGCAGGCTCTCAGAGACGTTCTCGGAAAGCATGTCATGCAGGCCGGTTCTTACGTCGATGACAATTACCTGAGATTTGACTTCAACCATTTCCAGCCAATGACGAAGGAAGAGATCCGCAAGGTAGAAGAGATCGTAAATGCAAAAGTCGATGAATACCTGCCGATCAGCATGGTGGAGATGCCAATCGAAGAGGCCAAGAAACTTGGCGCCATGGCAATATTCGGCGAGAAGTACGGTGACATCGTAAGAGTCGTAAGCATGGGAGATTACAGCATCGAGTTCTGCGGAGGTACCCATATCGACAACACCGGCAAGGTAGGAGGCTTCAAGATCATAAGTGAAGCCGGTATCGCTGCCGGAGTAAGACGTATCGAGGCCATCACCGGATCCAAAGTCATAAGCTACCTTGAGGGCAAGGAGACTACAATCAAGACTGTCGCTTCAGCACTCAAGTCCAGCGAGTCAGACCTCACCAGAAAAGCTGCGCAGGTAATGGCTGACATCAAAACGCTTGAATCTACCATTAAATCTATTATGTCTGATGAAATCAGCAGCTCTGTCGATGATATAATAGCTTCGGCAAAAGAGATCGGCGGTGTAAAGCTAATCTGCAAGAAGTTTGAGAACACAGACACCGATCAGCTCAGGAACATTTCCGATGCCGTAAGGGAAAAGGCGGACAACGTGATACTGGTGCTGGCAGCCGTCAACGGCGGCAAGGTAACATTCATAGTATCAGTCAGCGAGGATCTTATCGGAAAGGGATATCACGCAGGCAAGCTTATCAAGGATATAGCAGCAGCTGCCGGAGGCGGTGGCGGCGGCAAGGCCAATATGGCACAGGCCGGCGCAAAGGACCCGTCAAAGGTAGAAGCAGCGCTTGCTAAGGCTGAAGAACTGATCGCTGGGTAATCAGAAGGAGGACAAAATGAGCAAGAACACAATCATGTTTGAAGGATTCAAGGACAGCCAACTCAATAAAAAGGAAGCTCTCGTTGAGATCTACAATGCTCTGACAGAACGCGGCTACAATGCCATCGATCAGATCGTAGGTTATCTCACATCCGGAGATCCTTCATATATCACAAGCCACAACAACGCAAGAAGTCTTATCCTCAAGATCGACAGGGACGAGCTCCTTGAGGAGATCCTCGTCAATTACCTGGATATCAAATAAGAAATGCGTATATTAGGGCTTGATGTAGGCAACAAAACAGTGGGGGTCGCGGTAAGCGACCCTCTTGGCGTTATCGCGACAGGCGTAACTACAATTGAGAGAGTGGGTATCAGAAAAGATACCGGCAGGGTCATCGATTATATAAAAGAGTACGGATGCGATACTGTAGTAATGGGACTCCCTTTGAGCCTTGACGGAAGCGACTCTGTCCAGACTCAGAATGTCAGGGATTTCCGGACGATGCTTGAGAACAAGCTGAAAAGTTCCGGCCCCCTTTCTAAAGTAAAGATAGAGTGGCAGGATGAACGCTATTCGACTGTAGAAGCAGAAGAGGTGCTGATCGAAGCCAACATGAGCAGGGAAGACCGCAAGAAGATCATAGATCGTCAGGCAGCCATAGTGATACTGCAGAGATATCTCGACAGGATGCCGCGTGAGGAAAGCTTATGAACGACCTTCAGATAGATTATTTCATGGCAGTAGCCACAAATCTCAGTTTCACAAAGACTTCTGAAGAACTCTTTGTGTCTCATTCTGCGATCTCAAGACAGATATCCCAGCTTGAGAAGGAACTGGGCTGCAAGCTTTTCAGGCGCAACAACCAGAGAACAGAGTTAACTGAAGAAGGACGGCTGTATTTTGATCTGTTCAGCAAGTTCAAAGCCGAATTCATCAATACCAAAATGAAGGCGGAGAGCATTACAGGATAAAACAAGGCAGTCATCAGGGTCGGGTTTCTTGAAGGATGGGATCTTTTCAATATAATTCCTCCTATGATAGAGGCTATTTCCAACTACACAAGGCCATATGGATTCATACCTAAGCTCAGATTCGTAAAGAACCATGAATCCACCATCACATGCGTAAGAAACAATATGGGCGTCACAATAGCAGACGAATGGGTATGGGCAAAAGGCGCAGATGACCTTAAATGGATACCGTTCAACTCCAGTGACAGGATCGCAATAGCGAGACTGAAATCAAAGGATAATGAGCATGTTCTATTGATGGAAATAATATTGAAAGAAATAGTAGCAGAAAACTTTGGGAAATAAGCATATTTCATGTTGAAAACGCCGCTATTGCTGATGCATAACCAAATGGTTATACATGCATTTACACAATGCTGATTATACAGAGCAGGGGAGTCTTGTTAAAATATAAACAAGATAAAACCTGCTTTTTATATGTTGACCGAAGGGGGAAATATTCATGCAGAAAAGCGCAAAACTTACAGCGGTATACGCACTCATCATGGACCTGCCGCTTAGTCTCGTTATCACTCTCGTAGCTCTCACGCTCTCAAACATCGACGCGCCGGGAAGCCTCAATGGACCTAACTACATCAGAATGGCATGCCTTGCATATGTAGTTACATTCTTTGTAAACTTCCTGCATTCTGAAAGACTGGGATTCGCGTTTGCAGCAAAGCACTCTCAGCCGGGAACTCTCAAGTTCGGAATTCTTCTGAACGTAATAGTTGCAGCTGTGTTCTGTGTCATCCTTGATCTGATCATGACAGCAGTAGGAATGATTGCAGGCGGATCTTTCGCTTTCGGACCATATATTGCAGCTGTGCTCAAGGGCTTCATCCCTTGCTATATACCGACACTGATCATCGCGTTCTTCTGGAACAACTTTGCTGATAAGTGGTCAAGAGCTATCTGCAATGAGCCTGCACCTGAAATGGGCGCGCCGGATCATAAGTAAAAATCACAAATCCATTAAATAACAACTATTCCAGGTTGTTATAATCAAAAGCGTAGGACCCATAGCTCTTATCTGTGCCGGTATTTACGCAACCAATGGCAACAAGTTCAAAGATGCTCATAAGATTGCCCTGGGATATCTGGCAGGGGACATATGGGCTCTGATCGTATTTGAGATCATGGCTCATACGCCTTTAAATGCCGATTTAACGCTGTTTTTATCATTGGCCGTATTCGGTTTCATTCTGGTGATTATTTCGTCAAAATGGGCAAATATAATCCATATGCCATCCTGGCTTACCGGCTGGGCCATAGGTATGCTGTCCATGAATCTTGATAAAACTACACCGGTACTCAGTCTTTCCGTTCAGATCGGTGCTGCTATGCTTGCAGGGGTGTATTATGTTGGTGCGCTGCTGGATAAGATACACAAGATGTTGAATTAATAGCAAATAATCCATATAAATACTGTTGATTTAAGAAGAACCATGAGCTGAAAGCATTGGAATTTCATGGTTCTTTTTAGTTTTTGATGGTTAAGGGTGTATAATAACAAAGTCTTAACAGGTATTAATGTAGACGATAAATAATTATCGTTATTATTCTCGGGAAAGACCATACTATTATGAAATCACTTAAAAGATCGGTAAAGAATCTGCTTCTGTGCATACTGATTGCCTCTGAAGTATTGATGTGTTCATTTATCGGATCGGACATTTACGACATATCTACTGAAAGGATCAATGAAAGGGAAAAGCAGCAGACGCTTGATTTTGTTTCATTTAAGCTCAGCTCAGTTTCAGCGGTTCCGCTGTTTACTGCAAGCCCTGTAATACCAATGCATAAGGAAAACACCAGATGGAAAGGCCCGGTACTGTCGAAGAGCAGGGGAACGATAACCGGCCCATCAGGAAAAGAAACGTATTACAACCTCAATATGAAAGGCGTCGTAAACATAATGAGGCGTATGGGCAATGATGATGAATACTGGGTCAGAGATGACGGTGTAAAGATGCTGGGCGACTATATCATGGTAGCTGCAAATCTGAATATAAGGCCAAGAGGATCTCTGATAGAAACATCCCTCGGAACCGGAATAGTATGTGATACCGGAACATTTGCAAAACGTAATCCTACACAGCTTGACATCGCTGTCAGCTGGTAAGCATCAACAGAAAGAATATTTGGTATGACACAAGTACTGTATGGCATAAAAAGAGAACAGCTTGTAAAGTTCATCATTGGCGAGCTTCTTGCCATGGCTTTTGCAATGGTCATTATCTACAACATTTCATGGGATCACATCATTGGCAAAAGAGTAGAGACATGTTCGGATATGATCATTTCAACAATGGAGATGTTTGATGACTATTCCTACAAATCCGCTATAACTATTGTAGAGCATATCAGGGAAGACATGGATGAGACTGCATGGGTCAAGCATGATGATGTCAACTACAGAACAGGTCCAAACACAAGATATGCATCGATCGGGACTCTGGATGAAGCTGAATCTGTTGAATTGCTTGGTGTTACGTATAATGACTGGAGCCTGGTAGAAATCGATGATGAGCAATACTATATAAAGAGCAGTAATCTGACTGATGAACCTCCGCTTATAACGGCTACAGGCCAGAAGGGGGAGTATCAGAAATACGCTCTGTCTCTGATGGATGATTACGGATGGGCAGCTTCAGAGATAACACCTTTAATTAATCTCTGGAACAGAGAGTCAGGATGGAATCCTAGCTCACATAATAAATCATCCGGAGCACACGGAATACCGCAGTCATTGCCGGCAAGCAAGATGGCATCCGAAGGAAGTGATTATTACACTAACGGAAACACACAGATAAGATGGGGACTGGGTTACATCAGTAGAAGATACGGTTCGCCATCGGCCGCATGGAGCCATTTCTGTTCATATAACTGGTATTGATAGAAAAAGGGGCTCGTAAAAGAGCCCTTTTTGATTTGATATAACTATTCCTAAAATCACAATTTTGGGAAGAGCTATGCACGAAAGTTGGACAGTACCCATAGAATGCTGTATAGCTTGCAATTCCAGTACTTCAGGGCCCCTATTTTTATATATATTGTTTTTTATTCCATAAATAAATTATTTCCGGAATAATACACGACACTCTCCTATTATTTATCTCCGTATCTTTTATATACTAATTATTAAATCAGTACATATCCTTTTCATATATTATTGATGTTCCTGTCTTATTTCGGCTCTGCTCTCCGTGTTCTTCTCTTGACGGACTGTTCCTGCCATGAGCTGCTCGTCTTTAAGCCGTTTCACCTGACTCGCAGCGGATCCGAAGTCTGATCGTAAATTGCCGTAAATAGCCCGGAAAAACGAGGCGTTTATTTTCGATTTAAGCGATTTTTTTGCCCCTAAGGACCCGCAGCACCTCCCAAAAACGTTGAGATTTCAAGGGTCCCGGCCGACATCCATTCAGCTCCCGATGAAACATATCGATCACAAATACTCAGCGATCAGTCTGAAGATTCAGAGGAAAAATATTATTTGGGGAAAAATGAGAGCCGTTTAATCCGGCTCTCGCTTATTTGATTATTTATATGGATAAGTTGGTCGAAAAATACTGTAAAAACGCTTACAGGTCAAATAATGCGCTCACAGAATGGCTCATGCGGCGCGTTTGCGCGCTATGAAGTATATCAGACCGCATATCACCAGAATGGAACCTAATACATAGAATATAGTGGTCCCGATGCCCCCTGTCTGCGGAAGCTCAGCTCCCGGATTGTTCCAGACGCGAACCTGATAAGTCCCGGGTTCCTGCCCGTCGACCCAGTACTCATGATATTGGTTTTCTTCATCATCAAGAGCGACTTCCGAGACACCGGATCCCTGCATGGCTGTAACGCCGGTCGCGGCAACATTTATCTTTATGGCAGAATCGGATGCTTCATAGCCGTCAGGCGCGACAGTCTCAACGAGCCTGTATTCGCCCAGGTCAAGCTGGCCCAGATATAATATGCCGTTCGTACCTGTTTCTCCGGAACGAACAGACGTTCTGCCTACTTTTGGCTGGCCTGCTTCATCGTCATAGTCTTCTGCCTTTTCCTTTATACACGAGGTCATTGTCTTCGAATTCTTCGGATGCAGCGGCAGAATCAGAAGACTGCCCTTCTGAAGGTAATCAATAGCATGCAAATGATTGTCAACACAAGTAATTGCAATACTTTGAAACGTTTTTCCACTTACAAAAGAAAGGCGGCACTTTTTATGCGCCGCCTTAGTGTTCCGACTGGGACTTTACTGAAAAGCCGAAAATCGCATTTTCTTTTTTCATACGTCACTTCGTCCGCCACTTCGTTTTCGCGACCGGTTGAGGCTCCTTATTCGTTCTCTTGTTCAGTTCAGGATCTCTTCCTGCGGCGGCCGATCACATACAGCACCAGGCTCGTGGAAGCGATCATGATCCCCAGATAGAACATCAGGTTCGATTCATCCCCGGTTTTTACGTTGGTATGCTTGTGCGGATCATTCTCCGTTTTCTGCGGCTCTGTTACACATACGCCCGGCTTCGGACATACTGTTACATCGTAATCCCACTCGTATCTTGTGCCGTCAGCACTTTCATGATATGACGGTGCAAGCCACAGTGACGGCATGAATGACACCTTGCGTCCGTCCTTCATCTTCTTGGCACCGCTTTGCACTCCCAGATAGATGCCCGGTTCAAGACTCGTGAATACGCATTCGCCATCTGCATCGCTCTTCCCCTCTTTTACAGGAGAAATGCCATTCGACTTTGCAAGAGCCGCCAGCGTTTCTGCCGCCTCCTCGGATCTCCCGGCCGTCATTCCCTCGTATGAGATCCCGGCATTTTCAAAGTCCGATACAGACGAATAGGTCGCCTTGCCGTCCCTGACCGAAAGGGATGCCACCTTGTAGAGTTTTATCCCTACGCCTTCCAGCGGCACTTCTTCGTCATCGTTGGTCCAGATCAGCCTGACTGTGATCGATGCCGTCTGTCCGCTCAGATCATCAGCCGGAAGCAGTTTGCCTCCGTTTCCCTCTGCGTAGGACGGCACTGCAGGTGCTATTGCGCAAAGGACAGCGGCAAATACAGCTGCCGCAAGAATGCGCCTCGCCAGTGCCCTCTTTGTATTCAGATGTTCCCGCAGTTTTGCTGTCATGTTTTATCTCTATACTATTGTTTTTTCTCCTGCCTTCTGGATCTTATGATCATTACTATAAGCAGGATCAGGAATATCGACAGTCCGCCCGCAAGCAGGTACTCTTCAAGATTCATCATGCGCAGTCTGTCGAAGAGGCCCGGAGTCTCAGCTTCTCTTTCTTCTTCAACGTACGGCACTCTGTGTCCGCGCACCAGAAGGCGATGAGTATTCACCGCATACGGTGTGCATGTCACAAGTGTCACCAGGTCTTCATCCGGCTCGATCGCCAGAGAATCCGTTTCATCCGGAAGCACTGTCAGGATCTGGTCCACTTCATAGGCAAGCGTATCATCCAGAACATGAAGATAAAACTGATCGCCTTCCTTCACCTGATCCAGATCGGAAAGCAGCTTCATGTTCGGTAGCCCGCTGTGTCCGCACAGTACGGAGTGAGTTCCTTTGCCTCCTATCGGAAGTGATGTTCCTTCTATATGACCGATCCCCTTCTCAAGTGTCGAAGCACCAATGCCGTGATATATAGGCAGGTCGACTCTGATCTTCGGGATCTCCAGATGTCCCATTACCTCGTTTCCTGACGGATTGAGCAGTGTATCATAAGGATGTGTCAGTATGTATTCATCGTCATTCTCACCGAATGCATCGATGATCACATTGCATATATGCTGATCATTATAGGCTTTCGCGGCCTCGAAGCTTTCGACGATCGAATCCTTACCCAGTGTAACTACAGCCCGGTCATACTCAGTATTCAGCTGCTGCGCGCGGTATGCGTTCCAGTACTTGCTGATCACCGGATAAAAGGTTATCAGAAGGCCTATGAAAAACGCGATCAGCAGCATGAAATTCTTCACTTTTTGTGATCTCATCAGGCTTTACCGTTCCTCGCTCTGAAGCGCTTGCGTTTCCTGATGCGTTCTACGATCCACATGATGAGTGCTGTCAGTGACGCAACATCTATCACCAGCAGCAGCTGCAGTATGAACCGTCGCTTGTCACTGCGCGGCATCCTGCTCTGATCCTCGCTGTGTACGTCCGGCTCATATTTCACCCGGTGTCCGTGTACCAGAAGCCGGTGTGTATTGACCGCGTAAGGTGTGCAGGTCACGAGTGTGGACAGGTCTTTGTCTTTTTCACGTGCCAGCGATGCCACCTCTTTAGGCTCGACCGTTTCGATCTTATCGACCCGGTAGGCAAAAACCCTTCCCAGAATGTGGTAATAGAACCTGTCGCCCACCTTTACACGATTGAGGTCCGTGAACATGTCCGCATTTGGCAGTCCCCTGTGCGCTGACACCACACTGTGAGAGCCTTTGCCGCCCACCGGCAGAGCGCTTCCCGGGATGTGCCCCGCACCCTTCTGAAGGATCTCATCCGTTGTGTAATGGTACACCGGCAGGTCGACTCCTATCGACGGGATCTCGATGTATCCGATCATGCCGTCTCCTGTGGGATTCAGCAGCGACTCGTATTTCTCGTCACGGATACCGTCGCGGATCGAAAAGGCATCAGGTACCGGATCATGAAGACCACTGTTGTAGTCTCTTGCCTCACGTATAAGCTCTTCGTTTGTATCTTTCTTGTCATCAGCAGTCATTGCATGCTCATACTCTGTAATGAGCTGCTGATCTCTGTAGGAGTTCCACTTGGACGCGATCAGCGGATAGAACGCGATCAGCGCTCCAAGCAGAAACAGCAGCAGAAAGCACAGGTTCTTTATTCTTTTTTTCCTGAAGTCTATGCTTCGCATCCCTATGCTTTCTGCCTCTTGTTCAGTCTGTTCTGTCGCTTCGCTTATTCAGCTGCGTTGTCCTTTTTTCTGCCTCTGAAGTAGAGTACTGCGATAGCGCACATGATGGCTACTCCGACGATCGTGAACAGGAATGCTCCGGTACCACCTGTCGATGGCAGTTCTGAGAGCTTGGTGTTCTTGATAAATGTCGTAGGCTGCTCATTAGTTCCCTTTTCGATGGTTTTGACAGTAACGCCATCTTCGTCATATGTTGCCTTGTATGTGGATGTGTTCTCTCCGTCGATCGCGATGGAGTATTCCTTCAGCGTTCCGTTTTCATTGTAGCTTGCGTTGATCACGACTGTGTGCTCTGTGCTGTCTACTGTATATCCTTTCGGAGCTGCTGTTTCGACCAGTTTGTATGTGCCGGCATCAAGGCCCTTGAAGCCTTCGAAATAACCGTTTGAGTTTGTTGTTGCGAAATATTCCTTATTTGTCTTTGTGTTCGTCAGCTTGAATGTTGCGCCGCCAAGACCATGCTCGATCGTTGTGTATGTCGTATCTGACTTGTATTCGACCTTCTGAGGAGCTCCTTTCTCATCTACCTTGATGAGCTCGTGGTTCTTGTAGTTGACTCCTGTTGTCGACTTTCCGTTGACATTGCCGTCGATCTCGAATGTGTAGTGATATGTCTTGTCTTCGATCTTCTTGGTGTCTGAGGACTTTGCCGGATTGTTTGAATATTCTGTCGTGGCCTTGTTGCTGTTTGCATCATAGTTGAAATGTGCATTTTCATTCAGCTTTGCGCCGTATGTGACTTCAACATTCGCGCCCGCATGTGCCAGTGCATATGCAGACTTGAATTCGATCGTCATCTTCTGTCCGCTCTGTGTTACAGAATATGTGTCAGTTCCTGCAGTAACTTCCTGACCTCCGACCTTTACTACTACAGCTGTATCTGCGTCATAGTCAAGGCCTTCGCTGAGTTCGTCTGTTACGTTGTATATGACTTCTGTATATTCTGCTGAATAAGCAGGGATCATGGTAGCGATCTTGAACTTGATAACATCGCCGATAGCTGTGTCATCGCCGCTTGCATTACCGTTGCTTCCCGGATTCGTGATCGTCTTGTCGATCGTCGGCTTGCTTGACTTTGCCCATGCCTTTCCTTCGTTGAGTTCCCAGTAGTCGGATGCATTGACTTCGTTCGGTGTGCTCAGAGTATTGTCGCTGCCGCTGACTGTGTAGTAAACACCTGCCAGCATCGGGTTGTAGATAGTCTCTGCTCCGCCCTTGGCGATGATCAGCCAGTAACCTGCTCCGACTGTAGCCGAATATGTAGTTCCCGAACCTGTCAGGGTCTTTGATGTGAGTCCGCTGATCGATCCGCCGTTGATGCCGTTTGCGATCGCCTGGATCTCGTCGTCTGTCGGCTTCACTGGGTCTGCAAGGCTGATGCTTGTGCTTGCCTTTTCATAACCGACAAGACCATTGCTATTATACTTGGCCTTTACGATCTGATAAGCCGTTACTGTTGATCCTGCATCAACGTTATTTACTGTGATCGTGCTTGTGTCCGATGCTGATGGCACTGTTGCTGCAAATGCCATTGCAGGTACACTCATGATGACTGTCAGCACTGCTGTCAGCATGATCGTACTGATCCTCTTAACTGCTTTTCTCATAACTTTTGACTTCTCCTTCTTGAATTATAATAAACGCCTTTTCAAGACATTGATTAACTGTTTATTTTGTTTCTGCTTCCGAACTGTTTATGCGTCCCGCCTTTTTCTGCTTCGCTGATAGAGCGCTACCGACAGTGCTATGATCAGCATGCCCGGCAATGTGAAGCAGAATGTCCCGAAACCATCTGTCTCCGGAAGTTCATAGAGCTGAGCATTTTTAACATCAAGCGTTTTGTTGGTGTTATTCCATCCGATACGTCCGGCGTTGCTCTCCGTATTGTGGTCTGTCGAAACAGTCCATTTCCGGTTGCTCTTGTTGAATGACATCTGGAATGCGAATGGCTCCTCCGGGAGGAAGTAACCTTCCGGTGCTTCCGTCTCCACCAAAGCATATGTTCCCTCAGTAATGCCACCGACCTCGAATGTCCCGTCCGACCCGGTGCTTAGTCCCGACTTGTAGATCGCAAACTTCTTGTTTGCATAATACCCGCTGCTGAAAAGGACCGTCCCCTCTTCTCCATCGTCTACAAGCTTGTATAGATCAAATGTCGCACCTTCAAGTGTTTTGGTCGTACCGGCCTGTGCGTCGAGCTTTCTGAGCTTCAGCGACGTCGTATCAGCCAGAATGTTTTCGATCCACATCGGGCTTTTTGTGTCGTTGTAGTTTATCGTCCTTCCGGCAGTTCCGTAATACAGCGTATGCGACGCTTCAGTCGATTTTGTCGCAGCCGCTCCGTTGATATCCGGCGTGGAATACACGTATCTGTCAAGGTCGACTTCCTCGGCGAAGAAGCTCTGATCGTCAGGCGCATCTTCGACTACAAGTCGTTCTCCCGCTTTCAGTTCAACCGTTCCGTCTGAAGCGAAAACCGCATCCCGCAGCTTGTTTCCTGCCGCGTCGCAGATCTTCGCTCCGCCAAACTTGTGCTTGTAGGCTGTTTCGCCCGTACCCTCTGTCCCGTCGTAGATATAATAGTCGTTTTTATCGACAGTATTTTTCATATCTGCACCGTCTTTGCGGAACCAGAGTCTGCATTTATAGGTCTTATCTTTCAGACCTCTTTGCTGAAGCTGATTGTCATTCAGGATATTCCCGCTGCTGTCCTTTACACGCTTGGCAGCTGCGACATTTCTTGTAGCCAGCAGATTCATCATTATGGTGCAGTTGGAGTACATGCCTCCGCGCTCCAGATAGAATGCTTTCAGCGTGTGTTCGGAATAGGTGCTGTCGTCCCAGGTCACTCCCTGAGCCGCCATCAGCTGTGCGATGGTGACGGTATCGTAACGGACGTTATCATTTGTCTGGCCGACGGTCTGATATCCTCCAGGGATCTTGACTTCTCCGGTCGCGAAATTGATCTCTCCCTGTGCCGGATTGTGGATGCCGCCCAGATCCAGAATAAGCACGTCGTCAACGAAGACCCAAAGGTCGTCGTCTCCGGAAAACTCGAAGACCATGTCTGTCTTGGTCCCGTCCTGTTTGGTCACCTTTCCGTCTTTAGGCATGAGGAACGGCACATCAAGCGTCATTCCGAAATGATGATTGTAATATGTGTTTCCCTGGACCTCCGTTGTATCCTTAGAAACCCGTATATCGTTGTCCGGAAGATTAAATGGGAAGAAACCTATACGCCCGTTCTCCGGGTTTCTATCGATATCATATGTGCTGGTGTAAAGAGTGAAATCTCTGCCGCCATCCGAATAAGGCTTTGTGTTACTGCCCGGGTTCCTTCCGTCCCCATAGAAGGCGTAGTTCTCATCGCTGCTGTACCTCAGCTTTTCCCCATCCTGAATAAACAGTCCGCCTACATCCTGATAGACTTTTTTTGTATCTCCGTTAGGTGTAGCATTGAACAGATATGCCAGACTTGAGTTGTTGGTGGTCAGCACAGGATAACCGTCAGATCCTAATTGCGGCTTGACTATTCCATGAATGACCGATCCCAGAGCTGGCCATGTTCCACCGGAATAGTTATTGATGTGCAGCGCATTAGGCGCCGTGTACTGCCCTGTATTCTGTCCTCTTGATGTTCCATGATGGAGAAAGAGAAGGTCATCGCGCGATTTGCCTGCATTGATCCCCGTATTATAGCTGGAGGCTGCCCGATTCCACCATCTTTCAAAGGAATTATTCCAGTCGTCTTTTGTGTCCAGAGTAGCATTGCCATAGTCGAAAAGGTTGATTGTCATTCCTCTGGCTCGGGTATCTGCGATGTTGTCTGTCTTTATTGTTAATCCGGCGCCGGGATTTGCGGCATACGAAAACTGCGTTGTTCCGCCGAACCCCGCGACCAGAACCAGGATCATCACGATCGCAAAAGCATGCTTTGCGATCCGACCGGACGCATGATGATCTCCCGGTATCATTATGCTGTTTTTCACCTTAGCATATGTAGTTTTCAACACGTCTTCTCTCCCCACTTTGACGCAGATCGTTTGTGATTTTATTCTAATCATACATAATAGTCAAGCTGGTGTGCTTTAGATTATTTATTAACAATCTAACACCGTTTTAGCCTTTTTAGAACTGAGATCTTCATGCTTAAAGCATCCGAGTTTCGCAGTATTTTACTGTTTTCCTCGTTTTGCAATTCGCAATGATTCGCAGAGCTGTACTCTACGATCCCTTCCCGCAGTTCCTAAGCTCGCTTATGTCCTGATAGCTAGTCTTTCTGTCATCAGTGACTCCATAGGCCGTGAGCTTGCTGATGATCTCAGCCATTGTTCATCATCTCTTGAATGATCACAAGAAAGGAGTCTGCATGATAGTTGAAGCGGGCAGGAGCCGTTATTTCTTATATATTATAATATTTTACGAAAACGTTTTCAAACACATATCCTATAAACTGTTTCAATAATTGCGGTTTTTTGTATCTTTTTCGATACGATGTGCGTTTTACACATAAAATGACTGCTGAATTTGTGTTTTCTTAACGGTTTACAAAGTTTCGCAAGTTTCGCGAAGGGTTACAATTGCAGGCGTTTGAGCGCTTTTATATTGATTGCTTTTTTCGACAATTGAAGATCCGAAGCATGACTGCCGGGATACATTTGACTGTCATTGCTTCGGATCTGTCAATAAAACACACTTCTAGACATACGTCAGGGAGACATATGATGCTAGCTTTTAATAGATCGGGATGAATATCTTCTCTCCCGGCCTGACATCGGCTTCATCGATATCGTTGATCTCGTATATGTCATATACTGCTTCTCTGACATCGATGTGCTTGTCAGGGTTGTACATTTCCACCAGGTTCCAGAGATTGTCCCCTTCCTGTATGGTCACCTGAGTATATGTGCGCACGGTAGCAGCCTGCGCGCGGGTGGCTCCTACTACACTGTAGCCTGCGAATACCAGGATCATGATGCTGATGAGCACAGCCAGGAAGAACCTGATAGGATCCACTATTCTGTAATGATGCTTTCTGTTCGTATTCATTTCACTCACCGTTCTATCTTTTATCGTTGTAACGCTATATTGTTTCCTCTTTGTTCAATGTGTCCGGATAAATAGCAAAACATCCTGAACACATGTTCTGATTGCATTATAAACATCTGTTCTTTTTCTGTCAACACTTTTCCGAACAAAAGTTCTGAAATATTATCACACATTAAGAAAGGCCTTCCGCTGGCACGGAAAGCCTTGAAATTTCAATGATTATTCAATTGATAGTAATTACTGCATATATCAGTATTCAGTAAGATCTGCAAATATTCCGCCGGTCACGGATGCGAGTTCCTCCGGGTCGAGTATGATCTGCACTCCCCTCTTCCCTGCTGAAAAGTAGATCTTTTCATACAGCTGTGCGGTCTCATCTATATATGTAGGGTACTCTATTTTCATCCCTATCGGAGAACACCCGCCGCGGATATACCCGGTAATATCCAGTATCTCCTTGACATGTATCATCTCTATCTTCTTGTTGCCGGATACTCTGGCGGCCTTCTTGAGGTCGAGCGATTCGGCTACGGGAATGACGAACACGAAGAACGCGTTTCCGTCGCCTCTTGTGACAAGAGTCTTGAATACTATCTCGGGAGAAACTCCCAGTTCAGAGGCAGCGTGGACGCCTGACAGAT
Organism: Mogibacterium sp.; assembly: GCA_024403035.1. Classification (GTDB taxonomy): domain Bacteria; phylum Bacillota; class Clostridia; order Peptostreptococcales; family Anaerovoracaceae; genus Crickella. The sequence continues at coordinate 71,045 of JAKSSP010000001.1, forward strand.
CGGATTCGTCATAATCGTATGAAGCCATTTCATAATCCAGACCGGCTGAATCCAGCAGCCTCATAGCGTTCGTTTTCTGTATCTTTTCCTTAGCCATTTACATTTCCTTTATCATCGGGACCTGCTGCCGCTCCTGCGTCTTTTTTCTCGACCTCGTCGAGGAAGCTTATAAGCGCGTCACGTTTTATATAGCATATAAGAAGGATGACCGCAACGACGACAGCTATGATGATCATGGCGCGGTAATCCTGCCTGCCATAGTAATGCCCCAGCAGAAGGCTTCCCAGCATTCCCGGCATCCTGCCCACGGTAGCGGCCAGAAGGAAGGGCCTGAATCGCATATTGGATACTCCCGCGGCATATGAGACAAGGTCCTTTGGGATACCGGGTATCAGGTATATGAGAAACGCCAGAAGCAGTCCCCTGCCCGAGTCCAGCTTCCTTTTATAGTCATGCACTTTCTCTTCCCCGAAGAAGAGCTCCATCGCCTCGCTGCCGAGCAGCTTGGCAAGATAGAAAGATATCACGGTGCCTATGACAGCTCCGATAAGCGAAAGCGCGAACCCTTTTGCAACGCTGAACATGTAGCTTGCGGCAAACTGTATGGGCTGTCCTGGCAGAAAGCATATGACCACCTGTAATATCTGAATGCAAACTATCAGTATGTCTGCGGTGCTTCTGTTTGCCCTGAGATAAGCGATGACCCGCACCGCGGCGTCCTTGCTGAATATCTCCGCTCCGTATCTGAAATAAAGAAAAGCCGGTATGCCCGCTATTATGAGCACGAGCAATATCAGCTTGATCAAAGCGATGACTTTTCTGCTTTTACCGGAAGACGCCGAGCTGTTCATAGTGTCACGAGGCCTTTTCTATACAGCGTGTCAAGACTTTTGATGACTCCAAATCTGGAATGTTCGTATGTCAGTCCGCCCTGGAAATAAGCGATATACGGCTCTCTCAGAGGCGCGTCGGCGCTGAGCTCTATGGACGAGCCCTGCACGAAAGCTCCGGCTGCCATGACGACCTGATCCTCATAGCCCGGCATGTCCCAAGGCATCGGTGATACGTATGAATCGATAGGCGAAGCGGACTGGACCGCCTGACAGAACGCTACCGTCCTCTCCGCGGATCCGAACTTTATGGCCTGTATTATATCGCTCCTGTCAGCATCAGCGGAAGGCATGACCTCAAATCCAAGCATGCTGTAGACGCTTCCTGCCAGAAGAGCACCTTTCAGGGCCGCGTTCACGACTTTAGGAGCAAGGAAAAGCCCCTGCAGCACATTCCTGTTCTGGCCGAAGGTAAGCCCGCATTCGGCGCCAATTCCCGGACATGTGAGTCTGTATGAGATCTGCTCTATGAGATCCGCCCTTCCGACTATATAGCCGCCTGAAAGCGCCAGACCGCCGCCTGGGTTTTTTATAAGCGAACCTGCCATGACGTCAACGCCGAACTCTGTAGGTTCGACCGTCCCGACGAATTCTCCATAGCAGTTATCGAGCATTACGATGATGTCCTTGCTTATCCCGTGGACCAGTTCATTGACCTTTTTAAGGCTTTCAAGCGAAATGGCGGGCCTCCAGTCGTAGCCCGTTGAGCGCTGCATCGCGACGACTCTGGTCTTTGGAGTGACTGCTTTGCGTATCGCGTCGAGATCTATGTCAAGATCGCCGCCCAAAGCGACTTCTTTGTATATTATACCATAATCTCTTATCGTCCCCTTGAAGTCATCAGGCCCCAGAAGGCTTCCGTCTCCCCTCTTATTGGCCGCGCTTCCGTCCGGTCTGCCTATTACGGTCTGCAAAGTATCGTAAGGTGTGCCTGTGACCTCTATCAGCTCGTCTCCGGGACGAAGAAGTCCAAGCAAAGTAGAAGCTATCGCGTGCGTTCCGTTGACTATATTGGGTCTGACGAGCGCCGCTTCGGTGCCGAATACGGACGAGTACACTCTTTCCACGGCGTCTCTGCCAGCGTCGTCATATCCGTATCCTGTGCTCCAGTCGAAATGCGTAGCGTTGATATGGTTGTCCTGGAAGGCTTTCAGTACCTTCATCTGGCATATCGCGGTGGTATCGTCTATGCGCGCGAAGCGTTCAGCCAGAGAGCTTTCAGCCCGGCTGACAAGATCCAGCACTTTGCCGTCTATATTGAATTCACTTTTAAGATAGTTATTGTAGTCAGTCATTATTCGTCGTCAGTGCGTTCGAGTTCCCACTCCATTCCGCTGACCAGATCGCGCTTCACATTCATCTTGTGCTGAGCGTACAGCTGAGTAGTGGTGACCTGCTCATGGTCAAGCAATGCCGCGACATCGTATATGGAATTTCCGCGTCCTATCAGTGACGTAGCTGCGGTCGCCCTGAGTTTATGCGGGCTGTATCCGGCGCGGCGGCTTGTGTTGAGCGCTATGGAAGTATACTTCTTCACGAGATCCCTGATGGCGCGTTCGGTTATGCGCTTGCCCTGCAGCGACAGGAAAAGCGCGTCCTCAGAGGCCGAATCTTCAGGTATCACGGTGTTTCTTTCATTGTTTATGTAATCGTTCAGGACCATCTCGACAGAGCGGTTCAGAGGCATGACAGATTCCTTGCCTCTTTTTCTGTAGATCTTGAACTCGCCTCTGGAGAAGTTGAACGAAGACAGATTGAGCTGCTGGAGCTCGCTGAGCCTGAGGCCGTATGTAACGAACATGACGAGTATGGCCTTGTCGCGCAGCTTCGTCTTTTCCCAGTACGTCCTCTCGTGGTTCGTAAGGCCCGTGCCGTTGGTGACCGCGTCAAGCATTATCATGACTTCGTCGTCCTGCAGCGCTTTTATCTCGCGTTCGCCCGGCTTTGCCACCCTTATGGGATCGAAGCCGTCGGTGATGTTCTTCTCAACTATGCCGTCCCTGTAGAGCTGCTTGAAAAGCACGGATATGGACGATTTCTTGCGGGCAAGCGATTTGTTGCTGTTCTCGTAAACAGTTACCGTGCCGCCGTTTTCGACCATGTATTTGCGGCAGTAATCGATGAAGAGGTTTATGTCAGCGGCGACTATGCCGTTCATTTCCTCGGCGGTTATCTCCTTCGGGACTGACGCTTCCGTGAGGTCGGTCTCGTTTATCAGGTAATACATGAAGAACCTGACATCATGCAGATACGCAAGCCTGGTCATAGGCAGGACGTTGCCCTTTAAATAAGCGAAATACGAGCGCAAAAAATTCGGAAGCTCTTTCTGTATGGCTTCGCATTCGAGATAGATATCGTTTTCTTTCTGCACGATATTATCGGGCTTATCACTCTTGTTGTGCGATCTGTATTTTTTGCTGTCCGTACTTCCGGCCATCTTACTCCTTGTCCTCAGCCTGGCCCTCAGCAGCGGAAAGTATGCGGTCTACGACATCGCCTACCGTCTCGCCTTTGTGGATGTCTATCCATGTCACGAAATCATATCTTTTCAGCCAGGTGTACTGCCTCTTGGCATAGTGTCTGGTGTTTTTCTGAATCAGCTCTCTCGCGTCGAACAGGTCGTATTCGCCGTTCAGGAATCCGAATATCTCTTTATATCCTATCCCCTTCATTGAAGGAAGATCGCGGATATAGCCCATTCTGATGAGCTCGGTCACTTCATCGACGAGGCCGTTGGTGATGAGCCTCGCGGCCCTTCTGTTGATGCGCTCGTAAAGCCAGTCGCGCTCCATCGTGATCGCGAAGAATTTGAAGTCGTATTTCGGATTGAGTTCACACTCGGAAAGATCCTTTATCCCCTTTCCGTATTCGAAGGACTCGATGGCGCGTATGATCTTGCGCGTGTTGTTGGGATGGATGCGCGAAGCGGCCTCTGGATCAAGTCCCTGCAGGTATTCGTGCATGTAAAGACTTCCCCGCTCTTCGGCGAGTCTCTCGAGTTCCTGCCGCCTGTCCTCGTCATCCGGCGCGGCGCCGAAATCCATGTCGTAAAGGATGGAGTTCAGATAAAGGCCAGTGCCTCCGCATACTATCGGGGTCTTTCCGCGCGAAAGTATGTCGTCTATCGCTTCAAGAGCAAGCTTCCTGTAGTCGGCTACAGTCATGCTCTCCGCAGGATCCTTGATCGAATATAGATGATGAGGCACTTCCTCCATGGCTTTCGGAGAAGGCTTGGCGCTTCCGATGTCCATGTATTTGTAAAGCTGGATCGAGTCGCAGTTGACTATCTCGCCGTTGATGCGCTTAGCGAGATAATAAGATATCAGGCTCTTGCCCGACGCGGTCGGTCCGGAAATTATATATACTGTATTTTTCATTGATCCCTCCCGGATCTGTTTATTTTCTTTTGAACGATCTTTCGATCTCGTAGGCGCTGACTCTGATGAAAGTCGGGCGTCCGTGCGGACATGAGAACGGGTTCTCACAATCAGACAGTTTCTTCATCAGGTCAAGTATCTCCATTTCTGACAGCCTGTCGTGCGCCTTTACCACTGATTTGCAGGACCTCATTATCAGCTTGTCTATCACGGTCCTGTTCGCTCCGCCGGCCTCGCCCGCTGCTTCAGCGTATCCCGCGGCAAAGCCTTCAGCCTCGCTTATCTCCATATACGCAGGTATCCCGCGCACTATGAAAGTGCGTTCTCCGAAGTCTTCGATGTCATAGCCCATGCGCGCCAGATCGTCCAGCCATTCTCTGCTCATAGAGTATACATCAGGACTTACGCTGATTGTGAAGGCGGTGAGAAGAGGTTGTGGCGAGTGTGAGGAATCGTTGTATCCTCTCATGAACTTCTCGTAGAACACTCTCTCGTGAGCCGCGTGCTGATCGAATATGTAAAGTTCATCTCTGCCCTGCATTATTATGTATGTGTCGAATACATAACCCTTGAATGTCAGGTCATCGAAGTCGAATGGCGCCGGCTCTTTTACAGCCTTGTATTCAGAAGATGGATAAGAAGCGGAAGCGGAGGAAACGGAGGAGGAAACAGGCACATAGACATCGTCTGATGCCGGTGTTTCCGCGACGCCCGAAGGTTCGCTCTTCTCTTCCCGCTTTTCTTCCCTGCCCAGACTGCTCAGGAACTCCCTGATGGAAGCCTGTTCGCCCGAAGTATTATTATTTAAGCTTTCCCGCTCCGTGTTTTCAATATTCTTAACAAAACCTTTAGGAACTCCCGCGTCAGTCATCACAGCCCTTCTGACCGCGTCAGAAACGGACTGCCTTATTTCGTTCTGTCTGAGGAACCTGATCTCGCGCTTTCCCGGGTGGATGTTGACGTCAATGGTGTCAGGCTCGGCCTCGATGAAGAGGACCGCGGCCGGGAATCCGCTGAAGATGCGCCCGCCGTATCCTTCCTCTACAGCCTTTTCTATGACATTGCTTGAAACAAGCCTGCCGTTCACGAAAAAGAGCTGCCCTTTGCGGGTATTCATGGTCCTGCCGGGATCCGATACGTATCCGTTCACGTCATCGCCGGAGACAGGTATGAGGCCGTATCTCGCGAGATCCGGATACAGAGTCTTTATCACGGAAAGAGCGTCTCCGTCCCCTGAGGCAGAAAACAGCGTCTGTCCGTTGTTTATCATCATGAAGCGGATGTCCGCGTAGCACACGGCGTACTGCTGTATCAGTTCGATGATGGACGACGCCTCCCTGGCGTCGCTCTTCATGAACTTGCGCCTTGCCGGAGTATTGTAGAACAGGTCTTCGACGATCACGGTAGTGCCGGTATTCGCGCCTGTGCGTTCTTTCGATACGACTCTTCCGCCGTGAAGCACTATCTTAGCGCCCGAAGGCGAATCGGCTGTTCTGGTCACCATGGTGAGCCTTGAGACAGCGGATATGCTGGCGAGAGCTTCTCCCCTGAATCCCAGCGAAACTATCCCGTCAAGATCGGTCACGCTGCTTATCTTGCTGGTAGCGTGTCTGAGAAAGGCGGTCTCGGTCTCATCAAAAGAGATGCCGCATCCGTCATCCGTGACCCTTATGTACGACTTGCCGCCGTTCCTGATCTCAGTGATGATGGTGCGCGCACCCGCGTCTATTGAGTTTTCTATCAGTTCCTTTACCGCTGATACCGGCCGCTCGATCACCTCACCGGCCGCGATCTTATCAGCGACAAAACTGTCAAGTACCTTTATCATATCTGACCGTTCACATCATCGATGATCTCCTGCAGCTTCATCAGCGCCGCTACAGGCGTCATCCTGTTTATATCTATTTCCTTCAGTCCGGAAGCGAGTTCTCTGAATCTTTCCGCGTCAGCCCTGACGCCTTCATCAGCGAGTTCATCAGACAGGAACGACATCTGCTCCTGATCAGGCTCCGTCTTCCGGCCGGTGAGTTCGCTGCTCTCCAGTTCCTTAAGTTTCTTGCGGGCTTCGCTTCTTATCACTTCCGGGATGCCAGCTATCCTGGCCACGTGTATGCCGTAGCTCTTGCTCGCGGGACCTTCGATTATATTGTGCAGGAACACGACATCATTGCCGTCTTCGGCGGCAGCGACCGAGAGATTGTGTATGCCCTCCTGCTCGTTCTCAAGTTCAGTGAGTTCGTGATAGTGAGTCGCGAACATGGTGCGGACCCTGTGATCTGGCTCCGCGAGATACTGAGCCGTGGCCCAGGCGATCGACAGTCCGTCGAAGGTGCTGGTCCCCCTGCCTATCTCGTCGAGGATTATGAGGCTCTTAGGCGTCGCGTTCCTGAGAATGCCCGCGAGTTCGCTCATCTCTATGTAGAACGTCGACTGTCCGTATGCCAGATTGTCGGACGCGCCGATCCTTGTAAAGATGCGGTCAACTACGCCGATCTCCGCCGAAGACGCCGGAACGAAGCATCCTATCTGAGCCATCAGGACTATGACGGCGGTCTGTCTCATGTATGTAGATTTACCGGACATGTTAGGACCGGTAATGACAAGCATGCTGTGCCTGTCCATGTCGATATACGTATCGTTGGATACGAACATGCCCGCGCCCAGCAGCTGTTCTACCGCCGGATGCCTGCCCGCCTTGATATTTATGATATCTCCGCCGTTGACGACAGGCTTCACATAAGCGTTGGAAGCCGCGACTCTGGCAAAGGATATCAGGACATCCAGAGCGGCAATTGCAGCGGAAGCCGCCTGAAGACTAGCTATGTACGGCTCTATTGCTGCCCTAATCTTTCTGAATTCTTCGTATTCAAGTTTATTGATTCTGGCCTCGGCTGTGAGAACCAGGTCTTCTTTCTCCTTGAGCTCAGGAGTTATGTATCTTTCGTTATTAACGAGGGTCTGCTTGCGGATGTAATCATCAGGCACTTTGTCTATCATGCCCTTGCTGACATCTATGTAATATCCGAAGACCTTGTTGTATCCGACCCTCAGTGTCTTGATGCCGGTCCTCTCCTTTTCTGTCTCTTCAAGACCGGCTATCCATTGCTTGGCTCCTGATATGGACTCCTTGAGCCTGTCAAGTTCTTTGGAGTATCCCGGTTTGATGATGCCGCCCTCTGTGATTGTCATAGGGGGCTCTTCACATATGGAACGCTCTATTAGAGTGTATAAATAGTCAAAATCTGCTATTGACGAATCTATCGATCTGAGCAAATGAGCGTTAAGTCCTGAGAGCTCATATTTTATGTCCGGCAGCTGGGCGACTGTTTTCTTAAGAGCGATAAGATCCCTGGCATCCGCCCTCCCTGTCGCTACTCTCGCGGTCAGTCTCTGAAAGTCATATACATGCTTTAGACTGTTGGAGATACTATTTGCAGCTATAGTTTCGCGCTTTAGTTCATCGACTGCATCCAGCCTTAGATTGATCTCATTTACATCAGTCAGCGGTTCTCTGAGCCATGACCTCAGCAGCCTTCCTCCCATTGCAGTCCTGGTCTTGCCTATAACTCCAAGCAGTGAACCTCTTATGTCTCCGTCGTATATGGTCTCGAGCAGCTCAAGATTGCGAAGAGTCGATCTGTCAAGATGCATTACTCCGTCATGCTGCTTTATGGTGATGTTCCTGAACTGATCAAGATCGCCTTTCTGAGTCTCTCTCAGATACATCAGAAGAGAACCAGCAGCGGATGCCATCTCCTCACGGCCTTCCATGTCCAAAGGTATCAATGAAGACACGCTGAACTGATCCATGAGAACGTCTCTTGCCGCCTGATATCTGTAATATGAAGGATCGACAGCATCGAGATAAAGCGAAGGCATGGCCTCAGAAAGCGATATTTCAAGCTCTGAGCTGAGATCATCGCTAATGACGAGTTCTTTTACATCAAGTACGGAAAGATCGTTCAGAAGGCGAATAAACGAGATTTTTCCATTTTCATATTCAGTCTCATATTCGTATGCCGAAAGTTCGCCCGTGGTTATATCCGCCAGCGCGACAGCAGTCATGGTATCCGATACGCATGCTGAAGCGATATATACGTTGTTTTCTCCCCTTCCGCTGTCGGTGATGTCGAGAGTCCCCGGAGTATATATCTTTGTGATCTCGCGCTTTACTATCCCCTTTGCTTCGGCTGGATCTTCAACCTGCTCGCAGATGGCGACCTTATGACCGTTATTAACCAGTCTGACAATGTACTGATCTACAGAATGATAAGGAACGCCGCACATAGGTGCCCGTTCTTCAAGTCCGCAATTGCGTCCGGTGAGAGTGAGCTCAAGCTCGGCCGAAGCAAGCATGGCATCATCAAAAAACATCTCGTAGAAGTCTCCGAGACGGTACATCAGGATGGCATCCTTGTAGTCATCCTTGATCGCCATGTATTGCTGCATCATTGGGGAAAGTTTTGCTTCAGCCATTTTTCGTTTTAAAACCGTAATAATCAGTAAAGGGGGAATCTGATGATTCCCCCTCCACCAGTTAAATCATTAATTAAATGTGTGTCAGCTTATCTGTTGTTGTAAGCTGCTACTCCGAGCTTGATGAGTTCGCATGCTCTTCTCATCTTATCCGGTGTCAGAACGTATGCGATACGCATCTCATTGCCGCCGAGTCCCTTTGTAGCATAGAATCCCGGAGCCGGAGCGAACATTGCTGTTTCGCCGTCTACGTCGAATTCCTTGAGCATGAACATCAGGAAATCCTCGATGTTGTCTACAGGCAGCTTGCACATCATGTAGAATGCGCCGCCAGGCTTCTGGCAAACTACGCCAGGGATCTTCGAGATCTCGTCATAAGCAGCGTCTCTTCTTGCCTCATACTCAGCTTTTGCTTCGTCATAGTAGCTCTTGTCCATTCTGTAGAGAGCCGCTGCGCCTACCTGCTCGAGTGTAGGTACGCAGAGTCTGCCCTGGGCGAGCTTCAGGAGTGCGCTCATGAAATCTTTGTTCTTCGAGATAGCAGCTCCGATACGTGCTCCGCATGCGGACCATCTCTTGGATACGGAGTCGATCAGTACTACTCTGTCAGCGATGTCTTCGAGCTGCCCGAATGAGTGAGCCTCAGCGCCGTCATATACGAATTCTCTGTATACCTCGTCGGAGATGATCCAGAGGTCGTGCTCCTTAGCGATGTCGCCAATGAGTCTCATGTCTTCCATTGTGAGAACTCTTCCTGTAGGGTTGCCAGGCGAGAGGCAGCAGATCGCTTTTGTCTTAGGAGTGATAGCAGCTTCGATGAGGTCTCTCTTTGCCCAGGCATAGCCGTCTTCTGCTGTAGTTGTCAGCGGTACGAGCACGCCGGAAACCTCGTTGCAGAATGTGTTGTAGTTGGTGTAGAACGGCTCAGCGATAAGAGCTTCATCGCCAGGGTTGAGGAGAGCTGTGAATGCGAGGATGAGAGCCTCGGAACCACCGTTTGTGATGAGGATGTCATCTCTCTGATACTTCATTCCGAAGTCTCTATCCATGTACTCGATCATAGCGTCACGCAGTTCATCGATTCCCTGAGACTCAGCATATGCGATGACCTTCTTGTCGAACTTTCTGATGGCTTCCATGAAGCAGTCAGGAGTCTCGATATCAGGCTGGCCAATGTTGAGACGATAGACCTTTTTGCCGTGTTCTCTTTCGGCCTCAAAAGCAAATACGTTGAATCTTCTGATTGGCGAGAACTGCATTCCTGCACATCTTTTTGATACTTCCATTTCGATCTCCTTACGTTAGATTAATGATAATAACTTGCGGGTGATAAAAAGTGTTGATTGTTATATATTCAGACCTGAATGAGCCTCGTTTATAACTCCGCTCATATCAAGTTTATTATCGCACTTTTTATGTGAAAGTAAAAGCAAATATTCTATGTTTCCCTTTGTACCTTTTATTGGTGAGTACGAAAGTGCCTCAGGGTAAAGGCTGTTATCGGAAGCATATCCGATGACGTTCACTATCACCTCTTTGTGTATCTCAGGCTCTCTGACAATGCCGCCCTTTCCTACCTGCTCTCTGCCTGCTTCAAACTGCGGTTTTACTAGGCACAGGATCTTTCCGGTTTCTGACAGGATGCTTGCGGCTACAGGAAACATATGCCTTACCGATATGAAGCTTACATCAATGGAAATAAGATCAACAGGTTCCTCGATAAGAGATGTATCCAGGTAACGTATGTTGGTCTTCTCCATGTTAACTACCCTGTCGTCTGTACGGAGCTTATAGTCCAGCTGACCGTATCCGACATCTATGGCATAGACCTTGCGCGCTCCGTGCTGCAGCATGCAGTCTGTGAATCCGCCGGTAGAGGCTCCCATGTCAACGCAGACAGCGTCATCGCAGGTTACTCCCCACTCTTCGATTGCTTTCTCGAGTTTGAGACCTCCCCTGCTCACGTAAGGACATTCCTGACCCTTTACCTGCACATCGGAATCAATATCGAAGCGTGATCCCGGTTTGTCCTCAAGCCTGCCGTCAACGGTCACAAGACCTGCCATGATGGTCCGCTTGGCCTTTTCACGTGATTCCGCAAGTCCGTTATTAACGAGCAAAACATCAAGACGTTCTTTCATCAGTTGTTCCTTGCTTCAAGCGAGTCCGCCAGTTCTCTGAAGAACTCTGCTTCACGGCCGTACGCAGACAAAGCGGCTTTTGCTTCAGTAGTGAGCCTGTGGAGTTCATCCTTAGCTGCATCAAGACCGTGGACATAAGCATAATTGCATTTCCCCTGCTCGGCATCTTTGCCTAAGGTCTTACCCATCAGAGCCTGGTCACCTTCTATATCCAGGATGTCATCCAGTATCTGGAACGCGACTCCTGTATTTCCGGCGTAGACAGTAAACACATCAAGCAATTCATCATCAGCGCCTGCGAGCATCAGCCCGGCGCGCACAGGAGCTGTAATAAGGTCCGCAGTTTTATGGAGCTCAATGAAATGGATAAGCTCAGGAGTCGGTTCAAGGGATTCCCCAAGTATGTCAGCTGTCTGTCCGGCTATCATGCCGCCAGCACCGGCTCTTGAAAGTATCTCGTGCGCAGCACTGATATGGTTTTTCATTTTAAACGGATCATCAGAGTACTTAAGCGGCTCGGAAGTAACGGTTTCGGCCGCTGTAGACAGGAGCCCGTCTCCGGCCAGTATCGCCATCGCTTCACCGTAGACCTTGTGGTTGGTAGGCTTGCCGCGCCTCATATCATCGTTATCCATAGCCGGCAGATCATCATGTATGAGTGAATATGTGTGTATATATTCCACGGAAAGAGCGTACGGAAGAGCCTCTTTGATATCTCCGCCTGCGAATTCACATGAAGCGAGCAGCAGCACAGGCCTAAGTCTTTTTCCGCCTACTTCGAGACTGTACCTCATCGCATCTGCAAGCACGGAAGCCTCCGGATCCGCGTCAGCTATAAGATCCGTAAGATGCGTATTGATAATGTCTTTATATTCGTCAAAGCTGCGCATCTTTGAGTTCTCCGTTCTCATAAAGAAGTATCTTTTGCTCGGCCCTGTCGAGTATATCCTTGCAGTATTCGGCCTCTTTCATGCCTTCTTCAAAAAGCCTGAGCGAATCTTCAAGTGTTGTCGCCTGTTTTCCGATCTCGGAAGCTGCGTTCTGCAGATTCTGCATGGATTCGGTGAATGTTTTTTCTGACATGGTTTGCCCTTTCCTTTATTCCGGATCGACTTCCGTGACTCTGGCAGTGAAACTGCCGTCCGTCATGATTATCGTGTATTCCTCGCCTTTTGCTATATCAGCGATCCCCGGTATTACCGCACCGTCTTTTGTTACCGCGGCATAGCCCTTTGAGAATATATTGCGGGGATCACTCTCTCTGAGCAGTATGACTGCCTTATCTAAAGAACTTCTGGCTTCTGATAATTTTGCCCTGATATTGGCTCCAAGAAGAGCCGCTCCGCTGTCAAGTACCCTTCTTTCTGAAGAAATCTTCTGCTCTGCTGATGTGATGAGCATCCTTCTGCTGTTAGCGATATCTTCTCTGAGCTTAAAGGTGTCCATCACAGCCGTATCCGCGGCTGCCGTAGGGGTCTCGGCCCTGAGATCCGCTACGAAATCGCTTATCGAAAAGTCTATCTCATGTCCAACGGCGCTTATGACAGGTATTTCTGAGGCAAATATCGCGCGGGCAACTTCCTCATCGTTGAATGCCGCCAGATCTTCCGGCGATCCGCCTCCTCTGCCGACAATCAGCGTATCTATGTGTGTTCCGCTTTCATTCAGCCTGTTTGCAAGCTTTATGTTTTCGCAGATACTTCTTACGGCACCCACTCCCTGAACTGCCGTAGGGAAAATGATTATGTCGGTAAGGTCGTTCTTGGCTGTGATGATCTTGCGGATGTCCTCTATTGCGGCTCCTGTAGCAGATGTAACTACACCTACGCAATAAGGAAATACAGGTATGGGCTTTTTGTACTTCTTGTCAAAGAGTCCCTCTTTTTCAAGTTTTTCCTTGATGCGGTTGAACTCCGCGGCAAGATCGCCTTCACCTGCAGCCTCGATGTGTCTGATGCTGAGGGAGTATGTTCCGTTCTTCGAATAAGGACTGATATCACATACCGCGACAATCTTCTTACCGTTCTCAACAATCGACATGTCGATCTTTGCTGCGTTCTGTCCCCAGATGGCGGCGCGTATCTGGCTGTTGGCGTCCTTCAGGGTAAGGTAATAATGCTGGCCGCTTTTATTCAGACCTGATATCTCGCCCTCAACAACAAGACCGTGCAGATTCAGATCGTCGCGCAGCTTCTTGGCTATGTATTCATTTACCTGAGTTACTGTTACCGGTTTCATGTACCCTCTTTGCGAGAAGCGCTGTGCCGACAGCGTTATCGCCGGACAGTGCCGCATCGCCAAACTTTATATCCATTCCTTTAACGGCTGACAGCAGTTTGCGTACAGTTCTGCTGGACGCCGCTCCGCCCGCCATATATATGTCTTTGATACCGTATTTATCGCTGAGATATGCTGCCTCATCTGTCAAAAGCTTTGCTATGGAAACGAACAGTTCGGCAGCTACCTGCGCAGCTTCTTTATCATTGCTGTGTGAACCGGCATACTTCATGAGTCTTGTTTCAGCACCGGACAGATTGAAATATCCGTCTTTTATTCTGATCTTCGGCATAACTCCGGTCTCGGCGGCTGTTTCCTGGTCAAATCCGGTATTTTCAAGAACACTGTATGCTATGTCATCAAGATACTGACCTGACGGGAAAGGCATTCCCATGGCTACTCCGTATCTGTCCAGCAGCTGTCCTATTGAAATATCAAGAGTACCGCCGGCTATTTCCATGCAGTAACCGTTGTCATCAGGGCTGCAAAGAAGAGCCTCTGTCGTTCCGCCGCTAAGATGGAATAACAAAGATCTTTCAGGCGGAAGAGCTCCATCGCTTTCAAGTATCGATGCAGCATGGCCTTCCTGATGAGAATAACCGTATACAGGGACGCCAAGCGTTGACCCTAAGATCCCGGCTGCGTTAACGCCTGCCATGAAGCAAGGCATATACGAGCCTTCTACTCTTCTCGGCCTTTCGGAAACACCGACAGCTGCGACAGATGCAATATCTATATGTGATAAAAGCTCCCGTAAATACTCCGGAAGCCGGTTGCTGTGTCTGAAAAATGCATCGGATTGTCTCAGCCCTCTTTCTCCCTGATCAACATCCAGAAGGACAGCTTTATGAAAGACCGGCTTGCCTCCATCATTTACAGCAGCTACAGAAGTCCTGTAATTCGATGTATCAATGCCAAGATATAAAGAACTCATTATTCCTTCGCGCTGTCATTGAGGCTGCGTGATACTTTGCCCAAAACAGAGTTTATAAATGCGTAAGATCTTTCATCACCGTATTTCTTTGCAAGATCGACAGCTTCATTGATAGAAACTCTGACAGGAATACTTTCTACATAAAGCATCTCGGCGACTGCGGTCCTGAGTATAGCGAGATCTGTTTTAGCTATCCTTTCAAGAGTCCAGTTGTCGAGATTTTCAGAAATGATATTATCTATTTCTTCATGATGATCCTGCACCGCGGCAAGAGTCTCAGCTGCCTGTTTCTTGCCTGCTGCCTTGACATTCTCATCTACGATGCTGAGATCCGCAACATCGAAATCACCGGTTATATCCATCTGATATACGATCTGCATAGTCTTTTCTCTTATGTCTTCTCTTTTCAATTCTTCTCCCTTTTGTCGATACCGTCGACCTTGATATTTACGGCTTTTACGTCTATGCCTGTTGTTGCTTCTATGTCTTTTTTGACCTTTGTCTGTATGTCGTAGCAAAGCTGAGGGATGTTGACGCCAAAATAAACTATAATATTGCAGTTTATGGTCATGCTGTCGTCATCTTCACTGACTTTTATGCTGGGGTTCTGGATACCCCGGCCTATTGCTCTCTGTATATTGTCGGCTATGCCGAAATCAGGGAAACGGCTGACAGAATCAAACGACATTATATCTCTTTCTATGAGGTCGATAATGTTAAGATCATCACTCATTGCCGTCTTCCTCCCTTTCGACTACCTCTATCTTCATTTTTTCTATTCTGCGGTCTTTTACAGACATTATCGTGAAGCGGTAATCCTCATAATCTACCGGCGCGTATTTGACGTTTTGTCTTGGGATCTCGCCCATCAGATCGATCAGGAAGCCACCTACTGTTTCACTTGATTCGGATTCGAGCTCGATATCCGTCTCGTCTTCCAGATCGTCAAGGTAAACATTTCCATCTACGATAAAAGTTGTATCGTTAACTTTTTCGATTATACGGTCTTCTTCATCGAATTCATCATCGATATCGCCCACGATCTGTTCGATTATGTCTTCCACGGATACGATCCCGCTTACTCCGCCGTACTCGTCGATCAGGATCGCAAGATGCTGCTTTTCTTTCTGAAGTTCTCTGAACAGAGCGTCGATATTCTTTGTCTCAGGCACAAAATATGCCGGTCTGAGAAGCTTTTTAATGTCTACGTTGTCAAAGCCTTTCTTTGTGGCATTGAAAAGATAGTCTTTTATATGCAGGATGCCTACTACATTGTCCGGATCGCCTTTATATACAGGGATCCTTGAGTGTGTAAGTTCCATAAGTTCTTCAAAATACTCGCTCCTGTCGTCTTCAATGTCGATCATGAACACATCAGTACGCGGAGTCATGATCTCATATGCGAGAAGGTCATCAAACTCGAATATCGAGTCGATCATCTTACGGCCTTCCTCCTTGATCTCTCCGGATTCCTGGCCTCTGTCAAGCATGGACATTACCTTGTCTTCACTGAAGTATGAATCATCGACATTTGTATCCTTGCCCATGATCCTGAGTATCACATTGGCAATGCCTCTGCAGAACCATACGAACGGAAGTGTGATGTAATAAATGAACTTCTGGAATCCTATGAGACCTACGCTTGCTTTCTCGCTCGATTGCGCGGCGAGTTTCTTTGGAAGGATATCCGAAAGCGCTGTATAAAAGGCATAGAACAATGCGTTATAAAGGATGATTAGCGGCAAATTGAATCTGTCGAGCTTGATCAACATGGTATTGAAAAGAATGAAGCATACGACGATGTTGAGAAAACTTGCCGCGTGGTTCGCGTAGTGATATCTCGAAGGCTTGGACAGGAAGAACGAAACAGCCTGCAGTTTTTTGCTTTCAGGCTCATCTTCTATCCTTTCCTTGATGACATTACGATCAACATAGTCCAGCGCCCTTTTGCATGCGACAACAAGCGCGTTGACCACCATAATGATGACAATGATAATACTGATTAATATAGAGGGATCGTCCATTTTGCTGACTCCTGTGATTTGGTGCTATTTCTTCTTACGCATTATGAATCCTTCCGGCGGGACTCTGTTAAAGCGTATCTTCAATATCTGCTGCGGATGTGGAGCGTTCTGTACCGGCTCCCCTTCCTCGTTGTACATCTCAGTAACCGTCTCTTCCCAGAACGGAGTGTGAGGTCCAAATATTTCTACGGTATCTCCTACAGAGAACTTGTTTCGCTGCTCTACTGTAGTGAGACCAGTAGTTTCATCTGTATCTCTGACAAGGCCGACGAATGAATAATCTCTCGTGTATTCGCTTGTAAGATAGTTCTGATCCTTGTCAGTAGGTTTATTGTAATAGAAACCGTGAGTGAACTCGCGGTGGCTTGCCTTGCAAAGCTCGTCAAAATACTTTGTGTCATAGACGTATTTCTCAGGATCAGCCAGATAAGCGTCCATTGCCGCTCTGTAAGCGGATACGACGGTAGCCACATAATACATCGACTTCATGCGCCCTTCTATCTTGAAGGAATATACGCCTGCATCGACCAGATCCGGGATCCTGTCTATCATGCAGAGGTCGCGGGAATTGAGTATGTAGCTTCCGCGGCTGTCCTCTTCTATCGGATAATATTCTCCGGGTCTCTGTTCTTCCACGAGAGCATATTTCCATCTGCATGGATGTGTGCAGGCGCCTTTATTCGCGTCTCTTCCTGCCATGAAGTTGCTGAGAAGACATCTGCCTGAATATGAAATACACATGGCTCCGTGTACAAAAGCTTCGATCTCTATATCCGCAGGCAGCTCGCGTCTCATGACAGTTATCTCTTCGATGCTCATCTCACGGGCGCATACTACCCTTTTGACACCCTGCTGCGCCCAGAACTTTGCCGTCAGATAATTCGTGGTATTGGCTTGTGTGGACAGATGTATCTCTGCATCCGGTATCTGTTCTTTTATAAGGCTCATAACGCCCGGATCAGATACAAGAAATGCGTCGACGGGAATATCTTTGATCTTTCCGATATAATCTCTCAGAGGCGAAATATCGCCGTTGTGAGGGTATATATTGATGGTCATATATCCCTTGGTGCCATTTGCATGCAACCATTCCATGGCTTCTGCAATTTCAGGCACCGAAAAATTTCCCGCTCCGGCTCTGAGGCTGAACAGTTCGCCGCCAAAATAGACGGCATCGGCCCCGAACCTTACCGCGGTCTTAAGTTTTTCCATATCGCCCGCAGGCGCAAGCAGTTCTATCTTAGGTGAATTATTGATCATTCCTGAAACGTATTACGACCAGACCGTCTCCTCCGGTAAGAATGGTTGCTTCGAGATCGTCCCTTTCGCTGAGATAATCAAGAAACTGCTTCATATATTTGATATTGGTCCTATGGCGCTTTGCTTCGGGACCTTCCGCATGTACTATCCATCCCTTTAGCAGTATGTTGTCACATACGACCAGGGCGTTCCTTGTGCAGATCTTTTCCGCCTGCTCGAGAAATTCCCTGTAGTGGCTCTTTGCGGCATCGATGAACACAAAATCGAATTTTTCAGATTCGTCCGCGTCTTTCAGCTCTTCAACGAGACCGTCAAGAATCTCCCCCGCGTCACCGGTTCGGAGGTCTATCCTTTCGCTTTCTTTCCGTTTTGCGAATTCATCCTCGGCATAAACTATCATTGCCGGGTTTCTTTCGATGGTGGTGATACGCGCTTCCGGCAGTTTCTTTGCAAAGAACAGAGCGGAGTATCCGTGGGCTGTTCCGAGCTCGAGTATGCGCTTTGGTCCGGTAAGACCGATAAGAAGGTTAAGTATTCCTTCGGTCTCGGTTAGTATCAAAGGAACGCTTTCGTTTTCATTGGAAAGCCGTAACTCAGCAAGATCTTCATCAAGAGCCTTGTAGTGGCTGTCGACGAATTCCTTCAGAGGGACATCTCTAACATTCATGGCTGTTCCTCTGAAGGTTCTTCGTGGTTGAGTTCTTCGATCCAGGCATTGTATTCGTTTTCATCTGACGTGAATCTGTGCGTTCCGTCTCTGCTGACATTGAGCGCGTAGTATGTAAACTCGTTATCTTCCGGATACAGCGCGGCTACGATAGATTCCTTGCTCGGGAAACACAGCGGCTTGACAGGAAGCTCGCTTACAGGAGTAAGTTCAAGATTGATGCGGTTGTGTATCACACCGGATATCGCCGCCCTCTCCTTGTCTATGGATGTCTCGTTCTCGATCATGGAAGCGATTACAAGAAGCTGCCTCGTGGTTATTCCAAGCTCATCAGCCCTGGCTTTGTAATCATCGTTATAGAAATTTGCGAAAGCGTCAAGCATCATGACTATCATCATACTTTCATCTGCCTCGGCGCTAAGTACATAGTCGCCAGGCAGAAGGAATCCTTCTATAAGGTCGGTCCCGGCGAGTCCTTCAGGGTTTTCTCCGAGGATCTCAAGAGATCCGATTTCCGGAGATCCGGCAGCCTGCAGAAACAGCTGCTCATCTGCAAGTCCGTCACGCCCGAGCGCGGAAGCAAGCTGCAGAACGGTATATCCCGCAGGTACCGTAAACCCTTTTGACGTGGAAAGTCCGCTCTGTAGTGTTCTCAATATCTGAAGGGAATTCATGGATGGAGAAAGATAATATATTCCCGGCTTGAATTTCCCTGCAAATGTGATCTTTGACAGGGTCTCAAATCCTGAGGCGCTTTTTATTATCCCCTCTTCTTCCAGTTTACCTGCAACTGCTGATGTACCGTCATCTTCTTCAACGACAAAATCCGCGTATGTTGTACGCGTTCTGTCATAAGGCTTCGACATCATATATACGCCCCAAAGCGCGAGCGCAGCAAGAACTATGAGCGTAACTACGATTCGCAGCGATCTGTGGAAACGCTTCCTGTTCTTTTCGATGCCGCTGCCGGATCCGGTCTCAGACCTTTTAATATTTCCGGCCAATCCAGTCTCCTACTTTGATCTTCCGAGATACTCGCCCGATCTTGTGTCGATCTGGATCTTCTCGCCTTCGTTGATGAAGATAGGCACCTGAATGACAGCGCCTGTCTCGACTGTAGCAGCCTTGGTGACGTTCGTAGCGGTATCGCCCTTTACGCCAGGCTCGGTCTCTATGACCTCGAGGTCCACGAAGTTAGGCGCTTCAACGGTGAATGCATTGTCCTTGTAGAACTTGACAGTAGCCATGTCGTTCTCGCGGATGTACTTGATGGCATCCTCTACCAGCTCGAATGTAAGCGGCACCTGATCGTAGGTCTCAGTATCCATAAAGTAGTAGAGCTCTCCGTCATTGTAGAGATACTGCATCTGCTTGGTCTCGATATGAGCCTTAGGGAACTTGTCATTAGGGTTGAAAGCTTCCTCGCGTGTAGCGCCTGTAAGGATGTTTCTGTACTTTGTTCTAACAAAAGCAGCGCCCTTTCCCGGCTTAACGTGCTGGAAATCCAGAACAACATGAGGCTCCCCGTTCATTTCGAAAGTAATACCTTTTCTGAAGTCACTTGCGTAGATCATTAGTGTTCTCCTTTTATAGTTAGTGATTAATTAATAGCTGTTTGATTATTTGATGGCTTCACCGACGATACCGAAAACATCGTTCATCATCGTGGCCAGCGCGTACTGCGCCTGCATATACTGCATCGCGAGAGGCTTTGTCATCGCCATAGTATTAAGATTCTGGAAACGTGCAAACACATCCTTGTCAGGCTGCTGCCCTACCATCTGGGATGTCTGGAGCTGTACCTGAAGTTCTGTAAGCTCCTTTAGCATGTCCGAAGTTTCCTTATCAGCGTCGACTTCCTTTCTGATCCTGTCGAATTCCTTGAATTCATTTGACTCTTTTATGGCTTTTGCCAGATTATGAGCTTCATCATAAACATTCATATGCTGTCTCCTCCTCTATACGTAAAGTATTACCGGGATTATCATCGGGCTCTTCTTGGTCGTTTTGTATATGAAAGTCTTCATATCCGACTTGATGGCTCTGGTGAGTGATGCCTCATCAAGGGCTCCCGCCGATGTGCTCTTTCCTATCGTATTGTAGACGACGTTTATCGCCTCGTTTATCAGATCCATGTGTTCTTCTACGAATATGAATCCTCTTGTGTTGAATGTAGGTTCGGCCATCAGCGATCCGGTAGCGCGGTCGAGTGCTACGGATATGGTGATCAGCCCGGACTGTGAAAGTTTCTTCCTATCGCTAAGGACCTTGCTTCCGACATCTCCTACTCCGTATCCGTCCACCATTACATCTTCGCCTGAAGTATATCCCTTTTCGAGACGCGGTCCGCCTTTATTTACCAACAGAGAATCACCGTTTGCCAGGATGAAGATATGCTCGTTAGGCTGTCCCAGAGAATGCGCAAGCTTTGCGTGCTCTGCCAGATGTCTGAATTCTCCGTGCGCAGGCACAAAGTATTTAGGTCTGACAAGAGTGTGTATCAGCTTCAGTTCTTCGGAAGAAGCATGTCCCGATACATGTACGTCCATGGCGGACGCTAGTACTACAGAAACTTCTTTCTCATAAAGCCTGTTGACCACCTGCGAAATAACCTTCTCATTGCCCGGGATAGGCGATGATGAGAACACAACTACGTCGTTCTTCTTGAGTTTGACCGACTTGTGGTTGTCATAGGCCATTCTTGTCAGAGCGCTCATAGGTTCACCCTGGCTTCCTGTAGTGATGATCGTGATCTTGTTGTCGGCAATATTCTTTGTTTCGTTTACATCGACAAATACTGACTCAGGGATGTCATCCAGATATCCGAGTTTCCTTGAAAGAGCCATAAGGTTCTCCATTGACCTTCCGGAAACGGCGATACGCCTGTTATGTTTTATGGAAGCTTCGATGAAGTATTTGATCCTGTGAACATTTGAGGCGAATGTCGCTATTATGATACGCCTTTCAGTATTATCGAAGATTTCATCAATGGAGCTTCTTACGACTGCTTCTGAAGGCGTATATCCGTTTCTGAGTACGTTTGTGCTGTCGCAGAGCAGTACGTCTACTCCCTGATCGCCGAGCTGAGAGAACCTGTTAAGGTCTATGACATTGCCGTCGAGCGGAGAGTAGTCGATCTTGAAGTCTCCGGTATGGAACACGTGTCCTCCGGCAAACTTGATCGAATACGCCAGAGAATCGGCTATACTGTGATTTGTCTGTATTGCTTCAACAGTGAAGCCTCCGATCTTTAATCTGTCTCCTGCCTTGATCACATGCTGCTCGCATGTAAGATAATTCTCCTCGAGCTTGTGCTCTATCAGTCCCATCGCCAGTGGCGAAGCATAGACAGGGACTGTTACTTCCTGCAGCAGATACGGGATCGCGCCTATGTGGTCCTCATGTCCGTGAGTTACGATAAGTCCTTTTACCTTCTCGATATTCTCCTTGATGTACGTGAAATCCGGTATCACTATATCGACTCCGAACATCTCGTATTCAGGAAATGCCAGACCGCAGTCAATGATAAGTATCTCGTCATTGCACTCAATAAGGGTGCAGTTTTTGCCTATCTCCTTCATTCCTCCCAGAGGGATGATCCTGAAAGGCGGCCTGACTTTTTCTTTATTCTTTTTTATTGCTTTTGCAGGGGCTTTTGCCCTTCTTTTACCTTTGTCTTTATAAGTTGCCATAATGACGAAGCTGTTATTTAACAACGAAGTTGATTATCTTGTTTGGTACGTATATGACCTTGATGACTTCGTGTCCGTCTGTTGCTTCTTTGAATCTCTCAGAAGATCTCGCAGCTTCTTCAACTACCTCCTTTTCTGAATTATTAGGCAGCATAAGTTTATCTTTTAATTTGCCGTTGATCTGCAGTATGACCTGCACCTCGTCCTTGACGAGAGCAGATTCATCGCAGACAGGCCACGCTCTGTTGTAAAGTCTGTCTTCGTGGCCAAGCTGACTCCAGAGCTCTTCCGCGATATGCGGCGAGAACGGATCGAGCAGTGTCAGCAGAGTCTCGATCGCTTTATTGAACAGCGGCAGATTGATGTCGCCGTTTTTGTATTTATACATCTCATTTACAAGTTCCATGATGGACGCAATGGCTGTATTGAAGTTGAATCTTCCGCCCGCATCCTCAGTTACTTTCCTGATAGCTGAATTGAGCATGTAGTTGAGCGATTTGTCAGCTGCATTATTCGCAGTGAATCCCTCAGGGACTTCTCTGTCACCTCTTATGTCATTGATGTACTCATATACCAGTCTGTAGACACGGTTGAGGAATCTGTAGCTTCCTTCCACACCCTCGTCGGACCAGTCGAGTTCCTTTTCAGGCGGCGCGGCAAACAATATGAACAGCCTTGCCGTATCTGAGCCGTACCTAGCCTGGATCTCGGCCGGACTTACTACGTTTCCGAGCGATTTGCTCATTTTTGCACCGTCTTTGATTACCATTCCCTGTGTCAGCAGGTTCTTGAAAGGTTCTTCTTCTTTGCTCAGTCCTATATCATGCAGGAACATCTGGAAGAATCTCGCGTACATCAGGTGCAGTATAGCGTGCTCTACTCCGCCTATATACTGATCTACATCCATCCAGTAATCCGCCTTGGCTCTGTCGAACGGAGCCTTATCATTATGCGGATCACAGTATCTGAGGAAGTACCAGGAAGAATCAACGAATGTATCCATGGTGTCGACTTCTCTTCTGGCAGGTCTTCCGCAACACGGACATTTTGTATCGACGAACGATTTGCTGGTTGTTATAGGTGATTCCCCTTTTCCAGTAAATTCTACGTCTGTCGGCAGAAGAACAGGCAGATTCTCTTCTTTTTCAGGGACCCATCCGCACTCGTTGCACCATATCATAGGGATCGGAGCGCCCCAGTATCTTTGCCTTGAAATGAGCCAGTCTCTGAGTCTGAAGTTGACCGTCTTGTCGCCTATCCCCTGTTCGTTCAGCCATTCGATCATTGCCGGGATGGCTTCTTTATTGTTCATTCCGTCGAATTTGCCGGAATTGATCATCTTCCCTTCAGCTACGAAGGCTTCCTTGAGATCGTAAAGATCGATCGAAGGATCCTCAGGATCTACTACCGGGATGATATCCAGGCCAAACTTTTTAGCGAAATCAAAGTCTCTCTGATCATGAGCAGGTACTGCCATGATGGCTCCCGTACCGTAACCCATGAGTACATAATCGGAGATATAGATCGGGATTTCTTTACCGTTTACAGGATTTATCGCATATCTTCCTGTGAAGACACCTGTCTTCTCATTGCTGGTAGAAGTTCTCTCGATATCCGTCATTCTGCGGGCCTTCTCCTGGTATTCCAGCACTTCGGCCTCCTGCGGGCTTCCGGCGACGAGTTCGTTTACAAAAGGATGCTCCGGTGACATGACCATGTAAGTTGCTCCGAACAGTGTGTCCGCCCTGGTCGTGAATACTTCGAGTACCTTATCCGAATCCTTGATACTGAAATTGATATTAGCGCCGTAGCTCTTGCCTATCCAGTTGCGCTGCATGGTCTTGACTTTGTCAGGCCAGCCTTCAAGCTTATCCAGATTGCTGAGAAGTCTGTCAGCATAATCCGTGATCTTGAGATACCACTGTGAAAGATTCTTTTTAGTGACTTCTGTTTTACATCTTTCGCATCTTCCTTCAACTACCTGCTCATTGGCAAGCACTGTCTGACAGCTCGGGCACCAGTTGACCGGGTTGTCCTTCTTGTATGCGAGACCTTTCTTGTAGAACTGGATGAATATCCACTGTGTCCATCTGTAATACTCAGGAGTGCATGTTGCGACCCTGCGGTCCCAGTCATACGAAAGTCCCATGCTGGCCAGCTGTCTGTCCATCTCGTCCATATTGTCATATGTCCACTTTGCAGGCTCCGCATTGTGCTGGATAGCAGCGTTTTCAGCAGGCAGACCGAATGAGTCATAACCCATAGGATGGAGGACATTATAGCCCGCCATCTTCTTGTATCTGGCTATAACATCACCTATGGAATAATTTCTTACATGGCCCATGTGGAGCTTTCCTGATGGATAAGGAAACATTTCGAGGACGTAATATTTTTCCTTTGTGTCATCCTCATCAGTCCTGAAGGCTCCTTCTTCGGCCCATATCTTCTGCCACTTTGCTTCAATTTCCGAAAAATTGTATCTGTCTTTCATTTCAATGTATCTCCCGGGTCAGTCTATCAGTATGGATTCGCAGTCGCTCCAGATCCTTTCGAGCGTATATTTATCACGGGTATCTGTTGTGAAGAGGTTTACTATAACATCTCCGCCGTCAATCAATATCCATCCGGTGTCTGGACGCCCGTCTTTGCTCTTGGGTTCTATGCCAAGTTCTGCAAATTTATCTTCAGTTTCATCTGCGAGAGCTCCGAGCTGTCTGTCGGAAGTACCCGTAGCGATGACGAAGTAATCAGCGAACGAGGATTTCTCAGCGATATCGATCATTACGATATCTTTCGCCTTCTTGCTGCTCAGCATTTCAGCTATCATTGTTGCGATTTCTTTGCTTTCCATTAATTATCTCCTTTTATCTTTTTCCAGACCCAATCCCTTGCTTCTATAGTGTCTTTGTGTATAGCTCTTTCTTTTGTTTCAAGATACCATATCGTGAACTCAAGGATCTCAAAACACGCTCTGTCTATGTCAGTTTGCGCCAGCTGCTGGTAATATTTAAGGTCATTGTAAGTTCTGTTTTCCTCAACGGCGTCAGCCACAAAAATCAGCTGTTCAAGCAGTGACATTCCGCTTCTTCCCGTGGTGTGATACCTAACAGCATTGAGAACATCCTTGTCATCTACACCAAACTCATTCTCAAGTATGGCTGCCGCCACCTTTGAATGAGCCAGCGCATTGTTCCCGATCAGTTCTTCAGGGAGACCGTACTTTTGCACACAGCTGTCCATGCGGTCCTGATCGAAATTTTTTGCTATATCGTGATATCTGCCGGCGAATCTTGCTTTTTCGATATCCTCTCCCCATATTTCGGCAAGACGGACCGCCATGTCCTCGACACCGAGCGAATGCCTGTATCTGCTTTCCTTGAGGTTCTCTTTCATGAACCTTTCCAAAGCTTTTTTATCTGTACAGTTGATGCTCAATTATGTATTCCTCTACTTCAGGCAGAACCAGTCCACTGATGGACCTGCCCTCTCTGACATTGTCTCTGATCTCAGTCGATGACGCATCCACAGGTTCCATGTCCATCACAGTGATCTCCGCGCCGTACTCCTTTCGGAAGAATTCTATCTTCTTCAGGCCTGCTTCAGTGTCCGTATCCGGACGCAGCGCAGTTATCAGGTGGTAGTTTATGAGGATCTCAGGTCCTTCAAACCAGGTGTCGACCTGCATTGCCGAATCGAATCCGAGAACAAAGCTCAGCTTTCCGTCGAGCATTCCGCTCCAGTGCTTCAGAGTCTCGATCGTATATGACGGACCGCCTTTGTTGAGCTCGTATCTCGACAGACAGAATGCCTTGTTATATTTCAGGACCTTCTCTATCATGCCGCATCTGTCCATGCCGTCAGTAGTCTTGCGATCCTGTTTGAACGGAGACATATGCGCAGGCATGAAGATCAGTTTGTCTATACCGCATTCCTTAACAGCGCTGTCAGCAAGAGCGACATGTCCTATATGTATGGGGTCAAAACTGCCGCCGTATATGGCATAGTGTCGTTTTTCCATTATTCCTTAATGAGTTCTATGCCTAGCTCTTCGAGCTGGCCTTCGCCCGCTGGTGCCGGAGCTTCGCATACAGGGCATTCAGCAGCCTGATTCTTAGGGAACGCGATGACCTCTCTGATGCTCTTTTCTCCGAGAAGAAGCATTACAAGTCTGTCGAGTCCGTAAGCGAGTCCTGCATGAGGAGGTGCACCGTATTTGAAGGCTTCTATCAGGAATCCGAACTTCACCTGGCACTCTTCTTCTGTAAGACCGAGCACCTTGAACATGCGGGCCTGAAGATCCTTGTCGTGAATTCTTACGCTGCCGCCGCCAAGCTCAACGCCGTTCAGAACGATGTCATATGCGTTGGCCTTGAGTCCGAGTATATCGTTATCAAGCTTGTCCAGCTCATCGAGCTTTGGCTGAGTGAATGGGTGGTGCATCGCACTGAGATTACCTTCTTCATCTTCCTCAAACATCGGGAAATCCACTACCCAGAGGAAGTTGTACTGGTTGTCATCGAGGAGTCCCATCATGCCGGCTATCCTGCGTCTTAAGAATCCGAGTGAATCGTATGTTACCTTTGGAGCGTCGCTTACGATGAATACCATGTCGCCGCTCTTTGCGCCGAATCTGTCCATGATGGCCTTCATCTCTTCTTCACTGAAGAACTTGCTGATCGATGAAGTGATCTCAGAACCTTCATACTTGATGGTAATCAGGCCCTTTGCACCGTAATGCTTTACTTCGCTGACTAGCTTGTCTATCTTCTTGCGTGAGAATTCTTCAGCACCGCCCGGCACGCAGATACCTCTGATATCTCCGCCTTCAGAGAGTGTCTTTGTGAACAGTTCGAATCCGCAGCCTTCAAAAAGATCGTTGAGCTTGACAAGTTCGATGTCGAATCTGGTATCAGGCTTGTCAGAGCCGTATCTCTCCATTGCCTCGTCATAGGACAGTCTTGGGAATGGAGTCTCGATATCGATGCCCTTGACTTCCTTCATTACTCTCTTCAGATAGCCTTCCTGAACTTCGATTACATCATCTACTCCGGCAAACGACATCTCAAGGTCAATCTGAGTGAATTCAGGCTGTCTGTCAGCTCTTAAGTCCTCATCTCTAAAGCATTTTGCGATCTGGACATATCTGTCTGTGCCGCCGACCATCAGAAGCTGTTTGAACATCTGAGGCGACTGAGGAAGAGCGTAGAAATATCCATTGTGCACTCTGCTAGGAACGATATAGTCTCTGGCGCCTTCCGGAGTAGGCTTGATTAGTACAGGCGTCTCGACTTCGGTGAAACCCTGCTCATCGAAATAATCGCGTGTGCACTTTACGATCTTGTGTCTGAAAGTCAGATTTCTCTGCATTTTCTGCTTTCTGAGATCGAGATATCTGTACTTGAGCCTCAGCTCATCGTTTACATTGTCATCATCCTTTATGTAGATAGGAGGAGTCTCGGATGTCGAATAAATAGTAAGATCGTCAGCAAATACTTCAATATCTCCTGTAGGGATGTTGGAGTTTTTTGAACTTCTTTCCTTAACTACGCCCTTTACGCCGATGCAGTATTCACGGCTGAGACTCTTGGCTTTTTCAAGAACTTCCGCAGGAACATCTTCATTGAATGTGACTTGTGTAATTCCGGTCTTGTCTCTGATATCTACGAATACAAGGCTTCCGAGGCTTCTTGCCTTGGATACCCATCCGTTCAGTACGACATTCTTACCTTCGTCGGAGAGCCTGAGTTCGCCGCACATATGTGTTCTTTTATAAAGCATCTGCCAGTTCCTCCCTTCTAACCTTTGTCTGTTCAGATGTTGACATGTTTTTCAATGTTATTTCGCCGCTGGCAACTTCATCATCGCCTATAACGGCTGTGTACTGAGCGCCTAGCTTATTGGCATATTTCATCTGCCCTTTTAAATTGCGCTCTCTGGTGTCTATTTCCGCTCTTATGCCTTTGTTTCTGAGTTCGTGAAGCAGTTTTACGGCATAAGTCTTGGCCTCATCGCCTATCCAGGCGAGGAATATCTGAGGGCCCTTGTCTTCTCCGAAGTCGAATCCGCAGGCATCCATCAGCAGCAGAAGCCTTTCCTTGCCGAGTCCGAACCCGACTCCAGGCATGTCAGGACCGCCGATCTCTTCTATGAGATGATCGTATCTGCCGCCTCCACAGACCGTGCCCTGAGCTCCTATCTTAGTTGTAATGAACTCGAACGCAGTCTTGGTGTAATAGTCAAGGCCTCTGACGATCGACGGATCCACTGTGTATTTGATACCCATCGCATCCAGATAAGTCTTCAGCTCTTCAAAGTCATTTCTGCATTCGTCACAAAGATAATCGAGCATCTTAGGGGCATCCTTTACGGCTTCCTTATCTTCCGGAGATTTGCAGTCGAGTATCCTCATCGGGTTTTTCTCAAACCTGGATTTGCATGTTTCGCAAAGGCAGTCATACTTTGGTCTCAGGAAGTCCTGGAGAGCTTTCCTGTAGACCGGTCTGCACTTTCTGCAGCCTACGCTTGAGATGTGAAGTTCGATATCTTCGATGCCCATGCGATCGAGGAAGTCGCTGCCCAGAGCGATGATCTCTGCATCAGCCATAATTGAATGCGTTCCGAAGTTCTCTATGCCGAACTGGTGGAACTCTCTGAGTCTACCGGCCTGAGGTTTCTCGTATCTGTAGCATGGAGTATCGTAGAAGAGTTTTGTAGGCTGTGTCTCAGCATAAAGATTGCTCTCTATGAAAGCTCTTACTGCGGATGCTGTGCCTTCAGGCTTGAGCGAGATGCTGCGGCCGCCCATGTCCTCGAAGGTATACATCTCTTTCTGGACGATGTCAGTCGTGTCTCCCACGCCCCTGTTGAAGAGATCGGTCGACTCAAAAAGTGGTGTCCTGATCTCTTTGAATCCGTATTCCATACAGATCTCAGCCCATTCTTTTTCTATGAACTGCCATTTATACGCGTCCTGAGGCAGCATGTCTTTAGTGCCTTTAGGTGCCTTGATTGCCATTATCGCTGTCCTTTCCTGAGATCATCTGTAATACTCGTCCTTGCGGGCCAGCATATCGTCGAATCTCTCGCTGTATATTTTGTAATTGCTCACGTTGGCGATTCTTTCGAGCCTGTCTTCGTCCGGATAGTAAACCTTTCCAACGGCTCCGGCTCCGAGTCCTATTATCGTCTGTCTGTCCTCCATTATCCTGATATTGTATATGGAGTGTTTTCCCGGCCTGCACCAGCCGACATTTTCAAGAGCGCCTATCTGGTGTTTCTGCCGGTATATGTAATACGGCCTGAATCCCGCTTCTGTCAGCATATCGCGTGATATGTCGAGCATGGCTGAAACGGTTGCCGCGTTTTTTCTGTAGTATGCGGGATCATTCTCTTTTAGTCTGGATCCCTTCTTCACGGAAAGCGTGTGGATAGTGATGTTGTCCGCTCCCAGATCTATGATCTCGGAAAGAGTGTCCGTGAAGTCATTCTCATCTTCTTCAGGAAGTCCTGCTATGATATCCGCGTTGATGACATCGAAACCTGTCTCTTTGGCAAGCCTGTACCCTTTTCTGATATCGTCTGCCGTATGGTCACGTCCTATCAGCTGCAATGTCCTGTCCTTCATTGATTGAGGATTTATGCTTATGCGCGATATGCCCAGTCTCTTCAGCGTATCGAGTTTTTCTTTTGTTATCGTGTCAGGTCTCCCGGCTTCCACGGTGAACTCGAGAGCCGCAGGATCTATCCCGAATGCTTCCGATACTCCGTTTATCAGTCGGTCGAGCTGAGAAGCTGTGAGAGTCGTAGGAGTGCCTCCGCCTATGTATATGCTTTCAAGGATTGTACCGTGTTCTGTCGCTGCTTTTCCCATGTCAGCTGTTTCCTTCAGCAGATCTTCAAGGTAGACAGCATGCTCTGCGTCAGGTGCCACGTTTGAGGCGAAGCTGCAATATGCGCATCTTGTCGAGCAGAACGGGATGCCTATGTACATCGACGCTTTTTCCCAAGGGATACCCTTGACATGAGCCAGCTGGTAAGCGGCAATATCTGCGATAAGAGAGGCTTTCTCGTCTGTCATGAGGTATCTGTCCTTCATGACATGTTCCATTTCTTCTACGGAACTTTCCCCGCATATCGTCAGCGCCGGCTTGAGCGGTCTTACTCCCGTCAGTGTTCCCCATGGAGGTCTGATTCCTGTGAGATCCGAGAGGAGTCCATAGAATTCCCTCTTGATCTCTTCCCTGTCATCCGAACCTTTT
The DNA here is from genome assembly GCA_024403035.1 of Mogibacterium sp. Classification (GTDB taxonomy): domain Bacteria; phylum Bacillota; class Clostridia; order Peptostreptococcales; family Anaerovoracaceae; genus Crickella. The sequence goes on from JAKSSP010000001.1 coordinate 101,041, forward strand.
TCATTCACAAGGAAGCTGGTTTTGGAAGGCAGATATTTTATCGGATTTCCGCTGTACGGGATGGTCTCAAAGCCATCGTCAGGCAGGAACGCCCGCGCCAGCTCCATAAAATGATAATCATCATCCACTTTGTTGATATAGAACCTATACAAACGGATTTGCCCTCTTTTCATAACCTATCGTGGTAGATTCGCCATGGCCGGGATATACGATCATGTCCTCCGGAAGCGTATAAAGCTTATCGTTTATCGAGTGCAGCAATGTGAACCAGTCTCCGGTCGGAAGGTCTGTCCTTCCGACGCTCAGCCTGAACAGAGTATCGCCTGTGAAGACTTCCCTGTCTGTAGCGAAGCATATACCTCCTGCTGTATGTCCCGGTGTCTCTATCACGCGGAGTTCGGTTTCTCCAAGAGTTATGACGTCGCCTTCCTTAAGGAGATACCCCGGCTCCGGACATCTGTGTATGCCGGAATTCATCAGTTTGAGTTCTTTTTCAGGAGCAGCGAATCTGACAGATGTATACTCCTCGAGATACTGCTTAGCAGCCAGAAAATGATCGTGATGGCCGTGTGTGAGCAGCATGTATTTGAGATAGGCGTTGTTCTGTATATCCATTCTGACCTCAAAGTCGAAATAGCCGGGGTCTATGATGGCTTTGAAGCCTGTCGCCTCGTCAGTTATCAGATATGTATTCTCCCCGTATAACCCCTGAGGGTAACACTTGATATCCAGACTCATTGGATCACTCGCTTTCAAATAATTATTTATCGTAAATAGTGTTGCTTATCTTGGTCTGTAGACCTTGATCACGCCATCGACCTGTCTTAGACCGGTCAAAAGTCTCTGTATCTGATGCATATCAGTGATCTCGACAGTAAGGAGCGTATTGGTCGTTCCGGGTTCTCCCGGTGTAAGGTTGAGCCCAACGACTTCAAGCTCGTAGTCATCACATACTTTTGATATATCTTTGAAAAGTCCCTTGCGTTCTTCGGATACCACCTGTATGTCGGCAAAGTACTTTCTGTTTTCGCTTGGGCTGTCCCAGAAGACATCTATAAGTCTTCCGCGGTCTTCTTCTCTCAGGTTCTTTATGTTGACGCAGTCTGTCCTGTGTACGGTTATGCCTTTTCCCTTGGAAATGTATCCGATTATAGGATCTCCAGGAACAGGATTGCAGCACGTAGCGCGCCTTATAAGCAAGTTGTCAGTTCCCTTGACGATTATTCCGGATTCAGAGCCTGAAGAGTTTCTGCTGACCGGTTTCTTTATAACTTCAGGTAACTCTTGCTCTTCTGTCTTCTGTTTATGGTTGTCAGCTTCGTAGTATTCTATAAGCTTCTGACCAAGCTTGGATACCGTACTTCCGCCGCGGGATATCTGAAGGAAAAGCTCGTTGACGTTGGAACAGTTAAAATCTTTTACCGCCTTGAGGATGTACGCGTTCTTTGTAACAAGAGCAGGATCGTAGCCTTTCTTTTTGATGTAGCTGTTTATATTGCTGCGGCCTTTGGTTACATCGCTGTCCTTGTCAGCCTTTCGCAGCCAGTTTCTTATCTTGTTCTTGGCGCCGGAAGTCTTGCACTTCTTAAGCCATTCATCACTTGGACCGGATGAGTTGGAGTTCGTTATGATCTCAACGATGTCGCCGTTCTGCAGCTGATGGTCGATAGTGACCATCTTGCCGTTTACTTTTGCTCCTACGCATCTGATACCTACGTCTGTATGGATCTTGAAAGCAAAGTCCAGAGGAGTGCTTTCGGCAGGAAGTTCCATAACGTCTCCGCCCGGCGTAAAAACGAATACCTGATTGTTGAAGAGGTCTACTTTTACGGTCTCAAGGAACTCAACAGAGTCATCCGCTTCCTTCTGCCATTCAAGGGCCTGTCTAAGCCACGCAAGCTTCTGTTCGCTATCATCTGAATCTCCGGAGACCTTGCCCTCCTTGTATTTCCAGTGAGCCGCGACACCGTATTCGGCTATGCGGTGCATCTCGTAAGTCCTTATCTGGACCTCGAAAGGCTCTCCGTTGTCTCCAAGCACCGTTGTATGGATCGACTGGTACATGTTAGGCTTAGGCATCGCTATGTAATCCTTAAAGCGGCCCGGTATAGGCTTCCATCTGTTGTGGACGAGTCCCAGCGCCGCGTAACAGTCTTTTACGGTAGATACGAGTATTCTCGCAGCCAGTATGTCGAAAATCTCGTCTATCTCTTTCTGCTGGACTATCATCTTGCGGTAAATGCTGTACAGATGCTTTGCCCTGCCCTTTACATCATGCTGTATGCCGGCTTCGTCGAGTTCTTGTGAGATGATCCCCGTGAGAGTTTTGAGGTTTTTCTCATACTCAGGTTTCCTCTTCTCTACCGCGTCGACGAGTTTTTTGTATTCATCAGGATGAAGATACTTGAGTGAAAGATCTTCCAGTTCGAACTTTATGTTGAAGATACCGAGTCTTCCGGCAAGAGGAGCATAGATCTCAAGGGTTTCTTTAGACTTTATCTCCCTCTTTTCCGGAGCCATATACTCGAGGGTACGCATATTATGCAGTCTGTCGGCAAGCTTTATTATCAGGACCCTGATGTCCTTAGACATCGCAAGGAACATCTTCCTGAAGTTCTCTGCCTGCGCGGTCTCGGTAGTGTCATATGAGATGTTTGTCAGCTTGGTTACGCCTTCTACAAGATCCGCGATCTTTTCATCAAAGTCTGAAGCAAGCTGGTCTCTGGTATACTTTGTATCTTCGATAGCGTCATGCAGGAGACCGGCTATGATAGTTTCATTATCCATACCAAACCCGGCCAATATCTTAGCTACGGCTACCGGGTGAATGATGTACGGTTCTCCGCTCTTGCGAAATTGCCCGTCATGTAATCTACGGGCAATCTCGTAAGCTTTGATAATGACCGAGTCATCGTATTTCGGATTGATCTCGCTCATATCCTGTATGAACTTTTCCGTGGACAGATCTATCTGTTTAGGTTCAGCCATACCTTCTCCTGAATGCTGATGTTAATAACTAAAGTCTGATTCCTTCGTCGTCTCTTCTCTTTGCCGATTTCTTTCTTGCCTTGTCAGCCTTGGCCTTGTTGTCCTCGTACTTCGATATACCCTCTTTCTTTGTCAGCTCATAGAATACAGGGCTGCAGAGGAATATCGATGAGTATGTACCGGTGAAGACACCGATCATCAGCGGGATGAGGAACGATCTCAGTTCTGATGTCGCCATGAAGAACAGAGGGATCATTACCAGCAGTGTTGTCAGAGATGTCATGAGAGATCTCGACAGAGTCTGGTTGATACTTGTATCTATAAGCTCTACAGCCTGTTTACGCTTGAAGAACTTTGAGTTCTCCCTGATACGGTCAAATACTACGATGGTGTCGTTGATCGAATAACCGACGACCGTCAGGATACCGGCGATGAACGGGTTGTTGATCGTTACGCGGAATATAGCGTAGAACGAGAGAGCTATAAGAACGTCATGTGCGAGTCCTGCCACTGCTGCAAGACCATACTGCCAGTTCTTGAACCTGAATCTTACGTATATGAGCATGCAGAGAGCCGCAAGCAGTATCGACTTGACCGCGTTGTTTCTGAGGTCTTTTCCGACTGTAGGTCCGAACTCTTCAGAAGCCAGAACATCAGCGTCTGTGATTCCGTATTTCTCTGCGATAGTATCGATCACCTGCATACGGTCATCTGACTTCAGGTCCTTGATGGTCCTTATGACTATCTGAGTATTTCCTTCGCCTGCATAAACAATGGTTGGGTTGAGATCGTATTCTGCGATGGTTTCCTTAACTTCATCGATATCGACTTTCTCACCCATCTCGATCTGCATCATGGTACCGCCTGTGAAGTCGATACCGTAATTGAATCCCTTGAATGCGAAGAACGCGGCGCCTATCAGAATACATGCAAGGCTGACAGCATAGAACTTCTTTCTGTTCTCAATGAACTTGAAGTTGAAGTTCGCAAGCTTGATTCTAGGAGCGCTGCCGTCTTCTTTCATGCCAAACATCTTGTTGGTTCCGAACTTCTCACTCTCTGCAAGCAGATTTACAAAGAGCTGGGTAATGAATACGGCAGTGATAACGGACATTACAGTACCGATCATCAGGGTCAGAGCGAAGCCTTTAACCGATGTAGTACCGAAGATGTACAGAACGAATGCTGCTACGAGTGTTGTTGTCTGAGCGTCTACTACCGTCGAAAGAGCAGCCCTGTAACCCATGTCAACTGCTACCCTGATGGACTTGCCCTTCTGTATCTCTTCACGTATACGTGTGAAGATGATGACGTTGGAGTCTACTGCCATACCTATGGACAGGATGATACCGGCGATACCAGGCAACGTCAGAACCGATCCGATGCCTACCATGATCCAGAGTACAAACTGTACGTAAAGCAGCAGAGCCAGGTCTGCGATAAGTCCAAGTGCTCCGTAAGCTATGATCATAATGATCATGACGAGAGCGAGTCCGATTATACCTGCTTTGACCGACAGCTTAAGAGCATTAGCTCCGATAGTAGCTGTCTGTACGGAAGAGTTGATCTCTGTCAGGTTAGCAGGCAGAGCACCTCCCCTGATGAGAGCTGAAAGCGATGAAGCTTCAGTCTCGGAGAATCCGCCCGGCCTTGTGATCTCGCAGGATCTCGAGTTGATCTTCTCATGTACTACAGGAGCCGAGATTACTTCATCATCTAGGCTGATAACGATGGCTGTGTTGTTTACCAGGTTTCCTTCCTCGTCAGTCATCGTAGGCTCTACTGTGCCGCTGTAAGCTTTTTCCGTTGCATCAGCAAACAGATTGCTTCCTTCGGCTGTGAAGTCGATGGTGATCTTGTATCCGCCGTTATTAGTATCGGGGGATATCTGGGAATCGCTTATCCCTTCACCTGTAAGAGCGAGAGTCCCGTCCGCTAGGAAGAACTGCAGCTGGGCTGTACGGCCGATCTGTTCGATAGCCTCCTGCGCGTTCTCGGCACCAGGCATCTCTACTCTGATACGGTTGGTTCCCTCGATGGAAACCTGAGCTTCGCTGATACCCATGGCATTGACACGGTTCTCAAGAACGCTCTTTGTCTGGTTCATGATAGCGGCAAGCTCTGTGCCAGTCTCAGGCGAGTCGGCCTCGAGAAGGACGTATACTCCTCCGTTGATATCAAGACCGTACTTGAGATGCTTTCCAAGATTACCGAACTTTTCCCCGAGTCCCGTGAATGAAATGGTCCACGAAGCGATAAGAAGAAGAACGATAATCACCGCAAATACTTTTCTTCTGGCTGTTTTCTTTTGATTCATAACTCCATAATACCTTTCGTTTATTTGTCAGTCGCTTTCAAAAAAGCGCAAAATACGACAATTAACAATTATTCAATCTATTTTACTCGTTTATGCTTAATTTTTCAATGAAAAAAGCACATCCGGAGGGCTTCCGAATGTACTTATTTCAGTTCTTTTAAGTAATATTATTACTCAGCGTCGTCGGATTTCTTTCCGAGCTTTTTAGGAGTGACCTTCTTGTCCCTTGAAGGGGCCTTTTTCTCCTCTTCCAGCTCTTTTGCCTCTTCCTTGGCTGCAGCCTTAGCCGCGGCTGGATCCTTGGAGCTAACACTTGCGATTGCGGACTTGAGGAACTCGATCTTGTTCTTTCCGGCTGTTGTAGAGATAATTACCGTCTTCTCGGTGATCTTCTCAACTTTACCGATTATTCCGCCGATCGTGATGATCTCGTCGCCTACTCTGAGTGACGCCCTCATCTCCTGGTCAGCTTTTTCTTTCTTTCTCTGCGGTCTGATCATCATGAAATAGATCATAACGATAAGCAGTACCATCAATACTAAACTGAATGTAGGGCTGCTAGGGTTCATTGTATTCCTCCTGAATTTTCGTTTGAATTACTTGGTGGTGCCGGCGGTGGGGGTCGAACCCACACGATATCACTATCACGGGATTTTGAATCCCGCGCGTCTGCCAATTCCGCCACGCCGGCAAATGGGAATTTTGGCTAAAAAAATGGTGTGGATGACTGGACTCGAACCAGCACGGTTTAACCCACATGGCCCTCAACCATGCGCGTCTACCAATTCCGCCACATCCACACGGCACTTATGCATTATAGCCATCTTCCGATGCTTTTGCAAGACTAAAATTCAAGTTTTTTTATAAGCACGTCTACAGCATCATGCAATTCTTCAATAGTTCCGTTGTTGAAAATGACGAAATCCGCCATGGCTATCTTTCTTTCTTCGTCCTCCTGAGTATCCATTATAAGATCAATAATAGCAGGATCTATATCGTCTCTTGCCATTACTCTGGCCTTACGAAGCTCGTAATCTGCTGTTACGACAAGTACGGCATCATAGTCTACATGTGTTCCGGTCTCAAAAAGCAGCGGAATATCAAAGAAAAGTATTTTGTCTCCGCTTTCTTCCCTTTCTTTTCTGATTGCTTCAATATCTGCAAGCACAACCTTTGTTGTACCTTCTTCAAGAAGTTCTTTCTTTGCAGGATCTTTGAAGACCAGGTCTCTCATCGCAGCTCTGTCAAGGCTGCCGTCTTCCATAATGAAACTCGCGCCGAAGTGCTCAAGAATATATGGCATGGCCTTTCCGCCGGCTCCTGTCATTTCGCGTGACATCTTATCGGCGTCAATGACTGTAAAGCCTTTGCTTATCAGATAATTCGTTACTTCTGTTTTTCCCGAGCCTATTCCGCCTGTGATAGCTACATTAACCATTGCTGACTCCTATTTAAGATCATACCAGGTATCGCCTGTATGTATATCGCATATGAGCTCCACTGCCAGATCAGCCGCGCTCATCATGCACTTTTCAAGTATTTCTTTTACAGTCTCTGCCTCGCTTTCAGGTCCTTCAACAATGAGTTCGTCGTGGATCTGTAATATAAGTCTGGACCTGAGGCCCCTTTTGCGTAGTTCCTGTGATACCGAGTTCATCGCTATTTTGATTATATCCGCTGCGGTGCCTTGTATCGGCGTATTCATTGCCAGCCTCTTAGCCAGCTCACGTTCCATGAATTTACGTGAGGCGAATTCCGGTATCTTGCGTATCCTGCCGAAATATGTCCTGACCTCTCGGTTTTCCTCGCCGGACTTTACCTGCTCGTCAAGGTACTCTTTGACTGCTGTGTGTTTGGCAAAATACTCATTGATATATTTCTGTCCTTCGGATCTTGAGATATTGAGGCTCTCACCCAGACCGAAACCGCTCATTCCGTAAACGACACCGAAATTGACAGCTTTGGCGCGTGTACGGTCGAGCGCTGTCACCTCATCTTCAGGTATCTCGAATACTCTTGAAGCTGTTGCCCTGTGAATGTCTTTGCCTGCTTTGAAGTCGGCAATCAGCGACTCATCACCACTGAGCGCGGCAAGTATTCGCAGTTCTATCTGAGAGTAATCCGATCCTGTGAAAATATTCCCGTCTCCGGCTATGAAAGCTTTGCGGATCAGCCTTCCGTATTCATCACGTATAGGGATGTTCTGGAGGTTAGGCTCTGTGCAGCTCAGTCTGCCTGTCGCGGCCACTGTCTGCATGAAATGAGGTCTGACTCTGCTTCCTTCTCCTATAAGCGGCAGCAAACCTTCAACATAAGTACTGTTGAGCTTTGCGACTTTTCTGTATGCGAGAACATCGTCCACTATCTTATTGTCATCTTTCAGCTTGTCGAGAATATCTGCAGCAGTTGAATAAGTGCCGCTCTTGTTTTTGCCGCTCTTAGGGTAAGGGATCCCAAGGTCATCAAAAAGAACCGCTCCGAGCTGCTTTGGTGAATTTATATTGAATTCCCTGCCTGCTTCAGCGTAGATCGACTGTTCAAACTTCTCTATGCTCTCCCTGAGTTCCGAACCTGTCTCCTTCAATATCGCCGGGTCGCATGTTATTCCGGCATATTCCATGCGTGCCAGTGTCAGTACAAGAGGCATCTCGCATTCATAAAAAAGTTTTCTGAGTCCATTCTCCTCAAGCAGCTTCTGTTGCTCAGGCCTTACTTTGGCAGCATAATATGCTCTTTTAAGCAGACTTTCCGGATCAAGGTCAAGAGATTTATATGACACGTCATCGGACAAAAATGAGGATTCAGACGGATCTGCCGCGTAGCCGGCATATCTGAGCAAAAGTTTGTCCAGAGGATACTTCTGCCTGTTTGCGTCTATAAGGTATTCGGCGATCTGAGCATCATAATAAGGCATAGAGTCTGAATCGCTTTTGGAAATCAGCGAATAGATTATGCGTTTAAGTCCGCATCCGCACAGTTTAAAGCTCTTGCCGGCGAGCGTTTCTGCCGTGATGGCTTCATCCATGGGAGTAAGCTCTTTGATACATGCCAAAGACTTGTCATCGCTGTAGAGGCAAATATATCTGATCTCAGGTTCCGCCAGATGGCTGGCGTCCGCTGCAGCCTCGATGTATACCTCGCTTTCATCTTTGATATCCGAAAGAAATTTCTCGAAGCTGACTGTTTTGATTTCTTTGAGTCCTTCGCTGAGGTCTGCCCGACCGCTGACCGCCTTCAGGTCCGTCTGTACTCCGTCTCCGGATTGCAGCTTCCTGATAAATGAACTGAATTCAAGCTCTGTGTATACAGCGATGAGCTTTTCCATGTCAGGATCTCTGTATTTAAGGTCCTCCCATTCAAACTCGACAGGAGACTCCGTGTTGATGGTGGCCAGCCACTTAGACATTCTGGCTACCTCGATATTGTCGCGAAGGTTCTCGCCCATCTTTCCCCTGACTTCATCAGCATGGTCAATAAGATTCTCAAGACTGCCATACTGCTCCAGTAGAGCTATGCCCTTCTTCTCGCCTATTCCCGGTACGCCCGGGATATTATCTGAACTGTCACCCATGAGACCCTTAAGATCTATGAACTGCTTAGGCGTGAGTCCGTATCTCTCTTTCATCGCGTCTACATCGTAAAGGTCAAATTCGCTCATTCCGCGCTTGTTTATGAGTACGTTGACATGCGGGCCGACAAGCTGCAGTTCGTCCTTGTCACCGGAAATAACGAGCGTGTCAAGGCCTTCTTTTTCGGCTCTGGCAGCAATCGTTCCGATGATGTCATCTGCTTCATACTGTGGCATTTCGATGACCGCAATATTTAGCGCTTCAAGCACTTCGTGCATCATTGGTATCTGCGACAGGAGTTCCGGCGGGGTCTTCAGACGTCCGGCCTTATACTCCTTGTAGACATCATGCCTGAACGTGCCTCCTTTCATATCAAATGCTACAGCGATGTGCGAAGGCTCGTAGTCAGCAATTATTTTATTCAGCATATTAACAAAGGCAAACACACCCTGAGTGTGCATGCCTTTGGAAGTTACCATTGGTCTCATTGCAAAGTATGCTCTGAAGAGCAGGCTGTTGCCGTCTATGAGTATAAGTTTTTTCATTTATTCGGTCTCCGGTTTATTCATGTCTCTTGCCGCAGGAAGCCCGTAAGCGCCTGTTGCAGAAGTCGCTCCGTCGATTATGGCATACTGCATCACATCTGTCGCCAAAGCAGCGAAAGCGTCGAAATTGACAGGCTGTTTTCCGGTCGCAAGCACGAATACAGTATCGCCGTCCAGTGTGCCGTGTACCGGTTTGATGGCTCTGGCATAGGCATCGTGAAGTATCGAGGCCAGCTTATTTGCCTGGGATTTCGTAAGTTCCGCATTTGTGATAAGACACGATATAGTCGTATTAAAGGCGATGTTGTATCCCAGTTCTTCTCGTGTGAGTTCTGCAGGAGGCTCTTCCTCGACAGATCCTTCTTCAGCAGGTTCTTCAACTACGTATTCATCAGTCGATGCCTCTTCTTCAGGGACAAGAACAGAAGATTCATCCTCTTCCTGCTCTGCAGGTGTTTCTTCAGCAGCCGGCTCATCAAGCAGTTCATCGATCAGCGATGTTTCCTTTGGCGCCGTTTCTTCATAAGACGGCTCCTCCGGTACAGGTTCTTCAAACTCAGGTTTTTCCGCATCTTTCAGGGCTTCTTCGATTTCTGACCTGTTTATGAAAGATGTACTGTCATCAACAAGGCTGACGTTTTCATGCACCATGCCTTTAAGTGTCTTTATAGTGCCGTAGATAGTCTCTCCGTCTTCAGATCTGAGCCCGGCGATGATATTACCCGCGCCGTTATAAATATCCCCTATAGCGTTGACAGCGGCAACAGCGCCGACTTCCACAAATCCATCTCCGCAGGCGAATGTGCCGAGGCCCGACTTCATTGCTCTTTCATGGCCCATGTATTTGCCTACAGTTGCGCCTGTTCCCGCACCGTGGTTCCCGTGTTGGAACAAACCTTCAAATGCGTTCTGAGCAGCTATCATTCCCATATTCACATCTGGGAATGCTGCCGGATCGCCGACGGCAAGGTCATAAAGAGATGCTCCGCATACGATTGGGACCGTTATGCCCGTACCGACATCGAAGCCGATACCTCTGCCGGAAAGCTCTCTCATGACACCTGAAGCAGCCTCAAGGCCGAATGCAGAGCCGCCGCTCAGCACTACGGCATTGACGGCGTTTACTGTGTTTTCACTTCTCAGAAGATCCGTTTCCCTTGTAGCCGGACCGCCGCCCCTTACGTCTACTCCGCCTACCGCACCTTCTTCACATATGATCACCGTGCAGCCCGTACCCTTTTCCTTGTTCTCCGCGTTGCCGATCCTGAAACCCTCGATATCGGTAACGCTGATGATCTTCATACTCATAGGCCTTTCCCTTTTGATCGTTAACTTGCACTAATTAATTGATTTTACCATAATCAGAAGCATTTTTTAATCATTTCAGCGTCAGGTTCTTCATTGCAGAGGGCTCCGACAGCGAAATATACTATTCCGCTCACTATAAGACCAACGATGATCTCATGGATTCCGAATGGCAGAATCTTGACCCTGTTGAAGAATATAAATACAGCCAGTCCTGTGATCACAGATGCAAGGCAGGCCTTGCTGTTGCCATTCTTCCAGTATAATCCGCCGATGATCGGCCAGAAGAATGTAGCTTCGAGACCGCCGAACGCGAAAAGATTGATCCATACAATGACATCAGGCGGATTGAGCGCAAGCAAGCATCCGATGATTCCGATGCATGCAGTAAGTGCAAAACTGAACTTAGGCACGTTTTCATACGCGTTTTTATATTCTGGCTTTGCAGCTTCTTTGACGTCGAACGGAACTTTCTTGATGTAATGCACATAGATATCCTTGATTATAGTAGCCGACGCAAGGATCAGCAGCGAATCGACAGTAGACATGGCTGCTGCGAGCGGTGCCGCCAGGAAAAAACCCGCAGCCCACGCAGGCATATATTTCATTACTACGTAAGGGATCACCTGATCGGTGCTGGTAAGCCCTTCTTCAGGCAGCAGAGGATAAGCCAGTGTACCGGCAAGATGCATTCCAATCATCAGTATGCCGATCACTACTGTTCCGTAGATCATGGCTTTGTGCATCGATTCGGTATCTTTGAATCCCATGCATCTGACAGCTGTCTGAGGAAGTCCCAGTACGGCAATACCGACCAGCACCCAGAAAGAAATCAGGGCTCCGGGCCTCATTGCAGGAAGCTCAGCTCCGTATTCACCTTTGCCCATGAGATCCCAGCCGGGATTGCCTGCATCCAGACTTCTTACGATATTTTCCATTCCTCCTGCCGATCTGATAACAAAGAACAGCAGCAGAAACGTGCCGATGGTCATTACAATGCCCTGAATGGTGTCAGTGGTTACTACAGCCCTGAACCCGCCTACTGATGTATAGATTATTACTACAGCACCAAACAAAAGAAGTCCCGCCCAGTATGGCAGTCCGGTAACGGTCTGCATGAGCGTAGCGCCGCCTATAAACTGCGCTATCATCTGTGTTATGAAAAACACCACCATGGCGATGCCGCAGATTATGACGACAGCAGGTGAATCATAGCGGGCTCTGAGATAGTCATTAATAGTTACGGAATTTGTCCTTCTGGCTATCATAGCGAACTTCTTTCCCAACACTCCCAATGTCAGGAACGTAGCGCCTATTTGTACACCCGCGACCCAGGACCAGGACATGCCGTAGCTTGATGCGAGTCCGGGTCCTCCGAGGAAAGAGCTGGCGCTGGTATATGTGGCTACCAGCGTCATTGCCAGCACGAGGCCTCCCATGCTGCGCGAACCCGCGAAGTAGTATGCGAGGAATCCTATATCAGCGTTCTCTTTAGCTGACTTTCTGCTTGCGCGTATGCCAAGCATAAGATTGATAAGCAGGTAAAATATAAGGATTATAAGGACAGCGGCTTTCTTACTCATCGATACCGCCTCCCTCCTCCGTGTCATCAAGATCGAAGTTCACGAATACCTTCTTAAGCAGAAAGACTACGCCTATTACGGCTATGACGAACATTCCCGGTGTGCTGACCAGCCACCATACAGGAAGACCGAAAAGTCTGGCGCCCGTGCCCGACAGACCGTAGGCGAAGCACACATTCCATAAGAAGCAGATAAGGAACAGCAGCAAAGTGGCTCTCGCCTCTTTTCTGATCTGTTTTTCTTTCTGCTCCGGAGTCATCTGCATTTTCATTGTTACTCCTTTTGCATCAGTTAATAAAAAACCCGGAATACCGTTAAGCCTTTAATTGACGCCCTATCGTTAATGGATAAGGTGGGTACTTCCTGAGCCTGGCTTCTGTAGTCCTCTCACAGGAGGCTTTACATAACGCGTCCGCATCGGAATCCCTTTAAGTATGTGTAGGTTCAATTAAGAAGACTTTTACGCATATTCCAGGAATGGATACAGTATTTACAGGTTTCTGTTACTCAAGATCGAGATCGCAGTTGAAGTATACTTTCTGAACATCGTCGTTATCCTCAAGCGATGTGATCAGCTTTGTCAGAGACTTGATGGCACTTTCGTCAGTGACGTTGGCTTCCATCGAAGGGATCTGCTCGATCTCTGCCTCGAAGATCTCATATCCGGCTTCCTTGATGGCCTGATGGACATCATTGAAGGCGGCAGGATCAGTAAGGATCTCGAAGTTGTCATCGTTTACGACCATGTCATCAGCGCCCGCGTCAAGAGCTACCATCATTACCTCGTCCTCATCGAGTCCTTCGGAATCAATGATAACTACGCCCTTGCGGCTGAACATATATGATACGCAGCCCGGAGTTCCGAGGTTACCGCCGTTCTTATCAAATACCGACCTGACGAACGAAGCGGTTCTGTTCTTGTTGTCTGTAAGAGCTTCAACGATTACAGCGACTCCACTTGGGCCGTAACCCTCAAACTGCAGCTCTTCATATGATTCTCCGCCGAGTTCTCCGGTACCTTTTTTGATAGCGCGGTTGATGTTGTCGTTAGGCATGCCTATGGCTTTTGCCTTGTCGATGGCTACTCTCAGCGAAGGATTGAAGTCAGGGTCACCGCCTGCTTTTGCTGCAACGATTATCTGTCTCGAATACTTGGTGAACATTGCAGAACGTTTTGAGTCCTGCGCCGATTTTCTGTTTGCAATAGTCCCGTGTCTGCCCATTGGCAGTCACCTCCTTGTTCTTATTTTTTTCTTTGCGGCCTGCAAAACCTGTCCTGCAGTCCTTTCGATTACGTTTTTATTATAGTACGATGCCTTCTCATCTTCAAGATTCTTGAAAGCAGTGGACATCATGAGCTTTATTCTGTTGAGCTGATTTACGGTCGAAGCTCCCGGGTCAAAGTCGATGGCAACGATATTCGCTTTCTCATCGTACTGTCTGAGAGCCTTCAGCATGCCCTTGCCGGCTACATGATTTGGCAGGCAGGCAAACGGCTGCAGGCAAAGTATGTTTTTGACTCCGCTGTCTATGAGATCGACCATCTCTCCTGTAAGAAGCCATCCCTCTCCGCACTGGTTACCGATGGAAATGAACCGCTCGGCATTACTGGCGGTTTCTTCGATGCGCGGGTCAGGATCGAAGCGCTTGCTGTTTCTGCAGGCCTTTCTGGAATGCTTCTTGTAAGATTCGATGAAACTCAGGAGCATCTTGTTGACCGCCATGTCCTTCCAGGTTCCGGAAAGGTTGTTGTAGTTGTAGACCTTGTTTATAAAGCCGTACTCAAAGAAGTCGATGAACGACGGCACTACGGCCTCCCCGCCCTCTGCTTCGATAGTCTCGACAAGATTATTATTGGCATTCGGATGGTATTTGACAAGGATCTCCCCTACGATACCTACTCTCGGTTTTACCATGTCCTCATGTATAGGAATGCTGTCGAAATCCTTTATGATATCGTTCAGATTCTTTATGAAGGTCTTTTTGTTAAGGTCTCCGCAGTTCTTGACTATCTTGTCGAACCATGAATCCATAACCGACTGCGCTGAACCCTTTTCTATCTCGTAAGGCCTTATCCTGTAAAGGCATTTCATCATGAGGTCTCCGTAAAGAGCACCGTATACGAGAGAAAGAGCAAGTCTTGGTGTTATGGAGAAGCCCGGATTGCGTTCAAGCCCTACCATGTTGAACGAAATAACAGGTATCTGTTCCATGCCGAGATCCCTAAGCGCTTTTCTCAGCAGCGCTACGTAATTGCTTGCGCGGCATCCTCCTCCCGTCTGCGACATGAAAACGCCCGTCTTTGTAAGATCGTATTCGCCCGATTTCAGAGCGTATATGATCTGTCCAAGCGTAACAATAGTCGGATAACACGCGTCGTTGTTTACGTATCTTAAGCCTTCCTCCTCGGATTCCTTTGTTACTGCAGGCAGCAGCACAGCGTTATACCCTGCTGCCTTTAAAACAGGTTCGAAGTACTGGAAATGGATCGGCGACATCTGAGGTACAAGAAGAGTGTATCCGTCGTTTCTCATCTCTCTGGTAAAGAGTTTGCGTTTGTACGGTTTATTTACATTTCTCGCATTTGTACCTAGTTTCTGACGTTCCTCAAGAGCAGCCTTGAGTGATCTTATCCTGATCCTTGCGGCTCCGAGGTTTGCGCCTTCATCGATCTTCAGAACTGTATAGAGCTTGTCATTCTGCTGGAGCAGCTCATCTACTTCATCAGTGGTTACCGCGTCGAGTCCGCATCCGAACGAATTGAGCTGTATCACTTCGATGTCATCATTCTGGCCGGCAAAAATAGCTGCCTTGTACAGTCTTGAGTGATATACCCACTGATCGAGTATGCGCACAGGCCTTGCTGTTTTGACTTTCCAGCTTACTGAGTCCTCGGAGAGAACTACCATGTCCTGCTGTGTTATGAGTTCGTCTATTCCGTGGCTGATCTCAGGATCGATATGGTAAGGCCTGCCGGAAAGGATTATTCCTTTCTTTCCATGCTCTCTCATATATTCGATAGCATCTTCACCCGCCTTGGCGGCTCTCCTTCTGTACGCTTTCTGCGCGGATCTTCCCGCCGTAAGAGCATGCTCTATCTCCAGGATGTCTGTATCGATACCAAAGAGTGAGTATTCGCGTTCATCTTTTCCGAGCCTGTAGCTCTTAACTACGTTTTCAGCAGCTTCATTGTCCACGCTTCTGCTTCCGGAGAAGAACTTTGTCATCTCGCTGATGAATCTTTCATCGTTATCATACGGTACGAACGGATGATAAAACTCCACGTAGTGATTATAGAAATAATCCGCCATGTTCTTGTCGATGACTTCAGGGTAAGTCGCTACTACCGGACAGTTAAAATGGTTAGGAGCTGATTTGTCTTCCACGGCTTCGTAATTGATCGATGGATAGAATATCCTCTTTACACCGTTTTCAACTAGCCACTTTATATGACCGTGTACCACTTTTGCCGGGTAGCACGCGGTATCAGAGGAAATCGTATCCATTCCGCTCTGGTAGATGTCCTTGTTTGTAGCCGGACTCAGAATGACTCTGAATCCGAGCTTTGTAAAGAACGCGTGCCAGAACGGGTAGTTCTCGTACATATTGAGTACTCTTGGTATGCCTATGACTCCCCTCTTTGCGTTCTCTTCATCAAGCACAGGCCTGTTGAAGAGCAGATCGTTCTTAATTTTATAAAGATTCGGGAGCTCTGATTTTTCGGATGAAGCTCCTGCTCCTCTTTCGCAGCGGTTTCCTGTGATGTACCTTCCGCCATCGGCGAATTTAGAGATAGTCAAAAGACAATTGTTTCCGCATCTTCCGCATCTCGCGTTCGATGTCGTGACGCTGAAGCTGTCGACTTTGTCAAGCGGAAGCACGCCGGAACGCTCGCCCTCTACATAGCTATCACAGGCGATTATAGCTGATCCGTAAGCTCCCATGAGTCCTGAGATATCCGGTCTGATGACTTCTTTCTCAAGTATGATTTCGATGCTTCTCAGAACTGCTTCGTTAAGAAAGGTACCTCCCTGAACTACCACGTTCGGACCTGTTTCCGAAGGGTTGCGGAGTTTGATTACTTTATACAGAGCATTCTTTATTACTGAATACGAAAGTCCTGCTGAAATGTCCGCTATCGACGATCCTTCCTTCTGAGCCTGTTTCACCTTTGAATTCATGAAAACAGTGCATCTTGTTCCGAGATCCACCGGTTTCTGCGACTTCAAAGCTTCATGCGCGAATTCAGGTACGCTCATGCTTACAGACTTGGCGTAAGTCTCTATGAAAGAGCCGCATCCGGATGAGCAGGCTTCATTCAGCATTAAGCTGCTGATAGCCCCGTCACGGATCTGCATGCTCTTCATATCCTGGCCGCCTATATCAAGTATAAAGCTGACTTCAGGCAAAAACTGGCTCGCTGCTTTGTAATGAGCCATAGTCTCTATCTCGCCTGCGTCTATACCGTAAGCTGCCTGTACAAGGCCTTCACCGTACCCCGTTACTACGGAACGTCCGATGTATGCTCCCTCAGGAAGGGATGTATAGATCTCCTTAAGGACCTGCCTGACGACCTTAAGAGGATCTCCCTCATTATTGCTGTAATGCTCGTAAAGAAGTTCCTTGTCCTTATTAATAAGGGCAGCCTTTGTAGTCGTAGACCCGGCGTCGATGCCAAGGAATACTGCTCCCTCTGCTTTCGAGAGATCGCCTCTCGGAACAGTTGCTTTGGCATGGCGTTCTCTGAATTCAGCGAGTTCTTCCTCGCTCTCAAAGAGCGGCCTCAAATACTTGGTGTCAGATATGTCATCCGGCGCAGCGTTATCGAGTTTTGATATCAGAGAATCAAGACTTACAGGGCTCTTTTTTCCGGCAAGATAAGCAGCGCCGATAGCGACAAAGTACTTGGCATTGTCCGGGAAAACGACTTCATCATCTGAAAGGCCGAGAGTCTCAATAAACCTTTTCCTCAGTTCTGAAAGATATTCAAGAGGTCCTCCGAGGAATGCTACCTTGCCTCTTATTGGATGACCGCAGGCAAGACCTGAGATCATCTGATTGACTACAGCCTGGAATATTGAAGCTGCGATGTCTTCCGTCTTTGCGCCGTCATTGATCAGAGGCTGTATGTCGGTCTTGGCAAAAACTCCGCAGCGCGAAGCTATCGGATAGATTATCGTATGTTCCTTTGCGGCTTCGTTGAGGCCGCCCGCGTCCGTGTTGAGAAGGACCGCCATCTGATCAATGAAAGCGCCTGTGCCTCCTGCGCAGGTCCCGTTCATCCTCTGTTCAACGGATGATCCGTAGAACGTTATCTTAGCGTCTTCGCCGCCAAGTTCTATGGCAACATCTGTCTCAGGTATAAGTTCCTCTACAGCCCTGCTGCAGGCTATTACTTCCTGCTCGAATCTGATGCCTAAAAGATCAGCAAGCGAAAGCCCGCCGGAACCTGTGATAACAGGTCTGACGGTAATATCTCCCAATTCTTCCCTCATCTGCTTCAGGAGTTCTCCGGCCTTTTCGAACACATTAGACATATGTCTCTCGTACTTCGAATAAATGACCTTATCCGACTCGTCAAGCAGAACGAGTTTTACTGTCGTTGATCCTACATCTATACCAAGTCTTGGCTGCATGATTCTCCCTTAATAAATCAGTGTTCCGGGCAGACCGTAAGCCGGGTTCTGTATCTGACGATCATCCATCTTGGACTGCAGTTGCCTGCAGCCTCATGCGACATACCTAGGGCGGACACGGGCCGCGCCACAAAATGCCCTTTTTGTCTTGCTCCGGATGGGGTTTACACGGCAGCTGTGTCTCCACAGCCCCGGTGAGCTCTTACCTCACCATTTCAACCTTGCCACGGCATTACCCGTTTCGGCGGAATGTTTCTGTTGCACTTTCCCTACAGTTACCTGCGGCGGACGTTATCCGTCATCCCTGCCCTGCGGAGCCCGGACTTTCCTCATGCATAAGCACGCGATCGCCTGGTCTGCCCAAAACACTGCTATATTATATTCCTGTACATTTAGAATTCAAGAGCAAAAGATACTCAAGATCACTGCCCAATTGTTCTAACAGCGCATCATGGTCCTTTCCGCTCTTTTTCAGATTATCAATCTCTTCTTTTATGCTGGAGATTTTCCATCCAATACGTTTTTTCGCAAGCTCCGGATCTGCCCCGGTAAGACTTTCCGGGTACTTCCACCGGATATCTGCCTCAGGATAAGGAGGCTCCCTTAAAGTCACATCCGCCCTGACAGCTGTTATGATCTCGCAGGCGAATTTTCCTTCTTCAGCGAGCTTTTCACTATCTACATCCCAGCCATGGGTATACAGATAGTACCTGAGAGAACCCGAATGTTTTCTCGGCTGAAGCACAAGTCTTTTGAAAGATCTGCTCTTGTCCGTATCCGCGTCAAGGATATGTGCGATAGTGTGTCCGCCGAGCCCGCCTATGATTATTTCATCGACCTCGCCTTTACCGACTGTCTCAAGTCCATCTCCGATACGGAAATCAGATGCGTCGACTCTATCTGCCATATGCGACAGCTCGAAGGTCTCCTTCGCCTTTGCAAGCGATCCCTCGCTGATATCCGACATGATGACACGCGGCGATCTGCCGCTTCTCATCAAAAGCATAGGGACGTATCCATGATCCGTCCCTATATCCGCGACACTGTCGCCTTGATTCACTGCATCCGCCAAAGCGTAGATCCTTTTACTGAGTCTCATTACTCCAGATAATCACGCAGTTTCTTGCTGCGGCTAGGATGTCTGAGTTTTCTGAGCGCCTTTGCCTCGATCTGTCTGATACGCTCTCTTGTTACGTTGAACTCGCGTCCTACTTCCTCGAGTGTGCGAGGACGTCCGTCATCCAGTCCGAACCTGAGTATCAGAACCTTCTTTTCTCTCTCGCTCAGCGTATCGAGCACCTCGCGGAGCTGTTTCTGAAGCATCGAGTACGCGGCTGCGTCTACAGGTGAAGGGATATCCTCATCAGGAATGAAGTCGCCCAGATGGCTGTCTTCTTCCTCACCGATAGGTGTCTCAAGAGATACAGGATCCTGGCTTATCTTTTTGATCTCTCTTACCTTCTCGACTGTGATGCCCATTTCTCTGGCGATCTCTTCGCTTGTCGGCTCACGTCCGTATTCCTGCAGGAGCTGTCTGGATATCCTGATCAGTTTGTTGATGGTCTCTACCATGTGGACCGGAATGCGGATCGTCCTTGCCTGGTCGGCAATAGACCTTGTGATGGCCTGTCTGATCCACCAGGTCGCATAAGTCGAGAATTTATATCCCTTTGTGTAGTCGAATTTCTCGACAGCCTTGATAAGTCCGAGGTTACCCTCCTGGATGAGGTCAAGGAACGAAAGACCTCTGTTGAGGTACCTGCGGGCAATGCTTACAACGAGCCTTAAGTTGGATTCGCAGAGTTTCTTCTTTGCTTCTTCATCACCCTGCTCGATCCTTATGGCGAGTTCGCGCTCTTCCTCAGCTGTAAGCAGAGGCACTTTACCTATCTCTTTGAAGTACATCCTGACCGGGTCGTCGGTCGGTATATTCTTGGCGGCATCAGTGACTTCGATCTCGCCTGAGGATTTGATCACTACGCCGCTCTTCTTTTCGTCTTCTTCGTCGTTCAGCAGATCTTCATCATCGAGCTCCATCTCGAGGATCTCATCATCATCAACGTCCTCGTCTTCAAGCTCGTTAGAGGTCGGCTCTCTGGTCTCAATGATGCTGATATTCTTGCTCTCTACCATATCGTAGATGTCCTCAAGAGCATCCTTGTCAAAATTGGAATCAGCTATCATCGAATTGATCTCACCGTAAGTGATCTCATTACCTGTAAGCTTGGCCGCCTCGATTATGAGATTAGCTGCTTCTTCTGTCTTAGAACGCTCGACAAGTTCTGTGTTTTCATCGTCATCATCGGCGAAGATATTGTCGTACTCATTGAGTTTGCTTTTGATGTTTTCAGGCATTGCTTTCCTCCATTGTTTTATTGATGAGGTTTTCCAGTTCGATCAGGCGCTGCACGAGTCTTTCTATTTCATCGGTCCTTCCCATTTTTTCAGCGACCGCTAAGTTATTCGTGACCTCGGTCTTTTCATCCCGGTATTTTCCGGACAGATACCCTGCCTTCGTTTCCTTGTAGAAGACCTCATCATCGGGTCCTGTCTGTATTGATTCAAGCTGTTTTGAGAATTCGGCTTCCTCATCAGGATCAAGCGCTTCGAATATCTTCTCCTTGTTTATCCCGCGGCCCCCGCCAAGTCCGTCCGGACACAGGGACTCTTCTACGAGCACTATCTTATTCGCAAGCGCGCTACCAAAGACGATGCCGTCCTCTCTGAAGCGCTTTATGTAACTCGGATCATGCATCGCGAGTATCGCGAATGCCATCTCGAATCTGTCGTAATAACCTTTATCCTGCTTTTTTCTGAGCGAATCTCTGATCGCCCTCTCTGTTCCCGGACTTGCCGTTCCAGAATTGAGCGATCTATTATTATCGCCACTCGTCTGAACAGCCATCATAATGGCGCTTTCGGATATTCCGAATTCCTCTGAAAGCTTGCGTGCGTATATATCAAGCTCTACAGGCCCCAATTCTCTTAGGATAGGAACGACTCTTTCTATGTAATCGAGCACATCCATGTCATTGCTGAGATCGAATCCGCGCTTTGCAAGCCTCAGTTTGTAGTCTGTTGCAGGCATTGCGTTGTCCGCGAGCTTAATGAACGCGTCCCTTCCGTGAGCTCTTATGAAATCATCAGGATCTTTTCCGTCTGTAACGTGCATCACGCGCGGTTTTCCGCCGGCTGCGATTATCACATCTATTCCTCTTAGCGCAGCGTTAATTCCTGCGGAGTCGGAGTCATACGAAAGGACTATGTTCTTGGAATATCTGCATAAAAGTCTGGCCTGATTGATCGTCAGCGCTGTTCCCAGAGATGCGGCAACATTCTTTACGCCGTTCTGATACAGAGAGATCATGTCCATGTAGCCTTCGACTATGATGGCGCGGCCTTCTCTGTCAATTTCCTTCTTTGTAAGGTTTAATCCGAAGAGATTGTTTTTCTTCAGGAATATCTCGCTTTCAGGAGAATTCAGATACTTTGGCTTTATATCCGCAATCGCTCTTCCGCCAAAACCGATGACTTTGTCCTGAGTGTTGATTATAGGGAACATCACTCTGTCACGGAACTTGTCATACAGGCCGTTTTTACCGCTGTTGGCAAGCCCCAGCTTCAGCATGTCATCATCTGAAACGCCTTCGCTTCTGAGATGGTCCACAAGAGCCGTCCCACTTGCCGGAGCGTATCCGAGCCCGAATGCCGTGATTGTTTCCTTGCTGAGTCCGCGCTTTTTAAGATACGCCAGTCCTTTGTTGCCCCTGGTGCCGAGATTGTTGTAGAAAAATCTGGCGGCCTTGGCGTTTATGCCGTGATACTTGTCGTAATCGATCCTCGGACCGCTGCTCCTTCTCTCGGGAAGCTTAATGCCGTTTTCAGTCGCGAGCTTTTCTACAGCCTCCATAAAAGGCAGCTTGTAGTATTCCTGCACGAAACCTATGACATCTCCGGACTTTCCGCAGCCAAAGCAGTGATAGAACTGCTTGCCCTCATTCACGCTGAAAGACGGAGTCTTTTCATTGTGGAACGGACAAAGCCCCATATAATTTGAGCCCGACTTCTTGAGTGTGACCTCGCGTCCAATTATATCAACTATGTTGAGCTGAGCTTTCAACTCGTCAGTGAAGTTGCCATAAGCCATGGATCACAACTGCCTCCAGCCTTGCGGAACGAACAATTTATCATAAAGGTTAAGAGCATAGCGGTCTGTCATGCCGGAGATAAGATCCTTTACGGCGATCTCCGTGCCCTCTTCCTCTTCTATCTTCTTATAGATACCCGGGATCTCATCGGAATGCTCAAGGTAATACCTGTACAGTGAGCTTATTATTCGCTCCACTTTGTCAAGATCCGACACTACTCTGACATCCTGTGAATTGTAAACATTTTTGAACAGGAACGTTCTCAGCCTGTCCAGGGAATCCGCGAATACCGGTGAAAGCGATATGGAATCCTTTCCCTCGCTGTTTCTGCACAGGTCGACTATGAGATTGTTGATGCGCTCTGAGTGTGTAGAGCCGATTATCTCTATCTCACGCTCCGGGAGATCTTCAAAAGTGATGACTCCGCTTCTGATAGCGTCATCTATATCATGATTGACATAGGCTATCCTGTCGCAGATCTTCACGATCTGTCCCTCAAGCGTCACCGGCTTGACTGGGCCTCTGTGGTTCAGAATGCCGTTTCTGACCTCATAAGTCAGGTTGAGTCCTCTCCGCTTAGGTGTGTCTTCTATGACATCTACTGTCCTAAGGCTCTGTACATTGTGCACAAAACCGCCCGGATGGATGCTGTTGAGGACTTTTTCGCCTACATGTCCGAACGGTGTATGCCCGAGGTCATGCCCCAGGGCTATGGCTTCCGTCAGATCTTCGTTATAGGCAAGTATCCTTGCTGCAGTACGGGAAATCTGCGATACCTCGAGAGTATGTGTCAGACGTGTCCTGTAGTGATCTCCCTCCGGCGCAAGAAAAACCTGAGTCTTGTGTATCAGTCTTCTGAAAGCCTTGGAATGTACTATACGATCCCTGTCTCTCTGAAAGTCGGTCCTGTATTCACACTTCTCTTCATCATAGACCCTGCCCCTGGACTCAGCTGCTTTGCACGCAAGCGGAGAAAGTATCTCGTATTCTCTTTTCTCGATCGATTCCCTGTTATTCATCGATCTCCTTTTCGATCTCGGCTCCCAGCATGTCCGCTACCCTTACGTTGAATCCGTCCAGATCATAGTCCAGAGCGAGTCTGAAGTCGTAATCGGCATTCTCGCCAAGAAGCTTGGCTGCCGCTATTCCGTATCTCGCGTCCCTGACGTTTGATTCCTCTCCGTTAAGCTTGTTGAACGCGTTAAGGTCGTGCACGTACCATTTGCGGAATTTGACTATCTCTTCTGCAAGATCAGAGATGTCAGTGTCATTCATGTCTTCGAAAATAAGGCCCTCAAACGCTCTTCCAATGGATTCGACCATTATGTAAAGATCCGTTTCGTTATCCGGCAGGTGATCAAGAAATCCATCGAAATACGAGCCCATCTGCTCGGCCAGCATCTCCATGTCGACGTCTTTGAGCAGATCCTTTATAAGATTTTCTTCGATGAACTCGTCCTCCTCAAGAAGCGCCGCGAGATTCTCATAGTATTTGAACTCATCCGCTGAATCTATATCGAGTACGTTGTAGAATCTGACCTTGTCCATATCAAAACAAATACTATTTCTCCTGTAAGTGTGTTAAAATATCATCAGAATTTCTGACGAAATATTATAACATACGGAGTTAACAAAATGAAGATATACGTGTTCTGCAATATGAAAGATAAGTCGAGAGAAGCTTATGACAGATTCATTCCTATTCTTAAGGAATTCGGCTTTAAGATAGCCGACGAGTATTCCGAGGACGTCGATCTGCTCGCCTGCATCGGAGGCGACGGCACATTCCTGAGTTTCGTTCATAAGTGCGGCTTTCCGAAAGCTCCTATCATCGGCATAAATACCGGTCATCTGGGATTCTTCCAGGAAGCCCTCCCATCCAACCTCAGAGAGACTCTCGAGAACATAACCAAAGGTGATTATCAGCTTCAGAACATAAGTCCGGTACAGGCAAAGATCATCACACGCAGAGGCGAGTTCATGCGTACAGGACTCAACGAGATAGTCGTCAGAGGTCCTTACTCACACGCTTCGCACTATGAGATTTCTATCGACAACACCAAGATCCAGGACTTCTCTGGAGACGGGATAATAATCTCAACTCCTGTAGGTTCAACAGCGTACAACTACTCGCTGGGCGGTTCTCTGGTCTCTCCGGATCTTGACGTACTGCAGCTGACCCCTATCGCTCCTATGAGCACTAATGCCTACAGATGCTTCAAGTCCAGCCTTATCCTTCCTTCTACCGAAGCGATCACCATCGCCGGGACCGGACGATGCGAAGGCGGAACGATACTTCTGTCATTCGACGGGCGCACACATGAATTCGGAGGAGTGCTCAGGATCGATATCACGCGTTCTGAAAAAGAGATCAATCTTGTCCGTACAAAAGCCTATGATCACTGGAGCCTGCTTTCCAGCAAACTCCTCTAAGACGTTCATCATCATTTTTCCAGATACAAAACAGCGCTTATACGGCGCTGTTTTTCAATTCTTTTATCGCTTCCCTGATATCTTCCGGTATGTCTGTCTTGAAGTTCACACGCTCTTTTGTCATCGGATGATCGAATTCGATGTAATAAGCATGCAAAGCCTGCCTTTTTATCAGGAAGGTCCCACCTTCATATAGTTCGTCTCCGGCTAGAGGATGCCCTATATGTGAGAGATGTACTCTAATCTGATGTGTCCTTCCGGTATGCAGTATCACTTCCACGAGCGTGTGGTCGCCGTAGCGTTCCGATGGATAGCGGCCAAGCACGTTGAACTCACTGAACGCGTCCTTACCGCCCTCAGTCATGACGGTTCTCCGGATGGAGACCTGATCCGGTCTTCCGATCGGAAGTCCAACTGTAAAATGGTCTTCGGCAATATTGCCTTCAACAAGAGCGTAATACTTCTTTACTACAGTATTGCGCCTCATCTGGGATGAGAGTTCGTTCTGCGCGTTGGCATTCTTGCAAACAATAATGATGCCGGTAGTGTCCATGTCGATACGGTTCGCAAATCTTACCTTGAACGACTGATCTGTGTCCGCCATGTATTTCATCACAGCGTTGGCTATCGTGTGTTCAGGATGTCCTTTTGTAGGATGCACAATGATGCCGGCCTGCTTATTGACTATTATTATGTCGTCATCCTCATAAATGATGTCCAGAGGGATATCCTCAGGCATGAAATCACTGGATTCCTCCGGCAAACGCACACCAATGACATCACCGACCCCGGGCTTTATGTAGCCCGGAGTCGGTGTTCCGTTCAGATCTACCAGTGACTGATACTTCATCTTTGTCCTGAACCTTGAGGAAAACTTATAGTTTTTCCTGAGGATCTGGTTGATGGTCAGCCCTGATTCTTCAGTTGTCACAGTGTGTTCGTACTTTGCCATTTTTTAGCGCAGCTGCGCTCCGCACTTGTTGCCCAGCACCTTTATGATGCCGTTCATCTTTTTATCTATCTGCTTTGAAGTCATTGTTGAGTCATCATTGCCTATCTTGAGGCTCAGCATAATCGATTTCTTGCCAGCAGGGATCTGTTTTCCGCGGTATTCTTCAACGAACTTCAGATCCTTGACCATGTACTTGATGGCTTCTCTGATATCGCCCCATGTCACTGACTCATCCACAAGAAGCGAGAGATCCTGCTCTACAAGCGGATACTGCGGAAGGTGTCTGAACTCATTTGTCCTTGATGGATAAGGCTTTATCACATCTGTATCGAGCTCGAATGCCGCGGCGCTCATCATCTTGATTCCTGACTCATTGAGAGCCTGTACGGAAATGAGTCCTATGGAGCCGGCTATTTTTCCGTCCTCCATGATATTTAGCCAGACTTTCTCATCGGCCCATGACGGCTTTTCTTTCTGCTTGAAGGTAAATGGCTCGAAGTGGCAGTAGCTGCCCATTCCCTCGATCACTCCCTTGACCTTGAAGAACAGTTCCTTTGCATCCTTGCCTGCAAAGGCTCCTGTCAGCAGGTTGTGATGTACAGGAAGGACCTCTTCTTCTGTTGAAGGACTGTATTCTCCCTTTTCGAATACCTGCGCAGCTTCAAAGAGCGTGAACTCTTCAAAATATCTGCTGTTCTTGTCGATGGATTCGAGCATTCCCGGGATAAGCGATGATCTCAGCATTCCGAGTTCCGGTGCCGGCGGTGTAGCCAGTCTTATGGACTTATCTGTATCGATCCCCGCTGCGTGTATGAATCTTTCATCGATCCATGGGTATGTGAAGATCTCGTTCATTCCGCATCTGAACGCGAGATATTCTCTCATCCTGCGGGCGAGATCTTTCTCTACCTGATTTACACAGTGATCGAACTTCACAGGAAGCGGCTGCTTCTTGAAGTACTCATATCCTATCAGTCTCGCGATATCTCCGAGGATATCATCGTGGATCGAAACGTCGCCTGTAGATCTCCATGTAGGAACGATGCAGTGATATTTCTCTCCGTCGAAGCTGACCTCATAACCGAGTCTCTTAAGGATATCCTCGATCTCAGACTGAGGCAGTACTTCTCCGAGCCTCCTGTCAAGGAAATCCTGAGTGATGTCGATCACCGCGTTCTCGGTCTTTACAGGATAATTGTCAGTAAATGCCGAGAAGATGCAGTCAGGATAGATCTCCTTGAACAGGGAGAGAGCCATCGAAACTCCGAGATCTGCTCTCTGAGTGTCGATGCCCTTCTCATATCTGAGAGCGGAATCAGTCTTCTCGTTGAAATAAGCAGTAGTACGTCTGATACCAGGCGCTGTGAACACCGCGCATTCCAGAATAACGGAAGTAGTGTCATCCAATACGGAATCATCTTTGCCGCCCTTGATACCCGCAAGATTCAGCGGTTTCTTTGTATCGCAGATCACGAGGTGATCATGTGTCAGTTCAAGGTCTTTCTCATCGAGAAGGAGCAGCTTCTCACCGTCATTTGCCAGTCTTACGACAATGGCGTCTCCGTCTACATGTGTGCTGTCATAAGCGTGCTGAGGAGCTCCGACCGCAAGAAGAACAAAGTTTGTGATGTCAACGAGAGCGTTGATAGGCCTCATTCCAGCGTTGGTTATAAGTGTTTTCATCCACGCCGGTGATTCCTTGACATATACGTTATCGATCTTTGTAGCTGTGAATCTGTTGCATCTTTCAGGCTCTTCGATCGTTACCGGGTATTCAGGGAGACCCTTCGGGAGTTCTGAACTGAGCTCTTTCAAAGGAACTTTGTAGATAGCTGCAAGTTCTCTTGCGATTCCGTAATGTCCCCAGAGATCCGGTCTGTTGGACAGCGATTTGTTGTCCACTTCCAGGATCACGTCGTCCATGCCCATTACCTCGGCAACAGACTGCCCTACTTCGCACTCGATCCCGAGCTCTGTAAAGTCTACTATCTCTCTTTCATCCTTAGGGACAATAATATCTCCAAGGTAAACTTCAAGCGGAGAGCAGATCATTCCATATGATTTTTCGCCCCTGAGCTTGCTTTCCTTGATCAGAACAGGCTCGCCCTCGCCGTGCCATACTACCTCTGCGCCCGGTTTGGAAACACAGACTTTGTGGCCTGCAGTGAGGTTCGATCCTCCGCAGACGATCTGCTTTATCTCGTCTTCGCCCACATCCGTCATACAGATCTTGAGCGCGTCTGCGTTTGGATGCGGTCTTACTTCCTTTATCTCTCCAACGACAATATCGTGGAACCTGTCGGCAGTCTTGATGACTTCCTCTACCTCAACAGTTCTCATCGTGAGGTCATATGCTATCTGATCGTGTGTGAGATCTTTTGGCAGATCGACATATCTGCTGATGAATTTCATCGAAATATACATAGCTTGCCTCCTTTCCTACTTGAACTGATTGAGGAATCTCAGATCCGCGCTGTGGAACAGCCTTACGTCATCGACTCCGTAACGCATCATGACCAGTCTGTCGAGACCGATATTGGTGTAGAATCCTGTCCATACGTCAGGGTCCAGATTTGCCGCTCTCAAAACGTTTGGATGGATAACGCCGCCCGGCATTACCTCTATCCATCCGGCATGGTTACATGCTTTGCATCCCTTGCCGCCGCAAAGAAGACATTCCATGTCGATCTCATAACCAGGCTCTGTGAACGGGAAGAAACCTTCTCTCATCCTTACGTTGACTTTGCGTCCGAATACCTTCTCAAGGATGGTCTCGATCATTACTCGTCCGGAACTGAAAGAGATGTCCTTATCAACGATGAGCGCCTCATACTGGAAGAAAGCTCTTTCATGACGGGCGTCTGTTGTCTCGTTTCTGTATACTCTGCCCGGATAGACGAACCTTGCAGGAGCTCCGTGCTCCAGAAGATATCTTACCGAACCGCCCGTGAGGTGCGGACGGAGGCACAGCCTTTCGTTGCCGCGCTTGTCCTCCGTACCCTCTAGCCAGTATGTATCCATTGAAGCTCTGGCCGGATGGTCTGCAGCAAAGTTCAGATTGTCAAAGGCAAATTTCTCGCTTGAGATATCATCTTCACTGTATATCTCAAATCCAAGTGATCTGAAGGCGTCATTCAGGTCGTAGCACATCTGCGTTATCGGATGGAGAGCTCCTCCGCTTACTTCGATTCCCGGCAGCGTGAGGTCGATCTCTCCCTCAACAGCCGAAGCGCTGGCTATAAGCTCCTCTGCCCTTGCCTGCAGCCTCTCTGCAAACATGTTCTTGACCTCGTTAGCCTTCATTCCGACTGATTTTCTCATTTCGGGTTCCAGTCCGCCGAGACTCTTGAGGACTTCCGAAAGCGCGCTCTTTTTTCCGGTCAGCTCCTTGCGGACAGCTTCAAGAGCGTCCCTGTCAGCAGCTTCGGCTATGCGCTGGAATCCTTCTTCGCGGACTTTTTCAAGCCTGTCAAGCATTTTCTGATCCTCCTTTGCGTTTAACCATATCCTTGCCCGTGTACACCTTAGGCGTCTCTTCGCCTCTAAGGACTCTCAGAGCCCCGGCGCACATGGCTTCCTGTTCTACTTCATTTTCATATATGAATATCGGTGCTATCCATTCCGTATGCTGCCTGATGTAATCAAGCAGCTTTCTAAATCGCGTGTATCTCCCGGTGATCAGTATACCGTCCAGATCGCCTTTCAATACTGTCGCCATGGAACCGATGTATTTGACTATGTTGTATCCGAGAGCCTCCCATACCAGCCTGGCTTCTTCATCGCCATTGAGCACCCTGGCGTAAACTTCATCCGCGTCTGACGTTCCGAAGTGCGATACGAATCCGCCTGTGCCCGTACAGAGATGGCGCATCTCTTCGTATGTATGATCACGGAAGTAATCGAGCACTTCCATCAGCGGGAGCGAACCGGTGCGTGTCGCAGTGAACGGTCCTTCTCCGCCGGCTCCCTGATTGCAGTCGACCTGTCTGCCGCAGTCGTGAGCTGCTATCGTGATGCCTCCGTCTATGTGGGCGACCACAAGCTTTGACTTTTTGTAATCCATACCGTGGATCTTGCAGTGCTTCATAGCCGTGCCTCTGAGATTGAGAGCGTGCGATTCAGTACGTCTCTCTATCTCTTTGACTCCTGTTACCCTTGCTACGTCATTATATTCATCAACGCATATAGGGTCGACCATAAAGAGTCTCCCGCCGTACTCCTGCTGGAGCTCATATGCCAGCTGTACTCCCAGTATGGACGGATGTATGGTGCGTCCTACGTTGTTCCTGATGTCGCTAAGCAACAGATCGTTCACTTCGAAAGTGCCGCTCGGAACAGGATAGCATCCTCCGCCTCTTCCGACGAAAGCGTCTATGTTATCCATCTCGATATCGTTCTTATCGATGAACTCGCGAATGACTCCCATTCTGTAGCCAAACTGGTCATTAGGGGTCGGAAACTGATTAAGGACTTCCGCGTCATGGGTCACTGAAGTCTCCAGTATCTTGATGTTGTTTTCAAACAAAGCAAGCTTTGTCGAAGTCGATCCCGGATTTATGACAAATATACGGTATCTGTTGTTTTTCATGGGTTTCTACCTGCAGCTATATAAAAAGCGGTGTCTCTTTCGCAGAGCCACCGCTTGCCTTCTTAGTTAAGCCATGCTCTGCCGCTGTTATTTAAAAGAGCCCTCCGAAATCAATAAAGAGAGGCGCAAACACAAGTGTAACTGCAACCATCAGCTTTATGACTGTACCGAGAGTCTCTGTGGCCGTCCTGTCAAAAAACCGTCCGGAATTGTTGAACGCGAAGATGACGCACATTCCTGTGATGGACGCGGAGCAAGCGAAAGCTATGAGGCCGTTTACACCCCCAAGGATGCCAGGAACAAGCGGGACGAGCAATGAGATGGCATATATTGGGAAAATGCCTCTCAGGGCTGTTATTCGCTTCTCAGGGTCATCGATGTCACTCAGTCTGCCCCTGAGCACCTGGCTTGTCAGTCTGATAGACCTGATGATGAGTCCTGCGCAGATGAAAACGACTACAGCTCCGATCATCATGCCTGTATATACCGAAGTGCTGAGCAGGTTTGTAGACATGTTGTTCGCTACTACAGAAAGAGCGGTGAACATCGATACAAGCGTCACATAACTTGCGGTCGATGAGAATGTCTTGCCTACCGCGTCTGTCCTGGCAGAAGCGGTCAGCAGAACATCAGCAGGATTCGGACTCTCCGCGTCAGGATCCGTAAGTGAAGCGATATCCGAAGCGCTCGCGGTGTTTATGGAGAATCCTCTGACAGCGCAGTTCACTGCTGCCATTGCGTTGATGCCTATCGCAGCAAGAGCTATTCCATAGAAACCGGCAAATTTATACGCGATTACCATGGCAGCTGTCGTAAGTATGGCCGGAATTATAACGGAGATCATGCCTATCGAAAGGCTGTATGTCATGGACTGGCTCACGCCCGTCTTTTTGATATCAGGAAGATAACGTCTGAAAACTATGCCGTCAGCGGAATACGCCTTTGCGGCTTCAGCCGAAGCTATAGCAGCGGCTATGCCTACTCCTACACAGATAGTGTAAATGTAAGACTGAAGTATCCTGTTACTGAAGTACGCGGATACCGCGATGATCACAACAGCCGCTACATAGTTGCCTGCAGTGAGACCTGCAGCAGGGTTTTTGACCACATGTCCTCTGTAGGTCATGATGCCCAGAATGGACGCTATGATGCCGGCCGCAAATACGATCAGCGGATATCTGGCAGCGGATGTAGCGGTGAAAGTCGACATAACGCCTGATGTATCAACACCTACTTCTGCGAGAAGAGCCGCCGAACATGCGCTGAGTATGTATGTCTCAACATGATCCGCTCCGCTTCCGATGAACATACCTGAATAATCCGTAAAGTCATCGCTTTTTACGGTAAGCGAATAAGCTCCCGAAAATGCGGTACCGGATAATCCCAGACAGAACGATACGACAGAAGCTCCCAGCGCGAAGCTGGCGATGAGTTTTACCAGATGTTCCGTATCGAGGAAAAAGAACAGCACACCGAGTCCGACAAGCGCTATCGACATGACGAAAAGTCCCATGACAGCAGCAGACCTGTATGAAGTCTTAAGAGCGTTCCTTATGTCACCCGTAACCGCGATAGATGAAGGCGCTATGCTCCCGGTCACTGCAGTTACGGAGCCGGCTAGTACCGATACATAGCAAAGAACCGCTCCCCCTAAAAAGACAGCGGCGTTGAGGTGCCCGACAAAGAAAAACAGCGCTGCGCTTATAAGCGCCAGCAATACTACCAGGGGCACATATTGGATCGACCAGAATTCTGAATATCTGCTTTTGACTTCCGCGAAGGTATTTGCCGAAGTTTCGTTTCTTACTATGCGGCTTCTAAGCCACGATTCAAGGGAAACAGCACTCAGCAGACCCACGAGGGCGCAGACCAGAGTGATAATTTTCAGCATGTTAATTGAAAATAGCTACTATAGCCAGTGATACAACGATATATACCACGGCGCAGATCGTTGTTATTCTTGAAAGCAGTGCGTCATATCCTCTGCTCTTGCGCTTTCCGA
Organism: Mogibacterium sp.; assembly: GCA_024403035.1. Taxonomy (GTDB): domain Bacteria; phylum Bacillota; class Clostridia; order Peptostreptococcales; family Anaerovoracaceae; genus Crickella. The sequence continues at coordinate 133,107 of JAKSSP010000001.1, forward strand.
AGAGCTGCTCTGCTCCGCCGGCGATCGAACCCGAAAGGCCGTCGCTCTTGCTCTCCTGGAGAAGAATGCTGACGATCAGCACGATGCTTGATAACAAAAGGATAACCATTAAAGCTGTATGCATAATGTCCTCCAAAATTTAATCATAAACTATAGGCGTCCGGATAATGATCCGAACGCCTAAATGTACCACGATTGGCATATGTGTGTCAATTGAAATGACTGATTTTAGAGTGAAGCAGCGTCTGTCGCGATCGAAGCGAAATCGTCTACTTTCAGGCTGGCTCCGCCGATGAGTCCGCCATTGATATCCGGCTTCTCAAGAAGCTCTTTTGCGTTCGATGCCTTCATCGATCCGCCGTAGAGGATCAGCATGCTGTCGCCTGTTGCATTGTCATAGATTCCGGATATGACTCCTCTGATGAATGCGCACATGTCTTCTGCCTGCTCAGGAGTAGCTGTCTTGCCTGTTCCGATAGCCCAGATAGGCTCGTAAGCAATTACTACCTTTGCCGCTTCAGCTGCCGGGATGCCTTCGAAATCTTCGACTACCTGGCCCGCTACGAATGTCTGCTCGCTTCCCTGCTCTCTTACTTCAAGAGATTCACCGACGCAGAGGATAGGTGTGATGCCTGCTTCGAGGAGGACCTTGAGCTTGAGATTGACTGTCTTGTCAGTCTCAGCGAAGTATTCTCTTCTTTCAGAGTGACCAACAGCGCAGTATCCTACGCCGAGTTCCTTGAGCATAGGTACGGAAACTTCTCCGGTAAATGCTCCGCTCTGCTCGAAGTGTACGTTCTGAGCTCCGAATCCGATGCCGCTTCCCTCAAGCGCTTTGCCGAGTTCCGACAGAGCAGTGAACGGTGCGAGAATGCATACGTCCTTAGCGTTTGGCAGATCCTTTGCTTTGATAGCCTCAGCGAATTCCTTTGCCTCAGCGATCGTCTTGTTCATTTTCCAGTTGCCTGCGATTAAGAATTTTTTCATGTCTTTGCCCTTCTATTTGTCTTCAATGATAGCGATGCCAGGAAGCTCGATGCCCTCAAGGAATTCGAGGCTTGCTCCGCCGCCTGTGCTTATATGTGTCATTTTGTCCGCGAGTCCGAATTTAGCTACTGCAGCAGCGCTGTCTCCGCCGCCGATGACTGTAGTCGCGTCGATCTCAGCAAGGCACTCTGCGATCGCTTTTGTTCCGGCAGCGAAGGTATCCATCTCGAATACGCCCATAGGTCCGTTCCATACTACTGTCTTTACTGTCTTGAGAGTATCCGTAAAGAGTTTGATGGTCTCTTCTCCTATATCCAGGCCCATTCTGTTGTCAGGGATCTCATCGATATCGTATGTGTCATGAGGAGAATCGTTCGCGAACTCGTCAGCGCATACAACATCGACAGGAAGCATGAACTTAACGCCCTTGTCAGCTGCCAGTTTAAGGATGTCCGCTGCAAGATCGAGGCCTTCCTCATCAAGGAGAGATGTTCCGATCGAATATCCCTGCGACTTGAAGAAGGTATAAGCCATGCCGCCGCCTACGATAAGGATGTCTACCTTGTCAAGAAGGTTCGTGATCACAGGGATCTTGTCCTTGACCTTAGCTCCGCCCATTATTGCAGCGAACGGTCTCTTAGGATTGTTGACTGCTTCGCCGAGGAACTTCAGCTCTTTCTCAATGAGGAATCCGGATACAGCCGGAATGCAGTCAGCTATGCCGGTCGTAGAGGAATGTGCTCTGTGAGCTGTTCCGAACGCGTCCTGTACGAAGATGTCTCCAAGTGACGCGAGATCCTTGGCAAATCCAGGATCGTTCTTTGTCTCTTCGGCTCTGTATCTGACATTCTCGATCAGCATTGCCTCGCCGGCCTTGAGGTCCGCTGCGGCCTTTTTTACGTTGTCATCAACGACAACATCAGAAGGTACGAACTTGACTTCTTTTCCGAGAAGCTCAGAAAGTCTCTTCGCTACAGGCGCAAGGCTGAATTCAGGCTTAGCCTCGCCCTTAGGTCTGCCGAGGTGCGACATGAGTACGATCGAAGCACCGTGATCAAGGAGATACTCGATGCTAGGGAGAGCCGCTTTGATACGGATGTCGTCGGTGATGACATCTCCGTCAAGCGGTACGTTGAAATCGCATCTCATGACCGCCCTTTTACCGGCCCAGTCGATGTCTCTGATTGTCTTTTTCATCTTCCAGCTCCTTTTTTTACGCTTTGAAAAAATGATTCCATACACTGTTATATTAACAATGACACGTCTGTTTTACAAGGCAATCATGGTGTATTGCGGTGTATTTCTATTGAACTACACAAGCAGTTTTATAGTACTTCCATTGCCACGGTCCTTTGTGACTATTATCTGCCTGTCGATGCGGGTCCTCAGGGCTTCAACATGTGAGATTATGCCTACAAGCTTGTCTTCATCCGCGAGTTCCGTAAGAGTACGCATTGCTTTCTCAAGAGTCTCTGAATCGAGCGAGCCAAAGCCTTCATCGATGAACATGGTATCCAGCTTTATCCCTCCGGCTGAAGCCTGCACTTCATCGGAAAGGCCTAGTGCGAGAGACAGCGATGCCATGAAGCTCTCGCCTCCTGACAGGGTATTCACCGGACGTTCTGTCCCGCTGTAATGATCGAGCACGTTCAGATCCAGACCGAATTTCGATTTCTTGTTGCCTGCTTCCGTGGATCTGACAAACTCGTACTGGCCTTCGGACATCATGCTTAGCCTCAGGTTTGCATGTCTTATGATCCTTTCAAAGTAAAAAGCCTGAACATATGCCTCCAGAGTGATCTTGTCCTTGCCCGGCAGATTGCCGTTTGCCGTTCTTGACAGCGGATCTATCATTTCATGCTCTTCTCTTATCTTTTTCAGATCGGCTTCGATCTCCGCGAGCTTCCTGATGGCATTCTTTGCTGAATCCATATCAGATATCACGCGGACCTTTTCATTCGTCAGGTCTTTCTTTGAAGCTTCTGCTTCTTTTTTATCCGAAAGCGCCTTCTCTTCATCTCCCGGTTCCGCGCCTGCTACAACCTTTGAGAGTTCTTCGATGGATGTCTCGTTTGCTTGCTTTTCAGATCTGGCTCTGTTGAGTTCTTCGGTTTTGTCTTCGACAGCTTTTGTCATCCTGTCTATCTTATCGCCTATTTCTTTTATTCGTTTTTCAGCATCAGATCTGCTTTCATATGCCAGTGAAGATCTGCAGTCGGCCAGTCTGGCCTCTATAACCTTTATATCCGCTTCCTTTTCTGCAAGCTCTTTTTCAAGCCGATTTACATGTTTAAAAGCCTCGTCGATTATATCCTGAAGCGCTTTAAGCTCTGTTTCGGTATTTTCATTTGAGGCCTTTATCTCCGCGGATTTGTCCTTAGCTAACTTATCGGCATTTTCAGCTTTGCTCTTCTGGTCTTCAAGTTCTTCTGCCGTAGGAGCATCTTCAGAAGGTGAAGCCGGATAAGGATGTATCTCCGAACCGCATACCGGACATGGTTTGCCGTCCTGCAGACCCTGTGCCAGTATTCCCGCCTGCTCTCTTAGAAATGCCGAATTCATGCCAGAGTACTTCGCTGCTTCTTTTTCGGACGCGGCAATGAGTTCGTTGAGCAGAACGGTATTCTTTTCGCGAAGCGCAGCGGCGGCCTTTTCTTTTGATCCCTTATCATTGCATGCATTCGTATATCGTGTATTTGCCTTTTCAAGTTCAGCAGCTTTATCCCTGCGTTCTTTCTCAGCTCTTTCGAGTTCGGTATTTATCTCATCGAGCTTGTCGTATGAATCCAGACTTCCGCTCAGAAGCGCGGATTCGTTTCTCAACGCGTCTGCTGTTTTCATTTCTTCCTTTGCATCATTAAGAGATCCATCCGCTTTCCTGACATTCTCTTCAAGCTGAGAGACCCTTTTTTTCGCGTTCTCGAGGTTCCTGAAGTTGTTTTTATGATTCTCTATAAGAGCCAGCGCTGCTGTGACTTCGCCCAGTTTCTCCTCGGCCAGCTTAAGTTCATCGTCTATCGCAGTCTGTCTGGCTTCAGCAGAGTCCGCTAACTTCATAAGAAGCTCGCCAATACTGTCTGTATCCGCGTTTTCCGACTCCTTGAGTTCATCCGCTTCAAGCGCAAGCGCGTCATCAAAGCTGCAGCTTATGTTGTTAGCGAGGAACCTTATATCACGCATGCTGTTTTCATACTCTTCATCGACTGCCTTGTTCATGTCTTTGAGCATCGCGGCAAGTCTGTCATATGAAAGAGTGTTGAACAGCTTTCTGAACAGCTTCATTCTTTCATCCGTATTGGCATTCAGCAGCTTGCGGAACTCGCCCTGAGCGATCATTACGATGCTGCAGAACTGTCCTCTGTCTATACCCAGGATGTCTTTTATTTCCTCGGTAACCTTTGTTGAGCCGTCCACTACGACATCCCCGGGTTTGATAAGGCTGGCGCCTGCTGATTGCTTTGTGAAGCCGTCACCTCTCTTTGAACGCCTGATGTATTCCGGCGTGCGGCTCACTTTGTAATGTCTTCCGTAGTACTCAAATTCAAGTTCTACGCTTGTCACTACGTCATCATCCGCATATTGCGACCTTGCGGTCCTGCTGTCGCGTCCGCTTCCGCTCATCTCTCCGTAGAGAGCATATGTGATGGCATCGAAAATATATGACTTTCCCGCCCCGGTATCACCGGTGATAAGATAAAGACCGCCTTTTCCGAGGCTTTCAAGCTCTATGTACGTACGGTCCTTGTAAGGGCCGAATCCTGTTATTGTCAGTTTTAAGGGTCTCATTTTTCGCTCTTGATCTTCTCTATCAACTCGTTTACGAGCTTTTTCTGTTCTTCATCCATGTGCCTGCCGTTCTGTGAGCCGTACAGATCGTCGAATATCTCAAGCGGCGATCTGCTGTCATTGCCTGAAACATCAGGCATGAATGATGCCGCTTTTGTTCTGTTATTGTCATAATCCAGGCGCATTATGTTCGGGTAGATCGCTCTAAGATCGGACATGGCGCCTATGACATCTTCCTCGTCGGTAAGGATTATCCTGTAGTAGTCATCTGTATTTATGTTTTTATAATAATTCTTATCTGTCAACTCGCTGAAGCTGCCCCTGATAACTCTCATGTCACGCTTCGGTACAAGGAAAGGTGTTTTCATGTGCACCTTGCAGACACCGTTTTTCTTTTCTCCAAACTCTATGACCGTGATGGATTTGACCTGATCGGCCTCTGAAAACGAGTACTTCAGAGGCGATCCGCAATATCTTATCCTTGCGGCACCTGTCACCTGCGGTCCGTGAAGATGGCCCAAGGCTGTATAGTCGAACGGTCTGAATACTTCCTTGTCGACATTATCCAGGCCGCCTATAGTGATCTCTTCCGATTCGCATCTTATAGCATCGGTTACGTACTGATGACATATAAGGACATTGCGCCCGGACTCATCCACGTCCATTCTCTTTATGGCATAACCTACAGCATCGGTAAATGTCCTTATCTCCGGTATCTCCTCTCCTTCTGCCGCTTCCGCTTCAAGTACAGTTCTGACATGAATAGGCTTATGGAATGGGAGCATGTAAAAATTTACCTTTCCGAACTCATCTTCAAGACTGAACATGTGCGTCTTTCCGTCATATCCGCCGGCAAAGTGTATCCCTCGCTTGTCCATGATGCGCGATCCGAATGAGATCCTCTCGGCGGAGTCGTGATTTCCGCTGATAATGAACAGTTCAAGGCCCATATCGGCAAGTTCGCTTATAAAGTCATCAAAAAGCTGCACCGCTTCCGCTGAGGGAGACGGCTTATCGTAGACGTCGCCCGCTATCAGAACGGCGTCCGGTTTCTCTTCTTTGATGATATCAGCGATCTGTCTGAGTATATATCTTTGGTCTTCGATCATTGAAAAATCGTTGACACGCTTACCTATATGCAGATCCGATAAATGGATAAACCTCATTTGCTTTGACCTTTCCTATGTAGATCTTTTACCATGCTGAACCATGGTTTTCCTCAAAGTATACGCACATCCCTTTCAGGCCGCAGCCTTCGCAGTCAGGTTTTCTGGCATGGCAGACCTTGCGCCCGTGGAAGATGAGCAGATGATGCGCTCTTATCCATTGATCTTCAGGCAGCCTTGCCATCAGTGTCTCTTCGACTTCTGTCGGATCTTTCCCGTCAGCAAGTCCTATGCGGTTGGCGACCCTGAATACATGTGTATCCACGGCTATCCTTGCCTTTCCGAAACCTTCTGCAAGTACCACATTCGCAGTCTTTCGGCCTACACCCGGCAGTTTTACGAGTTCTTCATATTCCCCCGGTACCTCGCCGCCGTAGTTTTCGGTAAGTATCTTTGAGAGTCCCACAACATTCTTTGCCTTGTTTTTATAAAGGCCTATAGTCTTTATGATCTCCTGGATGTCAAGCGGATCCGCCTTGGCCATGGCTTCGGCAGTCGGATACTTATCGAAGAGCGCGGGTGTGACTTTGTTAACAGACACGTCTGTTGTCTGTGCCGAGAGCATGACAGCCACCAGCAGCTGGAAACGCGTTCCGTGATCGAGGGCGCATGCAGCTTCAGGATGCATGTTTTCAAGTTCTGTAATTACTTCAGGTATCTTATTATCCGAAATTATCTTGCTCATCTTATTGACAATTCCTTCCGCAGGTCTATATTTAATAGTGCATACAATCCTTATAACTGTATGCAGAACATGAAATAGTATTCAGAGGCGGATCATGGACATTATTCAAGCCGATAAATCAGTTCAGCCCCTTTCAGCGGGTCTTTACGCAGAACTTCAGTCAGACATACTTTCCGGCGCCATTCCAAATAGCAGCAAGCTGACCGAGCAGGCCATATGCAAAAAGTACAACGTCAGCAGGACTCCTGTAAGAGAAGCGTTCCGCCAGCTCGAAGCTGACGGTCTCATAGAGAACATCCCTAACCGAGGCGCTTTCGTCACAGGACTCACAAGGCGTGATATCTCAGATCTGTTTGACCTCAGAGCCCTCTTCGAGGTGCAGGCCGTTGAATGGGCCATCAAGCGCATGACCAGCGAAGACATCGACAAGCTCGTAGAGACTGTGGAATTCATGGAGTTCTATACTCTCAAGGATGATGTCGATAAGGTGCTTACCTTCAACTCGCAGTTCCACAACATAATTTATGCCGGTACCGGAAACCGCATGATACAGAAGACTCTGGCTATATATCAGACTTATCTGAAGCATTCTGCTCCGGCCAAGACATATACCGGCGAGTACCTCAAGACTATACTCGATGAACACAAGGCCATATTTGAAGCCTTCGAGTCCAAGAACCCTGCCGCAGGCCGCAAAGCCATGGAGTATCACATGGATCAGTCTAAGCTCCGCAGGATATCCAATTACTTCTGATCAGATACATATATGAATACGGCAGCAGCTCAGCGCTGCTGCCTTCTTATTTCAGAATAATATTCCAAGTATGAGATTCACCAGAGGCGTGATGATACGATCTGTCACGTTCGTGAGTATAAGAGCCAGCAGGATATACATACCGTACTGGTAGACCTTGTACCACCAGCTGTATCTGTCCAGCTTGAATATCTGGGTTATTATGTTCCAGCCGTCAAGCGGCGGACACGGTATCAGGTTGAATATCATCAGCACCAGGTTGATCATTACCGCATAGAAAATCATCATGTAGATGTTATATGTCAGATCGCTCGCTCCGAAACCGGCTTTCATCATAGCCTTCACAGGGATCGAAAGGATTATTGCAAGAATCAGGTTCATGGTAACGCCCGCAATGGCAACAAAGAACTCATCCCTGCGTCTGTTTTTGTAATAACTTGGGTCGATCTGAACCGGTTTTCCCCAGCCGAATCCCACAAGCACAAGAGTCAGGAATCCTATCCAGTCAATGTGTGCCAGCGGATTCAGGGTCACCCTGCCCTGTCTTCTCGGCGTAGGGTCTCCAAGCTTATCGGACACCCACGCGTGAGCAAATTCATGGAAGCTGAGTGCCATTATGATGCCCGGAAGCATCAGCAGTTTTGTCATTATAAGATCTGTACTCAAATCAGTCTACCTCTCGTCCTTCTAAGCTGAATGTCTTGCTTTCAGTGATCTCTACCTTAACCTTTCTTCCCATAAGCTGTTCAGGGCTTTTATCCGAGGTGAAGTTCACAAGTTTGAAGCCGTCTGTCCTGCCGGATATCACTTTGTCATCGTTGCGGCTTATGCCTTCGGCGATGACTTCATATGTCTTGCCTTTATACTCCTGATTCTTTCTGAGGCTGATCTCGTTCATCACGTCCACAAGCCTGTCGAATCTCTCGTGGCAGACTTCATCAGGCACCTGGTCCTTGAACTTCGCGGCCGGAGTACCTTCTCTTGGCGAATAGATGAATGTGAAAGCGGAATCGTATTCGACTTTTCTTGCTATATCCAGTGTCTGCTCAAAGTCATCATCGGTCTCGCCCGGGAAGCCGACTATCACATCTGTAGATATAGTGATGTCAGGGGCTGTTTCTCTCAGCTTGTCGACTATCTTCAGGTACGACGCCCTGTCGTAGTGCCTGTTCATGCGCTTTAAAATCCTGTCGCTGCCTGACTGTACAGGCAGATGGATGTTATGACATAGCTTGTCGCAGGTCCTGAAGCAATCTATCATCTCGTCGGATATGTCCTTAGGATGAGATGTCATGAATCTTATGCGCTCGATACCGTCTATCTCATTGACTGCTTTTATCAGATCCGCAAAGCTGTGACCTGCAGCGTCCCTGTAGGAATCAACATTCTGACCAAGAAGCATTATTTCCACTACACCGTCAGCAGCCAGTCTTCTGACTTCATCACAGACATCGCTCAGCATGCGGCTCTTCTCACGTCCTCTTGTATACGGTACTATGCAGTATGTGCAGAAATTATTACAGCCGTATGTGATGTTGACAAGAGCCTTGTGGCGGTGCATCCTTAGAGGCCTCATATCATCCTCGCTGATATCCGGATTGTTGTCGACTATGGCCCGCATGCGTCGTCCTGTCCTGAGTCTTTCTTCAAGAAGCACCGGGAATTCAGCAATATTCTGCGTACCGAAAACTATGTCGACCCATGAGAATCTCTTGTTTATCTCTGCGACTACCCTCGTCTGCTGCGGCATGCATCCGCATACGCACAGCACAAAGTCAGGACGGCTCTTTTTTACCTTCTTGAACTGGCCTAGTGTACCGAAGAATCTCTTGTCGGCATTGTCTCTTACACTGCATGTATTTATTACTGTCACATCAGCTTTGAACGGATCATCTATATGCTCGTATCCCATCGCCTCCAGAAGACCTGCGATGTTCTCGGAGTCATGCTCGTTCATCTGGCAGCCGTATGTGATTATGTGATATTTTCTCATTTGCGCTCGTCTTTCTTGTCTCTCGACATGAGCATGCTCACCGCTTTCTCCGGAGTGATCTTTCCTTTGAGAACGGCCTGTGTAGCCTTGCAGACAGGCATCTCCACACCGAGTTTTTTTGCAAGATCACAGACAGCATCAGCTGTGTAGTATCCTTCTACGACCGAACCTACTCTTTCGACCGCTTCCTTGGCTTCAAGTCCGAGGCCTATTAGAAGTCCGCAGCGTCTGTTGCGGGAGAGATTCGTGGAGCAGGTTACGATAAGGTCTCCTATGCCGGACAGTCCGGAGAAAGTCTCAGGGTCTGCGCCCAGTTTGTCTCCAAGTCTCTTTATCTCATGTATTGAACGTGTCATCAGAGCTGCTCTCGCGTTGTTTCCTAGTTTCATACCATCGGAAATGCCGGTCGCGATCGCTATTACGTTCTTTACAGCTCCTGCTATCTCAACGCCTGTGACGTCATCCTGTGTGTACACACGGAGCTGCTCTGACATGAAAGTATCCTGGATCATGCGCGCCGCCTCCGCGTCTTTTGAAGCCGCAACAATGCCTGCAGGAGTGTTCCTGACGATTTCTTCCGCGTGCGTCGGACCTGAAAGAGCTACATATCTTGCTGCAGGGATCGTTTCCTCAGCAACTTCGTTCATCCTCAGGAGGGTCTTCTTTTCGATTCCCTTGGCAAGGTTGACTACGACAGCGCCTTCCTCAAGATACTGTGCTGCCTTTGAAGATACCTGACGGAACTTCTGAGCCGGCACAGCAAACACTACTATATCCTTGCCCCTCAGAGCGTTGCGGATGTTGTTTGTGTATTTGATCCTGTCGCTTAGGATGACATACGGCAGATATCTGTCGTTCATGCGTGTCTCTTTCATCGCGTCTAAGGCTGCCTTGTTGCGGCCGTACAGAGTCACATCATGTCCGTTATATACCAGCAGATTTGCCATGGCGGTGCCGAACGAACCGTTTCCGACAATCGCGATCTTATGAGCCTTGTCTCCCAGATCAGGGATCTCCGTACCTGCATAGTAATCCATTGGTTCCGGCTCCGGTCTTGATGCGTCACTTTGCTGAGCGTCGACAAGAGACGGCTCTTTGGTAGCGTCAGCTGCTATAGGGGATTCACCGATAGAAAGATCCTCAAACTCCTGATCACTTGCTTTGAGTTTTGACTTCTCTTCCTCTGAAAGAGGTTTGCCCTGAAGACTGGCGTCCAGAGCAGTTTCCGCTTTCGCGGATACATCATCTTCTGCCTTGTCTTTTCCGCCTATGGTAAGTTTTTCTTCCTCGCCCCTGGCTATCCTCTTGATATTTGCCAGATGCATTATCAGCAGGAATACCGCGGCGCCTATCGCGAAATAAAGGTATTCCGGTTCATAAAACCATATGGCAACAGGATATGCGACAGCTGCGAAAGTCGAGGCTACGGACATGCGTCTCGTGATAAGGAAGAAAACGCCCGCGACTATCAGAGCTGCTGTAGCGCTGAGCCAGTTGAGTGCAAGAGCGGCGCCAAAAGACGCAGCAACGCCTTTTCCGCCTTTGAAGCCCCATACCGCAGGGAAGCAGTGGCCTATGACAACGGCTCCGAACGCCACCATGGCTCCCGGGTCATCGCCAAAATTGTATCCTGTCCTTACGGCTATGAATGCTTTAAGCACGTCCACAATGAAGACAGTAATGCCCGCGCCGAGTCCCATGACTCTTATGGTGTTGGTCATCCCGGCATTTCCGCTGCCCTCCTTGCGTATATCTATGCCCTTGATCTTACCCAGAATAATGGCCGGGTTGATATTACCCAGGGCATATGCAGCCAATCCTATGATTATGAGTCTGATGATCTCTGAGCTGCTCATTTCCGTTCTCCTCTCTTTTCGTTCCAGACGAATTTGATCGATGTGCCTTCAAAATCGAAAGCTTCTCTTATTTTGTTCTCAAGATATCTCGCGTACGAGAAATGCATGAGTTCTCTATCGTTTATGCTGAATGAGAACAGCGGCGGCTTGGTGCCGATCTGCGTCGCATAGTAGATCTTGAGCCTGCGACCTTTATCTGAAGGCGGCTGTCTCATCATTGTTGCATCCTCGATTATGCTGTTAAGCTTTCCGGTCGTTATGCGGATCGCTCTGGCATCCGCTATGCGCGAGCACCTGTCTATGATGTCAAATATCCTCACCTTATTGAGTACAGAGGTGAAAAGAACAGGTGCGTACGACGCAAACAGCAATTCCGACTTGATCTTGCGTTCATAGTCGCGCATCGTGTTTGTCTCTTTCTCTATGAGATCCCACTTGTTGACGACTACCAGAAGTCCCTTTCCGGCTTCATGGGCATAACCCGCGATCTTCTTATCCTGCTCTGTAAGACCCTCTGCCGCGTCTATCATCAGGACACATATGTCGCAGCGTTCTATCGCGGCTATTGCTCTGAGAATGCTGAACTTCTCAATAGAATCGTTGACCTTGCTCTTTTTGCGCAGCCCAGCTGTGTCGATCAGAGTATATTCTCTGTCCTTATAGCTGAACGGAGTATCGATGGTATCGCGGGTAGTTCCGGCTATCGGTGATACTATGACTCTGTTCTGCTTTGTAAGAGCGTTCACGAGCGAGGACTTGCCGACATTAGGCTTGCCGATGATCGCGATATGTACGCTCTCGTCGCGGCCTCCGAATGAATCTTCAGGGAATCCGTCGACTATGCGGTCCAAAAGGTCTCCGATGTTGGTCATGTTTGCCGCGCTTATGGCGATCGGCTCTCCGAAGCCAAGCTCATAGAAGTCAAACGATGCTTCGTATGCCTTCGAAGGCGCATCCACTTTGTTTACTACGAGGATGACCTCCTTGCCGGTACGGCGCAGAAGTTCAGCAACCTCACTGTCAGCGTTGGTGAGACCGTCCTTTCCGTCTACCATGAAGATGATCACGTCAGCCATGTCCATGGCGGTAACGGCCTGGTCTCTCATCTGCGATAGTATGGTGTCATCGGTCCTTACTTCGATACCTCCGGTATCTATGACTCCGAATTCCTTGCCGTTCCAGTCAGTCTCGGCATAAATACGGTCACGGGTAACACCAGGCACGTCTTCCACTATGGCGCGCCTTTCGCCTATCAGCCTGTTAAAGAGTGTCGACTTGCCGACATTAGGTCTGCCGACTATCGCAAGAATTGGCTTACTCATCGAATATGCCCTCCACGAAATCGTGCGCGTTGAACGGCACAAGGTCTTCCATCTTTTCACCCACGCCTATGAACTTTATCGGCATGTCGAATTCATCAGTTACTGTGATGGAAATGCCTCCGCGGGCAGTTCCGTCCATTTTTGTGAGTATGATACCCGTTATCTCGGAGATGCCGTTGAACTCTTCTGCCTGGTTCACGGCATTCTTGCCGGTAGTGGCATCAAGCACGAGGATATTCTCTCTTGCTGCCTCAGGCCACTCCCTTGAGATGACCTTGCTCATCTTCTCGAGCTCTTTCATGAGGTTCACTTTATTCTGGAGCCTTCCGGCGGTATCACAGATGAGCACATCCACGTTATTTGCTTTCGCGGACTGTATTGCATCATAGATGACAGCCGTAGGATCCGCGCCTTCCTCGCGCTTTATGACCCTTACACCTACTCTGTCGCCCCACAGCTGCAGCTGTTCTGCTGCCGCGGCGCGGAATGTGTCGGCAGCTGCCAGCATCACGTTCTTGCCCTTCTTCTTGTACATGTGGGCCAACTTCGCTATGGAAGTCGTTTTGCCGCCGCCGTTTATTCCTATCATCAGGATTATGAGCGGGTACTCCTCTGTCATGAGGTTTCTCTCGCCCTTGTCCATGATCTCTTCAAGGATACGGGAGAGTTCTATTTTGATCTCGCGCTCTCTGGTGATGTATTTATAGTTGATGGCCTTGTTGAGTTCTTCGATTATCTTGCTTGAAGTCTCGATGCCGACATCAGCCATTACAAGAGACTCCTCCAGCTGATCGAGGAACTCCGGACCCAGTTCCGGATTGTCGTAGACCGCCATTGTAATGGAGTCTATGAATTTGCGGAATGCGTTTTTCTTTTCAAAAAGTGCCATTATTTCTCCTTATTCGAGACCCTCAGCGTCGAATTCATCGCCCAGCTTGAGCGACAGCATGCGTGAGATGCCCTGCTCAGGCATAGTCACTCCGTAAAGCACATCCGCGTGATCCATGGTCGCCTTCTGGTGAGTTATGAGGGCAAACTGTATGTTTTCGAAATTTTTGAGGTAATCCGAGAACCTTCCGATATTGACCTCGTCAAGAGCCGCTTCTACCTCGTCAAGTATGACGAAAGGTGTCGGTTTGGCCTTCAGTACCGCAAACATCAGCGCTATAGCAGTCAGCGTCTTCTCACCGCCGGAAAGCAGATTGATGTTCTTGAGTTTCTTTCCCGGCGGCTGTGCAGTGATCTCGATGCCGGATTCAAGCGGCTTGGTTTCATCTTCGAGTCTCAGCTCCGCATAGCCGCCTCCGAAGAGTTCTTTGAACGATTCCTCAAAGTTGACCACGACGCGGTCGAAGTTTTCTTTGAACTTGGTTTTGATGGTCTTGTCCATATTGGTGATGATCTCATTGAGCTCAGCCATGGCTTTTGTGAGGTCAGCTTCCTGCACCGTCATGAACTCGTATCTCTTGCTGACTGCCTTGTATTCCTCAATTGCGCCGATATTTACGTCGCCTATCTCGGCAAGGCGCAGCTTTATCTCTCTGGATTCACGGTTGCCCGCCGTGATCGCGAAGTTCTCATCTCTCATGTCAAGAGCCTCAGCGTACGATACCTCAAATTCATCCCAGAGCTTGTCCTTCTGGGTATCGAGCAGCGTCTCGTTTTTGGCTGTCCTGATCTCGAGTCTGTAACGTTCGTCACGGACGGATTCCAGAGTCTCTCTGTCCTTCTTCTGAGCCGCAAGAAGTTCATCGCTTCTTGCCCTGCCTTCCTCGAGTTTTGCGCTTATATCAGCGATCTTCTCCTCGAGCTCAGCCTTTTCCCGGCTGAGAGCGCGTTCAAGTCCGCCGGACTTCTCGCCGGTCGCGGATAGCTTGTCCCTGTCAGCTGTCAGCTGCTCACGCGTCGCTGTATTGTCTTCTACCGCAGCTTCCAGCTCTGTAACGACGTCTCTTACGCGTTCTATCATCTCGTTATTGGCAAAGATCCTGGATTCGCTTTCGCCTATCTTTACTCTGAGAGCTACTATGCGCTCATTGTCCTCTTCGATGACAGGCTTCATTGCCTCAGCTTCCTTCATCAGCTCGTCTGCCTTTGCTTCGGCTTCGGCATACTCTTTTTCAGCTTCCTCGATGCTCTTTCTGTGATCTTCGATCATGCTGTCAGCTCTGGCGATATCGGAATCGAGGGTCTCCATGCTGGATCTGAATCTCTCGGCTGCGCCTTCATCTTCTTTGACAAGCGATTCGGCGTGGTCTCTGTCGGCCCTAAGCACGTTGCCTTCTATGTCAAGTTCTGTGATCTGCGTGCGCAGGCTGTCTCTTTCAGCCCTGAGATCGGTCCTCTCGGAATCGAGCTTGTCCTTGGACGCGTTGAGTTCAGCTGTTTTAGCGGCATACTGCTCTATTTTTCCTTTGAGAGTGTTTATCTCATTCTTTCTGTCAAGCAGATTAGCCGTTCTGTTTCTGTATTTTCCGCCCGTGATAGCGCCATAGGCATTGATGACTTCACCGTCTCTTGTGACTACTCTAAAGCCGCCTATATCCCTCTTGGAAATGCGGATGGCCTTCTGCATATCCTCAGCGATGATGACCCTGCAAAGAAGATAATCGACTATCTCTCTATAGCAGCTGTCGCATCTGACCATGTCCGATGCTATGCCGATATAGCCGTCAGCGTTCTTTACATCCGGCGAAACAGCGATCCTGTCAGCTCTTACAGACTTTACAGGCAGGAAAGTAACTCTTCCGGCACCGGTCTCCTTGAGCCAGTCAATAGTCTTTGTTGCCGATTCATCGTCTTCGCAAACTATATTCTGCAGAGAATTGCCCAGAGCAGTCTCAATGGCAGTCTCATATCCCAGAGGAACGTCGATGATATCCGAAACTGTGCCAATCATGCCTTTGCGACCTGCGTTCATGACCGATCTGACCGCGTTGTTGTAGCCTTCGTAGTTGGCTTCCATCTCTTCGATGGTACTGCGGCGTGCTATGGCCTGATTTGCCCTTACCGATATCTCATCGATCTCTTTAATAGTTTTCTCGATCTTTGAAGCAACAGTAACAATGTTATCGGTAACTAAGTCGAGTTTGTATTTCTTTCCCTTCAGCTGGGCTTCATTATCAGCGATCTTCTTCTCGATGGCCCTGAGATTCTCCTTGTTTTCAGCATCTGTCTTGTCTCTGGTCTCAAATTCGTCCGACAGAGTGTCCTTGCGTTCCTCAAGAGTGTTCTTATAGTTGCTCAGAGTCCTGATCTCAGCGTTTCTGGTAACATTCTGATTGTTTATGTCTATCAGCCTGCTCTTGATCTCCTCTGTCTCCATTGCAATGGAAGAGGCCTTGCGGCTGTCATCGTTCATTTTGAGGATCGCGTCCTGCAGCTCAGTCCTGATCTTTTCGACATCGTTGTCCATGGACTTTTCGCCCTCTTCCAGTCTGGCTAGTTCAGCTCTTTCAGCCTCGAGCCTCTCACTGTCAGCCTTGAGTTCTTCGTCGAGCCTTGTCAGTTCCTTCTCGATGTTGATCAGACGCTCTTTATTGAGTTTTCCGCCGCTGGTTATATCCGCCAGATCATCTATGGTCTTGAGGAGCTTAGCGCTCAGATCTGAATGCTCATCGTTGAGATCGCTTTCCGTATCTCTTACTGTCTCAAGCTCTTCTTCTGTTGCGCTTAGCCTTTCTGCGGTCTCATCCAGTTTTGTCTGGAGTTCCTCCAGTTCTTCCTTTCCGTCCCTGACACTGACCTCAAGATTATCGAGGTTGTGCAGGATTATGTTGATTCCCAGAGTCTTGTATCTGTCCCTGAGACCTATATACTCTGTTGCCTTCTCAGAATCTTCTCTGAGTCCGTCTATGCGGCTTTCGATCTCCGCGATGATGTCTCTCACGCGGTCGAGGTCTATCGTAGCTGCTTTAAGCTTGTTCTCTGCCTCTGTCTTGCGGCTCTTGTAGAGCACGACTCCGGCTGCCTCCTCGAATATCTGCCTTCTGTTCTCAGGCTTTGTGCTGACTATATCAGCGATCTTGCCCTGGCCGATGATCGAATAGCCTTCCACGCCGATACCGGTATCCATGAAAAGCTCGCGGATGTCCCTGAGCCTGCACGGATTGCCGTTGATGAGGTATTCGCTCTCGCCGGACCTGAACATACGCCTTGTCACGGCTACTTCGCTGTACTCAAGAGGCAGTAACCCGGCCGAATTGTCAATGACAAGAGTGACCTCGGCCATGCCCTTAGGCTTTCTGGTCGCGGTGCCGGCAAATATGACATCCTGCATCTTTGAGCCACGGAGCTGCTTGGAGCTCTGCTCACCCAGCACCCATCTAAGAGCGTCGGATATATTGCTCTTGCCGCTTCCGTTAGGACCTATGATGCAGGTCACTCCGTCATTCAGTTCTATAGTCACAGGGTCCGCAAAAGATTTGAAACCCTGCATCTCTATCCTTTTGAAATACACTTACCTATACTCCCTTCGAAAGCGCGTCTTCCGCAGCTGCCTGTTCGGCCTTCGCCTTGCTTTGACCTGTGCCTGTTCCTGCAGCCCTGCCGTTTATCAGCACTTCTATAGTAAAAACTTTGTTATGATCCGGTCCGGATTCAGCTACCATGCGGTACTCTATCCTGACGTTATGATCGGATTCCTGAAGCTTCTCCTGAAGCCTTGTCTTGTAGTCTTTGTTCAGCTTGCCTTCAGCTCCCAGTTTTATCTTGTCTCTGAGAAGCCTGAGTATGACCTCTTTGCCCGCATCATATCCTCCGTCCAGGATTACCGATCCTATCAGCGCTTCGAACGCGTCAGCCAGTATCGAGGCCTTTTGTCTGCCTCCGCTTGCTTCTTCTCCTCTTCCGAGATAAAGAAAATCTCCGAGTCCCATATCTGCGGCAGCTTCTGCGAGCGAGGACTCGCATACCACATCCGCCCGGCATCTCGAGAGCATGCCTTCATGGGCAGATCCCATGATATCGAACAGCTCCGCTCCCACTACAGCGTCTACATAAGCGTCTCCTATGAACTCGAGCCTTTCATTATTGTGCTCATAGCCCAGCTTTTGCTCGGACGCGTATGAACTGTGGGTTAGAGCGTTCTTCAGGAGTTTTTCATTTTTGAAGCGATAGCCTGTGAACTCATAAAGTTTTTCGAAATTTTTGGCCCTGGCCATCACTCTTCTCCCTTGCCGGCAAGCGCGTCTGTGCTGCTCACCGCTTCTGTTATCATGCCCGTGATATCGTTGTCGACATAATCAACAGCCCTGTGTATCGCGTAATAGACCTCAGTAGCCTTGGAATTTCCGTGGATCTTTAATACAGAACCCCTGAGTCCGAGTATAGGAGCTCCGCCTGCGTCTGAGTAATCAAAGACCTCTTTGATCTCCTTGATCTTACTGTACGCCAGCATCGCACCCGCCTTAGCGACGATGCCCTCAGTCAGCTTTCTCTTGAACTCTCTCATGATGGCAAGGCTCATGCCTTCACTGCTCTTGAGGTATACATTGCCGCTGAATCCATCGGTCACAACGACATCGGTTTCGCCGAAGATCACATCGCGGGCTTCGATATTGCCCTGGAAGTTGATATCCGCCTCCTTCAGCAGGCTGAATGCTGTCTTGTGGAGATCATCTCCCTTGCCTTCTTCGGCCCCGATGTTGAGCAGCCTGACGACAGGGTTCTCGTTCCCAGTGATGCCGCGAACGAAAATGCTTCCCATTATGCCGTACTGATACAGATATTCAGGCTTGGCTTCAACACTTGCGCCGCAGTCCAGAAGAAGTGTTACTCCTTCTTTGCCCGCGCGAGGGAACCATGCCGCGATGGCAGGCCTCTTGATACCCTTTATCCTTCCCAGCGTGAAAAGACCTCCCGCAAGAAGCGCACCTGTGCTTCCGCCTGAGATGAAGACATCTCCCTCGCCGTCCTTGAGCATGTTCATGCCCTTGACTATGGTGGAGTCTTTCTTCTTTCTGACTGCCATTGCCGGGAACTCCTCGTTGGAGATCACCTCGGTGGCATTGACGACCTCTATGTTCTCGCCTTTCCAGCTGTTGGCCTTCAGCTGTTTGCGGATCTCATCCTCCGGTCCGAGTATAACGATCGTCTCGCTGATCTCAGAAGCGGCTTTTACAGCCCCCTTTACGATCTCTTCAGGCGCGTAATCGCCGCCCATGCCGTCAATAAGTATTCTCATATTACCCTCTCTCTACCCGGCATGCCTGCGTCTGAGCTGCCCGCATGCCGCATCAATATCGTTTCCAAGTGTGCGCCGCACAGTAACGGCCACACCGTTTTTTTCCAGTATGTCCTTGAATCTCTTTACGCTTTTGCCGTTCGCTGTCTTATATGATCTGTCTTCCACCTCGTTGAGCGGTATCAGGTTCACATGCGTGAGCCAGCCTTTGAGGTGCCCGGCAAGTTCTTCCGCGCAAGCGGCTGATTCGTTGAAGCCGTCTATCACAGCGTATTCGAAGGTGATCCTCCGTCCCGTGATCTCCGTGTACTCTCTGCAGGCGTCCAGCAGATCGTCATAGCTGTATTTTTTAGCGACCGGCATCGACTTCTGCCTTATCTCCTGATTCGGAGCGTGAAGCGACACCGCAAGGTTCACCTGCGGAAAGTCCGCTGCGAATTCTCTTATCTTAGGGATAATGCCGCAGGTGGAGACCGTGATGTTTCGAAGTCCAAAGCCATAGCCCTTGCTGTCGTGGATAAGGCGTATAAAGCGCGAGACCTCTTCGTAATTGTCAAAAGGCTCGCCCATCCCCATTATCACGACATGCCCTATATCGCTTTTGGTCAGCTTTCTCATGGCAAGGACCTGACCCAGCATCTCTCCGCCTGTAAGGCTTCTGTCCAGACCGTCCATGGTGGACGCGCAGAATGTGCATCCCATGCGGCAGCCGGACTGTGAAGAGATGCATATCGAATTTCCGTACTCATATTTCATGAATACGGACTCGACTTCGGTGCCGTCCGTGAAGCGGAACAGACACTTGACCGTGCCGTCTTTTGCTTCCTGCATCCTTACTGCTTCAGGCAGACCTATGTAATACTCCGCGCTGAGTTTCTCACGAAGACTTTTGGGCACATTGGTCATCTCATCGTATTCAGCTGCGCCCTTTGAGAGCCAGCCGAATACCTGAGCTGCCCTGAACTTCTTATCCCCAAGACCGGTCACGATATCCCCGAGTTCTCCGGGCGTGAAGTCCAGTATGTTTTTTCTGACCTCTGCCTTCTGCATGCGCCGTTATATCCTTTCGACAGCGAGCCCCGTCTTGTGTCCGTTAATGTCGAACTCAGGCAATCCCTTCTTATCGAAGATGTTGACCGCAATGGTCTCATCCATGATGAAGTCCTTCGCTTCTTCGACAGCAGCCCTGATCTCATCATCTGCGTCCATGAAGATCCTGATCTCGTCCATCATCTCAAAGTCAGCCTGCTTTCTGAGCTGCTGAATCTTGGAGATGACCTCGCGTACATAACCCTGCTTTATGAGTTCCGGCGTGAGCGTGGTGTCGAGGATGACGAACACATTGTTGTCCATTCCGACAACGAAGCCTTCCTTGGAGGATATCCTCACATCGACAAGGTCTTCAGTGATCTCATACTCTTCACCGCCCAGTGTCATCATGACCGGGCCTTCAGTGAGCGCGGCTATCATTTCCTTGGCGTTGATCTTTGCCAGATTTGCGCCGAAGTCTTTTACATTCTTTCCGAGTATAGGACCGGCCGCCCTGAAGTTAGGCTTGATGCTGAATTCCATATACTTGTCAAGGTCATCCTCGAACTGTACCACGTGGACGTTGAGTTCTTCCTTGATGAGGTCAGTAAGGTCTCCGATAACGTCTCTGTAGCTTCCGTCAACGATGACCTTGCTGAGAGGCTGACGCACCTTCAGCTTCTCCTGCTCTCTTGTGCTTCTTCCGAGATTTACGAGTACCTTTACGAGGTCCATCCTCTCCTCTGTCCTGTCATCGATGAGGCTCTCATCAGCTTCAGGGTAGTAAGCAGTATGGACTGTGGTCTCGCCTGTAAGCTTTGTATAGATCTCATCCGAGATGAACGGAGCGATAGGAGCCATAATTCTCGCCAGGCCGGTAAGGACTTCGTAAGTCGTTGCGTAAGCGGCTCTCTTGTCGACGCTCATGCCGTCGCCTTCTCCCTCAGCGAAGAATCTTCTTCTGGCTCTTCTGATATACCAGTTGGAGAGGTCTCCGTCGATGAATTCGCCGATAGCTCTTACTGTCTTCAAATGATCGTACTCATCCATGGCGTCAGTCGTTACCTTGATGAGTCTGTTGTATTTGGAGATTATCCATCTGTCGAGTTCCGGTCTCTCAAAGTACGGAACGTCGAGATGGCTGAGTTCTACCTTGTCGATATTCGCGTACAGGCAGAAGAAATTGTATGTGTTTCTGAGAGTGCTGAATACCTTGCTGATGACCTCTCTGATGCCGTCCTCGTCAAACTTTGTCGGAGTCCATGCCGGAGATCCGTATAACAGATACCACCTGAGAGCGTCAGCGCCGTACTTTTCCATCATCTCAAAAGGATTTACAGTGTTGCCTACGTGCTTGGACATCTTCTTTCCGAATCTGTCAAGGATGAGGTCGTTTACAAGTACGTTCCTGTAAGGAGCGCATCCCTTTACGATGGTGGAGATCGCCATCAGCGAGTAGAACCATCCTCTTGTCTGGTCTATGCCCTCGCAGATGAAGTCCGCCGGGAAGAGTTCCTTATCGAATCTGTCAGCGTTCTCGAACGGATAATGCCACTGCGCGAAAGGCATGGCTCCGGAGTCGAACCAGCAGTCCATGACTTCCGGTATCCTGTGCATGCTCTTGCCGCACTCAGGGCATTTGATGGTGATGTCGTCCACATATGGTCTGTGGAGCTCGATGGTCATGTCGATGTCCTGCTCTGCGTCAGCGATCAGCTGCTCACGCGATCCTACGCAGTGAAGGTGTCCGCATTCGCACTTCCAGACAGGGATAGGTGTTCCCCAGTATCTGGATCTTGAGATCGCCCAGTCCTTGACATCCTCAAGCCAGTTTCCGAATCTCTTCTCACCGACATACGGCGGATACCAGTTTACTGTGTTGTTGTTTGCTACCAGCTCATCCTTGAGCTTTGTCATCTCGATGTACCAGGACTTGTTGGCGTAGTATACGAGCGGAGTACCGCAGCGCCAGCAATGAGGATAGGCGTGTTCCATCTTCTGCTTTGCATAGATTTTGTCGTCCTGAGCCAGATACTTTATGATATCTACATCGAGTCCGTCTTCCATGACGAATCTGCCCGCCCAAGGTGTCTCTGTATAACAGCCTCTCTCGTCTACCGGCTGAAGCACCGGCAGATTGTACTTGCGGCCGCAGTTATAGTCATCTTCACCAAAGGCCGGAGCCGTGTGTACGATTCCCGTACCGTCTTCCGTACTGACATAGTCCATGCATGTTACTATGAATGCGTTCTTGCTGTCTTCGACCTTGCAGAACGGTTCGATCTGCTCGTAGGTCCAGAACTCCATGTCGCTGCCCTTGACCTTTTCAACAACTTCGTATTCTTCGCCTGCCAGCACCTTGTCCGCGAGAGCCTCGGCTACCCAAAGCAGATTGCCCTTGTTCTCTCCGTCCTTCATGCGGCACTTGACATAATCGACGTCAGGGCCGACTGTGAGCGCTACGTTTGAAGCCAGCGTCCAAGGTGTTGTCGTCCATGCCAGGAAGTACTCGTTGTCATGGTTGACGCCGGTTCTTCTGAACTTGCATGTCAGCGTGTTTACCTTGATGTCCTTGTAGCCCTGTGCTACCTCGTGCGAAGCGAGTCCCGTTCCGCAGCGCGGGCAGTACGGCAGGATCTTATATCCTTCGTAAACAAGTCCTTTATCGAATGCGTTCTTGATGATCCACCAGCCCGTCTCGATGTAGTCATTTTTGTATGTGATGTACGGATCTTCCATGTCCGCCATGTAGGCCATCTTTTCTGACATGTCTGTCCACATCTGAGTGTACTTGAATACAGATTCACGGCACTTCTCGTTGAACTCTTTGATTCCATACTTCTCTATGTTCTGCTTGCCGCTGAAACCGAGTTCTTTCTCTACTTCGATCTCGACAGGCAGTCCGTGAGTATCCCAGCCGCCTTTACGCTTTACCTGGAAGCCCTTCATCGTCTTGTATCTGTTGATGGAGTCCTTGAGAGTCCTTGCCATCATATGATGGATGCCCGGCTTTCCGTTGGCTGTCGGCGGTCCCTCATAGAACACAAATGAAGGAGCTCCTTCTCTGGCCTTTACACAAAGATCCAGCAGGTCAAGTTGATTCCATTTTCTGATCTGCTCCGACTGATATTCAGCTACGGGCTTGTCCGATAGATTTTCAAACATATTGACTTTCTCCTGTTATATTATTTTACGGTTTTTCAATGCCTTGCGTGTCTTTTCCCCCGTCAAAGCGAGGGCATAAAACGACATACTAAACCATCATTTCACAATAGGATATTGTACCACAATGCAGCCCCTAATTGCACCCTGAAGATGAAACAAAAAAGCCCTGTAAACAGGCTTTTTTGATGATACGCACCCATTGACCTAAGGTCCTTTCATGTATAGAATTGTGCAATAAGAAAAGGAGTTGATAATGCCGCTTATTTTACTCGGCCTTCTGGCAATAGTCGCAATAACGATCTACGCTCTTGTCGTATACGGAAGCAGCGTCGATGATGAAGATATCCGCCCTTTAGGCGAGCGATTTTCGGATGTCATCTTTAAGATGAGGGACAGATTCAATAAAGGAGCCAGTTACACTGTGGTGGATGATGAAGAGGAACCCGCGGATACAGAAAGCGCCGGTAAGAACGAGGGTCAGACCCTTTTCTTTCCTGCCGACGCAGAAGTTGAAAAAAGAAAGCGCGATATCAACTAGATCTTGCGTGCGTATCTGCCGTCAGGCAGCAGCACTCTTCCCTTTTCCATATCGCAGTAAGCGTCATACATCAGGCCGCGTATGCGGTCTCTTATTTTATCATCCTTTATCCGGCACGCCACCTCGACTCTTCTGTCGAGGTTGCGGCTCATCAGATCGGCGGAAGATATGTACATGACTTCATTGAGCTGCTCGCCAAAGGTATATACTCTTGAATGCTCAAGGAACCTTCCCACTTTGTTGACTATGCAGACGTTCTCTGTACAGCCCTCTATGTGCGGAAGCATGCAGCAGATGCCGCGGACTATCATCCTTACCTGACATCCCGCGCAGGACGCCTCCATAAGAGCTTCTATTATCTCATTATCAGCCAGTGAGTTGACTTTAAAGAATATCCTCCCTGCCTTTCCCTTTTTTGTCTCGCGTCTGATGAGACTCAGTATGTTATTTCTCATCGAAACAGGCGACACCAGGAGCGGTCCGTAGGCGTCTTTGTCCTTCCTGGATCCTGCTTTGATCCGTTCCTTGCAAATGTCCTTGAACAGCGCGGATGCAGCCTTGCCTATTTCCTGATCGTATGTGATCAGAGACAGATCCGTGTATTGCTTTGCTGTCTTTTCATTGTAGTTTCCCGTGGATATCTGCGTTATGTATCTCTTCTCCGCCCTTCCGTCTTTGAAGACATGTTCCGTGACTATCTGGCACATTTTGGAATGAACCTTCAGCTTATCGGTACCGTAGTATACCCTGCATCCGGCATTTGAAAGCTTTTCCGACCATTTTAGGTTCTTCTCCTCGTCAAATCTGGCGCGGAGCTCCAGGATCACCCTCACCTTCTTGCCTGTACGCGCCGCGTATATCAGGTAATCGGCTATGCGCGGGTTGGATGCCAGACGGTAAATGGTTATACGGATCTCCTTTACTTCATCTGAGAAAGAGGCTTCTCTCAGGAGTCCAAGAAGAAGATCCACCGAATCATCGGGATAGGCTGAAAGCCAGTCTCTCTTTTTCACAGCCTTCATTATGCTGCCCTTAATCTCCGATGTCTGATCGTAAGGCTTATGAGGTTTGTATGAAAGACTCCCCAGTAGATCGTCAGGCATTTTCTCAGCGAGTTCATCGACATATGAAAAGTCGATACGCGTCGTTGTGAACATCTGCCTGGCGTCAAGGTCAAGATTCCTCGCAAAGTATTCAGTGAGTTTTTTGCCCGGACGTCCGTCGGTTATGAGTTTGTCTGCAGGATAGTTCTTTCGGCGTCTAAGCGCATCACGCATCTCGACCGCCGTATTGGCGCTTCCTGTCCCTCCCTTTGCCTCAGCGTTTCTTGCAATATCTGTAACATATGTGCCGAGAGGAACGAACGGTATGAAAAGTGTGTCCGCAAACATCTTGATGATGTCTTCGGTAAGCACATATCTGAAATGGTCTCCCGGCAGCACAAGTACGAGCGGCATGTTTGCATGCATGTCTATGAAGCCGAATTTGTCTTCAAGTTCAGCGTCAAGTACCGATATGATATATGGCTTCTCCTCGTCCATGGCAGGCAAAGGATCTCCGGCATCAAGCACTTTTACCGTCAGTCTGTCCCTTATCTTTTCTCTGAAGAAATCGAAGCATCTGCCCCTGTCTTCATCATCCAGCTGCCAGATCTCAAGCCTCTCGACTCCTGCCCCCGTCAGCTTTGATTCGACTATGCTGTACGCCATGTCCTTCTTCATCAGAAGACCGGGCACCAGATCGAGTATGCGGCGGAGTTGATCAGCAGCGGTCATCCCCGACTTTTCGTCTATCTGATCGTCGCCCTCGTCATCTTCTCCCAGAAGGCTTCCCACTCTGACCTTGAAAAACTCCTCAAGATTGGATACAAAAATCGCGATAAAACGAAGGCGCTCAAAAAGAGGCACCGAATCATCCAGTGCCTCTTCGAGCACACGCTCATTGTATCTCAGCCATGAGATCTCTCTATTCTGCGTGAAGCCTTCTTCGTATAGCATTATCTTCTTCTTGAATCAGAGCGTTTTACGTCCGGACGCTCAAGGTTGATGCGGTTCTGGCTGTCGATCTCAGTGACCTTTACCTTCACTTCATCACCGATGTTCATGACGTCCTCAACCTTTTTAACTCTGTGATCTGCCATCTTGGAGATGTGCAGCAGGCCTTCCTTGCCAGGCAGGATCTCGATGAATGCACCGAAGTTCATGATCCTTGTGACCTTGCCCTCATAAATCTCGCCTACTTCAACGTCTTTTGTGATGAGCTCGATCTCTCTCTTGGCAGCCTCAGCGCTCTCCTGATCTACGGCGTAGATAGCGATGAATCCGACATCATCATCGGAGATATCGATCTTGGCGCCCGTCTCATCAACGATCCTGTTGACAGTCTTTCCTCCCGGTCCGATGACCAGTCTGATCTTGTCAGGGTCAACTCTCATGCTGATGAATCTCGGAGCGTACTTGCTGAGCTCCTTGCGTGGCTCAGGAATCTCTTC
Organism: Mogibacterium sp.; assembly: GCA_024403035.1. GTDB lineage: Bacteria > Bacillota > Clostridia > Peptostreptococcales > Anaerovoracaceae > Crickella. The sequence continues at coordinate 159,063 of JAKSSP010000001.1, forward strand.
GAGCATGTTCTCGAGGATCTTTGCTCTGCCGATCTTGGCCTGATCGAGAGCCTGCTTGAGGATCTCTCTGTTGAGGCCGTGTACCTTGATATCCATCTGAAGCGCTGTTACGCCGTCAGGAGTACCTGTGACCTTGAAGTCCATGTCGCCCAGGAAGTCTTCCATGCCCTGGATATCCGAGAGGATGGCGAACTTGCTGGAGCCGTCTTCGTTGAATCCTTCGATGAGTCCCATCGCGATACCGGATACCGGCTTCTTGATAGGAACACCTGCGTCCATCAGAGCGAGTGTGGAACCGCATGTCGATGCCATCGAGGATGAACCGTTGGAGGACATTACCTCGGAGACGACTCTGATTGCATAAGGGAATTCCTCTTCGCTAGGGAGTACCGGCAGAAGAGCTCTCTCTGCGAGAGCGCCGTGTCCGATCTCTCTTCTTCCAGGGGATCTGCTTGGCTTAGCCTCGCCTGTGCAGTATCCAGGGAAGTTGTACTGATGCATGTATCTCTTGCGTGTCACATCGTCATCGATGCCGTCGAGGTACTGAGCCTCTGACAGCGGCGCGAGTGTGGCGATGGAGAGGACCTGTGTCTGGCCTCTCTTGAACAGTCCGGATCCGTGAGTTCTAGGGAGATATCCCGTCTCGCTCCAGAGTGGTCTGATCTCATCAGGTCTTCTGTCATCAGGACGTACTCCTTCTTCAAGGATGCGGCGTCTGACTTCTTCCTTCTTGATGTTGTAGAGGACTTCATCGACCTCTGTCATTCTGCCTTCAAACTCTTCTGCAAAGTGTTCTTTTGTTTCAGCAGCAACGGCATCCATGTTGGCCATTCTCTCCTGCTTTTCGAAGGTATAAATAGCGTCTACCATGTTGGCGGTAGCATACTCTCTGACAGCAGCGTCTACATCTTCGCCTGCCTTGAAAGCGACATAATCCATCTTTTCCTTGCCTACTTCGGCAACGATCTCCTTGATGAATCTGCAGATGTTCTTGATCTCTTCATGTCCGAAGAGGATAGCCTCGAGCATCTGGTCTTCAGGAAGCTCATTGGCGCCGGCTTCTACCATCATGATGGCTTCTTCGGTACCGCATACTGTGAGGTTGAGGTCGGAGACCTGTCTCTGCTCGAATGTAGGGTTGCAGACGAACTCGCCGTCTACTCTGCCGACAACTACACCTGCAGTCGGGCCGTCCCATGGGATGTCCGAAATAGCGATGGCTGTAGATGTTCCGATGAGGGATGCTACCTCAGGGGAGCAGTCATGATCTACCGAAAGAGCTGTGGCAGCGACTACTACGTCGTTCCTGTAGCCCTTTGGGAAGAGAGGTCTGAGCGGTCTGTCGATGAGTCTCGAGATGAGAGTCGCCTTCTCGCTCGGGCGTCCTTCTCTCTTGATGTATCCGCCCGGGATCTTTCCTACCGCGTACAGCTTCTCTTCAAAGTTGCATGTCAGCGGGAAGAAATCCACGTCCTGCTTTGGCTCTTTGCTTGCGCAGACCGTGCAGCTGACGACTGTTTCGCCATACTTTACGGTTGCCTGTCCGTTTGCCTGCTCGGCGAGCTTTCCGATCTCTACTTCGAGAAGTCTGCCGCCCAGCGCTGTTCTGAATGTTCTGTAATCTTCAAATCTACCCATTTTTTATTAACAACTCCTTCCTGTTAATTATTCTCTCTCTATGGGCATTAACTGATTGCCTGTACGTGCTCCAAATATACAAGCAAAGCGGGAGACGTGCTCCCGCTTGAATGCTTTTTACTACTTCCTCAGTCCGAGACGAGCGATAAGGCTTCTGTATCTCTCGATATCTGTCTCTCTCAGGTACTTAAGAAGGTTTCTTCTCTGACCAACCATCTTGAGCAGGCCTCTTCTCGAATGGAAGTCCTTGTGGTGCTCTTTGAGATGCTCGTTAAGGTCATTGATCCTGTAAGTAAGGATAGCTACCTGGACCTCAGGGGATCCTGTGTCGCCTTCCTTGATAGCATATTCTTTGATGATTTCCTGTTTTTTCTCTTTTGTAAGCATAATAAAAAACTCCTTTACTTTCGATCCACCCGCTCTGCGTAGCCGTTGGAGCGTCGAACCACTGCGGCGCGGGTATATAAAATTGGTTTATGCTGCAGTCTTCTGACTGCAACGCTGGTATATTAACACGAAAGGCCCGTGTTGTCTATCTTTTTTTTCGATATTCCAGAGCGTTGGCGCAGTCTCTTGCGATCTGCGCGAACAGCTCTTCTTTATCCCTGAATTTACGCTCTCCTCTGGAGAAGTGATCGAAATATACGGTCACATCCTTTCCGTAGGCGCCGCCTTCAGGACTCTCGTATCCGAAAATGTTGGTCTCTATTTTGCGTACAGCTATTCCCTCATTGACCGTCGGATTGAAGCCGAGGTTGGAGACGCTGTCATATGTCGTTCCGGCAATGTCTATGCGGCTGAAATACACGCCGTTAGGAGGCAGCATCTGTCTGTCCGGAGCCGGGATGTTGATAGTAGGTATGCCCATCTTGCTGCCGAGCCTCTTTCCGTGGCTCACGGTACCCGAGAACGAGTAAGGTCTGCCAAGGAACTTCGCGGTGAGTTCCATGTTGCCGGTCGCGATCATCTCGCGGATAAGCGTCGAGCTCACGACGTGGCCTTCGACTGTTACGGCATCATGTACGCTGATGCTTATGCCGGCCTTATCGCACTCTTCCTTTAGCATTTCAGGCCTTCCCTCGGCTCTGGCTCCGTAAGTATAGTTGAATCCGACTGAAACATGGCCCGCGTTGAGCTTGCTTCTGACTATGTCCTCAAAGAAATCATGCGCCCTCATCTTCATGATGTTCTCATCGAAAGGCACGTTCACAAGAATATCGAAGCCCATGTCCTCAATGAGTGCCTTCTTCTCTTCTTCGGTGCAGATGAGTTTTACCGCATCGGGATCGCTGTCTTCGCGTCTGAGTATGAAATTGAACGGATGGTTCGAGAACGTAAAGCAAAGAGATCTGAGGCCTCTCTCCTTTGCGGTCTCGAGCGCGTTTTGCATGATCTCTCGATGTCCGGCGTGTATGCCGTCGAAATTTCCAAGCGCGACTGATGTCTTATCCGTTATATTCAGTTGTTCAAGACTGTTGAATATCTGCAATATTTCTTATCTGAACACTTTCTTAGGGACCAGCGACCCGTTTTCAATGGAGGCGACCCCCAGAAAATCCCCGTCAGCGTAGACACGATACATTTCATCGTAGTCCGAAGGCTCCGTAACGGTGAATCCGTTGCTCCAGGTGCTGTTTCCGTTCATGAAGGCGGTAACTCTATTATTGTTAAGTATTGTTTTTCCGAGTCTTTCGAGAGTGATCTCAGGCTCGATGATCATTTTTGTGAGCTTTTCGGGATCATCCGCCGCCTCTATGACCTCTTCTATGGTATTTGAATCCTCAATTTTAAAGAAACCTGAGCCTGTACGCGTCAGCGCGGTCATGGCTGCGCCGCATTCGAGGGCTCTTCCGATATCATCGCATATGGTGCGTATATATGTCCCCTTTGAGCATATTACATCGAATTCGATCTCACCTTTTTCAAGGTCGATCCCTGTGATAGTGCGATCATATATGGTGACCCTGCGCGGCTTTATCTCAAAGTCCTCTCCGGCTCTGGCAAGGTCGTAGGCGCGCTTTCCGTCTATCATAAGGGCCGAATACTTCGGAGGTGTCTGCTCTATCACGCCGTCAAAGGCCTTAAATGCCTCTCTGACGGCTTTTTCGGTCACTTCCGCATAGTTGCCCGTTCTGAGAACTTTGCCCGTTATATCGAGAGTATCGGTCTCGATCCCCAGCTTCATGCAGCAGTGATATGACTTGTGATCATTGCCGTAATACTCAATGACACGGGTGGCCTTTCCGAAGCATACAGGCAAAACGCCCGTAGCCATAGGGTCGAGCGTTCCGGTGTGCCCCGCCTTCTTCACATGCAGCGTGTGCTTCAGCTTTGCGCAAACGTCCTGCGATGTCCAGCCTGCGGGCTTATTGATGTTTATGATGCCGTCTCTGATCATCTTTCCTCTATGGTCCTGATAAGTACCGGCACCAGGGCCTTCTCGGCCTCTTCGAGATCGAGATCATGGAATGTGCAGCCTGCGGCAAGAGTATGTCCGCCGCCGCCGAAAGCTGCCGCTGCCTTTGCCATGTTGGCGTATGACCTGCCTCTGAGGCTTGCTCTTACGTTGTTCTCAGCCTCCTTGAACAGACATCCGCCCTCGACCCCGTCGATGCTCATGATCTTCTGGATTATGCCGTCGGCCTCGTCCATAGTCGTACCTGTCTGTCTGAGGAGTTCCTGAGTCACCTTTCCGACGGCGAGTTTGCCGTCAGCATAGAAATCAAGATTGGCTATTACTTCGCTCTCCAGTCTTATCGCCTCCTTTGACCTGCGGTCATAGATAAGAGCCGATATGCTCTTCGAATTGAAGCCCTCTATCTTGTAAAGGTGACCTGCTATCTCGTGCGAGCGGCTGGTAGTGTTGCTGTGCTGGAAGTTCCCGGTATCAGTTGTGATGGCCGCAAATATGCAGTTGGCTATTTCCAGCGATATCTCCACACCCATGGCCCGGATGATGTTGTAGATGATCTCTCCTACGGCTGCCGATTTAGGCTCTATCCTGGCGAAATCGTATCTGATCTCCTTGGCCTTGGTCGCGTGATGGTCTATGCATCCCTTGAGGCGGCCTCTCTCCCACGCTTTTTCCCTGCCTGTGATGCGGTTCATGCCGTTACAGTCTATCATCAGGGAAAGCTGTACGTCATCGAGCAGACTGTCGTCATCGGTGCAGCAGCCGTATTCAAGGAAATCGAGGTTTTTGGGTATGGGTTCGTTTATCATGACGTATGCCTTCTTGCCCATGCTTCTGAGAGCAAGACAAAGCGCTGAGCATGAGCCCAGCGTGTCCCCGTCCATGTTGATGTGAGGGAACAGCAGTATGCCGTCAAGATCCTTCATTATCGTTGCAATGCTTTTTATCGTATCGTTCAAATCATTCCTCGTTGCTGTAAGTAAGCGAATCGATTATGGAATCGATGTGTCTGCCGTAATCCTGGGAAGAGTCCAGTTTGAAGATCAGTTCAGGTGTGTGTCTCAGCTTGATGTCGCGCGAGACCTGTCCTCTGATGGCGCCTTTTGCGCGCTCAAAGCCCGCGAGCACCTCAGCATATACCATCTCTTTATCCTCGTCCGAAAGACAGACAGGCGAAACGTAGACCGTGGCATAGCTAAGGTCACGTGTCACGTCCACGCCTGTGATGCTTATTATCCTTGATGTGAGCGAGGGGTCCTTTGCCCCGTTGATCAGAAATCCGCTCACACTCTTCTTTATTTCTTCGCTTAAACGTCCCTGTCTGTATTTAGCCATTGTAATTCTTATAAATGTGTATCAAATTGCAATACTAAGCCGAGCGTTGCGAACGGATATTGCCAGCTGCACCGATGAAACGATAGCAGGCCGGCTGACGTTGTGCGGATGTCTGAGCGAAGCGAGTTCCGCAAACGTCCCGGGATGCAGAGCGACTGAGGATGCAATGGCATATCCGTGAGCGGCGAGGCGTGTATTGCAATTTGATAATATAGATAATTCTAACGTTCTACTTCAACCATCTGGAAGCATTCGATGACGTCATCAGGTTTGATGTCGTTGTACTTCTCGATACCGAGACCGCACTCATAACCTGCCGCGACCTCTCTGACGTCGTCCTTGAATCTCTTGAGCGAGCTTATGACACCTTCGTGGATGACTATGCCGTCCCTGACCAGTCTGATCTGAGCGTTTCTCTTTACGATGCCCTCATTGACGTAGCATCCGCCGATGATACCGATGCCAGGTACCTTGAAGGTATCTCTGACGACAGCCTTGCCCAGGACTTCTTCCTTGTATTCAGGATCGAGCATGCCCTTCATGGCTGCCTCGACATCGTCGATGATGTCGTAAATGACTCTGTAGAGTCTGATCTCGACATCGGCGGCCTGAGCCTGGTTAGTTACAGCCGTTGTAGGTCTTACGTTAAAGCCGATGATGATCGCGTTGGATGTCTCGGCGAGCATGACGTCGGATTCATTGATGGTACCTACGCCGCTGTGGATGACGTTGATCTTGACTTCCGGAGTCTCGAGCTTCTCCAGCGATGAAATGATAGCTCCGACAGAACCCTGTACGTCTGCCTTGACGATAAGGTTGAGTTCCTTGGCCTCTCCTTCCTGGATCTGGCTGAAGAGCTTCTCGAGAGTCATGCTGGCGTTCCTGGCCAGTACTTCTTCTCTCATCTTCTCCTTACGGTTGGCTGCTATCTCTCTTGCTGTCTTGTCGTCTCTTACGACATTGAACATGTCTCCCGCGTCAGGTACGTCTGAAAGTCCAAGTATCTCAACAGCGGTAGCCGGACCGGCCTTGCGGATCGGCTTGCCCTTGAAGTCCGTCATGACTCTGATCTTACCGGCTGTTGTACCGGCAACTACGCTCTGTCCGCTCTTGAGCGTACCATTGCTTACCAGCAGTGTGGCTACAGGACCCTTGGCCTTATCGAGTCTTGCCTCGATTACAGTACCCATGGCGAGCCTGTCCGGATTGGCTTTGAGTTCGAGGACTTCCGCCTGCAGAAGGATCATCTCAAGCAGATCTGTGATTCCCTCGCCCTTCTTGGCTGATACCGGTACGGAGATCACGTCGCCGCCCCAGTCTTCTACCAGGATGCCGTGCTCGGTGAGTTCCTGCTTTACTCTGTCAGGATTCGCGCCCGGCTTATCGATCTTGTTGATCGCGACGATTATAGGTACTCCGGCTGCCTTGGCGTGGCTGATGGACTCGATGGTCTGCGGCATAACGCCGTCATCGGCAGCAACTACCAGTACGGCGATATCCGTCACCTGCGCGCCTCTTGCACGCATCGTTGTGAAAGCTTCGTGTCCCGGTGTATCGAGGAATACGATCTTCTTTCCGTTGATTTCGACTTCGGAAGCACCGATGTGCTGTGTGATACCGCCGGACTCGCCTGCCGTAACGTTGGTGTTGCGGATGGCGTCCAGAAGCGAAGTCTTACCGTGGTCTACGTGACCCATTACGGTGATGATAGGCGGACGAGGCTTGAGTTCACTCTCGGCGTCCTCATGCATGTCGATGCCCGGCTCTTCGATCTCAGGTTCTTCTTCCGTTACGACGATCTGAAGTCCGAGGTCTTCAGCAAGCATCTCAACAGCATCCTTGTCGAGCGTCTGGTTGATCGTAGCCATTACTCCCATCTGCATCATGGACATGATGATCTTGCTTACGCTGATCTCAGCCTGCTCGGAGAGACCCGCTACCGTGATAGGTACCGTTACCGCGATGGTGCCTTCAGGCAGGAGTTCCTCAACTGTAGGCTCCTCTACCACCTTGGTCTTGTATTTTCTCTTATGACGCTCCTGCTTCTCCAGCGCGGCTTCGTCATAGATGTTGTTATTGTTGTTGCGGCGTCCGCCAGGGCCGTCTTCGCGTCTGTCGAAGCGTGACTGCCTGTCTCTGTCGCGGTTGTCGAAGAACTTCTTGCTCTTGCCCTTTGTAGGCTTTCCGCCCTTGTTTCCGCCTTCGCCCGATGCGGCAGCAGGCGCGTTTCCGCCTTCTTTGGACTTTCTTGGGCGGTCGGATCGCGCAGGACGGTCCTTTCCGTCCTTGTCCTTGCCCTTCGCAGGTCTCTTCCTGTCGGACTTTTCGCCTTTTTCACCCTCGGAAGCTTTTGCCTGCTGTCTTTTCTCGCGGATCTGCCTCTTCTGTTCCTCAGCCTTCTTCTTTTCAGTCTCCGCGTCGGAGATCTTCTTGAAGCGCATAGGCTTGCCCGGAGCATTCACATACTCCTCTTCCTTGACAGGTTCAGGCTCTTCAGCCTTAGGCTCAGGCTTTTCCGCTTCAGGCTCTTCCTTTGCGGCAGGCTTTTCTTCTGCCTTTTCAGGAACTGCGTCTGCAGGCTTTTCTGCCTTTGTTTCAGGTTTGTCAGCTTTCTCTGCAGCCTTGACCTCAGGCTTTTCAGGCACTTCCGCCTTTGCCTTTTTTTCTTCTTCAGGCACTGCAACATCTTCCGCAGGTTTCTCTTCTGCAGGTTCTGCTTTTGGCGCCACAGGCTTCCTAGGGATCACCGGCTTGCCCATAGGCGGCTTTGGCCTTGCTCCGTCCTTAGGGACGACAGGGACCGCCTTGATCTTAGGCTTGCCCGCTCCGGCCTGAGCGCCTGATGAAGTGCCTCTCATCATGTTGATGGATCTTATCAGTCTCTCAGCATCCTGATCCTCTACCGAAGACCTTGCGGAGCTGACGGCGATACCCATTTTATCGGCATAGCCTTTTAGCTCCTGAAAGCTAATGTCAAGTTCTTTGGTAAGTTCGCTAACTTTCTTTGGCATCTGTACCTCCTTGGAAATTATCGAGTGCCTGCCCGATAACTCTTTTGATTTCCTCTGTATCGATATTCTGTCTGCAAACGCGGTTGAATGTCTTGCGTTTCAGCGCTGTCTCCATGCATCCCTTATCCGCGCACAGATAGAAGCCCCTTCCGTCATTCTTCAGGCCTGTATCCGCCGTCACTCTGACTCCGTCGAAGGTGAACCTCATCAGCTCATCCTGAGGCTTTGATTCTCTGCATGCGATGCATCTACGCATCGGCTTCGGCGTTTGGTGTCTCCTCAATTTCAACCTCTTCTGCATCTTCGGACTCTTCGTATTCGTCGAACGCGAAGCCCATCTCCTTGAGCTGTTCGTTGCTCTTGATGTCGATCTTCCATCCGCTTACTCTGGCGGCTAGCCTTACGTTCTGGCCCTCGCGTCCGATGGCGAGCGAGAGCTGCTGTTCCGGCACTACCGCGGTCGCGGCCTTTTCATCCTCGTTGATGTAAACGCCTTCTACAATAGCAGGTCTCAGCACGTTGCTGATAAGTACCGCAGGATCCTCATCCCATACGATGATATCGATCTTCTCGCCAAAAAGCTCGTCCGCGATGTTCTGGACTCTTGCTCCTCTGTTTCCGACGCAGGCGCCTACAGGATCGACGTTAGAATCGTTGGAATAAACAGCTATCTTTGTGCGGGAGCCCGCCTCTCGCGCTGTTCCCTTGATCTCGACTGTTCCGTCCGCTATCTCAGGGATCTCGAGCTCAAAGAGGCCTCTTACGAGTCCCGGGTGTGATCTTGAGAGCAGTACCTGAGGTCCCTTGTTCTCTTTCTTTACGTCCATGACGTAGACCTTGATGCGGTCGCCCGGCTTGAAGCTCTCTGTCCTTACCTGCTCGGACGCAGGGACTCTGCCCTCCGTACGGCCAAGCGAGATCAGCATCGTGCCGTTGGAGATCCTCTCGACCTTACCTGTTACGATGGTGCCCTTCTTCTCGATGAACTCGTTATATGAGTTGGTGCGCTCCGCCTCTCTGTTCTTCTGTACGAAGACCTGCTTTGCGCCCTGTGCGGCTATCCTGTTGAAGTCCTTAGGATCGATCTCGTACTCCACGACATCGCCTACCTCGTAGCCGTCATATATCTCCTTCGCTTCCTCAAGAGAGATCTGAGTCATGAAGTCCTCGACTTCCTCTACGACCTCCATGCCCATGTAGACTGTTACGTCTCCCTCGGTCATGTCGACTTCGACTCTCACATTGGATGCTCCGTAATTCTTCCTGTATGCATTCTCGATGGAGTCCTTTATAGCTCCGATGATCTCCTCTTCGGAAAGGTTCTTCTCTTTTTTGAGGTCCGCAAATGCATCTAGAAATTCCTTGCTCATTTTGTCCTCCCGGTTTTTAGAAAACTACTGCTAAATTGATCTTGCTTATCTTATCGGCGGGTATCCCGAGCTCGCCGTCATCCGTTTCTATGGTCACGACGCCGTTCTCTTTTCCCCTGAGCACGCCTTCATGCTCCTTGCTGCCGTTTATCTGCCCGTATGTCCTGACTTCGACGGCTCTCCCGGCAAATCTTACATAATCGCTCTCCTTGATGAGCTCTCTGTCGAGGCCTGCCGAACCTACTTCAAGGCTGTAGCTGCGTTCGATAATGTCTTCCTTATCAAGAAATTCGCTGAGCCAGCCGTTCACCTTCTCGCATTCATCGATGCTTACGTACTCGCTGTCAGAGTCCGCCGGCTTCTCAAGCAACACTCTTAGCACCCATGCCGGACCTTCCCTTTTGTATTCGACCTTATATAGTTCAAGATCATTCTCTTCCAGGAACGGCATCAGCATACCGCTGACCTTGCCGCTTATGTCTTCTTTTGCCATGTCTTCACCGTCAAAAATGTCATACATAAGTGAAAGAGTGGGACTCCCCACTCTTTCGAAACGTTAGCTTACTGTGCATTTATACCACCAAAGCGCTGAGATTGCAAGGCTTTTTTATTTGCCTAACCATCGCCGTCTTTATTTGCCTAACCATCGCCGTCAGTCTTGCCTGAATTATCTTCAGCATTAGGATCAGGTTCCTGTGTGCTGCTGTGGTCGGCTTTGTCTTTGGCTTTGTCCTTATCATCTTTCTTTTCTTCCGGCGGCGGATCAGGAGGCTGTGTACCTGTGGTGAAATACTCTCCATTTTTGACGATAACGTTGCCCGGCATCGACTTGTATTCTCCGCCCTTGGCTCTCTTGACCTTGCTCATGACCTTGCTCCACAGTTTGGCTGCCGTCATCGAGGTAGTGTTGAGCGCCACGTTGTCATCTGTTCCTATCCATAGTGCCGCTGCGTAATTGGCTGTGAATCCGTCGAACCATATATCCCAGGTATCATCTGTCGTTCCGGTCTTGCCGCCAACATGTTCGCCTTCAACAGCGGCATCAGTCGCGATGCCGTTCGATACTACCGACTGCAGCACGTCCGTCATAATGAATGCCACGCCTTCATCAAGCACTCTCGTCTCAGTTGACTGTCCTTCCAGCAGCACCTTGCCTTCACTGTCTGTGACCTTCGTGTAGCAGATGCCGGAATTATGGACTCCGCCGTTCGGGAATGTCGCATATGCCAGGGCCATGTCCAGAGGAGTGACGCCTTCTGTCATGGCTCCAAGAGCGAGCGCCGCCAGATTGATATCGTTGTACGACTGCGATGTGTCATCGACTATCGTTGAGATTCCGTATTTCTTTACCAGATCAAGAGAATAGTCGACTCCTACCTGAGCGAGGATCTTGACCGCGCAAGTGTTCTTCGACAGCTGGATTGCCTGCCTGAAGGTCTTGTACCCTGAGTAGCTTCTTTCGTAGTTCTTAGGCCATACCTGACCGTTTACCTTCATTTTTTCATCGACCACTCCCGACGCTGTCGTTATGTAATCGCCCCAGTACTTGGCGCCCTGTTTGTCCTTGTACTCCGAAGTGGTGTATTTGAACTTCTTGCCTTCCTGCTGGAGCTCAAAACTCTTCTGCAGTGCCGCGGAATATACCGCGAGCGGTTTTATCGACGATCCCGGCTGGCGAGGGCTGGTAGCTCTGTTGAAGAGTTTCTCTCCTTCAGCCTTCCTTGTGCCTACCATCGCCTTTATCTGGCCCGTACCGACTTCTACGATGACCATGGCAGCTTCGACCTTTCCCTCTCCCGTAACGGTGCCCGGGAAGTTGTCGGAGTTCTTGAACTGCTTGTTGATGGCCTTCTGGGCCTGTGAGTCAAGCGTCGAATAGATGTTAAGCCCCTTGGAGTAGATCAGGTTGGCAGCCTGTTTATCATCAAGGTTGTACTTCGTCATGAGATCCTGTTTTACGGTCTCCAGCAGATAGTCCTTGAATGCGGAGTTTGTGCTTGAGCTTGCTCCACCCGGCTTTATGAATTCTTCCAGAGGTCTCTTGCTTGCGTCAGCTTCTTCTTGCGTTATATAGCCCTGCTCCGCCATGAGATCAAGAACTATGTATCGCCTGTCGCGGGATACGTCGTTTGCCCAGAGCCCGTCACCCAGATCAGTTGTCGTCTCAGCCTCATCAGGCTCTGTCATCAGCAGAGCGTAGAGTCCAGGTGCCTGCGGCAGAGCCGCCAGAGCAGCGCATTGCTCGAGGCTCAGATCCTCAACACTCACATCGAAGTACTTCTTTGCCGCAGTGTCTACGCCATAGCATCCATAACCGAGATAAATGGTGTTGAGGTATGCCGTAAGGATATCTTCCTTGCTCAGAGTATCTTCTATGACATGAGCGTAGTACATCTCTATGATCTTACGCTTTATGGACCTTATACTCTTTTCTTCAGGCAGGAAAATGTTCCTGGCAAGCTGCTGCGTTATGGTACTTGTTCCGCTTATCTCGCCGCCTCCCCTGAGAGAGCTCAGGATGGCGCCGAATATTCTCTTTACATTGAATCCTTTGTGCGTCCAGAAAGTCTTATCCTCGATCGCGATAAAGGCGTTCTTCAGATTCTCAGGCAGCTGTTCATATTTTACTATCTCGCGGTTCTCTTCATAGTAAATGTCATCGGTAAGATTTCCCTTGTCATCGTAGATATGTGTACTGACATCGAGGGTGTTGTATATCTGGTTAGGATTGATCTCAGGAGCCTTCGCTATGGTTATGGCAGCATATACGCCGCCTATGACTCCGCAGATTATCATGAGAGCCAGCATTATCTCGAAAGCTGACAGTATCCATCTGTACTTCCCTCTTTTTTTGCCGCCCTTTTTGGTTCCTTTTTTAGCACTTTTCTTAAGGCCAGGCATACTCGGACCTGAAGAGCTTTTCTTCTTTGTTACGCTCTTAGGCTTCTTTCCGGCTTTTACCTTTTTCTTGGCAGCCGCCAGCTTTGCCATAACAGCTTCGTCAAGTCTGGCCTGGTGATCCGCTTCTGCGGCAGCGTCGCCTGCCATCCTTTCCGCTTCGGCTTTCAGTTTAGCGCGTATGGCTTCTTCTCTGGCCTTTTCGCGCCTTTTATCAGCGGCTTCTGATCTGGCCGCTTCTGAAGCCGCCCGGATCGCTGCCATCTTTTTCTTCATGAAGGCCTTTGCCGCGTCCTTTTTTTCAGACGCAAAAGCAGAAGCCTTTGCCTTCAGATCCTGTTCGCCCGCGTTCACCTCAGACTCAGGCTTTGCTTCTCCGGCAGTTTCTTTATATACCGGCCGCACGGGTTCCTCAGGAAGCCCGTACTGTTTCTGCGGCGCAGCAGGCTTTACGGGTTCCGCCGGTTTCGCAGCCGGTTTATTGTCGAAATCAAAAGAAAGCGACGCTTCTTCATGCCACCTCGGCTTGTTTGCCGAAGCGTTGAAGCTGTCCGGTGTCACCTGTCTTGGCCTACTATTCGGTTTTTCTTTATCGCAACCGTTGTTAGTCAATCTTCTACCTTACCGCAAATGCGGTTTTTGCAAATGAAAACACGGAGGTCTTGCCTCCGTGATATATTAACACAAAATGTTGTTAAATAAAGCAATTTATGACGCTATATTTAGATTAAGATGTATTAAGGTAACAATTCCCGTATTTCTTATTTTTTAAGCATTCTCATGGAATTCAGTATGCATATGACGGCAACGCCGACGTCAGCAAATACCGCCATCCACATATTGGCTATGCCGAGCGCTCCAAGCAGCAGGCATGCGAACTTCACGAAAAGCGCAAAGACTATGTTCTGCCTGGATATCGACAGCGTCTTGCGTGCTGTCTTCATGACTGCCGGGATCTTTGCGATATCGTCATCCATGATGACCACATCCGCCGCCTCAATGGCTGCGTCAGATCCGAGAGAGCCCATGGCTATTCCCACGTCTGCGACTGAGAGTACCGGAGCGTCGTTTATTCCGTCGCCTATGAACGCGAGTCTTCCCCGCTTCCTGTCGGCATCCTTTCCGCCCGACTTCTGTCTCAGCGCGTTGAGCAGCTCCTCAACAGCGCTCACTTTGTCCTGAGGCAGAAGCTCCGCTCTATAATCGCTTATACCGAGTTCTTTCGCTACAGCCGCGGCTACCTTCCCGGAGTCGCCTGTGAGCATGACGATTTTTTTAACACCTGCTTTCAGCATGCCTGATATGGCTTCTTTTACCCCTTCTTTAGGCATGTCGGCTACGATTATGGTGCCGATATATTTGCCGTTTCTTGCGACATAGCAGTTTGTGCCGCTGACGTCCGTGTCGACATCAGGGATCTTTATTCCTTCCGCTTCAAGAAAACCGCGGTTTCCGACCGTTATCTGATCTTCACCGGCAGTGGCAGTGATTCCCTTGCCTGCTACGGTCTTTATGTCTTTGATCTTCGACTGGGCTATAGGATCGTCGCAGGCTTCGATTATCGCTGCAGCGATAGGATGAGTGGATCCGCTCTCGGCAGCAGCGGCATATCTCACGATATCCCCGGCGTCATAGCCCTCCGCCGCTTCAACAGCAGCCACCTTGAATCTTCCTTCTGTCAGGGTCCCGGTCTTGTCGGATACAACAGTATCAAGTTCGGAAAGAAGTTCCAGATAGTTGGAGCCTTTTATCAGGACTCCGTGTCTCGATGCCGCGCCTATGCCTCCGAAGAATGCAAGCGGCACAGATATTACAAGAGCGCACGGGCACGAGATGACCAGGAAGGTGCATGCTCTCAGCACCCACCCGCCTAACTCAGCAGCAAAATTGCCTGAGACAAGAGGCGGCACAAAAGCGAGTATCACTGCGGCTATTACGACAGCAGGAGTGTACCAGCGGGCGAATCTCGTGATGAAGTTTTCCGTGAGCGACTTCCTTGAAGACGCCTCTTCCACGAGCTCAAGTATCTGGGACACCGTGCAGTCGTCGAACTCCTTTTCCGCTCTTACCCTAAGCAGACTGTCACCGTTGATGCAGCCGGAAATGACCTGCTCGCCCTCGGCCACAGGCCTTGGCAGTGATTCGCCGGTAAGCGCTGATGTATTCACCAGTCCGCTTCCCTCTATGACGACTCCGTCAGTAGGCACTTTCTCTCCCGGCTTGATGACCAGGATGTCGCCCACTTCTATTTCGTCAGGTTCTATCACTTCGATCGATCCGTCCTCTGTCTGGCGGTTGGCAAAGTCAGCGGCCATACTCATCAGATCTGCTATGGAGCCTCTGGACTTGCCTACTGCATAGCTCTGGAAGAACTCCCCCACCTGATAGAACAGCATTACCGCTACGGCCTCTCCGAATTCCTTGCAGCCGAATGCCCCGACCGTCGCAAGCGTCATCAGGAAGCTCTCGTCAAAGAGCTGGCGGTTCTTTATGCCTATGAGACACTTGCGCACCACATCGTGGCTGGCTATGAAGTACGGCACAAGGTAGAGCAGCAGCTCCGTGACAGTTCCGCCCGGAGTGTCCGGGAAGAGGCCCGCGTGCTCCGAGATCATGAGGAGCACGAAAAGCATGAAGGATATGCCTATCTGCTGTAATTCTTTTTTCTGTTTCGGGGTGAATCTTTCCATTATTTGAGTACTACCTGGCAGTCAGGCTCGACTTTCGCGATTTCCTTCACGGCTTTTTCAACTACCTGATCGAAAACGGCATCATCCGCTTCGATCATCATCTTCTGTGTCATGAAGCTTACGGAAGCATCTGTGACTCCGTCGATTTTTTTGATTGCTTCTTCCATCTTAGCGGCGCAGTTTGCGCAGTCCAGGTCGATCAGTTTGAATTTCTTTTTCATTTTGTGCTCCTTTGCTTGATTATTCTTCAATGTGGTCCTTGCCCATCGCGATTATCGTCTTGACATGATCGTCATCGAGTGAGTAGTAAACAGCCTTGCCGGCCCTGCGGCTTTTTATGAGTTTCGCAGTCTTCAGCGCCTTGAGCTGGTGTGATACCGCCGACTGATTCATCTCTATATCTTCGCATATCTCGGTGACGTTCTTTTCGCCGTCGAAGAGATCGTATAGGATCTTTATCCTCGTCGAGTCCGCAAATGTCTTGAACAGGTCAGCCAGTTCCAGCAATTCTTCTTCACTCATGTCCTTTAGCATGTATTCGTTCTTTTTCGTCATGCCCTTTTCCTCTCTTTGGTCATGAAAAAACATATGCTTATACATTCATATGAATATATTAGCATATGTTCGTTATAAGTCAATCCTTTTTATTTATTTTTTGATCTATCAGTCCCCGAATCCGTCCCAGACCGGGATTCCTGTATATATCTGCGCCTCTTCTTCGCCTCTGAGCACTCTCAGTGCTCCCGCAGCCATGGCCTCATGCTCTACTTCTCCGGGATAGAAATACACAGGGGCTATCCATCCGCAGCGTTCCGTTATGTAATCGCAGAGGTCATCGAATCTCAGCAGTCCGCCTCCGCAGACTATCGCGTCTACCTTGCCGGACAGTACAACAGCCATTTCTCCTATGCTCTTGCAGATGTTGTAAAGCATGGCGTTCCACACGCGGACAGCCTTAGGGTCTCCTGCTTCGACCATATCATGCACCTTGTCCGAATTCGACGTTCCGAAGTGGCTCACAAAGCCTCCGGATCTTGTGCATGCGTCACCTATTGGGATATCACTGAACGCTCCGTCTTTTCCGAAGTATTCGACAGCCAGCTGCGCCGGCAGCGCTCCTGTGCGGGTCGGTGTGAACGGTCCCTCCCCCCAGGCGTTGTTGGTGCCGTCTATCATGCGGCCCTTGCGGTGGGCCGATATTGACATTCCTCCGTCTATGTGGCAGACGATGAGATCGGCATCCTCATATCTCATGCCGTGCATGTCACAGTGCAGCCTGGCCGTGCCTTTGAGATTCAGTACATGCAGGCTGGATCCTCTGTATAGTCCGTCCATTCCCGTTATGCGGGCTTCATCTATGAACTCATCCACCTTTGGGCTGTCCACCATGAACGCGCGGCAGCCGTATTCGGCGGCAAGTTCTGCCGCCAGGGGTACGGCGAGGTTTGCCGGATGGTCTACTTTGGTGACCTGATTGGATATATCTTGTAAGAGCTTATCGTTAACTTCGTACGTCCCGCTGTTCACGCTGGCCGATGCGCCTCCGCGGCCGACTATGGCGTCGGCTTTGCTGAGGTCTATGCCGTTATCAGCAAGGAAATCGAGTATCATCTGCTTTCTGTAAGCGAGCTGATTGCTCACGCTGCCGAATTTTGCAAGCTCAGGCGCGTCATGGAAGACATTCTCTTCGCAGAGCTTGGTGTCATCCTCGAAATATGCCAGCTTGGTGGATGTCGATCCCGGATTTATGACAAATATCCTGTAGCTCATTCCGCTCCTTTTTTAGTACATTGAAATACACTTTTCCGGCTTGATAATCGAACGCATGTTCAGTATCATATTGGTGCCGGGATGCCATTCAGAATAACACAGATCGCTTTTATACCATGAGGCAGGCAGTTGACGTACTGGCCGTCTTTGATATAGGCGCCATGTCTCCCCGCCCCATCAGGTTCAAGGTGGTAGATCATGGCATAAAGAAGACAGTCAGGATAACAGACATCTCAAATATAGAATGGCTCGGCGCAGGCGGCATGACACGTATCGTCTACGATTGTCTTACAGTGAATGAAGGCCGCCGTCTGCGGTACAAGCTCTTCTACTTCTACCACGAATGCCGCTGGGAGCTTGAGTGTTCTACAGATCGAAGATGCTGATCTGCGCGGACTCAGGCAGGCCCGCGAACAATCCGTGACTCTTCAGATCCTCAATATTTGTGCCTGTAAGCCTTGTTCTTGCCCTGACATCGTCAATAGTACTGAACGGTCTTTCTTTAAACGCTGCAGTGAGCGACTCCGCGGCGGTATCTCCTATTCCGCTTACGGCGTTGAACGGCAGCATTATCTTTCCGTCAACAACGGAGAACCTGCAGGCTTCGGCCTCTCCGAGTACCGGCTCCATAAACTCGCAGCCCCTGGATAAAGCCTCATACATTACCTCATATACGGTCATCTGTTCCTTCTGTTTTGCCGTAGCGGTATTGCCGAGCCTGTCTATTTCATCCATCTTAGCTTCAACGGCCGGGATCCCGCTGTTTATGATCTTGTCATCAAAGTTATCTACCTTGGACGTGAACCACGCTGCGTAGAAAGCCTCAGGATAGTTGACCTTGAACCATGCCATCCTTATGGACATCATGACATATGCCGCCGCGTGGGCGCGCGGGAACATATACTTCAGCGTTTCGCAGGACCATATATACCAGTCAGGAACACCGTGAGACTTCATCATCTCAAGCTGCTCTTCGCTAAGCACCCTGTTCTTACGCACTATCTCCATGATCTTGAAGGCGTCTATATTAGACAGGCCCTTGCTGATCAGGAAGTTCATGATATCGTCACGGGATGATATGACTTCGTCTATCTTCGCCGTTTTGTTTCTGAGAAGATTCTGGGCGTTGTTGGTCCACACGTCCGTGCCGTGTGAGAAACCTGACATCTTGATGAGCTCGGAGACCGTAGTCGGATGAATATCATCAAGCATCCCACGCGTGAAGTTTGTTCCGAACTCAGGGATAGCGTAGGTTCCGTGAGTGAATCTGTAGTTTTCGTTCTTTATATGCAGCTCATCCAACGACGTAAATATGCTGAGAGTACGCTTATCATCAAGAGAGATGCTCATAGGGTCCTCGCCCGTCATGACCTGAAGATGCCTTATGAGCTGCGGCACATCGTGTCCGAGGATGTCCAGTTTCAGAAGATTCTGGTCGATCTTATGATAATCGAAGTGCGTGGTTATGACATCGATATCACGCTTGTTGGCCGGCTTCTGGATCGGACAGAACTCATATATCTCATGATCGTCAGGAACGACTATGATGCCGCCCGGGTGCTGGCCGGTCGTCCTCTTGACGCCGGTGCAGCCTTTTACGAGATAATCCACGTCGTACTTGCTCGCGTTGATGTGATTGTCCTCAACATAGTGCTTGACGTATCCGAAGGCGGTCTTGTCAGCTATCGTAGCTACCGTACCGGCCTTGAACACGTTTTTCTCTCCGAATATCTCGCCCACATATCTGTGCGCCACCGGCTGATACTCTCCGGCAAAGTTGAGGTCGATATCAGGTTCCTTGCTTCCGTCAAACCCCAGGAATGTGGCGAACGGAATGTTGAGGCCCTCTTTTTTCATATGTGCGCCGCATTCAGGACAAGCCTTGTCCGGCATATCGTAGCCGACATCGTATTTGCCAGGCTCGTCAGACCACTCAAAGTGCTTGCACTCAGGGCAAATATAGTGCGGCGCCAAAGGATTGACCTCCGTGATGCCTGCCATAGTCGCGGCAAATGAAGATCCTACTGATCCCCTGGACCCTACAAGGTACCCGTCGTCATTTGACTTCTGCACCAGCATCTGTGCTGCGACATACATGACCGCGTATCCGTTTTTGATGATCGAGCTCAGCTCGGTCTCCAGCCTCTCTTCGATCTCAGGCGGCATCGGATCTCCGTATATCTCCCTTGCCCTTTTGTAGCAGCTTTCTCTCAGCCGTTCTTCTGCCCCTTCGATCTTAGGCGGAAATTTGCCCTCGGGTACCGGGCGCACTTCCTCAACCATTTCGGCTATCTTATTCGTATTGGTGATGACGATCTCATCTGCCCTGTCTCCAAGATACGCGAACTCCTCCATCATCTCGTCCGTCGTTCTGAGATAGAGAGAATCGGACGGAGTGTCGTGGAAGCCTATGCCCGCCATGATGATGTTCCGGTATATGGAGGCGTCAGGAGTCGGATAATGCGAGTCAGTCGTGGCGACTGTAAGCTTTCCCAGTCTGTCTCCGCACTTTATTATCCTGAGATTGTTGTCGATCAGTTCCTGCTCGTCCTTAGCCAGACCGTCTTCTATCATGAAGCGGTTGTTTCCGAGAGGCTGTATCTCAAGATAATCATAGAACGACGCTATCCTGTCGAGCTCCTCATCGGGCGCTCCGGAAGCTACCGATCTGTACACCTCGCCTGCCTCGCATGCCGATCCGATAATAAGGCCCTCTCTGTGTGCCTGAAGCACTGAGCGCGGTATCCTCGGCCTGTGATAGAAATAATCGATGTGCGAGGTGCTGACCAGCTTGTATATATTTTTCAGTCCGGCCTGATTCTTCGCCAGGATTATTATGTGATAAGTGCGGTTCTTCTTTATATCGATGCTTCCGTCACTGTTGACAGCGTCTTCATCAGGATAAAGATATCCCTCGACTCCGTAAATGATCTTGATATTGCGGCCGCTCTTGGCCTGTTTGGCAGCTTCTTTGGCAGCGTCAGGGAAAGCCTGCACAACGCCGTGATCGGTTATAGCTACCGCCGGCTGGCCCCAGAATGCCGCCTTCTTCACTATGTCCGCCGCATCATTGAAGCCGTCGTTGTCACTCATCTTGGTATGGCAGTGAAGTTCGACTCTGTGAGGACCCGGATATGTATCCTCTTTCATCTTCTTCTCAACTTTTTTGAGCGAGGAAGCCATCATGAGGCTCTCATGCTCGAATGTGTCATATTCGATGCTTCCGCGGGCCCGGATCAGGTCGCCTTCAGAAAGGTTTTCCTGTATTTCCTTAAGCTTGTCGTCTGAAATAAAAGATTTTATACCAAAAGTCCTGGACAGGTTCGCTATCAGTATCGTTACAAGCACACGGCCGCTCTTGATAGGCTTCGAATCCATCTTGAAGATCTCGCCTTCTATGACGGCTTTGTCCTTGCTTCCGACAAAATCAGCAAGCTCGCTGAACGGAAGCGGGTCGCCTGAAAAATCATCTCCGAGAAGAACGTTCTCGCCCGCTCCGTTAGTGAACGCCGGTCTGTCCTTTTTGCTCTTTCTGTGACCCTCTCCGTAGCTGCCGCCGTTCCCGTTCGAATAAGCATTCTCCTGCGATACCGGTTTCTGAGGAATCATGACACCGGTATATGTGTAATTGACTCTGATCCTTTCAACGGAAGCTATCCTGGAAGCGATCCTCCTTTTCATCAGGTTCTCTGTTGTTTTCGGCATCACAAAATTGAGCTTGGCGTCTATGTCAAGCGCCACGCTCGTGCCTCCGTTTGCCTTGGATACCGCGACATTTGTAATCTCTATGTTTATATCCTTGGCATCCTTGCCGCTTGCTTCCATTAGCTCGGCGGCAGTCAAAATGTCTTCAGAGATCTTTATCATTGACCGTTTATAAGTTATCTCCCTCAACAAGCTCTATGAGCCTGTCGATAAGTCTGTCTTCCGGGACTTTTTCGATTATTTCCCCGTGGCTGAACACAAGGCCCTCGCCCTTTCCGCCGGCTATGCCGTAGTCTGCTTCCCTGCTCTCGCCCGGGCCATTCACAGCGCAGCCCATCACAGCGATCTTAAGAGGTCTCAGGCCCGCCTCAGCGCGCTTTGCCGCTATAGGCATGAGTCTGTCCTCGGCTTCATTCGCGAGTCCTATGAGATCTATCTCCGTCCTTCCGCATGTAGGGCACGACACAACGTCTATCGCCTTTTCCCGCAGTCCGGTGGTCTCAAGGATGCGTCTTGCCAGCATCACCTCTTTTACAGGATCGTCAGTAAGAGAAACACGCATGGTATCTCCTATGCCCGCAAGAAGAAGCGCGCCAATGCCTATGGCGGACTTAAGTTCTCCGTTCTTCGGAGTGCCGGACTCCGTGATACCAATGTGTATCGCCGCATCTGTGAGTTCCTTCAGTTTAAGATGAGCGTCATAATTCATCCTTACATTGGAAGACTTGATGGAAACGACAAGCTTGTCGTAACCGAGGTCTTCGATGTACTTCACCATGCCCGCTCCGCTTTCGGCCAGAGCGTCAGCCGTGACTCCGCCGTACTTCTCTATGAGATCCTTCTGGAGCGAACCGGAATTCACGCCCACGCGGATAGGGATATCATGTTCTCTCGCCTTGTCAACGACAGCCTTTACCCTGTCCACGCTGCCGATATTACCCGGGTTGATCCTTATCTTGTCAGCGCCCTGCTCAATGGCAGCCAGAGCCAGCCTGTAGTCGAAATGTATATCAGCGACAAGCGGCACGCGGACCAGCTTTTTGGCCCGGCCGAAAGATTCCGCCGCTTCCATGTCGGGAATGGCGCACCTTACGATCTGGCAGCCCGCGTCAGCGAGTTCCTCTATCTGTCTGACCAGCGCGTCCGTATCCCTGGTATCGACATTCGTCATCGACTGTATGGATACCGGAGCGCCTCCGCCTATTTGTATATCACCGCAAAAAACTTTTCTTGTCATTTTCCGAATATGTTCATTACATCGTTAACGGTTATCAGGACGAACAGCGTGAGCAGGATAGCCATGCCTACCAGCGTAGCCTTGTACTCCATGTCATCGTTTATCCTGCCTCCGGATATGATCTTAAGGAGGATAAAGAAGAGTTTGCCTCCGTCGAGTCCCGGTACAGGCAGTACGTTGAAGAGCGCAAGGTTAAGGCTTACCAATGCCAGAAGCATCAGGTAAGGAGCCACCCCGTAGCTTGCCACCGAGTCAACTACCTTCACGAGGCCTACCGGACCGGCCACATCATCCGCGCTTACAGCTCCCGTAAACAGGCTCCTGAAGCCCTCAAGCATTGATTTGTTGAGTTCCCATGTGGTTATCGGTCCGTACTTGACGCACTTCCAGAAGTTCCTGGTATAACCGGCGGCTATGCCTATCATGTAGGATCCGTTTTCTTCGCTGTACTCCGGAACCACCGATGCAGTGCCGGTCTTGCCGTCACGCTCATACGTTACCTCAAGGGTGCTTCCCTCCTTGTAGGAGCTGATGCCTTCAACGACATCTTCCCAGCTGTTTGTCTTATTGCCGTCGATCGCGACTATGACATCGCCTCCCTGAAGCCCGGCGATCTGCGCCGGAGATCCGTCAACTACAGAGCTGATCGAATTGTCTGCAACCCCCGTGAGGCAGACCGCAACGGTCACTGCCACGACCGCTATTATTACATTCATCGTTACGCCGGCCAGAAGTATCGCCGCCTTCTGTCCGTTGTTCTTACTTGAATAAGAAGTAGGACTGTCGACGGCTTCTTCCTCGCCTTCCATCGCGCAGTATCCGCCAAGCGGCAGCATGCGTACGGAATACTGGGTGTCGCCCTTCTGCTTCTTGAAGATGAGCGGTCCCATGCCGACTGAAAATTCCTTTATTTTTACACCGCACCATCTGGCTACGGTCATGTGTCCCCACTCGTGCGGTATTATAAGCACGAGCAGCATCACAACAAAAAGTATCGCTGTTTTCAATGTCTCATGTCCCCGTTGTTTATATGCTTAATATTCCCGTCATAAAGCAGATCGCGTAGTAGACGACAGGAGCTACAAATATCACACTGTCGAATCTGTCCATGATGCCGCCATGACCCGGTATCAGATCGCCATAATCCTTGATGCCCATCTTACGCTTGAACGCGGAAGCAGTGAGGTCTCCCGCCATTCCCGCGGATCCGCCTACGAGTCCGAGAACGAGGCATACAGTTGCCATCTCTCTCATGAATATGAAGCCGAACAGCCATGCCAGCACGGAGCTTCCGATAAGTCCGCCTACCGCTCCCTCTATCGTCTTCTTAGGGCTCAGAACCGGAGCCATCTTGTGCTTTCCGAGGAAATAGCCCGTAAAGTACGCGAATATGTCCGATCCAAAAGCTGCAATGATGACTATCCAGATGAAGAGGCTGTATTCCGTCATGTCAATCAGTACCATGTGATACGTAAAGAAAGGTATGTACACAAGGCCTGTGACTGTAGCAAGAGCGTCATAAGGGCTGCGCTGATCTATCTTCCAGCCGTAGATAAGGCCGACGGCGACTGCCAGGAACATCCATATGCAGATGGCCACCATGTTTTCATAGAACTGCGGCACGGCGCCCTTTTCCCCAACATTGAGCGGTAAAGCTGTCACAAACAGCAGCACTGTCATTATGTAGCCGATCGTTGCTGATGGATGTACATCCAGATTACCCCATCCTTTATAGAATTCCTGAAGGCCCATAACCGCTATTATGAGAGCAACGGCCCAGAGCCACCAGCCGCCAAGATACAGTACGACCAGCAACGGAGCCATAACGAGTCCGGATATTATTCTGGTTTTCATTTGTCTGCCTCCTTACGTCCGCCGAATCTTCTGTCGCGGTTTGAATATGATTCTATCATCTCTGCGTATTCCTCAGGCGCAAAGTCGGGCCATAGAGTATCAGTGAACATCAGCTCGCTGTACGCCGCCTGCCATGTGAGGAAATTTGACATGCGCTCTTCCCCGCTGGTCCTTATGATAAGGTCCGGATCCGGTACGTCGAAGTGCGCGCTTCCGGAATACAGGTGCTTTGAGATGTCGTCTTCTGTCAGCCCATCAGGGTCTTTCCCTTCAGCTATAAGCGCCTTCACGCTCCTGAGTATCTCATCGCGTCCGCCGTAATTGAGAGCAATGTTGAATACCAGGCCATCATTGTCTGCCAGTCTGCCCACCATCTTGTTTATCGCGTCTACAGAAGCCTTAGGCAGCATGTCGTATTCTCCAAAGATGTTGATGTGTACGTTGTTCTCATCGAGTTCTTCAAGCTCTGAGTTGACATACTTGACAATAAGATTAAAAATGCCACTAACCTCTTCGGTGCTGCGTTTCCAGTTCTCAGTCGAGAACGCGTATACGGTCAGGTATTTTATGCCCATATTGGATGTGGCGATGACTATCTTTTTCATCGCCTGCATGCCGGCATTGTGTCCCATGACACGCGGAACGCCGTGCGCCTTTGCCCAGCGGCCGTTTCCGTCCATGATAATTCCTACATGTGTAGGTACAGGTCTTTTTTCCATTATGCTGTCTGATGATGCGTATATGCATCTTTACAAAGAGTAAGCGTGGCAAACCGCCACGCTTATTTCGATATCTGCTGCGGTCGACTAGACCTCCATGAGCTCTTTTTCCTTGTCGGAGATGATCGCGTCGATGTCCTTGATGGCCTTCTCGATGGTCTTCTGTGTCTCATCGAGTTCGCTCTTCAGGTCGTCCTCTGTGAGCTCCCCATCCTTCTGGGCTTTCTTGAGTTCGTCGTTCACGTCTCTTCTGAGGTTCCTGACGGCTACCTTGGCATCCTCGCCGTAATTCTTTACTACCTTGGTGAGCTCTTTACGTCTCTCCTCAGTGAGCTGCGGAATGGCAAGTCTTATCACTTTGCCGTCGTTTGTCGGGTTGATGCCGATGTTTGCCTCGAGTATGGATCTTTCGATGTCGCCTACCGATTTAGGATCGAACGGCGAGATCATCAGAGTCCTCGGATCAGGTACCGAGATGTTGGCTAGCGCCTTCAGCGGTGTAGGCGTACCGTAATAGTTGACCATGATCTTGTCAAGAAGCGCCGGGTTGGCTCTTCCTGCCCTGACGGTGTTAAGGTTCTCCTTAAGGAAGTTCTTAGTGCCTTCGATTCTTTCGTCCAGTGATTTCTTAGCCATTGTATGCCT
Organism: Mogibacterium sp.; assembly: GCA_024403035.1. GTDB lineage: Bacteria > Bacillota > Clostridia > Peptostreptococcales > Anaerovoracaceae > Crickella. Next base: position 184,348 of record JAKSSP010000001.1, read on the forward strand.
CCTATCTGATCAGTGTCCCAACGTTTTCGCCGTTGATCACTTTCATGAGATTTCCTTCCTGCGCGAGAGCGAATACGTAGATAGCTGTCTCCGTATCCTTGCATATCGTCGCAGCCGTGAGATCCATTACTTTGAGATCTCTGTCGATGATATCCATGTATGTGAGTTCTGTGAATCTTTCAGCGTTCGGATCTGTTTTAGGATCCGCCGAATATACGGCATCGACGTTCTTTGCCAGAAGCAGCACGTCTGCTCCTATCTCGGCAGCCCTTAAAGCCGCGGCAGTGTCCGTAGTGAAGAACGGACTTCCCGTTCCGCCTCCGAATACCACTACCTTGCCTTCTTCGAGGTAGTCGAGAGCCTTGCGCCTTGCGTATCCCTCAGCCATGTCTCTGATCTCAATCGCAGTCATGAGCTTGGCCGGGCATCCGGAAGCAAGAAGCGCGTCCTGCAGGGCCAATCCGTTCATAACGGTTGCCAGCATGCCCATGTAGTCAGCTGTCGGCTTGTCGATGTTGCCGCCTGTGCGGCCTCTGAAGAAGTTGCCTCCTCCGACGACTATGCCGACTTCGACTCCGGCGTCGTGTATCTCTTTGATCTGCTTTGCGGTCTTCTCCAGCTGAGCGTCATTGACACCGAATCTGTCATCGCCCGCGAGGGCTTCACCGCTTATTTTGATCAGGACTCTTTTGTATTTTATTGCCATATATCGCCGCCTCCGATCGATTTTGCTCTACCGTTTAATGATACCATAAACCTCGCTGCAACTCTATGCGTCTTTCTTTTCTATCTTGCGGATCTCCTTGGTGCGGATCTCCTCGCAGAGAGCATTCACGAATTCGGCAAGAGGCTTGACTCCCTCATCGCCCAGATATCTGGAACGTACCGATACATTGCCGTCTTCTGCTTCTTTAGCGCCAAGCACCAGCATGTAAGGGACCTTCTCCATCTGAGCCTTGCGTACCTTGTAGCCTATACGCTCGCTGCTGTTGTCGATAGTCACGTCTACGCCGTTTCTTCTGAGTTCCTTGCGGACTTCCTCTGCGTAGTCTGCGACCTTATCGGAGATAGGCAGTATACGCACCTGCTCAGGGCAGAGCCATGTAGGCAGGTTGCCGGCGTATTTCTCGATCATCCATGCAAGCGTACGCTCATAGCATCCCATGGATGTACGGTGGATGATGTAAGGGCGCTTCTTCTGTCCGTCCTTGTCGATGTAGTACATGTCGTAGCGCTCGGACAGGAACATGTCGAGCTGGATGGTGATCATCGTATCCTCTTTGCCGTACACGTTCTTTGCCTGGATGTCGAGCTTAGGTCCGTAGAAGGCAGCCTCTCCGGCAGCCTCAGTGTAGTCGAGTCCTATCTCGTCGAGTATCTCTCTCATGAGGCCCTGTACGCGCTCCCATGACTCGGCGTCGCCCAGGTATTTGTCGGCGTTCTCAGGATCCCACTTCGAGAAGCGGTATGTGACATCCTCTTCGAGTCCGAGGGTCGTGAGACAGTATCTCGCGAGGTCCACGCATCCTTTGAATTCATCCTTGATCTGCTCAGGCGTGCATACGAGGTGTCCTTCTGAGATCGTGAACTGACGCACTCTGGTAAGTCCGTGCATCTCACCGGCCTGTTCGTTCCTGAACAGCGTCGAGGTCTCGCCCATCCTGTACGGGAGGTCGCGGTAGCTCTTCTGGCGTGCCTTGTATACGTAATACTGGAACGGGCATGTCATCGGACGCAGGGCCATTACGTCGGCGTCGGCGTCATTCTCAATGAGGTTAAGGTCTTCGACTCCGCGGATCTCATTGGAGCGGTCCTCACCCGCCATGATGTCATCCATGCTGTCGTATCCGAGCAGGAACATGCCGTCCTTGTAGTGATACCAGTGGTCGGAGATCTTATAAAGCGTGGACTTTGCCATCAGAGGGGTCCTTGTGCGGACATAGCCCCACTCGTACTCCTCCAGGTCCTCGATCCATCTCTGAAGTTTCTGTATGATCTTTGTGCCCTTAGGCATGAAGAGCGGAAGTCCCTGACCGATGACATCAACAGTTGTAAAGATATCCATCTCACGGCCGAGCCTGTTGTGGTCGCGGTTCTTGATGTCCGCGAGGTATTCGAGGTACTCATTCAGGTCTTCCTTCTTTGTGTAAGCCGTTCCGTAGATACGTGTGAGCATCTTGTTGTGCTCATCGCCTCTCCAGTATGCTCCGGAGCTGGATGTAAGCGCGAATGCCTTGATCGGCTTTGTGCTCATGATGTGCGGACCTGCGCAGAGTTCCACAAAGTCGCCCTGCTGGTAGAACGAGATTTCCTCATCCTCAGGCAGATCCTCGATGAGCTGGACCTTATAAGGCTCATCCTTCTCCTTGTACATCTTTATTGCTTCTTCTCTCGGAAGCGTGAAGTACGTGAGCCTCTCGCCCTTTTTGATGATCTTCTTCATCTCGGCTTCGATCCTGTCCAGATCCTCCCTTGTCAGAGGCGGCATGTCAAAGTCATAGTAGAATCCGTTTTCAATAGAAGGTCCGATCGCCAGCTTCGCGTCCGGATAAAGATTCTTTACAGCTTCAGCGAGTACGTGCGAGCATGTGTGCCTGTAGGCGCGCTTGCCGGCATCCGAATCGAATGTCAGGATATTGAGCTCGCAGTCCTTGTCTATGACTGTTCTGAGATCCACTGCCTTGCCGTCGATCTCCGCCATACACGCGACTCTCGCGAGTCCGTCGCTGATGTCTCTTGCGATGTCATATGCCGACATCGGCTGAGCGTATTCCTTCTTGCTTCCGTCTTTAAGTGTGATAACCAATTTGTTTTCCTCCTTCTTTCTCATATCTCCGCCATACGAGAGCGGAGTCAGGGAATGTATTATTTACGGTCTTATCTCTATGATTTCTTCGGATTCGACCGCATTCTTGACTAATGTTTCCACATCGAGCGCCGCTTCTGACTTCTCGATGCGTTCGAGTTTAGGTTTTGTGACCGGGTGCTTAGGCAGGAAGACCGTGCAACAGTCCTCGTAAGGCTGTATCGAGATGTCGTATGTGCCTATCTCGCGCGCCTTGTCCATGATATCCACCTTGTCCATCGCGATAAGCGGTCTCATGACAGGCATTTTCACTACGCTGTCGGTGACCACCAAAGCTTCTGCCGTCTGGCTCGCGACCTGACCCAGGTCTTCTCCCGTAATGAGCATCATGTCGCCGTTTTTGATCGCTATCTGCTCGGCTATCCTCATCATGAAGCGCCTTACCAGAAGCGTTGTCTCATCTTCAGGGCAGTTTTTCACGATCTTTTCCTGTATTGGCAGCAGATTGATGACATGCATCTTCACTGTTCCCATATAGCCCGCCAGCACCTTTACGAGTTCTTCGACTTTACGCTGGGCTCTCTGGCTGGTGTACGGATACGAATGATAGTGCACAGCTTCTATGCTCATGCCGCGCTTTGCCATCATGAACGCAGCGACAGGGCTGTCTATGCCGCCGGACATGAGTATGAGACCCTTACCGTTGGTTCCGAGAGGGAGCCCTCCAAAGCCTCTTATCTTGTTTCTGAAGATGTACGCTGCCTCGCGTCTCACATCGACTGTGAGCAGGCATTCAGGCCTGTGCACGTCCACGCTGAGACTCTGATTGGCCTTCAGCACCATGCCGCCCACCTGCCTGGCGATATCCGGCGATTCAACAGCGAAGGACTTATCTGCCCTGTGAGCCTTTACCTTGAAGGTCTTCACGCCGTCTTCTTCTATCACCTTCTGCATGTAAACAGCTGCCGTACGGCCTATGGCGTTGATGTCCTTTGGCGCTTCTACCGCCGGGCTGACCGACGCGACGCCAAATACTCTGACACATTTTGCAATGACCTCGTCTTCAGGGATATCCGCCGGGACTCTTACAAACATAAGGCCGTCTATCCACTTTGCCTCGGCATCTTCAAAGCATGACAAAGCTCCGCGCAGCCTCTCTATGAGTATGCGTTCGAAATACGGCTTATTCATGCCCTTCAGTGCGACCTCGCCGCACCTTACTATATACAGTTTCTTTTCCAATTCTTTATCCTTTTAGCGGAAGCTTCCCAGCCTGCGGAATCTCTCGACCGCGGTCTTTGTGCGGTCTATCACGTAGTCCATCTCTTCTACGGTATTGAACTCCGAGAAGCTGAAACGCAGCGCGCCTTCTATTTCCTTGTGAGTCATCGACATGGCCTGCAGCACATGGCTGTCGCCTGTCTTGTTTGATGAGCAGGCCGAGCCTGTCGATACGTATATGCCGTCCTGTTCGAGAGTGTGGAGCAGGACCTCCCCGCGTGTGCCTTCAAATGTCACGTTGAGCACGCTTGGGCAGCGTTTGCCGTGGTCATGAAGCGTGTATCCGAGTTCTTCCGGACCGTTCACGATGATATCGCTGATCTCTGTCCTGAGTCCGTCCAGAAGATAATTGTTTACGACGCCCATGCGGCTGGTCTTCATCATAAGATCGGTGCAGGACATCTCCGCCGCGAGGCCCATGCCCGCTATGCCCGGAGTGTTCTCCGTCGATGACCTGAATCCGCCCTCCTGTCCTCCGCCGGTGATGAACGCAGGCAGGCTGTGGCGCTTCTTCATATATAGGAAACCTGTGCCTTTTGGACCGTGGAACTTATGACCGCTTGCGGAGATAAGATCCGCGTCGAGATCATCGAGCGCAAGCTTTCCGAAAGCCTGTACGGCGTCTGTATGGAAGATGATCTCCGTACCGTGCTGCCTGTTATAGTCCCTTACAGTCCTTCCGACAGATGTTACAGGTTCTATGGTGCCGGTCTCGTTGTTTACAGCCATGATTGAAACGATAATTGTATTCTCGTCAAGTGCAGCCTTCAGCACCTGTTCTTCCGCATAGCCGTCCACATCCACATCCAGATAAACGATCTCAAAGCCGTCTTCCTTCAGTCTTTTGCAGGTCTCAAGCACCGCAGGGTGCTCTACCTTCGTCGTGATTATCCTGTTTCCGCGGCGGCGCAGTTTGCGCGCAGACGAGAGCAGCGCCATGTTGTCGCTCTCGGTGCCGCCTGAGGTGAATACGACATTGCCCGCAGGCGGCAGCAAGTCTGCGATCTGCCTGCGCGCGTCATACAGCAGGTTCCCTGCCTCAAAGCCCATCTCATGCAAAGACGAAGGGTTGCCAAAGTTTTCTTTGGCAGCCCTATATATCAATTCCGTGACTTCGTCGTATTGTCTTGTTGTTGCGCTGTTATCAAGATATATCATTTGGCGAAATCCGTGGCCCTTGTCTCTCTTACGACATTGACCTTGATCTGTCCCGGATACTCGAGTTCTGCCTCGATCTTCTTGGCGATCTCTCTTGCCAGCATAGGGACTTCCTCATCCTTGACCTGATTAGGCTTGACTGCGACTCTGATTTCGCGGCCTGCCTGGATCGCATAGGATTTTTCTACACCCTTTGTTGTATTCGCGATGTTCTCGAGGTTTTCCAGTCTCTTTATGTAAGACTCGAGAGTTTCTCTTCTGGCGCCAGGCCTTGCTGCCGACAGAGCGTCCGCAGCTGCGACCAGCATGGCCTCAAGCGTTGTAGGCTCCACATCTCCGTGATGCGCTTCTACCGCGTTGATGACCTTCCAGGACTCTTTGTACTTCTTGCAGATGTTAACGCCGATCTCGACGTGTGTTCCTTCTACTTCATGGTCGATGGCCTTGCCGATATCGTGCAGCAGTCCGCCGCGTCTGGCAAGTTTAGGGTCGAGCCCAAGTTCTTCAGCCATCATGCCGGCGAGCGTAGCGACCTCTATGGAGTGCTGCAGCACGTTCTGGCCGTATGATGTCCTGTATTTGAGCCTTCCTATGAGTCTTACCATCTCAGGATTCAGGTTGTGCACGCCTGTCTCAAAGCATGCTCTTTCTCCTTCTTCCTTGATGATGGTGTTGACCTCTTTTGTGGCCTTCTGGACCATCTCTTCGATCCTTGCAGGATGGATCCTGCCGTCTACGATCAGTTTTTCAAGAGCTATCCTGGCGATCTCTCTTCTTACAGGGTCGAAGCCCGAAAGTATGACTGCCTCAGGTGTATCGTCGATGATTAGATCCACTCCGGTCAGAGTCTCGATGGCTCTTATGTTGCGGCCTTCTCTTCCGATGATGCGGCCTTTCATGTCGTCGTTAGGCAGGCTGACAACAGACACTGTGGTCTCAGTGACCTGATCCGACGCGTATCTCTGGATCGCGGTCGTGATGATCTCTCTTGCCCTCTTGTCTCCTTCCTCTCTGGCTTCGTTCTCGATGTTGACTATCATCTCGGAAGCGTCCTTGCGGATGTCCGTTTCAAGCTCCTGCAGCAGCAGATGCTTTGCCTCTTCTCTGGTGTAGCCTGAGATCCTCTCAAGTTCTGCTACCTGCTTGGCGATGTAAGCATCGATTTCTTTGTGTTTTTCATTCATCGACTGCTCTCTCTTGGCGAGACCGTTCTCACGCTTCTCAATGCTCTCGAGCTTGCGGTCGATATTCTCTTCCTTTTGCTGTATCCTTCTTTCTGATTTGGAGACTTCAGCCCTTCTGGACTTGAGCTCTCCTTCATACTCTTCTCTCAGCTTATGTATTTCCTCTTTCGCCTCAAGAACTTTTTCTTTCTTGAGGTTCTCGACAGTATTCTGCGCGTCCAGGATCATGTTCCTGGCCTGCTGTTCCGCGCTTCCTATGGCCTTCTCTCCGAAGTTCTTGCGCAGAACATAACCTATAGCTATACCGACGATAAGGACTACAATGCTGATCACGACAGTTAAAACCGGTGACATAAGCACCTCCTTATCAATTATTTGGATTTGTAATATATACATTATCTGCGCATACGCTATGTGGGGCTGATTGCATCTGCCCGACACAATATATGCGATTAGATGACATAAACATACATAGATATTATACATATGACGTTATGTCCAGTCAATTGAAAATACGCACTTGAAAACCGGGGCAAAAGCCCCGGTCTTTCGCGTTTTCAACATTTACAGATACTTACTGACTATCTCGACATCTGACGGTATATCAACAGTCGTTGTTCCTCTTTTCTGATTATGCTCGCGGCCCTTTCCGGCCACAAACAGCAGAGTGTCATCATCCATAAGCCTTATTGCCTTTTTGATCGCTTCAGGCCTGTCCGGGATGATCTCGTACTTCCCTCCTTCCGAGGCAACGGCTTCGGCGATCGCATCGCAGATATCTTCAAGTTTCTCGTATCCCGGATCGTCTTCTGTGATGATCGTATAGTCGCTGTAGCGTCCGGCAGCCTTTCCCGTGTCGGTCCTTCTGTTGACGCCCTTGCTTCCGGTGGCTCCGAATACTGAGATTATCTTTCTGTCAGGAAATTCCGACTTTATCGTTTCATAGAAAGTCTCAAAGCTCAGCTTGTTATGAGCGTAATCCACTATGGCTATGCGCTTGCCGTCCTTGCTGTAGAAAGCTTCCATGCGTCCCGGAGTCGCTGCAGCGGCAAGCCCCGCTTTAATATGCTTCATAGGGATACCCAGAATGACCGCAAGTGATACGGCTGCCAGAGCGTTCTCGGCATTTATTGTGCCGAACATGCCGAGAGTGAATTCCTCGTCAAAGTCTTCATATCCCGGAACATCCTTTCCCCTTATGCTCATGGACACTCTGCCTTCGCGTGAAACGATATCGTATCCAAAGATATTGGCACTGCTGTCATGATGACTGAAACTTATGCGGACCGGACATTTCCCGGCCGCCTTCTGTATCCTTTCCTGCTCTTCACAGTCAAGATTGACGCATGCCCTGCGGCAGTCCTCAAATATCTTCAGTTTGGACTCAAGATAGTCATCGAAATCCGGATGCTCTATCTCGCTTATATGATCGCTTCCTATATTCAGAAAGGCGGCCGCGTCAAAATCTATGCCCGTGACCCTGTCGTATTTCAGCGCCTGACTGGAAACCTCCATGGTCATGTACCTTATGCCGCTTTTCAGGGCATTATCCATATGCCTGTAGATCTCAAAAATCTCAGGTGTCGTAAGAGACGATACCTCATCCACCACGCCGTCATAATTCTCTATGCCAGACAGAATGGCGCTCCGCACGCCTGCTGTCTCACGGAGATAGTCATCCAGGATGCTTCTCATGAAGAAAGCGGTAGTGGACTTGCCTTTTGTGCCTGTGATCCCAATGACTCTGATGAAATCGTACAGCTTGCCGTAAAAAGTCTCCGCTATGACAGGCATTGCCTTGCGTATATCTCTGACATATAAGCCGAGACCCGACTCTTCAGTTTTACGTAAGATGTTTGCAGCCGCAGCCTTTGCGTCATCATCACTCACTATCCTGCACGAAGGAGTCTCCGGCGCGTCAGGGTCTTCTCTGACAAAGCATGCTGCTCCCGCAGCCAGCGCGTCATCAAGGTATTTTTCCTTGAAAAGCGCTCCCTTGCAGACAAAAAGCGAACCCTTTGCAGCTTCCATAGAGTTGAATGTCACTCCGCTTACAGGTCTTGCGCCTATCTCAGCCAGCGCCGGGTCTGAATATAATGCCATGATAGCAGAACACGACGGCTCGCCGTTTATTGACACGAGCTGTCCCGCCATTCCCAGAGCGTCTATATTATCCTGTACATTTACTCTTCTTTCCATTATGCCTTCAATGTCTTTTCCTGATCGGTAAAATATCCCTCTGCTTTCATGCTGGTAAAGCAGCCGTTGCCGACTATCACGTGGTCCAGCAGCTTTATGCCGAGTATCTTCGATGCCTCCAGCAGCCTTTTGGTGACATCTATATCCTGCATGCTGGGCGTCGGATCACCGCTCGGGTGATTGTGAGCTACTACCACCGCAGCAGCCCCGCGTCTTATCGCAGGTCCGAACACCTCTCTCGGATGCACAGGAGCGCTGTCGATATTGCCTATCGAGATGATCGACTTGGATTCTATCTGCAGCTTAGTGTTGAGATTCAGCGTCATGAAGAACTCTCTCTTCTCGTACATCATCTCTTCCATCAGTATGTCGGCGACCTGCTGGCTGTCGCGTATCCTGACTTTTACAGCTCCCTGGCGGTCTGATATGAGACGTTTGGAGAGTTCCATCGCGGCAACGATGGAGCAGGCCTTGGCCTCCCCTATGCCGTCTATTTCAGTCAGTTCTCTGACCTCAGCCATGCCGAGTCCGCCCGTGTTTTCATTCGCGTATGATATTATCTCATCCGCTAGTCTTACCGCCGACTTGCTTCCGGTGCCCGTCCTGATTATGAGCGCCAGCAGTTCGGCATTGCTCAGCCCTCCCGCACCCGCGTAGAGCATCTTCTCCTGAGGCCTTTCACTCTCAGGCATTTTCTTTATATGCATTTTCACTCCTTCCCGGAGCACACACGATGATTTTACCACTAAAAAAGCCGCGCCTACAAGGACGTGGCTCATTAGATTCTGTTAATATACACGCTACGCTCGGCGGCCGGTCTTATCTGTTATGATGTCAGCAACCGCGTCTACGACCTCTTCTATATTAAGTTTCGAAGTATCCAGAAATACGGCATCGTCAGCCTGTCTCAGCGGGCTTACCTCTCGGTGCGAGTCCTGATAATCTCTCTCCTGGACTTCTTTTAAGATCTGATCGTAGTCGGCTTCTTTCCCGGCTTCAAGCAGCTGCTTATAGCGCCTCTCCGCCCTTATCTCCGGCGAAGCCGTCATGAAGATCTTGACCTCGGCATCCGGAATGACCGTTGTGCCGATGTCCCTTCCTTCCATGACAACATCCTTTGTCGCGGCAAGATGTCTGCTGACTTCATCTACCTTTGCCCTTACGATGGCAAGCTTGGATATATTCGATGCAGCCATGGAGATCTCGTTGGTCCTTATGAGTCCGCTCACATCCTCGCCGTCGAGCATGGTCGCTCCGCGGTTGAAGTCTATCGAAGTAACGTCAAGCATTTCTCTTACAGCGTCTTCATTGAATTCATCCACGCCTGTCCTGCGCGCCTTAAGACCGAGCGCTCTGTACATGGCGCCCGTGTCAATGTATTCCAGTCCGAAGCGTACGGCAGTAGCTTTCGCGATAGTGCTCTTGCCTGTTCCGCTCGGTCCGTCTATGGCAACTCTGAGCATATTGCTCCTCCCTTTATTTCTTTTTGCTTCTTGTAAGCTTGTTGATCTCGTCTATGAATGTATCGATCGTCTGGAATTCTCTGTATACGGAAGCGAATCTTACGTACGCCACCTGATCGATGGCCTTGAGTTCTTCCATGATGAGAAGACCGATATTTGTCGACTGGATCTCCTTCTCCATTGTGTTGGAAAGTCCGCGCTCGATATTGTCCGCGATCCTCTGGACATCCTCGTAGGTGACCTTTGTCTTCTGGCACGCTTTCATGATGCCGTTGACGATCTTGTTCTTATCGAAGCTCTCTCTTGTACCGTCCTTCTTGACTACCACGAGCAAAGAATTCTCGATCTTCTCAAAGGTCGTGAATCTCTTCTTGCACTTGGTGCACTCGCGTCTTCTTCTGGTAGCGAGACCGTCCTCTACCGGCCTGGAGTCGACTACCTTCGTGTCTTCAAAGTTGCAATACGGGCATTTCATAACGATTCCCTCCATTTTTTCAGACTCCAAAATGAGTCCTTTTTTCCATATGCAAATCGATGTTATCACAATATCTTGTGGTGTTGCACATCTCTTAACATATTTAGAGCATTGGAGAACCGGCAATGCGCATAGGAGAAGCGAGCCGAGAATTGCGAGCGGATCTTGTCAGCTGCACCGAAGGAGTGAACGCGACCCGGCTGACGTTGTGCGGATGTCTGAGCGAAGCGAGTTCCGCGAACGTCCCGAGCCACGGAGCGACTGAGGATGCAATGACAGATCCAGTCGCCTCGAGGCAAGCACTCTGATGTGCATTTAACCTGCCAGGCAATTGTGAAATTTGCTTCACAATTGCTCTATAATAACAACACAAAGTAATGCTACAATATAAATGTTGAAGGAATTCGACAGTAAACCTTTTTCTTTTGATTGTTCTTTCTTAGTTAGATATTTTCGCAACAGAAAACTCCGGTCTCAAAGCCGGAGTTTTCGTTTATTCTTCTTTGCTTTTATCTTCAGCCTGCGCTTTGCGTTTTGCCTCTGCCCTCTGTCTTATAAGTATGGCGTTTCTCTCAGTAAGAAGCCACCATGCGACAGCGCATGCTGCCACGAATGCGCCGGCTAATATGATAATGCCTATATGGCTGATGAAGTATTCCATTAGTTGAACTTCTTGGCTGTCTCGCAGAGATCCGCAAAGCCTGCTGCGTCAAAGATAGCCATCTCGGAGAGCATCTTTCTGTTGATCTCGATGCCGGCCTTCTTGAGTCCGTTCATCAGCTTGCTGTAGCTGAGTCCGTTTGCTCTGGAAGCAGCGTTGATCCTTGCGATCCAAAGTCTTCTGTACTCTCTCTTCTTGTTCTTGCGGCCTACGTATGCCGATCTCAGGCTTCTCATAACTGCCGGGTTGGCTGCTCTGAAGGTATTCTTCCTTCTGCCGTAGAATCCCTTAGCCTGCTTCAGAATCTTTTTATGTCTCTTGTGAGCGTTTACGCCCTTCTTTACTCTTGCCATTGTTACACCTCCCCTTACTTAGCCATCGATCTCAGCATGCGCTTCAGATCTGCACTTGTAAGTGTAGTAGCCTTGCGCAGGCCTCTTTTTCTCTTCGCGGTCTTCTTGGTCAGGATGTGGCTCTTGTAAGCCTTGTTTCTCTTGACCTTGCCGGAGCCTGTAACATGCAGGCGCTTCATTGCGCCCCTGTGTGACTTCATCTTGTTTTTAGCCATTTGGGTTATCCTCCTGTATCGTTATCTTATTTTTTGTCTTTCTTCGGTGCGAGGAACATGTTCATCCTGCGGCCTTCCATCTTAGGTTCCTTCTCGATCACGCCGTAATCCGCAACCATGTCAGCGAATCTCTTCATCGCGTCGAAACCGAGCTGCGTGTAGTCACGCTCTCTGCCGCGGAATCTCAGTGATACCTTTACCTTATCGCCATCCTGAAGGAACTTGCTCGCTGCCTTAGCTTTGACTTCGATGTCATGGTCTTCGATAGACGCGCTCAGCCTTATTTCCTTGATCTCGGTGACATGCTGATTCTTCTTCGCGTTCTTTTCTTTCTTCTGCTGCTCATAGCGGTATTTACCGTAGTCAAGGATCTTGCACACCGGCGGATCCGCGTTTGGCGAGATATTGACCAGATCGAGGTCTGCTTCCTCTGCAAGCGCGAGCGCTTCGTCGATGCTCACGATGCCGCGCATCACTCCTTCTTCGTCAATGAGTCTGACCTCGTCGGCCATAATGTCCTCATTGATCTGCGTCTGATTTTTCTTATTATCTCTGGCGCTAATGGTTATGTCCCTCTCTTTCTGAATAGAGCCTTTTGGTTGATTATAATGTCCGCTAATAAAAATCGCGGACGCACAAGCATCCGCGAATAAGACTTTCTGTATCTTATGTGGCCCTACCAACGCTAGTCTGTAAGGCGAGAAGCGGATAACTTCTGCTTTGACCTCGCTTATTATATGTATGAAGCCGCCCTTTGTCAACAAAAATGTGCTATAATTTTGCCATGAAGATAATTCTTGCCTCCGCGTCGCCAAGGCGCATGGAAATATTGAATAAACATGGCATAGAACCCGTTATTTTGCCTCAGGACACGAATGAATCGCTTCCTGAGGGTATCGGCATGACTGAAGCCGTAAAGAAGCTGTCAACGGCAAAGGCGCGCGCCTGTTATGATGCCGTAAAGGACGATCCGGCATATGAGGGTTTTGTCATAATGGGAGCGGACACCATTGTCTGGAAAGATGAGATCATGGGCAAGCCTGCGGACAGAGCTGACGCGTTCCGCATGCTGGACAGGATACGCGGCACATATCACTACGTTGTCACGGGTGTCTGTCTTATTGACGTGGGCACAGGGAGCGAGACTGTCATGCACGATGTTACCGCAGTGCACTGCGTCAACTATTCGGATGATGACATCTACGACTATATTTCCCGCGAAGAGCCTTACGACAAAGCCGGCTCTTATGCCATTCAGGGATACTTTGGCCGGTATATAGATCATATAGACGGCGACTATGAGAACGTGGTGGGACTCCCCTTCCACATAATCGAAGAGCCTCTCAAAAAATACATGTAATAAAAAGCGGGCTGATGAGAAGGACCTCAAATGCCCGCCGGAAACACCGCGCAAAAGTTGGATGCGCGATGGAATGAACAGTCCCCTCGGGGGCTGTTTTTAACTGTTTTAGTTGAAGTATCTGAATACTCCCCTGACCTTTCCGACTATAGTGACATCATGTGCGATTATTGGATCCATATAGTCGTTCTCAGGCTGCAGCCTGATGTGGTCTTTTTCCTTGTAGAACCTCTTTACCGTAGCGCCTGTCTCATAGTCGTCATTGACCATGGCAACTACGATCTCTCCGTTAGAAGCGTCATGCGACTCCTGGACTATCAGATAGTCTCCGTCATTGATACCGACGTTCACCATGCTGTCTCCGTGGACCGTAAGTATAAAGTTGGTGCCGGGTCCTACGAATCTTGACGGGATAGGCATCTCGTCAACTATGTTCTGCTCTGCGAGAACAGGTTCGCCCGCAGCGACTCTGCCTACGACAGGAAGCGATACGGTATCGAAAGAAGTCGGATCGGCTTTCTTGTATTCATTATCTACAGGAAGGACCGTTCTCGGCTTTGCGGGATCCTTCTTGACAAGGCCTTTGTCTTCCAGTGCTTTTATATCGCTGTGCACCGTCGATGTCGACTTTATCTCAAGCGCCGCGCATATCTCTCTTACCGTTGGTGAATAACCCTTTGTGGCTATGGTCTTCTTCATGAATGTGAGTATGTCATTCTGGCGTTGTTCACTCTTTTTCATGATATCCTCCGTTATTTGTACTGATGATCTACCAGATCGTTTACATTCAGTTCATGGCCGTACTCGTTCCAGTCATCGTAAATGCGGCCGGTCTGTCTGATGATGATGTCTCCGACTATGCCGTCTACCTTGGCGAACGGCAGGGTTTTGTGATATGTGATCTTGCTTCCCTCGCGCTCGAAAACGAATCCCGTCCTGAATCTTTCCTTCTCAAGAGGATACTTGTATTCGCATATCTCCGAGATCAGCTTGAAGAGGTTGTCATTTTCCGTGTCAAATACGTTTTCAAGTGTCAGGAATGAATAGTTGGCTCTGAGCTGGATCTCGCGGCCCTTGAACCTGTCGAGGAACCTTATCAGTTTCTCTTTCGTCTCAGGATCCTTCGCGTCCTCGAAAACCACGCAGTTTATCCTTGTTCTGAACTGCAGAAGATCGAATATCTCGTCCGGGCATTCCTTCACATAGTGCTTGAGATGCCTGGATACGTTGACGCAGCTTATGCGGTCCTTGTACTTGTTGAGGACTGCAGCGACGTCTTCTATGGTCTGGCCTTCGCCTACCGGCATGGTCGTATTGATATAGATATGATGACCGTCAGTAATGTGATCGAGTATGTCCTGCAGGGCCCCGAGTTCGGCGAGAGGTTCGCCTCCCGTCAGCACTATATCGTTATGCGGGAATATCCTGTTCATCAGATCGAGCGATCTGTAGCATCTGTCGAGGTCGAAAGCTGATGTGTCTCTGTATTCTTTCTTGTTTACACAGAATGGACACGCGTTATTACAGTCGTACGGCACGAACATCGTGACTGTAGGACCGATCTTAGGAAAGTCTTTATTCATCTATTTGTTCCCTGACTGTTGGATTTCCAACACCCTTTTGTGTGTTTTACGTGCAAATAATAACATTAGAACAACTGTTTGTAAATAACAATAGAGATAGTTTTAAAAATAACTTGGTATGCTGCTGCCCTTAAGTGCTACAATGGTCATGTAGTTGATATTTCAAAGCACTATTACACGGAGGCAAACAATATGAAAGTTGGATTTCTGGGTGCGGGCGCCATGGGAGGAGCCATCCTTTCCGGAGCTATCAAGGCAGGCGTTTTTGATGCAAAGGATGTTTACGTATCCGACGTTTCGACCGCCATCACAGACAAATACAAAGATATGGGCTGCAATATCGTGACAGACAACAAGGAGCTCGGAGAGAAAGTCGATATCCTTCTGTCATGTGTAAAGCCGCAGTATGCGGCAAAAGCTCTCGCTCAGCTGGGCGATACCCTCGACGGCAAGGCGATGATCTCCATAATGGCCGGTCTTACGAACGATACGATACGTGAGATGACTGGCGGAAAGTTCAGACTTTTGAGGCTCATGCCAAACACCCCCGCCCTCGTAGGTATGGGAGCATTTGCTCTCGATTCAGGCACTGACTTTACAGATGAAGAGAAGGAATTCGCGCAGAAGCTCTTTGAATCGCTGGGTATAGTCGAGTGGATGAATGAGGATCTTATCGACACGGCCTGCGGTCTTTCCGGAGCCGGACCTGCATACATCTATCTTGTGATCGAAGCGCTGGCAGACGGCGGAGTCGCTAAAGGACTTCCGCGCAAGACAGCGCAGAACCTGGCTGCTCAGACAGTAATGGGAGCCGCTAAGATGGTCCTTGAGACAGGTCAGCATCCGGGATTCCTGAAAGACCAGGTGTGCTCGCCTGGCGGAAACACCATTATCGGCATCAAGACACTGGAGGAACACGGAGTCCGCGGCGCATTCATCGATACAGTTATCAAGTCTACGGAGCGCGCCAAGGAGCTCGGAAAGAAAAAGTAATGAATCTAAGGCACATGGAGGAGCGTGACCGTGCGAAGGTCCTGGAGATGATGCGTGTGTTCTATTCTTCTGGAGCTGTCATGACCAATGGTTCGGAAGAGATATTCAACAGCGATATCAGCGAATGCGTCTCTGACAGCCCTTTCGCCGAGGGATTCGTCTTCACGGATACATACAGAGGATCCCTGCTGGGATACGCGATGCTGGCTCACAGCTTCAGCACCGAATACGGCATCCACTGCGTATGGATCGAAGACATATATCTTAAGGAGGAAGCCCGCGGCAAGGGACTCGCATCGGAGTTCTTTGATCACGTAAGATCTGCTTATCCGGAAGCACTTCACAGGCTTGAAGCTGAGCATGAGAATCTTCACGCTGTTGAAGTCTATAAAAGCCAGGGCTTCGAAGAGATGCCTTATACTGAACTGTACCGCAAACCGTTATGACTGCCGGCAGCAAAATGCTTAAAGCAAAACGACGATGTAAAGAATTCTTTACATCGTCGTTTTTTTATTCTGTCAACACTATATTGGCCTGTACGCTTACAGGAGCGCCCCTGCCCCGTATGTCAGTGAAGTCACTATCACTCCGGCTATTATTACTCCGAGTATGATGGCAGGCATCGCTCTTTTGAGCCTCATATCCATCATTGCTGCCACAAGGGCTCCTGTCCAGGCACCTGTCCCCGGCAGAGGTATAGCTACCAGCAGTACAAGGCCCCAGAATTCATATTTCTGAACGACTTCTTTTTTGTCATCGGCTTTGGCTTCGAGTTTTCTGACAACGCTGTCCAGCCATTCACTCTTTGTACGCAGCCATTCGAAGACCTTGCGGGTAAAGACTACGAGAATCGGTATCGGTACAAGATTGCCTATCACTGCGATGATGAATGCCGCAGGCACGCTAAGACCGGCGATGACTCCGTAAGGGATCGCTCCTCTCAGTTCTACCACCGGCACCATTGCCATCAGAAACGTGAACAGTCCTGCCTTGAACAAATATGTCTCTCCTTTTTTATGCTTCGATCAGGAAGGCTCTGTAGCCTTTCATGGTCTCGTAAAGATCCGCCTTGCACAGCGTCTCCCATGGCGCGTGCATCGAAAGTATCGCGACACCGCAGTCTACCACCTGCATACCGTATTGAGCAAGTATCTTTGCGATGGTGCCGCCGCCTCCCCCGTCGACTTTACCGAGTTCGGATGTCTGATACACTACACCGTGTTTGTCCAGTATCTGTCTGATCTGTCCGAGGTACTCCGCGTTCGTGTCGTTGGATCCGCTTTTGCCCCTTGTTCCTGAGTACTTGTGGATCGCAAGACCGTGCCCGAGTATGGATGCGTTCTTCTTCTCAAATCTGTCAGAATAAAGCGGGTCGTAAGCCGAGCTCACATCGGAGCTGATCATTCGGCTGTTTCTGAGGCATCTGCTGAGGTTGAGCTCGCTGTAGACGCCCAGTCTGTCCAGCACTTCTCTCAGCATGTACTCAAAGAAGCGGGAGCTCATGCTTGTCGCTCCGAAGCTGCCTATCTCTTCTTTGTCCACAAAAAGCCCGCATGCAGTAGTTTTAGGGGCACTTACTTCCATTAGCGCCGTGAGTGCTGAGAAGGCGCAGCTTCTGTCATCTTGTCCGTATCCGACTATCATGGAACGGTCAAACCCGGCCTCTCTTGCTTTGCCGGCAGGTACCGCCTCGAGTTCTGCGGAGATGAAGTCTGCTTCTTCGATGCCGTATTCATCCTTTAAGGCATTCAGCACAGCTTCTTTTACAGCTTCCTTTTCTTTTCCCTTAAGAGGCTTGCATCCTACAAGGATATCAAGATTCTCACCTGTCACAGCCTCGGCAACAGGCTTCTTCATCTGTTCACCTGCCAGATGCACCAGAAGATCGCTGATGATGAACACAGGCTCATCGTCCTTTTCGCCTATGCTGATCTTTATCTTCGTTCCATCCGGCTTTACCACTACGCCGTGGAGAGCGAGCGGAAGCGTTACATACTGGTACTTTTTGATACCGCCATAATAATGGGTGTCCAGAAAAGCAAGGTCTCCCGATTCATAAAGCGGGTTCTGCTTGATATCGAGTCTTGGAGAATCGATATGGGATCCGATGATGTTCATGCCGCCTCCGACGATGTCTTCGCCGATATTGAACAGCATTACCATCTTGTCCATGTTGACTGCGTATACTTTGTCCCCTTTTGTAAGTTTCTCCCCTTTTTCGATCACACCGGCAAGGTCCTTGTAACCGTGCTCTTTTGCCATAGCAACGATAAGTTCGGTGCACTCGCGCTCCGTCTTTCCGTTGTTAAGAAAGGCAATATAATCAGCGCCCAGTTTCTCGAGTTTCTTCAAGTCTTCAGCGCTGTAGGTGTTCCATGCGTTTTCGTGAATCATCAAAAGCCTCCGTAAGTGTATAGTTGTACGCGCGGCCGGACCGCACGCCTAAACATTGTACCATAAAGCCTCCCCTTTTTAAACGGTTCCGCAGCAACGAAAAGCCGTTCCTCCCCTATAATAAAACCGCCCTGCTTTTGCAGAGCGGCTCCATTTTTCTTCCATAAAACGCAGGTTTTTTTATTCACAGCGAGTAGATTTTACTCGTGGTCTGCGTTCACCTTGCGAGCAACATAAGTAGTGTGCAGCACTTCGTGAGCCTTGTGGCTTCCATATGATCCGAAGTACTCATCATAGATCGCCTTGATGCTTGGGTTCTCATGTGATCTTCTCAGCGGTCTTGCCTCGTCGAGATCGTAAAGGCCCTTAGCTCTTACCTCGCGTACATCGATGAAGTTCTTGATCTTAGCCGGTACGTGTGGCTGTCCGCCGCCGTTTACGCAGCCGCCCGGGCAAGCCATGATCTCGATGAATGTGTAGTTCTTCTCGCCTGACTTGACCATCTCAAGTACTTTACGCGCGTTGGCAAGGCCGGAAGCTACGGCAACGCTTACTTCGAGGTCGCCTACCTTGTAGCTTGCTTCCTTCACGCCCTCAACTCCGCGGACATCCTGGAACTCGAGGAGATCCTTGCCGAGCTGCTGACCTGTGATCCATTCAACGGCTGTTCTGAGAGCAGCTTCCATAACACCGCCTGTCGCTCCGAAGATGACGGCAGCGCCTGTGCTCTCGCCCAGAGGATCATCATATGGCTCATCCGGCAGGTTGACGAAGTCGATACCGGCCTCGTTGATAAGTCTGCCGAGCTCTCTTGTTGTCAGAGCGTAATCCACATCAGGTACTCCGGCCGCGGACTGATCGTCTCTGCCGCACTCAAACTTTTTTGCTGTGCAAGGCATGATCGATACGGAAACGATGTCCTTAGGATCGATGCCCTTCTTCTCTGCCCAGAATGTCTTGACTACGCCGCCGAACATCTGCTGCGGCGACTTGCAGGACGATACGTTAGGGAGAAGTTCAGGATAGTAGTGCTCGATGAACTTGATCCATCCAGGTGAGCAGGATGTGATCATTGGGAGCACTCCGCCCTTTGTTACTCTCTCGATGAGCTCGTTTGCTTCCTCAACGATCGTGAGGTCAGCAGAGAAGTTGGTGTCGAATACAGCGTCGAATCCGAGTCTTCTCATTCCGGCAGCCATCTTGCCCTCTACCTCAGCGCCGATCGGCATGCCGAAGCACTCGCCGAGTCCGACTCTGACCGAAGGAGCAGCCTGTACGACTACTGTCTTCGAAGGATCAGCGAGAGCAGCCTTGACAGCAGCTGTAGCATCCTGCTCGTGCAGAGCGCCGACCGGACATGCAACGATGCACTGTCCGCAGTTTACGCAGCTTGTCTCAGCGAGAGGAAGTTCGAACGCGCTTCCGATATGGGTAGCGAATCCTCTGTCATTGGCGCCGATAACGCCGATGCTCTGATACTTCTCGCATGCAGCTGTACATCTTCTGCAGAGGATGCACTTGTTGTTGTCTCTTACGATCGAAGCCGAAGAAGCATCGATTGCAAAGTCGTTCTTTACGCCTTCATAATAGTCTGTCTTCTCAACTCCGTAACGTTTGCATAGTGCCTGGAGTTCACAGTCCGTGGATCTTACGCAGCCGAGGCAGTCCTGATCGTGATCGGACAGGATCAGCTGAAGAGTCTTACGTCTGTAGTCCTTGATCTTCTCTGTGTTGGTATAAGCTACCATACCGTCTGTGCATGGATATACGCAGGCAGCAACGAGAGCTCTTGCTCCTACTACTTCGCATACGCATATTCTGCAGGCACCGATCTCATTGATGTCTCTCAGATAGCACAGTGTAGGAATGTCTATGCCGGCCTTATGAGCCGCATCCAGCAAGGTGGAACCTTCCGGTACAGTTACGGTAATGTTATCAACCGTTACTTTGATATCTGCCATTGTGTTCACCTCCCCCTACTTTCTGCTTATTGCACCGAATGCGCAGTTCTCCATGCAGGCACCGCACTTGATGCACTTAGCCGGATCAATAACGTGTGGCTGCTTGACAGCGCCGCTGATGGCGCCGACCGGGCAGTTGCGGGCGCACTTTGTGCAGCCCTTGCACTTCTCAGGATCGATCACATAATTGAGCAGAGCCTTGCAGACGCCTGCCGGGCATCTCTTTTCAATGATGTGAGCTTCATACTCATCTCTGAAGTGCTCGATCGTCGAGAGGATAGGGTTAGGTGCTGTCTGACCGAGTCCGCAGAGAGCGTTGGCCTGAATGTAGTGAGCCAGCTCATCAAGCTTGTCGAGGTCTTCGATCTCACCTCTGCCTGCCGAAATCTTCTCGAGGATCTCGAGCATGCGCTTAGTACCGATACGGCAAGGTGTGCACTTACCGCAGGATTCGCTTACCGTGAATCCGAGGTAGAACTTAGCGATATCTACCATGCAGTTGTCCTCGTCGAGTACGATCATACCGCCGGATCCCATCATGGAGCCGATGGCCTTGAGTGATTCGTAGTCGATAGGAACGTCATAGGACTTGGCAGGGATGCATCCGCCGGAAGGTCCGCCTGTCTGAGCAGCCTTGAACTTCTTTCCGTTCGGAACTCCGCCGCCGATCTCCTCTACTACCTGTCTCAGAGTAGCTCCCATAGGAACCTCTACGAGACCTGTGTTGTTTACCTTGCCGCCGAGAGCGAATACCTTGGTACCCTTTGATGTCTCTGTGCCGTACTGGTTGAACCAGCTTGCGCCGTTGAGGATGATCTGAGGGATGTTGGCATATGTCTCAACGTTGTTCAGAACTGTAGGCTGTGCGAACAGTCCCTTTACAGCAGGGAACGGAGGACGTGGACGAGGCTCGCCTCTGTTGCCCTCGATAGAGGTCATCAGAGCGGTCTCCTCACCGCATACGAACGCTCCTGCTCCGAGTCTCAGGTCGACATCGAAATCGAATCCCGAACCGAAAATGTTCTTTCCGAGTACACCGTAGTCTCTTGCCTGATCGAGAGCGATCTTAAGTCTGTCTACAGCGATAGGATACTCTGCTCTTACGTAGATGTATCCCTGGTTAGCTCCGATAGCATATCCTGCGATAGCCATGGCTTCGAGTACCGAGTGAGGGTCTCCTTCAAGGATGGATCTGTCCATGAACGCGCCCGGGTCGCCTTCATCGGCGTTGCAGGCTACGAACTTCTGGACTTCTCCTCTGTTTGCAGATGCGAACATCCACTTCTTACCTGTAGGGAATCCGCCGCCTCCACGGCCTCTGAGTCCCGAATCAACTACCTCCTTGATTACATCGTCCGGAGTCATCTCCTTGAGTGCCTTGGCGAGAGCCAGATATCCGTCTCTTGCGATGTACTCATCGATGTCTTCAGGATCGATCTTTCCGCAGTTGCGAAGAGCCATTCTCAGCTGATCCTTATAGAACGGTGAATCAACATAGTGGATCTTCTCGCCGCTTGGAAGCTCTTCCATCATGAGGTACTCTTCCACAGGTACTCCGCGGAGAATGTGCTCATTGAAGATCTTCTCGACCATGTCAGGCTTTACTTCCTGATAGAATACGTTGCCCGGATGGACTACCATGATAGGTCCCTTTGCGCAGAGTCCCTGGCAGCCTGTCTGGATGATCTGGATATCGTCCTTCTTGCCGGCAGCGTCGATCAGCTTTTTGAGCTCTTCCATGACCTCAACGCTGTGGTTCGACTGACAGCCTGTACCTCCGCAAACGAGGACGTAGGTCTTGACGGCTGCTTCAGCTGTGTCAGGATTGAATCTGATGTCGATCTGACCGCCCTTTGCCGCCTTGATGTCTTTTAAATCTTGCAGTGTTTTCATGACGTGCCCTCCATTATGCGTTATTCGTATTTGGCAAGGATGCCCTCAACTCTGTCAGGTGTCATCTTGCCATATACATCTCCGGCAACGATCATAACAGGTGCAAGTCCGCATGCTCCGACGCAGCGGCAAACCTCAAGCGAGAACTTGCCGTCCGGGGTGCAATCGCCGTCTCCGATGCCGAGGATCTTTTCGACTTCCTCGAGGACCTTGCCCGCGCCCTTGACATAGCAGGCCGTGCCGAGACATACGGCGACGATATACTTGCCCTTTGGCGACATCGAGAACTGTGCATAGAAAGTAGCTACACCGTAAATCTTTTCGATCGGAATGCCTGTTTCATCGGAAATGATCTTCTGTACCTGGTAAGGAAGATATCCGTAGATCTCCTGAGCCTCCTGCATGATAGGCATCAGGGCTCCCTTCATGCCCTTGTACTTCGCGATCACTTCGAGAAGCTTAGCTTCCTGATCTTTAGTTCCTTTGAAAGGAACGCTTGATACTTTCATCTGCTAGTGCCTCCTTCGTTATCTCTTAATTCCTACAAACTTAATGGGAAATGCCTTATTTTTCAACGTTTTCAGGGCATACCCCACGTCAATATCATTGTACATTATTCAACGCAGATGGGCAACCGAAACTTTGTTAAATTTTTGTCGGAAACCGCTTTTTTGCTTTCCGTTTCGCTATGCTTTTTAAACCGTTGTATGTGCTATAATACCCTAGTCAAATAACTGAATGAGGAGAGAAAAAGCAAAGATGATCTATCCTGAATTTCCAAAAGAAGGTTCATATATAGGCATATGCGCGCCAAGCGCCGGAGTCGGTTACAAGCTGGACTCATTCGACATGTCCCTTGAGATACTCGAGCAGACAGGACTGATCCCGGTCGAGACCGAAAGCGTAAGGAACGACGACTGCCCTTCCGCCCCGGCCGAGACACGCGGCAGAGAATTCAACGAGCTGTTTGCGGATGATGATATAGACATGGTCCTGTGTGCGGCGGGTGGCGACTACACCGTAGAGATGCTGCCGTATATCGATGGAGAACTTGTAAGAAATCACCCCAAATGGTTCAGCGGCTATTCCGACCCTACGGCCATAATGATGCTTCTTACCACTGTTTACGACATCGCGACGATATACGGATTGAATGCCGGAGCCTGGGACTGGGTGCCGCTGCATGAGTTTCATTTCAACGCTCTGTCCGTGCTTTTCGGAGATCTTCCGGTCCAGCACTCATACGAGCTTTACAACTCGACAGGATTCAATGAAGAAACTGAGTCTTATGACATGGATGCTCCGGTGGAATGGCTTCTCTTCAGAGGAAACGGAAGCGGCGAACTCGATGAGGGATATGCTCTCGATGTTACCGGCAGACTCATAGGCGGCTGCATAGACGTCATTGATGAAGTAATAGGTACACCTTTTGAGGATCTCAGCGGTTTCGTTGAGAGATATAAGGATGACGGATTCATCTGGTTCTTCGACAACTTTGAGCTTACACCTATGGGGCTGATGTACTCGATGAACAGACTGAAACAGATGGGTATGTTCGATAATGCAAAAGCAGTGGTGTTTGGCCGCACCTGCTTCACGGGAGACGCGTCTGACGGGGATTATCTTGAACAGCTTGAACGGGTTTTTGGCGGCATGGACGTGCCTGTCATATGGAACGCTGATATAGGCCACACCAGACCTTCGTTCACCATTGTGAACGGAGCCATGGGACACCTCGAATTCGAGGATGGCTACGCTGAACTCAGCATGGAATTGAAATAGAAAAAGACACGCTTCAGGGCATCACATCCCCGGAGCGTGTTTTTAGTTGTCTTTATCCTACAGCGCGGCAGTTTCTCTTTCAAGCCACGCGGCAGTCTCATCATCCAGAAGCGGCGTGAGAGTTTTTCTCACCCATTCGTGGTATTTGTTGACATATTCGATCTCTTCATCCGTGAGGAGGTCCTTTTTTATGGCCTTTCTTTCGTATGGAACGCACGTAAGAGGTTCGTTAACGATATTGCCTTCTCCGTCATCTACAAATACGACCAGGTTTTCTATCCTGACACCATGCGATCCTTCCTCATAAAAGCCCGGCTCATCGGACATTATCATTCCCGGTTGCAGCGGAATAGGCACTCTGTCCTTCTTGATGGTTATAGGACCCTCATGAACGCTCAGAACGTGACCTACGCCATGCGCAATGCCGTGGTTGAAGTCCAGTCCCACCTCTTTCATAGGCGCCCTGGAAGCCTTGTCTATATCCGAAGGATCGGATCCCGGTGTTATCTTGTACATCGCCATCGCCAGATGTGACTTCAGCACATATGTGTAATGCCGGATCATCTCATCAGTCAGAGGCCCGACCGCCACAGTCCTTGTTATATCAGTCGTTCCGTCATAATACTGTCCTCCCGAATCGACCAGAAGGAAGCCTTCAGGCTTTACCTCGGTATCACTCTCAGGAGTCGGCGAATAATGGATGATGGCGCCGTTTGGTCCGTATCCCGCTATTGTCTCGAACGAAAGATCGAAACAGTCATCACAGCTGAGTCTGAAATCCTTAAGCTTTTCAGCGACGCCGAGTTCGGTCTTCCTTTCGGTTTCAGCAGTCTCCTTCAGCCACCTGATCATCTTTGTGACTGCAACGCCGTCCAGTATGTGGGAGTGACGCATTCCCGCGATCTCAGTGTCGTTCTTGATCATCTTCTTCAGAGCGACCGGGGTCAGCGCCTCGTGTTTAGCGGCATCTGCAGGCACGCTGCTGTAAAGAGCCGTGTTGCACGTGGCAGGATCGAGCCACAGCTTGCTTTCCGCCGGGATAGCCGCGACGTCCTTATAGATGTCTTCATAAGGCTTCAGATCAACATATGAGAGCCTTTCAGGCAGTCCGTCAGGCAAAGTCCCGTCCATTACGTACAGACTCGCATTATCGTGTGTCAGCAGTATGAAAGCGAAAAACACAGGCGTATACAGGACGTCAGAAGCACGGAGGTTCACGAGCCACGCGCATTCCATGAGGTCCGTTATAAGAAGATGGCTTGCGTCCTGCTTTCTCATCTCCTCTCTTACCGCTGCTATCTTGTCCGCGGTATCCATGCCTGCGATGCTGAGCGGAAGCTCCCATGCCCTGGTCGGCTTTATCGCAGGCCTGTCCTTCCAGACTTCGCCCCCAAGGTCTTTCCCTGTGAAGAACGATGCCCTGCAGCCTGCTTCTTCAAGTTTTTCCTTTAGCTTCTTAGTGAACCCGGCCGGCACTACCCTGCCGTCAAAGCCTATTACGAAACCATCCTCTTTCTCTGCCTCCGCAAGCAGGAATTCCTCGATTGCCGGGACTCCCTCCTCGCCCATCTTCATGAGTTCTATGCCGCTTCCCTCAAGCTGCTTTGCTGCCTGTAGAAAGTATCTGCCGTCAGTCCAGAGCCATGCTCCTTCTGCGGTGACCAGCAGATCTCCGGCAGATCCGGTGAATCCGCTCAGGAATGCCCTCGTTCTGAAAAACCCGTTTACATATTCCGATCCATGAAAATCTCCGGACGGCACATAATATGCGTCTATGCCGTCCGAAGCCATGAGTTTTCTTAATTCAACTATTTCTTTTCTCATTATTACCCGTCTTAAACTTTAACTTTCCTTTAGATCTCAAACAGCGCGGCGTATTCAGCGAGCGCTCCTTCTGTTTCGTGCGCCAGTACCCTCTTAGCCAGCACCTTTCCAAGCTGTACGCCTTCCTGATCGAAACTGTTGAGGTTCCACAGGAAGCCCTGGAACATGATCTTGTTCTCAAAGTGTGAAAGCAGCGCTCCGAGCGATTCCGGCGTCAGCTTCTCACCTACGATGATGCTGGACGGTCTGCCGCCGTCAAAATGCTTGTTAAGGTTCTCATCCTCCTTGCCGCAGGCAAATGCCACGATCTGGGCGACTACATTTGCGCAGAGTTTCTTCTGGCTTGTGCTGCCCTGGATGTCGACATCTGTGCCGAACTGGCTCTCTTTATAGCCGATGAACTGCAGCGGTACTATGTCCTTGCCCTGATGCAGGAGCTGATAGAACGAATGCTGTCCGTTTGTGCCCGGCTCTCCGAAGAGTACAGGGCCTGTCTTATAGCTGACCGGCTCGCCGTAGCGGTTGACAGATTTGCCGTTTGATTCCATGTCAGCCTGCTGAAGATGCGCCGGGAACCTGGCGAGCGCCTGAGCATACGGAAGTACGGCTGTTGCTTCGTATCCGAGGATATTGCGCTCATACACTCCGATAAGAGCGTCCAGCATTGCCGCGTTCTGCATAGGGTCAGCAAAAGCTGCCATTTTGTCTGCTTCCGCTGCGCCTGCAAGGAAACGCTCAAATACAGCCGGACCGAATGCGAGAGACAGAACTGCTCCGCCTACAGCTGATGTCGATGAGTACCTGCCTCCGATATGATCATCCATGAAGAATGCCGTGAGGTAGTCGCTGCTCTTTGCCAGCGGAGAAGTCTCGCTGGTTACAGCGAGCATGTGCTTCGACGGATCAAGGCCCGCTTCCTTAAGAGCGTTCTTGACGAAAGCCTCGTTGGTAAGTGTCTCAAGAGTTGTGCCAGACTTTGATACGAGTATGAACAGTGAATGAGCGACGTCGATCGACTTGAGAACGCTTACAGCGTCATCCGGATCCACGTTGCTGATGAACTTTGCGTCCATTAAGAGGCAGCCGTTCGCGCGGGCCCAGTTTTCGAGCGCAATATACATGGCGCGCGGACCGAGATCGCTTCCGCCAATGCCGATCTGTACGACTGTGGTGAACTTCTCTCCGTCCGCGTTCGTGATCTTGCCGGCATGCACTTTATCAGCGAACTCAGCGATCTTGTCCTGCTCACCCTTATAGAATTCTCTCTTGTTTGTTCCGTCAGCGATGACATCGTCTCCGAGCTGCCCGCGTGTCAGATGATGCAGCACGAGTCTTTTTTCACCTGTGTTTATCATCGCGCCGTTGTACAGCTCTTTGAATTTACCCGCGAGATCGGATTCTTTTGCAAGATCCGCCAGCATGCCGAGGATCTCATCATCGACCTGCTTGGACGCGTAATTGTACGCGAGTCCGCATGCCATCGGCACCGAGTACTTCTTTACGCGCTCCCCACCTGCTTCTCCTGCCAGCACTTTTCCAAGGTCTACCCTGTGTCCGGACGCTTCAAGAGCTTTATATGCTTTCAGTGTGTCTAAGTTTTTCCATTCAGCCATTTTGATTCCTCCCTGGCCTTGCACTAAATAGTACTGAATTTGTATATAGTTACGGATGTGAATTCCTCGCCGGCTCTGAGTATGCATGCTTCGCGCACATCCGGATCGCTGCTGTTGATCGCGTCCGGTCTGAACTGTGTCTCAAAGCATACAGCGCCGCGATTTTTGTATATGGCATCCTCTTTGCCGGGTTCATTGCCAAGGTTGTTGCCGGTATATACCTGCATATTGCTCATGTCAGTCACGACATCCATCCTTATGCCGCTTTCACTTGAGTACATGGAAGCTGCCCTTCTCAGCATGCCGCTCCCGGACCCCGGCTCTCCTCCCGAGAGGACAAAGTCATGGTCGTATCCGCCGCCGTATCCGAGCTGCTCGTCATCCATGCGGATATCTCTTCCAAGCGCCTTCTTTGTACGGAAGTCGAAGGCTGTACCGTCTACAGGTCTTGGCTCTCCATAAGGTATCAGCCTGGAGTTTACCGGCATGTAATGATCCGCGTTTATCCTGACGACATGATCCAGAATGCTTCCGCTGTCATGTCCGTTTAGGTTGAAATAGCTGTGGTTGGTTAAGCTCACAGGTGTATCCGCATTACAGACCGCCTTGTATTCTATCCTGAGTTCTCCGTTCCCCGGCAGGGAGTATGTAACCTCAAGGTGAAGATCGCCCGGGAAGCCCTGGCTTCCGTCAGGGTCATCAAGAATGAACGTGATCTTGTCATCATGGAGACCTCTTACTCCCTTCATCGGGTCCTTGTCGGAAATACTCTCGGACGCGAATGCGGTCATGAAGTCATTCTTTTTCACGCTTGTGAATCCCACCTTTACGCCGAAGAGCCTGTTGTTGTAGAAGTCTCTTCCACCGTGGAGACAGTTTGGGCCGTCGTTGGTGCTCAGCTCATAAACACGTCCGTCAAGCTCGAACCGCGCGTCCGCGATGCGGTTCGCGAAACGGCCTATCGTGCCGCCTATGAATCCGCCGCCTTTCTCGTAGCCTGCGGCATCATCATGTCCCAGTACTACATCACGGTACTCGCCGTCTCTGTCAGGTACAGCAAGGCTGACAAGAGCAGCGCCGTAGTCAGTGACTGCGGCGCGCATTGCATCCGGCGACTCGAGTATATAGAGGCCGGCGGTCCTGCCGTCCTCAAGCTGTCCGAATCTCATGGATCTCATTTATTTATCCTCTCCAGTCTCTCTTCTGGGCCCTTACTAGGCAGGAATAGCGGCACGTACTCTATCATTACGCGCGAAGTCTCAAGGCCGAACCATCTGACAGGGCTTCCCGCCAGACGCCTGATGAAATACTTGTTGTGTATAAGGAAATTGTCTATCGGACTTATGTCTCCCTCAAGAGGCATCATCTTCCGGATCATGCAGAACTTGAATGATCCGACCTCAGACGGTCCGTAGATCGAATGCTCTCTTACCTGCTTAGGGAGCTCTCCGCTCCTGAGCATATCCTGTACTATCTGTCTCAGATAGATATTTACACTCTGCTTCACCTTGAATCCGAGTATGAGATTGACGCGGAATATGTAATCGGTCCCGAACGTCTCTACCTCGTATTCCCTGTCAAAAGGCATGTTGGTGGTATTGACGCTGATGAACCAGTACGCGTCAGCCTTCTTCGGATCCCTGTCGAGTATCGAGTAAAGGGTGTCGCGGTCTATGTACTCAAAGTCATCTCCCTTCGCGATGTATACCAGGTTGTTGCAGGAAAGCGGTATGTCCGGATCGTTCTGAAGCTCCTTGATGTTGCTCAGATAATCGCGCATCGGCAGCTTGACTTTCTGCATGCGCTCGATCTGTGTTCCGCGGTACCAGCTTATCATGATAAGCAGAATGATGAGCGATATGATGATCGCCACATAGCCGCCTATGGTGAACTTTCCGAGGCTGGAAACTAAGAACACTCCCTCAAGCGCAAGGAATATGACGGCAAAGAGCACGGCTCCGGCATAGCGCTTGTGTACTACGCCGATATATACCGTAAACATCACTGTCATCATGAGCATGCTTATGGTGATGGCAAGACCGTATGCGTTCTCCATTCGCGAGCCGCTCCTGAAGTACAGGATCACCATTGAGCAGAGCACCCAGAGGATATTATTCACCATAGGGATGTAGATCTGCCCGCGCGTATCTGACGGATATCTGACGTTCAGATGAGGCATCAGGTCAAGAGCCGCCGCCTCGTGGACAAGCGTGTAGCTGCCGCTTATAAGTGCCTGGCTGGCTATGATGGCTGCAAGAGCGCTCAGGATGATCGCGACAGGACGAAGACCTGCAGGAAGCATCATATAGAACGGATTCATGTCATGCATGGCTGCGAGAGCCGAATCGTTCCTGTTCTGCAGTATCCATACGCACTGGCCCATGTAGTTAAGGATCAGACAGGTCTTGACAAACGGCCAGCTGCGCTTGATGTTCTCCTTGCCTACGTGTCCCATGTCTGTGTAGAGAGCCTCGGCTCCCGTTGTACAGAGGAATACGCTTCCCAGTATCATGAGACCGGCTTTATTGCCCGGACTGAAGAGCACCCTTACCGCGTAAAGCGGATTGAGAGCACGTATTATCGAAAGGTCGCCCAAAGCGAGCCATACGCCTGTGCATCCCAGATAGAGGAACCATATCATCATGACCGGTCCGAACATCTTGCCGATCGAGCTGGTGCCGCTCCGCTGTATCATGAACAGCGCGCTTACTATCGTAAGAGTTATGACGATTACGACAAACTGCCCTTCTCCGAGCAGCCTGTCCATGAAGCTGATGCTTCGGAGTCCCTCTACGGCAGTCGTTACCGTGACCGCAGGTGTCAGAACTCCGTCAGCAAGCATGGTGCATCCGCCTATCATGGTCGGTATTATAAGCCACTTGCCGCAGTGTTTTACAAGGCTGTAGAGAGCGAAGATGCCGCCCTCCCCGTGGTTGTCCGCCTTCAGGGCGATCAGCACGTGCTTTACTGTAGTGAGGAGTGTGATAGTCCATATAACGAGAGACAGCGATCCGACAATGAAATCGGGATCTACATGGTTGATGCCGCCATTGCCCTCAACGATGGACTTCATAACGTACATAGGAGATGTTCCGATGTCACCGTAAACGATACCGATGGCAACAAGGATCATCCCCATGCTGAATTTGCTTTTAGTGTTCTCAGGTGTATTATCGGATAGTTTGTTCATTAGAATCTGTGTAATTGAGTTTTACTACTCTAACGTCTTTTTAATGTATGAATTATAGCACAGTTACAGGCAAATAAAAACTGATGCCCGGAGGCATCAGTTTTGGTGTTTTATGCTTTTGTCTTACTACAGCAGGCTTACCGAAGCGATGAGTCCGGCAAATACGATGGATACCATCGATACCAGTTTGATCAGGATGTTGATCGAAGGTCCGGATGTATCCTTGAACGGGTCGCCGATGGTGTCGCCTACGACAGCAGCCTTGTGGTTGTCGCTGCCCTTGCCGCCAAAGTGGCCTGCCTCGATGTACTTCTTGGCGTTGTCCCAGGCGCCGCCCGAGTTAGCCATGAAGATAGCCATTATGAAGCCGGCTACCGTAGCGCCGCAGAGCATTCCGACTACTCCCAGTCCGCCCAGGATGAGACCCGTTAAGATAGGAGCCGCGATGCCAACGCATGCAGGCAGTATCATTTCCTTCAGGGAAGCCTTTGAGCAGAGGTCTACGCATCTTGCGTAGTCCGCTGTCGCCTTGCCCTCCATGAGGCCCGGGATCTCCTTGAACTGGCGTCTTACTTCAACTACCACGCTCTGAGCCGCTCTGTTTACAGCGCCCATTGTTAGAGCTGAGAAGAGGAACGGCAGGCATGCTCCGATGAAGAGTCCTACCAGCACTCTAGGATCGAGCAGATTCAGTGTCAGATCCTGTCCGTCCGGCATGTAGACCAGCAGCTTCTCTTTGAAGTTTGCGATCAGAGCCAGGGCTGTCATTCCGGCAGAGCCGATGGCAAAGCCTTTACCTGTAGCAGCTGTTGTATTGCCCAGGGAGTCAAGAGCGTCTGTTCTCTCACGTACTTCAGGAGGAAGTCCCGCCATCTCTGCGATACCACCGGCATTGTCAGCTACAGGGCCGTACGCGTCCGTAGCAAGTGTGATGCCGAGTGTCGAAAGCATTCCTACAGCTGCGAGCGAGATACCGTAAAGACCAATGCTTGCCTTTGAAACATCGACCGGGCAAAGTCCCGAGCAGTAGTAAGCGATGATGATAGCCGCGCCTACGATAAGGATCGGAAGCGTTGTTGACATCATTCCCGTGCCGAGTCCGCTGATTATCAGCGTAGCAGTACCTGTCTGCGAGGATTCTGAGATCTTCTGTGTCGGCTTATATGTATCCGATGTGTAGTACTCAGTGCAGAGTCCGATCAGCACGCCGGCCGCGAGTCCTGCGATGATGGCAAGATAGAGTCCGTAGAACTCCTTGCCGAAGAGCCACCATACAAGTACGAACGAGAACAGTGCGGTCGCGATAGCCGAGAAGTTAGTGCCGCGGCGGAGAGCTGCGAGCAGGTTCTTCTGACTTGCGCCTTCCTTGGTCTGTACGAAGAATGATCCTATGATCGAGAATACTACTCCGACTGCCGCCATCAGCAGAGGAAGAGCGACGGATTTGACTCCGAGGCCGCTCGAGAGGAACGCGATAGCTCCGAGAGCGCATGTCGATACCATGGA
Source organism: Mogibacterium sp. (assembly GCA_024403035.1). Taxonomy (GTDB): domain Bacteria; phylum Bacillota; class Clostridia; order Peptostreptococcales; family Anaerovoracaceae; genus Crickella. Next base: position 216,242 of record JAKSSP010000001.1, read on the forward strand.
TCCTACATATGATTCATAGAGGTCGGCGCCCATGCCGGCTACGTCACCAACGTTGTCACCGACGTTATCTGCGATAACGGCCGGATTACGAGGGTCGTCCTCAGGGATTCCCGCCTCAACTTTACCTACGAGGTCTGCTCCGACGTCAGCGGCCTTCGTGAAGATTCCGCCCCCCACACGGGCGAACAGAGCCATCGAGGAAGCTCCCATTCCGAATGTGATCATCGCTGCAGTGATGTCCTCAAGCGACTGATGGAACACCAGGTCAAGCAGCGCATACCAGAGCGAGATGTCAAGGAGTCCGAGTCCTACTACAGTGAATCCCATTACGGAACCGGCCGAGAACGCTACGCGGAGTCCCTTGTTGAGGCTGTCCTGTGCCGCGCATGCGGTACGGTCATTGGCTCTTGTAGCGATGCTCATACCGATATATCCGGAGAGTCCGGAGAAGAAGCCTCCTGTGATGAACGCGAACGGTACGAACCATGTCAGCTTATGCGCTGCCGCCATGCCGCAGAGCACGCAGAACATGAATATGAAGAAAATGATTACTGTACGATACTGGCGTTTCAGGAAAGCAGCCGCGCCCGTACGTACGAAACGTGAGATCTCCATCATCCTGTCCGTGCCCTCAGGTGAATTGAGGACTTTCTTAGCCTGCACATAGGCAAATATCAGCGCGCAGATAGAAGCGAACAGGCTTATCCAGTACAGATGAGACAACAGATATTCTTGCATTTTGAATACCTCCTTGTTTGTTCTTGTATTTTTAATTTTTTTCAGTATAACAAATGGCTTGAAAAATACAAGAAAATTAACGTTAAATTATGTTTTTTGTTAGTAATTACAGAGCCGCCGTTTACACGGCGACTCTCGTTAGTATTGTTAACCTCTCTTTTCCGTTATCGCGGCCTGCGCAGCGGCAAGTCTTGCGATAGGCACTCTGAACGGCGAGCAGGATACATAATTGAGTCCTACTTCGTGGCAGAAACGTATGGAAGCAGGGTCTCCGCCATGCTCTCCGCAGATACCGAGCTTGATGTTCGGTCTTGTCTTGCGTCCGCCTTCAGCAGCCAGTCTTATGAGCTTGCCGATGCCCGTCTGGTCGAGTGACTGGAACGGGTCGTTATCGAAGATGCCCTTCTCTACATATTCCTTGATGATCGCTCCTGTATCGTCTCTGGAGAATCCGAAGCCCATCTGTGTCAGGTCGTTTGTACCGAAGGAGAAGAACTCAGCCTCTTCCGCGATCTCGTCGGCTGTCAGGGCAGCTCTAGGGATCTCGATCATGGTTCCGACCATGTACTTCATCTTTTCTCCGGACTCAGCGATGAGTCTGTCAGCTACCTCTACGATCGTCTTCTTGACGAACTTGAGCTCGTTGACGTGACCTACCAGCGGTACCATGATCTCAGGCACGATATCGAGTCCGTCCTCTTTGCGTACTTCGAGAGCGGCCGAGATGATGGCCTCTGTCTGCATCTCCGCGATCTCAGGATATGTGACGGCAAGTCTGCAGCCTCTGTGACCAAGCATAGGGTTGAACTCATGGAGTTCGAGCGTCTTGCTGACTACCTTCTCATAAGGGATGCCAAACTGCTCGGAAAGTTCCTTGATATCCTCGTCTGTTTTTGGCAGGAACTCATGCAGAGGCGGGTCAAGCAGTCTGATGGTAACAGGTCTGTCTCCCATTGCCTTATAGATGCCCTTGAAATCTTCTTTCTGATAAGGCAGGAGGCCTGCGAGAGCCTCTCTTCTGTCTGCCTCGTCCTCAGCAAGGATCATTCTTCTGATCTTAGGGATCCTCTCATCCTCGAAAAACATGTGCTCTGTACGGCAGAGTCCGATACCTTCGGCTCCGAATGCTACGGCCTGCTTTGCGTCTCTTGGATTATCCGCGTTCGTTCTGACCTTGAGCGTTCTTGCTTCATCGGCCCACTCCATGATCTGTCCGAAGTCTCCGGAGAGTTCAGGCGCCAGAGTCTTGATCGCCTCTGTGTAAACGCTTCCGTCGGAACCGTTGAGCGAGATGCTGTCTCCCTCTTTATATACCTTGCCGCCAACTGTCAGAGTCTTGGCAGCCTCATCGACTGTGATCTCCTTGCAGCCTGCAACGCAGCACTTGCCCATTCCTCTGGCTACTACTGCAGCGTGGGAAGTCATGCCTCCGCGTGCTGTCAGGATACCTTCGGCGGCTACCATGCCGGCGAGGTCCTCAGGCGAAGTCTCTTCTCTTACGAGGATGACCTTCTTGCCTTCAGCTGCGAATGCTCCTGCGTCCTCAGCGCTGAATACGATCTGGCCTGTAGCGGCTCCCGGTGAAGCCGGAAGACCCTTTGTAACAGGAGTTGCCTTCTTCAGCTCTTCCGCGTCGAATACAGGATGCAGAAGCTGGTCGATCATGTCAGGCTCTACTCTCATTACAGCCGTATCCTTGTCGATAAGTCCCTCTTTTACGAGGTCTACGGCGATCTTTACGGCAGCGGCAGCTGTTCTCTTGCCGTTACGTGTCTGCAGCATGAAGAGCTTTCTGTCTTCAACAGTAAACTCCATGTCCTGCATGTCTTTATAGTGGTTCTCGAGTGTGTTGGCGATCTTCTCGAACTGAGTGTATACCTCAGGGAAAGCATCTGCCATCTCGGAGATAGGCTGCGGTGTCCTGATACCTGCTACAACGTCCTCACCCTGAGCGTTGACGAGGAATTCTCCGAAGAGCTTGCTGTCGCCGTTCGCCGGGTTACGTGTGAACGCTACGCCTGTACCGGAGTCGTTTCCGCTGTTTCCGAATACCATGGACTGAACGTTTACGGCTGTTCCGAGTGAATCCGGAATATCATACATCTTTCTGTAGAGGATAGCTCTTTCGTTGTTCCATGATCTGAATACGGCCTTGATAGCCTCGAGCAGCTGATCCTTAGGCTCCTGAGGGAATTCTCTTCCGAGCTCTCTCTTTACTACCTCTTTGTATCCCTTGATGACTTCCTTGAGGTCGTCTGTTGTCAGCTCAACGTCATACTCGACGCCGGCTTTCTTCTTCTGGCCTTCAAAGACGGCGTCAAAGTTGGACTTTTTGATCTCCATAACAACGTCGCCAAACATCTGCATGAATCTGCGGTAGCTGTCATAAGCGAATCTGTCGTTTCCGGTCTTCTTGGCAAGACCTTCAACAGCCACATCATTGAGTCCGAGGTTGAGGATGGTATCCATCATTCCCGGCATGGAAATAGGTGCTCCGGATCTTACGGATACGAGCAGAGGGTTCTCGTTGTCTCCGAACTTCTTGCCCATCACCTCTTCGAGCTCCGCGATGTGCTCCCACACTTCATCGATGACCGCCTGGTCAAGAACGCCGCCGTCCTCGGTATACTTTCTGCATACATCTGTTGTGATGGTGAAACCGAACGGTACCGGAAGACCGATATTGGTCATCTCAGCAAGGTTGGCGCCCTTGCCGCCAAGCAGGTTTCTCATGTCTTTTGAGCCTTCATTAAATGAATAAACGTATTTTGCCATAAACTATTACCTTTCTTGTTTGATACGGGCCCGCGCCGGCTGCGCAGGCCTTGATTTAACTTACCTAGAATCTAAGTCTCTCTTCGATATAACTTCTTACTTCCGTGATAGGTACGCGGACCTGTTCCATCGTATCCCTGTCACGTATGGTCACTGATTTGTCTTCAGCCGTGTCAAAGTCTACACAGATACTGAACGGTGTTCCGATCTCATCCTCTCTTCTGTAGCGCTTTCCGATGGATCCTGCCGCGTCGTACTCAACCATGAAGTACTTTCTCAGCTCTTCGTAGACCGGGATGGCCACGTCTTCAAGCTTCTTTGAGAGCGGCAGCACGGCAGCCTTGTAAGGCGCCAGCGCCGGATGCAGTCTCAGCACCGTCCTGACATCTTCCTTGCCCTTGGCATCCGTCAGCACCTCTTCATCATAAGCGTCGACCAGGAACGCCAGTACGAGTCTCTCGACTCCGACGGACGGTTCGATGCAGTACGGGACATATCTCTCGTTTGTCTCAGGATCGAGATAACTCATGTCCTCTCCGGAATGTGTCTGGTGAGCCATGAGGTCGTAATCCGTACGTGATGCCACGCCCCAGATCTCTCCCCAGCCGAACGGGAAGAGATATTCGATGTCCGTAGTGGCATTGCTGTAGTGTGAAAGTTCTTCAGGCGAGTGATCTCTGAATCTGGTGAATTCTTCCTTGAGCCCCAGATTGCTGAGGAACTTGAGGCAGTATTCCTTCCAGTACACGAACCAGTCCAGTTCAGTGCCAGGCTTGCAGAAGAACTCAAGCTCCATCTGCTCAAACTCTCTTACTCTGAAAATGAAGTTGCCCGGTGTGATCTCGTTCCTGAATGATTTTCCGACCTGCGCTATACCAAAAGGTATTTTCTTGCGGGCCGTTCTCTGCACGTTCTTGAAATTGACGAAAATGCCCTGAGCCGTTTCAGGTCTCATGTAGATTTCGGATTTCGAATCCTCGGTAACGCCCTGGAAGGTCTTGAACATCAGATTGAACTGTCTGATGCCGGTGAAGTCGCTCTTGCCGCAGTTAGGGCACTTGATCGCCTTGTCAGTGATGAAGCTCTCCATGTCTTCTCTTGACCAGCCGTCTACAACGACCTCTTCATCAGGCTTGTTCTCCTTGTACCAGTCCTCTATGAGCTGGTCGGCTCTGTAACGTGTCTTGCACGATCTGCAGTCGATCAGCGGATCGCTGAATCCGCCTACGTGTCCCGATGCCACCCATGTCTGAGGGTTCATCAGTATGGCTGCGTCGAGTCCCACATTGAGCCCTGATTCTCTGACGAATTTCTGTCTCCAGGCGTCCTTGATGTTGTTCTTGAACTCAACTCCGAGAGGACCGAAGTCCCAGGTGTTGGCAAGTCCGCCATATATCTCCGATCCCGGGAAGATGTAGCCTCTGTTCTTGCAGAGAGCTATGATCTTCTCCATGGTCACGGCTCTGTCGGTTACGGGTATATCTTTTTTATCGATTGGCATTTATTAAAGCTCCTCGTCTTTGAATTCTTCTTCGATGATGTCTTCGGCATCGCTCTGCTTATAAGCTTCGGAAGCCTCCTTGATGAGTTCCTTGACTGTCTTGCCGGCCTTCTTGGCAAAGCGGTCGATGGTGTTCATGAGGTCGTCGAGAGTCTCCTTGTTGAGTGTCTCCTGAGCCTTGTCTACGCCCTTGAGCACATTTCCTCTTGCTTTGTCATAAGCGCCGATGACCTTTCCGTCGATGTCGATGACCTTTCCTTCAGCGTCAACAAAGTCGATGCTGCACTGAGCGCCGAGAGCGGCGACTATGCCGAGGATGGCTCCCCATGGCACGAGGACCGCGCCTATAACGCCTGCGGTCACAGGGAAGTTCACGATGGTCTTCTCATTCTTTGTAATGAGGATCCTGGAAACGTTGCCCTTGTCTACGATTTCTTTCATCTTAGCGAAGATAGGGCTGTCCTTGAGGCTTCCGCCATCCACCTTGTCATGCTCTTCGTTCATCTTGCCCTCAATGGCGATGATGGCATCGACCACACTGCCTTCCGCAGCCTCGAGAGCCGCCTTGGCCTCCGCGTATGTCGATCCTGTTCTGTCCTTTACGATCTCGATCTTTTCAAGTGTGATTTCCATTTATTTTACCTCCGGTTCTTCAATACCCCTGAGTACATCCACGCCCAGATAGCGGTCCGTATAGTCAGCGAGTATCTCTCTGACCTCTCTCCTCACTTCGGGTTTGAGGCCTACTTTTTCAAACGTTTTGATGGGTTTCAACTCAAAGTATCTAAACACATCGATTATATCGAAATTTGGCTTGTAAATCAATGAATCCGGCGTCCTTTTCTCTTCTTCGGCACAGTCCGGACAGATGATGCCGCCGCCGCTCACGGAGAACATTTTGAAGCCCTCTCCGAAAGCGTCCGGTTGTTTGCCGCAGTTGACGCAGCATCCGAGTTCAGGCGCTACTCCAAGCATCGCCAGGGTCTTCACAATGAACGCGTAAAGCAGTGTCTCCGGCGCGGAATTGCTGACTGATACCGACTGCAGAAAATCGAGCGACAGATCTAAGAGTTTCGGCATCGGTTCGCCCTCAGGCAGCACCTTGTCAAGATATTCGATAAAAGCGGAGGCCGTCATAAAGCGGTCTATGTCCTCGCCTATCGAGTAAAAACTCTTGCTTACCGAAGCTGAGTTGATGCTGTATGCTTCCCTTCCCTTGAAAATGTCATATTCCGCATAAGTAAAAGGACGAAGCGCCAGCGCCGCCTTGCCGCGGGATTTCTCGTTGATGGAGGTCCCGGCGGAAAGCTTGCCGTACTGCTTCGTGAATATGACGATCATGCGTCTGTTGTTCGCGATCTTCCTTTGTCTTAGTACAATGCCCTCTGCGCTGATTATCATTCGTCCTTATAGCCCCAGTTTTTTATTGTACGCTCTGAGTCACGCCAGCCTTCCTTGACCTTTACAAAGAGGCTCAGGAAGACCTTGCAGCCTAACAGCTCCTCGATCTCGAGGCGGGCTGCCTTGCCGACGCCTTTTAATTTGGCGCCGCCCTTGCCTATGATGATGCCCTTGTGGGATTTCTTCTCGCAGAAGATCACAGCGGATATCTCCGTGGCGGCGCCCGGTCTTTCAGGCTCCCTGAATGATTCTATCTCCACGAATACCCCGTGCGGGACCTCGTCCTCAAGGTAGTTCATCAGTTTCTCGCGGATTATCTCGCTCACGATGAACCTTACCGGATCGTCTGTAGCTATGTCTTCCGGATAGTACATCGGACCCTCTTTCATATAGCCGGAAAGCTTTTCCATAAGCATGTCCACGTTATCGCCCTTAAGAGCGGAGACACCGTAGATATCATCGAAAAGTCCCGTTTCCTCGTATCTTTTATACAGTTCGAGGTATTTCCCCGGTCCTATGAGATCGCTCTTGTTTATCGCCAGTATCTTAGGAGCTTCCGCGTTCTCAAGAAGCCTTATAACGGCCTCATCGCCCTTTCCGAAATCCTGGGTACCATCGATTATAAGCAAAATCACATCAACACCGCTGAGGGTATTGACAGCCGTCTCGTTTATGGCCGATCCGAGTTTGTTATGAGGCTTATGTATCCCCGGCGTATCAAGAAAGACCATCTGAAGCCCCTCTCCGCCTTCATACTCAAGATCGGTATATATGCCTTTTATTCTGTTGAGCGTTGTCTGAGGCTTTGACGAAGTGATGGCTATCTTTTCGCCAAGCATCTGATTCATCAGCGTGGACTTGCCTACGTTAGGCCTTCCCGCTATTGCTATAAATCCCGATCTCATTTGCCTCTTGCTACTCCTATAGCCGCGAGGACCTCTTCTTCGCGTTTCCTCATTACGGCCTTTTCATCTTCTTCCATGTGGTCATATCCGAACAGGTGCATCACGCTGTGAACGAAAAGATACAGTATTTCGCGCGTTATGCCCGTGTCATACTCGTCAGCCTGCCTTTCAGCCTGCTCATAGCAGATGACAACATCACCGATCAGCGTCGATGCTTCATCGTTTCTGAGATCTGCAAGCAGCTCGTCGTGTCCTTCGAACTGAGGGAAGCTCAGAACGTCCGTGACGCTGTCTTTTTCCCTGTATTCGCGGCTAAGCTCGAGTATAGTGTTATCGTCAACTATCGTGACGCCTACCTCAGGCTCGTTTTCAAGGCTATCCGCATCCATCTCGCCCGCGAATTCGGTCCTGAAAGCCTCTTCCGCGGCCTGCTGCATGAGTTTCCACATCTCAGGCGTAAGCCTGTCAAGTTCATCGTTGAATACTATCTGCATGTATCACCTGTCGCTGACTTTATTTCCCCTGGAAGCGCTTGCCCTCACCTTGTTCTTGTTGTCGTACGATTCGTAAGCTCTGATTATGCGCTTTACCAGCTCGTGTCTGACAACGTCCACCTCGGTGAATGTATTGAATCTTATTCCTTCAACTCCGCTGAGCACCTTTCTGGCTTCCTTTAGACCGGAAACAGTGCCGCTCGGAAGGTCTATCTGTGTCACGTCGCCCGTGACCACAACCTTGGAATTGAAGCCCATACGCGTGAGGAACATCTTCATCTGCTCTCGCGTGGTGTTCTGGGCCTCGTCAAGGATTATGAAAGCGTTGTCAAGAGTACGGCCTCTCATGTATGCCAGCGGGACCACCTCTATAACGCCCTTCTCTCTCAGTCTCAGCGCCGCCTCGATACCGAGCACGTCATAGAGAGCATCGTAAAGCGGACGAAGATAAGGATCTACCTTCTCCTGCATATCGCCCGGGAGGAATCCCAGCCTCTCGCCTGCTTCAACGGCAGGTCTTGTGAGGATTATCCTCTCGACTTCCTTGTTCTTATACGCGTTTATCGCCATGGCGCATGCAAGATACGTCTTGCCCGTACCTGCCGGGCCGATGCCGAACACCATGTCGCAGGCTCTTATATTGTCGACATAGTCCTTCTGCGCCTGTGTCTTTGGCTTAAGCGGCCTTCCGGTATGTGTGTAGCAGATGATGTCATGAGACACCTTCTGTTCATCATAGGTCTTTCCGCCGGCTTCCATCTCTATGAGATAGTTCAGTTTCTGCGAGTCGAGTTCGGGCTCGTTGTTGAGAGCTTCTATGAGCCTGGCGATTATGCGCGCGGCAAGCTCAGGGTCTCTGCCCCTTATTGTCAGCACGTCGTCGCGAAGCGACATCTCGGTGCCTGTAAATTTTTCCACAGAGCGGACATTGGCGTCATAATTGCCGAAAAGCCCCTGTACGTCTATGCCTTCAGGTATGTTGATCTTGTATTCCATATATTACTTTCCGCTCAGGAATACCTTGACTGCCTTGTTGACAGCGGATCCGTCAGCCTTGTCCTTGAGTTCTGCCATTGTGCTCTTCATCAGGGTTCCCATGCTCTTCATGTTCTTCTCGATGCCCAGCTTCTCCGCGATCTCGGCGACCTTGGCCTTGATCTCTTCCTCGCCCATCTCCTCAGGCAGGTAGGACTTCAGTATCTCGATCTCGCTCTTATATGCTTCAAGCATGTCGTCTCTTCCGGCCTTCACGAAGTCCTCGAGAGCGTCAGCTCTCATCTTGACCTGCTTCTTGATGATCTTTACGATATCAGCGTCGTCATCGATGGTGACTCTCTGATCGACCTCATACTGCTTGATGGCGGCTCTTACCATGTTGACCGTGTTCTTTTTCACGGCGTCCGCGCTCTTCATAGCGTCTTTGTAGTCCTGCATCAGTTGTTCTTTAAGCCCCATTTTATTACTCCTTTTCTAAGAAAAATGCGAACCTGTATAACTGGTTCGCATCCTTTTGCCGTTATTAGTACTTACGAGCTTTCTTGCGAGCAGCCTCGGACTTTTTCTTACGTCTTACGCTTGGCTTCTCGTAGTGCTCTCTCTTACGCAGCTCAGCCATAACGCCGTCGCGAGCGCAAGATCTCTTAAATCTCTTAAGAGCACTCTCCAGGCTCTCGTTTTCTCTTACTATTACCTGTGCCATATTCTTGTCTCACCTCCCGTCGTCATGGTATTTACGGTCTTTCTGACCGCAACGCAGTGATTCTACTACTCTCAGAACAGATTGTCAATAATATCTCCGGCCATCATCTTGCGTTTTGAGTCGCCGTCCTTCGCGAACTTCTCAGCCGCCTTGCCGTGTACCATGACTCCGTACATGAGGCTGGTGTCGAGAGGATTGCCCTGCGCGATGAGCGATGCGATTACTCCCGCCAGGACGTCTCCCGATCCCGCAGTAGCGAGACCCGAATTGCCTACGGTATTTATGAATAGTTTCTGTCCCCTGCCCTGATCTCTCAGCGCGATTAGCGAGACATCCGATTTCACCACCATGCTGATATCGAATTTCTCCGAGAACTTGCGTGAAAATCCTATGCGGCTCCTCGCGACGATATTGATGTCCTCGCCGCAGAGCCTTGCCATCTCGCCCAGATGCGGCGTTATGACGCACGGGCATTTTCTTTTGCGGAGCGCCTTGAGGTTGCGGGATATGAGATTGAGGGCTCCTGCGTCGAATACGGCAGGCTTACTGCCCGCGAGTATCTGCTTTACCAGGAGTCTTCCCGTCGAATCCTCCTTTAGGCCCGGGCCGATAAGGATCACGTCCACGCTGTCCCTGAAGCCTTCAAAGGCTCCCAGCACATCGTCAGGCTTATATGGCACCGCAACGGCCTCCGGTATCGATACGTTGAAGAATCCGGTGTACTTTGACGGGCAGAAGATCTTTACAAGACCGCATCCCGCTCTGTACGCTGCCCTTGCGGCCAGCATGCCCGCTCCGAGCATGCCGTTTGAGCTGATCACCAGTCCCACTGTGCCGAAAGTGCCCTTATGTCCGCTCTCAGCCCTCGGTACCAGCGCCTGATCTATGGTGCTATCGAGGAATCTGCTGTCCAGGACCTCGAGTTTATCTGTAACATTCTCATATCCGTCTGGCAGAAGGCCTATGTCTACGACCCTGACTTCGCCGCAGCATTCCCTGCCCGCTCCGAAGAACATACCTGTCTTATAGCTGCCGAATGTGACTGTCAGGTCTGCCCTTATGGCCTCGCCCATGATGAGCCCGCTTGAAGCGTTGAGCCCGGACGGGATGTCCACAGCTACTTTGAAGCCCGACTTTGAGTTGATGTACTTTACCAGCCTGATATCGTCATCACTCAGTGCCTTATTGAGGCCTATGCCGTAGATGCCGTCGATTATGCAGTCATACTTCGCGTTCAGGATATTGCGCTCTATGCCCCTGAGTCCGGATATCCTCACGTCTCTGTGGGCGTTGACGAGTATGTTCATCTGACGCTTGAACTCGTTGCCGGCCTTTTCCATGTTGCCCGCGAAATATACGCTGATGCCTTCATATCCCATCTGGGCAAGCCATCTGGCCGCGGCAGCAGCGTCTCCGCCGTTATTGCCGTGTCCCGCAAGCACGAGGATCTTTGCGGACTTGTCCGGTATCCTCTCAGCTACAGCATCGGCGACTCCCCTCGCGGCGTTCTCCATGAGAACGACTCCCGGAAGACCGGCGCGCGAGGCGAACTCGTCCATGTATTTCATTCCTTTTGCCGTAAGTGCGTACATTCGCAATTACCTCTCTTTATGTTTTCTTGCTTCCAGAGCATCCCATATGATGATGTTCTTGTCGAATACAGGCCCGTCATCGCTTGCATTGAGCCTTCCCTTTGTTGTCTCTACGAAACAGTCTTCATAATCGGCCGACTCGGCAAGGACCGTGCTGCTGAGGCTGAACTGTCCGGCATCCGCCTTGTCCGTGAGGGATCTCAGCAGATCCAGAGAACCGCCCGCACAGATATACGAGGCGTGCCTTACAGCATCCGAAGCGCGTCCTTCCCTGCCGTTGCTGCCGTCCAGAGTCAGGACTTCTATCTCGTTGACCAGATTCCTGAACGATTCGAGCATGTAGATATCCTTTTTGCTCGGATAGCTCAGTATCAGTCTGCAGTCCGTACCGCGCATCAAAAGACTGCGGGCCAGTCCCAGCATTTCCGGGATCCCAAGGTCATCCGCGACCAGCACCACCTCGCCCGGCATGGCGTCGAGATCGAAGCCGTTGCCAAGGCCGGTCGTTATCAGGGCTTCTTCACCGGGTCTCATGGAGGCGAGCCTTCTGCTCTCCTCATCCTCTACCGGAAAAACGATAGTGAATCTGTTGCTGTCGAAATCACATACCTGATAGGGTCTGCGGATCCCTCCCGCCTCTATCATAGCATACTGACCGGGAAGGCTGAAGTCGCACTCCCCCATGTCGAATGTCATCTTGTGTATGTTGCGAACAAGATTGTCGTTCTGTACGATCTTGCCTGTTTTTTTCATTATCTGTCTGTACCTTTATTCTTCAGAGGCCTTCTTCATTGCCTCGATTATCTCTGCCTTGGTGGCCTTGCTGCTGACCTTGACGCCCGCTTCCTTTGCTGCCGCGAGAAGTTCGTCCTTCTTCATGGACATGCTCACAGCCGGCTTCTTAACTTCTTCCTTGGCTTCTTCCTTGACTTTCTCCGCTATCTCTTCTACGACAGCCGCCGCTTCAGGGATGGTGATCGTCTCGATCTCCGGCTCTTCCTTTTTCGGTTCCTCTTTCTCAGGCTCTGCTGCCTTTACGGCTGCTGCGGCAGCCGGAGTTTCCGGATCTTTGACCTCTGTTTCTGCTTTTTCTGCAGGTTTTTCCGGCGCAGGTGCAGGCTCTTCCTTAGGCGCGGCCGCCCTCTCTGCCTTATATGCCATTTCCTCTGTGCGCTCAAGTTTCTTTTTGAGATTCATCTTCTCGGATTCCTTGAGATCCACCACATAGCTGTCGAGGATCTTGTCATGCCATCCTCTGTTCTTTTCATCTACGAGGATCCAGATGAATCCGAGCATCAGAACACCGGATGCCTGCTTTACAAGGATCTCCCTGAACATCATCTTCCAGAACGTGAATGGCTTTCCGTTTGTGCTGGATACCACCTGCAGCCCCAGTATGGCCTTGCCGATGGACTTTCCCTTTGAGTAGAACACGAATTCGACAACGACATAAGCAATGAGAAGCAGCGATATGAATACTATAACTGCCGCCGATACTCCGCTGAGCCTGCTGCCGTAATTATATCCGAAATCATAGCCGTAACCGTATCCATAGCCATATCCGAAGTCGTTGTATGGCGGATACTTAAGGCCGTTCGCGGCCATAACGCCGATGAAAACCAGATAGGCTACAAAAGGTATCACAAAGTCTATAACGCCTGCGCCGAGACGCTTGCTTCTTGACGCTAGCTTCATTACTTTCTTATCACTCATTTTGCATTTCTCCAAAAAGTCAAATAGTATGCGGCCCTGCCTCCGGGCAAAGCCTCATACCATTATACACGACAATTGTAAACTTTGTTATCGATTTGATGAATTTTGGCCATCAATCTTCATGCGGTTCGAATCCCACCAGACTCTCAGGCATTTCCCTTCCGCTGCGGGTATAGTAGTCCACGAGAGCTGCCTTGATAGCGTCCTCAGCGAGTACCGAACAGTGGATCTTCCTTGCCGGGAGTCCGTCAAGCGCTTCCACTACAGCCTTGTTTGTGAGATCGAGAGCCTCATCAAGAGTCTTTCCCTTGATGAGTTCTGTAGCCATAGAGCTTGTCGCGATGGCGCTTCCGCATCCGAAAGTCTTGAACTTGACATCGGCGATCCTGTCATCCTCGATCTTGAGGTACATCTTCATGATATCTCCGCAGAGAGGGTTTCCGACTTCGCCTACTCCGTCAGCGTCCTCAATAACGCCTACGTTGCGCGGATGTTCAAAATGATCCATTACTTTATCTGAATACAGTGACATTTTTATCTCCTTTCATATATATGTAAATTTTCCTTTACATCTATGCATTCCAGTACTCGGGGATGCAGTGTTCTCTCTTGCCCGTCAGCAGCTCTTCCCAGTAAGGTGACAGGTTTCTGTAAAAAGCTACGACTTCATGCACCTTCTCGATTATGTAGTCGATCTGCTCTTCCGTGTTTTCAATGTCCAGGCTGAACCTGAGAGATCCGTGAGCTGCCTCTACAGGAACTCCCATGCCAAGCAGCACGTGCGACGGATCGAGGGATTCGCTTGTGCAGGCGCTTCCGGATGAGCACTCGATGCCGTACATGTCGAGGTGCAGCAGCAGGCTCTCGCCCTCTACTCCCTCGAACGACCAGTTGACGTTTCCCGGAAGTCTCTTTACAGGATCGCCGTTGAGCTGCGAATAAGGGATGTCCTTCAGACCTTCGATGAGTCTGTCTCTCAGGGTCCTTACCTTGGTCATGTTTGCTTCCATGTTCTCCGTGCCCTCTCTGAGAGCGTATGCCGTCGCGGATATGCCCGGAACGTTTACCGTACCCGCGCGCTTTCCTCTTTCCTGGGCTCCGCCTTCAATGACATTGACCAGTCTGATGCCGTTTCTTGCATAGAAGATTCCTACGCCCTTAGGTCCGTGGAACTTGTGTCCCGACATCGACAGCATGTCGATATTCATGGCCTGAACGTCGATAGGCAGATGCGCCGCCGCCTGAACGGCGTCCGTGTGGAAGAGCACTCCCTTTGACTTGCAGAGCGCTCCGATCTCCGGGATAGGCTGTATGGCGCCCATCTCGTTGTTGGCGAACATGACACTTACAAGCGCGGTGTCCTCTCTGATCGCGTTCTCAATGTCTTTTACGTCCACGATGCCGTTTGCCTGAGGAGCTATGTATGTGACCTCAAAGCCCTCTTTCTCCAGCTTTTTCATGGTGTGTAGAATAGCGTGGTGTTCTATGTTGAGCGTTATGAGATGCTTCTTGCCCTTAGGAGCAAGCCCTCTTGCCGCGGACAGCAGGGCCTGGTTGTCGGACTCTGAGCCGCCGCCTGTGAAATACACCTCATTAGGTTTCGCTGCGTTTATGCACTTCGCGACTATCTCTCTTGCTTCATCCAGAACCTCCTGCGTGCGCTGACCGTCACTGTGAAGGCTGTTAGGATTGCCGTTGAACTCATCAAGACACTGGATGAGTCTGTCTCTTGCCGTCTTGCTGAGATATGTGGTCGCGGCGTTATCAGCATATACTTTCATCGATGATCCTCCTGAATCGTTTTACATTTGTTTTATTCGGCTTTCTCTTCCGGCGCGCAGCTCTCGCAGTAGTCACCCAGCATCTTCTTGCGGTTGCCGGTGATTATGTCCTCAAGCGTTATAGCCGAGAGATAGCCTTCAATGGCCTTATCGAGCCCTGCCCAGAGCGGGAGCGTGCTGCATGTCGCAGCTTTCTCGCACTGCACGCCCTCCTGCATGATGCAGTTGACCGGAGCCAGGGTGCCCTCTGTAAGCAGAAGGATCTCGCTTATGTTGTAGTCTTTAGGCTCGCGCGCAAGTTTATAGCCTCCATTCTTTCCCCTGAGACTCATAAGCATACCTCCCTTGTTGAGGATGGATATGATGCTCTCGAGATATTTCATGGACAGCTTTTCTCTCTCGGCGATGTCGGAAAGTGAAACATATCCGTCGCCTTCATTGCGTGCCAGATCAACCATTACAGTCAGAGCATATCTGCCCTTGGTCGATACCATCATGTCTGAGAACTCCTTTCTTGCCTGCCGAATAAGACCGTTTCTGGCCTAATAAATCCTACTCTGTTAGTAGGAATATGTCAACACTATTTTTTGAAGCGTTGTTTCCTCTGTTTTACCCTTAAATTACGTTGTTTTTTGACATTGCTGTACCCTATAATACATTTGGTGAAAAATTGGGACTATAACCATTAAATCTAAACTATCGGAGGTTATATGGCTGTTTTTTATAACATAATCGCTTTCCTGGGCGGACTGTCGATGTTCCTCTACGGAATGAGGGTCATGGGTGACGGTCTCAAGAGTTCTTCAGGCGGAGCCATGAAGAACGCTCTTGCCAAAGTGACCAACAAGCCGGTCATGGGCTTCATCCTGGGAATGCTGGTCGCATGCATCATCCAGAGTTCCACCGCCACAATAGTCATCACTGTCGGTCTCGTAGGAGCGGGTTTCCTTACTTTCCACCAGTCGGTCGGTATAGTTCTCGGAGCCAACGTAGGTACCGCTATCACGGCGCAGATCATCAGGCTCATGGACGTCAGTTCCGGCATGGAGAGCCCTCTGTACTTCTTCAAGGCTGACAACCTGGCCCCTCTCGCCCTTACGCTCGGCATAGTCTTCATCATGTTCCTCAAAAAAGGAAGCTTTAAGACAGCCGGCAACGTAGCCTGCGGATTCGGAATACTCTTCATGGGTCTTATCTACATGAGCGAAGTGGTATCGGGCTTCGGAGAATCCCTCAGCTATCTGCTTACAGCCTTCTCAAACAACTACGCGCTCGGCTTCCTCGCCGGTATCCTGGTAACGGGAGTCGTACAGAGTTCATCCGCAGTCGTTGGTATCATACAGTCGATAGCAAGCTCTGTAGGCGTGACCTTCGCCGCGGTGTTTGCAGTCATCATCGGTGTCAACATCGGAGACTGCCTCACTACTTACCTTGTGAGCCGCATAGGCGCCAAGCCTGTTCAGAGACGCACGGCAATGGTACATGTCATATACAATGTATTCGCTGCCATCCTCTGCTTCCTGCTCGTTTTCATCGGACGAAGCACCGGCATACTCAGCGATACTTTCTGGAACGCGACACAAAACTCCGGCGGAGTAGCCAACATACACGGATTCTTCAGACTTGTCCCGGCTGTCGTGCTTCTGCCGCTTACAAAAGTGTTTGAGAATATAGCAATAAAGATCATCCCTGATGAGCCTGTGGAAGAAGAAGACAAGAACGCGATCGCGGCTCTCGACGCCCTCGATGAAAGGCTCTTCACCTCCCCTGCTCTTGCCCTCGATCAGGCCAAGAGAGTCGTAGAGGAGATGAGCGATATAGCAGCACACAACTTCGACGCGGCAGTACAGCAGATATACAAGTATGACTCCAAGCGTGACGCCAGGATCGAGACACGCGAAGACCTGCTCGACAGCATGACGGACGCTACCAACAAGTATCTCGTTTCGCTTTCGTCCAACATACACAGTGCCGCTGAAACACGCGCTCAGAACCGCATCATCAAGATCATGATCTGCTACGAGCGTATCGGTGACCTGGCCGTGAACATAGCGAACGTCGTGGAAAGCCTCCGTGCTGAAGGCAAGGAATTCTCCGATACGGCAATGGCCGAGCTCCGGGTGGCGTTCGATGCCATCTACGAGATAATGGATAAGACGCAGCGCGCTTTCAAGGCCGACGATTCGGAACTTGCCGCAAAGGTAGAGCCTCTGGAGGAAGTTATAGACGACATGGTAGAAGAGCTGAACGCAAGGCATGTCTTCAGGATGGTCAATCAGGTCTGCGATCCTATCAAGGGCATCCACTTCCAGTCGGTGCTCACAAACATAGAGCATATCTCGGACAAATGCAGCGACATCGCGGTCTATGTCATGGAGAGCGACAATACGGAGATCTTCGGTAAGGAGCACTCGTACGTGCACGACATGCACCACTCAAACAACAAAGACTACACCCGCCGCTACGACAAAGAGCATGGCAAATACTTCAAGGCTCTCAACGAGATACCTCAGTCGACAGAGCCTATTGAATAAGCAAATAAAAAACTCCTTCGCGTCCGCGAAGGAGTTTTTGCTTGCCATATTTTTATTCGGTGAATCGCTTTTCGAACCTGCCGTATATCTTTGTCCCCTCATTTACCATCACGAAGGCGTCAGGGTCGATCTTCTTTACTATCTCTATGAGTCTCGGCAGTTCATACTTGGTGACCATGGTCATCAGGATGTATGTGTCTTCATCCGTATAGCCTCCTGCTCCGTTCCAGTATGTGAGTCCGCGCTTTACCTCGTTTATGACCTTATTTGTTATGCCCTCTTTCTTTGTGAATATCATGACCTGTACGTTTATATTCTGCGTATGCTGATAATCCAGCGCAAGACCGTTGATCACAGCAAAGATCATGGAATATACGACCGTCTGGATGTCGAATAGGAAGAAGCATACTCCGTAAACCAAGGTATTGATCGCTATGGAGATCTTGCCTACGCTGAAATTCGGATGAGTTTTTGACATTGCTACTCCGATGATGTCCTGCCCTCCGCCGGAGGTTCCGCCTTTGAGAACGAGCCCGGCGCCCGTACCGGATATGATGCCTCCTACAAGTACTGCCGTCAGATAATCATCAAACAGCGGAGTTTTGGCTACAGGCACCAGAGACATGCACGCGGAAGCAATGCCTATCGAGACTGCCGTGGTTATGCAGAACTCTTTGCCGAGCGATTTATATGCCAGATAAAAGAGAGGCATATTGACTATCCAGTATATGATGCCCAGATAGCTTATGCCCGCCGGCTCAGGTATATTCAGAACGTCAACGATAAGCATGCGGAGGAGCATGGAAATGCCCGTGAAGCCGCTGCTGTAGAGGTTCATCGGCGTGATTATCCTGTTGATTCCGATCGCGAAAAGAAGGTTTCCCCCGATAACGAGAGCAACCCTGTAAAGCATGTGCTTTTTCTTTTCCGGAGTGTCGAGCCTTTCAGCCCATTTCTGCCTCATTCTGCTTTTACCTTCTTCCAATAGTTACTGTACAGCTCCGTAGTCGCCGGGTCGAGAGTTACCAGCGATTCGCAGCGGTTTATGGTCTCCTCATCAGGGAAGACCGACGCTTCTTCAAGATACTCCTCATCTATGAGATCTAAAGCTGCCTCATTCGGAGTCGTGTAATAGAGGTAGTCGAAGTTGATGGCCGCTATGTCCGGCCTGCACAGGAAATTGATCCACGCTTCCGCGTTCGCCTTGTTAGCCGCGTCCTTAGGGATGACCCAGGAGTCGATGAAGAACTCCGAGCCTTCTTTTGGGATCACGAATTCAACGTCCTCGTTCAGCTCTTTAGTGTAGATGTATTCGCCGTTCCAGACTACTCCTACCGCCGCAGAGCCATTCGCCAGAAGGTCGCGCGCGGAATCGTTGGCGTATTTATAGACCAGCGGTTTCTGCCTGATGAGCTCATCAGCAGCTGCCTTTATCTCAGCTTCGCTGGTGGTATTCTCTGAATAGCCGAGTTTCTTGAGACCTATCATGAAGGCGTCCCGTACGCTGTCAGGCATGACGAGGCTGTTCTTGAATTTCTCATTCCAGAGATCGTCCCATGAATCGATCTCAACACCATCCGTCATGGTCTTGTTATAAAGAATGCCCGCGATCCCGGCTTGGTATGGCACGGAATATTTGTTGCCCGGATCGAACGACTCGGATTTCTCCATGTATACATCCCCTATATTCTTTATCTCAGGGATGTTGTTCATGTCGAGTTCGGACAGCATGTCATTTGAGATCATGCGCTGTATCATGTAGTCCGAGGTACATACGCAGTCGTACATGGTCGCGTTGTTCTCGAGCACGGTGATCATCTCCTCGGCAGTATCAAAATAATCCGGGATGACCATAATCCCGGTTTCCTCTTCGAACTTGTCAAGAAGCGTCATATCAAAGTAATCGCCATAGCAATAAACGTATACCGAGCCGTTTTCGCCGCTCCTGCAGCCGCTCATCAGTGCGGTCACGGAAACGAGCATCATCAGCACGGCCATCATTGCAGCCAGCCTTTTAAAGCGTCTGTTGTTTCTTTTCATCTATTTTTCCTAAATAAAATGAATTATTCTGCGAGCGCTCTGAATCTCTCCAGGGCGTCCTTATACTGCGGGAACACGTCAGATACATCGACCATCTCATCAGCGTTTCTGAATCTCTCCGTCATTTCTACGACAGGCTCCAGAAGCGGTGTGATGGACAGATTGCTGAGAGTGCCTTTAAGCGCATGCGCGGCTTCAAACGCCTTTGTCACTTCGCCGGCTTCGACCGCGGCAGCCCTGTCAGCTCGTCAAATTCGGTCTGTCCGATGATGACGCGCTTTTCAAAAAGCTCTATGGTGTGGCGTATCCTTGCCTGTATGATCTTGATATCCGGATACGGCTTAGGTATGAAGTCGGATGCACCTATGTCCAGGCACTCGACCTCAGCCTCTTTATCGGCCGTCAGGACTATGACCGGTATCCTGTGGACCTCCTCTTTTTCATTGATCATGTTAAGGATGTCCACGCCGTTCATGTCCGGAAGATTAAGATCCAGGAGGATAAGGCTCAGCCGGTCTCCGCTCTCTTCGATGTGTTTGAGAGCCTGGCTTCCGTTTTCAGCCAGCAGAACGTCGTAATTCTGTTCGATCGTCATCTTGAGGATCTCGCGGCTTACGAATTCGTCCTCTACTATCAGGATCAGTTTCCTGTCATCCGTCATTTGTTACGATGTGTTGCTTTGCGGCATTTTTTGACCTCACTCATCACGTAATACTCAATGATGATTATATACTATTTACGGCGGTTTTAGATAGCACAAAGAAAAAAGACTGCTTCCGCAGTCTTTTGCTGGAGGCGACACCCGGATTTGAACCGGGGGTGAAGGTTTTGCAGACCTCTGCCTTACCACTTGGCTATGTCGCCTTATACATGAGGGACTCGCTAGAGTCCCTCATTTCCTGGCTAGGGTAGTAGGATTCGAACCTACGAATGACGGAATCAGAATCCGTTGCCTTACCGCTTGGCTATACCCCATCAGCGATTACATTGTAGCACGCTTCGTCCGAAAGTTAAAGAAGAAGTTTGGGGTGGATGGTGGGATTCGAACCCACGAATACTGGAGCCACAACCCAGGGTCTTAACCACTTGACGACACCCACCACGGGTCTTTATAAAAAAATGGCGACCGGGAACGGGCTCGAACCGTCGACCTCCAGCGTGACAGGCTGGCATTCTAACCAGCTGAACTACCCGGCCGCGTAATGGTGGGACCAATAGGGCTCGAACCTATGACCCCCTGCTTGTAAGGCAGGTGCTCTCCCAGCTG
>JAKSSP010000010.1 GCA_024403035.1 Mogibacterium sp.
AAGGCAGGCATGGCATTCTGCCGCCTCCTCACCGGTGCAGATCTTGCCGTCATACTAACAAAAGCCCTCAGGAAAGGTTTCCCGAGGGTTTTTTCTTTTTCATTTTCAATAAATCTGTCGTATCCGGATCACTCATGAGTCCGGATCATTTCGACTCATATTTTGTCAACAGGCACACAGCACCTGTCGTTGATTTCGCACACTTTGTTGGCGATGAGGGCGCTTCCGTATCCGACTCCATCGCAGAAAATGCCTCTGTCGCATTCGCCTTTCGCTACCGCGAGAGCTGCCGGAAATACGAAGTCTGACAGGTCGCAGCTTTTTTCATCGTAGGTACCAAAGTCCTCTACTTCATAGCCGTTTGCAATAAGATAAGCTTTTATCTCGTTCTTCATCGCAGTCCCGGCGTGATCATTTGCCATCGCTATTTTCGTGCTGTGCGTCCTCCTTCTGATCCATCGTCATAATGCTTTCTGCTTCAGTTTCTTCAACGGTCTATTCTTTGGCAGGCTTTTTGTAATAATAATGGTATTCAAGTATCACTACGATTGCCGCCACGCCAAGCAGCAGCTTCCACCAATTATGTATAAACCAAGCAGTTAATAAAACCAGCATTTCCACACCGCCTTCTATTTATCTCATGAAATTATACTATAATCTCAGGGAAGCCGAAAACGCTTTTATGGTATAATGTCAGCGAGCAGGAAAGGAGGGTACTTCAAATGAATGAAGAAAGAGATATAAAAGGCATTATATTCGCCATTGTTGTCATGGTAGGTTTTGGCCTGATCTTTATATTTGTGCCCCGTCTTGTTCACGAATACGGACTGGACCACGGCAAGACCTGGGGAAAGGGAATAGGCTATTTCGCTGTCGCCCTGGCTTGGTGGTTCTGGACCGAGATATGTCTGATCATAAAGAATCGCGGCATAGACGATGAATAAGCAAAGAGCCTCCGGGAAAAAACCGGAGGCTCTTTTTTATTGTTTCAGAACGGCTCTTATACAAAGAAGAATGCCGCGCCTATCATGACATATACAGTCACCAGCTGAAGTCCCTCAAGCCAGTTCGATTCACCGTCGGAAGCGACACGGTTCGCTATGAGAACAGAGCCCGTAACCGCGACAAGTTCAAACGGCGTAAACACTATGCTCATAGGTGTGAACAGAAGGCTGAGCAATGTCAGCACAGGTATGACGAAAAGGATGATCTGCAGGCTCGATCCAAGTGCTATCTCTATCGCTGCGTTCATCTTGTTCTTTACTGCCATGATGATGGCCGATGAATGCTCGGCCGCATTGCCGATTATCGGAACGAGTATGATGCCTACGAAAGTCTTGTGAAGCCCCGCGCTTTCAGCCATCGGTTCTACCGTGGACACAAACACCTCGGAGAGGAGGGCGATACATACTGTCGATGCTATCAGCAGAATGATGGCACGCGGCAGACTCGCTTTGTGACCTTCCTCTTCATCCGGAAGCGATTCTTCATAAAGGTTGCGGTGTGTCACGAAAGTAAACACGAACTGCATTACATATACGAGCAGCATAAGCAGCGCGATTATCACGCTTAGCCCTTCGTACTCTGTCGTCAGGCTGCTCTCCGGGAAGGCGTGTGTGAATATCGCCGGGATCGACAGCCCCAGGACTGCCAGCAGCAGCATGCTTGACGTTATGTTTATGGAATTTTTATTAAAGGTCTGTGTTTTGTATTTGAGTCCGCCCGTCAGCATCGATAAGCCCAGTACCAGCAGTATGTTGCCGATGACAGAACCCGCGAGCGACGCCTTGACGACATCGAACATCCCGGCTTTCATGGCGACGAACGCGATGATAAGCTCTGTGGCGTTTCCGAAGGTCGCGTTCAGCAGACCTCCTATCTTCTGTCCGCAGAAGCAGGCGATGTCATCGGTGCTCTTTCCCATGACCCCCGCCAGCGGTATTATAGCCAGCGAGCTGCACACAAAAAGCAGAGGATCCGAAAATCCCATGAACTTGCCAACTAAAGTGACAGGTATGAAAATCAGCAGTATGTACAGATACTTCATTCTTTGTTCTCTCTATATAGCGTGTCACAGTACACGCATCTGTAGCTGCGCGCGTCCTTGTCGACGAGCCTGAATTTCTGAGGAATGCCTCTTTCCACCGATGTGATGCATCTTGGGTTACGGCATTCGAGCACGTCCGTCAGAATCGTCGGAGGTGCCGGCTTAAACTTCTTTACAAGCTCGCGGTCCTTGACGACGTTGACCGTGATGTTTGGGCTTATGTATCCGATCAGGTCGTAATCGATAGGGATATCGGCATCGATCTTGATGATATCCTTCATGCCGTACTTCCCGCTGCTTGCTCTCTGTATGATCGCTACGGTGCAGTCCGCCTTGTCGAGGCCAAGGAGGTGGTAAAGCTCAAAGCCCTTGCCGGCTTTGATGTGATCCAGCACATACCCGGTGTTTATTCCATCTATGTTCATGTGTTACCTCCTATCTATTTGATACCCAGCAGATACAGTATGAGCGCCATGCGGATGTACTTGCCCATCAGAGCCTGATAGAAATAGCAGGCTCTCGGATCATCATCCACATCCACGTCTATTTCGTTTACGCGCGGAAGCGGATGCATGATTATAAGGTCTTCCTTTGCCGGTTTCAGCATAGCTCTTGTAAGGATAAAGCTGTCCTTGAGTTTTTCGTATTCTTCCCAGCTTGGGAACCTCTCCTGCTGTATCCTCGTCATGTACAGTATGTCGAGATCAGGGATCGCGTCGTCGAGGCTCTCAACTTCGCTCCACTCAGCTCCGGCTTCATCCAGCTTCTCTCTTATATATGCAGGCAGCCTCAGCTCTTCCGGAGCTATCATCACATATTTGACGCCTTCGTACCTCAGCAGCGCCTCTATGAGCGAGTGCACCGTTCTGCCGTACTTGAGGTCTCCGCAGAGGCCTACGGTAAAGTTTCCGATCTCACCTTTTTTGCGGTGTATCGTCATGAGGTCGGTAAGCGTCTGTGTCGGGTGGAAGTGTCCGCCATCGCCCGCGTTTATGATAGGGACCGAGGATTTGACCGCTCCGACTACCGGCGCGCCTTCCTTAGGGTGCCTCATCGCAATGATGTCTGCATAGCAGCCTGCCATGATTATCGTGTCGGACACGGACTCTCCTTTTTTGGAGGAACTCGAGTCTGCCGAATCAAATCCCAGGACGTTGCCTCCCAGTTCCATCATGGCCGCTGTGAACGAGAGCCTTGTGCGTGTGCTCGGCTCAAAGAACAGGGTAGCCAGTTTTTTATGAGCGCATGCGTCCTGATATTTCTCCGGATTCGCGATTATGTCATCGGCAGTCTCCATCAGGTGATCAAGCTCTTTAACGCTCAGATCGGTGATATTGATCAGATGTCTTAACTCTCCCATACGATTCCCTTTCTGTGTTATTACGGTATATATTATCTCTGTTTTGAATATTTTTTCCAGTCAAGCTTCAGGCCATTTGCTATGATCGCGATGAAGTCCTGAACATTGGTGACGATGGTAGTAGCCGCGAGGCTTCCTCTGTCGAGCAGCTTGTTGACTACGAATTCATCGGCGTCAACGGTGTAGAGGAACACCGGTCTTACAGTACCGTCCTCAAGCACTCTGAACGACGGGGTCATGTTGCCGGTCGCTATCGTGTGCAGCATGGTCGCCAGGCATATGACCGTAGTCGTCTTTTTGATGACACTGCGCATCTCGTTCTGTCCCTGATAAACATCCCCAATGACTTCCGGAATAGGACCGTCATCTCTGATGGATCCTGTCAGCACGATAGGGACATCGTTCTTGACGCAGCTGTAGATGATGCCGTTGTCGATGTCATAATCCTCTATGAACTGCGGTATGGAACCGCTGCGGCGCACTCTGTTATCCACATCGAGGTGGTTGTAATGCCCGTTAGGCATGGACTGCTGTGTGTAAATATCCTGGCCGAGCGCGGTGTTGAGCATGGCGCCTTCAAGGTCATGGGTCGCAAGAGCGTTTCCGGCCATCAGCGCGTCAACATATCCGTTCTCTACCAGAGCCTGCATGCAGGCTCTCGCGTCATGGTCGAAGGCGAATGCCGGGCCCATGACCCATGTTATGAATCCGTGCTCTTTTTCATATTCGAGCAGCTCAAACAGTCTGTCGTAGTCGCGGGCGTATGATGTCTCTCTGCTGCGGCCCTGACGGAACACGAACTGATCATCGAGTTCTTTTTCGTCCTCCGCAAAGCCCTTGCTGTGGACATATATGCCCTCGTGTCCGTCCTCGCTCCTGCCGAGCACCACCAGATCGCCTTTTTTGATGTTGCGGTTCTCGACCACATCGAGCCTGCCGTCCGGCCTCAGTACGACGCTGGAATCCATACGGCTCTCTTCAGCGAGTTTCCACTCTCCGTTCACCTTGAAGTATTCAGGGAACATCGATGTGCTGTGATAGTACTCCGGCGCGACTCCGTCCATGTCCGCGGCTTCAAGCCTGCAGTCCGGAGCGCTTGCCAGCTCCGGCTTTGTGAAATCCGGCGCTTTGTAAACAGGCATTTTGAATAGCATATCGGTTTATCTCCTCTCAGGTATTTGTATCCTTCAGGCCAGGGTCGCTACCAGGACAGCCTTGATGGTGTGCATTCTGTTTTCCGCCTCATCGAACACTACGGAATTCTTTCCGCTGAAGACCTCTTCGGTCACCTCGCGGATGTCGTATCCGAGCTTCATCTGTTCAGCCGCCATCGTAGTATCAAAGTTGTGGAAGGATGGCAGACAGTGCATGAAAATGTCATCAGGGTTCTCTGTCTTTGCAACGAGTTCTTCCGTGACCTTGAAAGGTGTCAGCATTCTGACTCTCTCCGGGATCTGATCCTCTTCTCCCATCGATGCCCAGATATCCGTGTAGATCACATCGGCACCCTTAAGGCAGGCGTCATCATCGGTCACGGTGATCTTAGCGCCTGTCTCTGCAGCTGCGGCGTTGGCGCGCTTCAGCACTTCAGGGTCAACTCCGTCGCAGAGTTCTTTCGGTCCGTATGCAGCGAACTCCATGCCCATCTTGGCGCAGCCGTACATCCAGGCATATGCCATGTTGTTTCGTACGTCGCCCACGAACACCACCTTCACCTTATTGAGCGGCTTATCTATGTGTTCTTCTATAGTCATGATATCCGCGAGTATCTGTGTCGGGTGGTCCACATCGGTAAGTCCGTTCCACACAGGGACTCCTGACTCTCTTGCCAGCTCTTCCACCACAGCCTGCTCATAGCCTCTGTATTCTATGCCGTCAAACATGCGGCCAAGCACTCTGGCTGTGTCAGCGATGGTCTCTTTCTTTCCCATCTGTGAGCTCTTGCTGTCAAGGAACGTGACCCCCGCGCCTTCATCCATCGCGGCTACCTCGAACGAGCACCTCGTCCTTGTCGATGTCTTTTCAAAGAGCAGGACGATATTCTTGCCCTCCAGTATTCTTCCCTTGATACCGCTTTTCTTCTTTGCCTTCAGCTCGTGCGCGAGATCGAGCAGATATCTGATCTCGGCTGGTGTGAAGTCCATCAGTGTCAGAAAACTTTTTCCTTTAAGATTGACTGCCATTTATTCCTCCTGTGCTTTTATAAGTCGTCTCTGTTTACAGGGCAGGACATGCAGCGCGGGCCGCCTCTGCCTCTTGAAAGTTCTGAACTTGGCATCGTGAGCACCTCTATGCCGCTCTTATGGAGCAGCTCGTTTGTCACGTAGTTTCTTTCGTATGTGATGACCTTGCCCGGAGCGATGCAAAGGGTATTGGATCCGTCGTTCCACTGCTCTCTCTGCGCTGCCATGGCATCATCGCCTCCGCAGCGTATTAGTCTTACCGTCGGCAGGCCGAGCTCCTGTGACAACAGCGTCCTCAGGTCTTCCGTCTTTGATTCGAAGTGTATCTCTCCGTTGGCGTTCAGGCTGAGTTCAAAGAGCTGCAGCGGTCCTTCTATCTCGGGATGGATGGAGAACTTATCATAATCGACCATGGTGAATACCGTGTCGAGATGCATGAACGCTCTCTTCTTAGGTATGTTGAACACCAGCACCTTCTTGAAGTCCGAATTTTCGAGAAGGTTTTTCGTGAATGTCTCTATACCGGCGGCAGTAGTTCTTTCCGACAGGCCCACCGCTACTATGTCCTTGCTGAGCACCAGTATGTCTCCGCCTTCGATGCTGTGAGGATCACTGTAGTCGTACCACTTCTCCGTGCCGCTTGGCGCAAAGTCGTCATTGAATTCGTACATGTACTTGAACAGCAGACTCTCGCGTCTTCTTGTGGCTGTACTCATATGGTGTATCGACACTCCGTTGCCGATGCAGGCTGCCTGGTCCCGGGTGAAATACATATTTGGCATAGGGTCCATGTAGAAAGGATATGCCTCATCGATCTTCTCGGCCAGCGTCTTCGGTTTATACTCTGTGATCTCGCTCTTTCTGACTCCTGAGATGACCTTGTTGAGCAGGTCTTTAGGATTCATCGCGATGAGATAAGCGTAGACAGCTTCCTTTACTCCGCGGGACGAGAAACTGACCTCGTCGAGCATCTCGCGTATGAAGCGGTCCCTTATATCTGCCTTCCCGAGAGCCTTAGCTGCTTCATCGACATAATAAACGACCTCGACGCCGTTCTTTTTCAGGATCTCGGCGAAGCGGTCGTGTTCCTGCTGTGCTACTTTGAGGTATGGTATGTCGTCAAAGAGAAGTCTGGCAAAATTGTCCGGCACGAGTCCGTCGACTTCGCTTCCTATGCGGTGAAGAAGCACTTTGTTAAGTCTGCCTATCTCCGAATAGTTATGTACTCCCCTTACCATAATACGCTATTTCCTTTCCTGCTCCCTCGCGTGCTCTTCTTCCGCCTGTCTCAGCCTCTCGCCGAGGCCGGTGAGCGCATCAAAAGGAGCGAACTGTTTGGCTCGCTGTGAGCGGGGCATCTTCGGCCTGTCTGATGCCGGACGCTCCCATATTTTCTCCTTGTCCATTATACTAGATATCCGTTCTTCTTTCATCACTTCTCGTCATTCTTTGTGGCCTCCGACCTGATGATTTCTCTCTCTGGTGGTCGCTGCCTCTTCGAGATCCATGGCCCTGAACATCGCGTCCTTGCCGTACTTGTTTCTTATGGAATTGACTGCCTCCTGAAGGGCTGTGTCGCGCTTCAGCTTTGCCTGTGTTTCGGCTATAGGGTCAGCTCTGTCATCCTTCTTCTTTTGCCCCTGTGTCTTGCCCTCTTCTTTAGCCTCAGCATCCGCGAGATCGAAAAGTGTCATCTGCTTATCCGCTTCTCTCTCTTTTATGTCGTTAAAGTTGACGAATATGCGCCTGACCGGATATTCATGGTCCGTTATCCTGTCGTAGAGGTCTGCGACCGCAGGCATTATGAGCGATGACGCGTCCGTCGGCACCGGGAAGGATACCGAGCCGTGTGACATCGGAACGTGCAGCGCGTTGCTGTAGCCTACCGCTATGGAGACGTTCCGCGTCAACTTACGTATATCCGTCATCTCATGGCAGAGCTGCTCGGTCATTTCCTTTATTATGAGCAGGCCCTCAGCATTCGTGTAGTCGCGCATCAGTACCTGGCCGTGCGAGAGCGAATGGCTCCTGGTCTTGTAGCCTTTTATATCTGACATCTCGGTCGACTCGAGCCCATAAGCGTGGTCTATCATGAGTTCTGCGTTGATGCCGAAGTTCTTGTAGAACCAGTCCTCATCGCGCGCGGCAAGAGCGGCTATCCCGCCCATTGTGTCTATTCCTATGCGCTCAAACTTCTTGGCAGTCTGACGGCCTATCATCCAGAAATCTGTGAGCGGCCTGTGATCCCACAGCTGTTCCTTATATGTATCTTCATCCAGCACTCCGATGAAGTCATCTGCGTGCTTGGCTATTATGTCCATGGCTATCTTGGCCAGATAAAGGTTAGGCCCGACTCCCGCCGTCGCCCTTACGCCTATCCTTTCATATACCTCCCTCATAAGGAGCTCTGCCATTTGTTTAGGGTCAAGGCCGTAACGCTTAAGGTATGCCGTCACATCAAAGAAGACCTCATCGATGGAGTATACATGCATGTCCTCAGGCGCTATGTAATCAAGGTAGACCTTATAAATAGCCGCCGCGTATTCCATGTACAGGCTCATCCTCGGAGTAGCCATTATGTATTCGAAACTCTTGGGGATCTCAAACACCCTGGCCCTGCCGCTCACTCCGCGGGCCTTGAGAGAAGGAGACACAGCAAGGCAGATGGTGCGGTCTGAACGGGTAGGATCCGCCACGACAAGGTCGGTCGTCATAGGATCCAGTCCCCGCTCCACGCACTCCACCGAAGCATAGAAAGACTTTAGGTCAATGCAGACGTAAGACCTCTCCCAGTTACCATAGTCAAATTCTTTTGATGCTGTTTTTATCATTTATCCAAACTGACGACGGTACTCCACCGGCGTCATCCCTTCAGCTTCCGTAAAATTCTTTGTGAAGTAACTCTGCGAGCAGAACGCCAGCCTGTCCGCTATCACAGCGACGCTCAAGTCTGTATCCCTCAGCATGCGCTTGGCTTCCAGTAGTCTCTCGTTCAGTATGAACTCGCTTATGGTGATGCCCAGCTCATCCTTGAACACCGCAGACGCGTAGGTTCGGCTGATACCCACAGACTCCGCTATGTCAGCAAGTTCTATCTTCTCGGTCAGATGCTCTTCAATATATGTCATCATGCGGGCCAGCCGTGGCGACCTTTTCTTTTCTTTGAGTACATATTTCATCTTCACGGCGTAGCTGTGAGCCATTCCGTGAACCAGGTCATAGATGTCCGGCAGCGAGACCGCGTTGTCGAACTCCTTGATGAACTCGTCGCGTATGTCATAAGAGACCATGTCAAGCAGGCCGGACTGTATCGCCACCAGGCACATCTCATTTGCGGCTCCGACCGCCTCATAGTACATCTTGTCCATCGCTTCGCTGTAAGAACCGCACCTGTTGTACAGAGCGGTCGGATACTCGTAATTTGTCTGCGAAAGCTCAGCTATTTTTTCAGTATCGCCCGCAGCAATCGCCTCAAAGTACGGCTTCTTGCGCGCATACGGAAGGTAGATCTGGTTTCTGCGTGTACGGCTTAATATTAAATTGGCGGTTTTCTTATCTGACATTATTTGATCCTTATTAATGGTTTTATATGCGCAGGCGGGCCTGACGACCATATAAAACCATAGTAATAATCTTATATAATTCGTAACAATATTATAACATCGCGCCTCTTCAATCAATACAATGAAGGTGTAACGGATCATGTTTTTGCAGGCTGTCAGTTCAACTCGCAAGAGTTTGTTTGCAGACAACGTTACAGAAGATCCTCCGGTCTACGGGGAGGATTTCTTCGAAAACTCGATATGAGATAGTGCTTTGAAGAAACGGCTATGCACAGGTTGATGGGGTTCGGCGTGTTCAGAGTCGTTTTTTCATTGCGCAAAAAGGGAGGCTGCTGCCTCCCTTTGAGGTGTGTGTTATCGATTTTCAGTCTACTTGACCCAGACCTTCTTGACCTTGCTCCATGACGAGTAGTATCTCATGCCGCCCGAGTCCTTGTACGTCCTTACCTGTACGTAGTAGTACCTCTTACGCGCGTTGGTCTTGATGTTCTTGCTGACCTTGTTGTACTTGGTTCCGACGGTCTTGGTCACGCTCTCGGTCATGTCGCTGTTGCGGCTGTATTTTACCTGATAACCGCTGGCGTTGGCTTTGGCTATCTTCTTGACCTTGATGTAGAATTTTTTCTTCTTGCCCTTGAGTGACTTGATCTTGGTTGCCTTGACCGTGACAGTCGGTACAGGCAGATACTTTGACATAGTCGTTGCTTTTTTCGTCAAATAATTGGCACACGTGATCTCCTGCTTTTCATCGCCGCTTGTCTTTTTTGCAACCTTGATAGGAATAAGAGCATATCCACCGTAAGCGCCTATTCCCTTTATATATGCATATCCGTTGCCGGCTGCGTTGTTTCTGATACCGCCGGTCACATAATCAGTCCCTTCTTTCAGGAGCTTGTTTCCGTTATACAGCTTAAACTTCGGCGACCTCGCGTCCGCAACGCTGAGAGTGGTCCTTCCGGTGATCTTTGTCACGACATTGCTTGCCGCGTTGTTCTTGTTCAGATACCAGAAGTTGACATCCATGCTGCCCTTGGCACCCGCAAGATTGAGCAATCCGTCGATCTTGGCGCTGCTGGAGTACTGCCACTTTGTGAAGTTGGTCGATGATGTGTTGCGCTTGTAGTACTGCGCGCACCATATGTCGACATCCGGTGCCAGCTGGCTCGTTGCAATGTAAGAGCTGAAGAAAGACGTGCTGGCATAAATACCCGGAGTGTATCCCGCAGCCTTGATGGTGTTACAGAAGGCAACAGCAGCATTCGTTGCGGCAGTCTTCTTTATGCCGTAAAGTCTGCCTGCCCTTCCGCCATAGAACTCATAGTCCATGTATACAGGCAGTTCAAGGTCTTTCGGGCCGATGCCCAGAGCTCTGAGCCTGTTGATAGCGTAATTTGCTTCCTTTACAGCTTCAGTAGCATTCTTTGCCTGCGAGAACACATATACTCCTGTCATCACGCCGGCAGCTTTTGCCTGACGGAAATGCGTCTCGAATTTGCTGTCGATATCCATTGTCAGGGTCTTCTTGATGCCCCCTGTATATGTGACCCTGAGGATCGCGTAATCGACTCCCTTTGCCTTAGCTGTGTTCCAGTTGCAGCTCTTGTTCTGCCAGTAAGAGGCGTCGACACCATTCACGATAGCGTTCCCCGTGAACCTGCCGTTATGATAGTAGGTATCATAACCTGTTTTGAAAAACGGGCTAGAGTATTTGTATTCCGATGCCGCAAAAGCAGGTCCGTCTACAAAAGCGCCGCTCACAAACACGCATAAAGTCAGCATGAAGACGAGCGCCGTCTTTGCAAAAGTGCTTTTACCCTTCTTATTCATTTTCATATGCTGCCCTTCCGGTCGCAATTGCGCCTTTGATATACCGATATTTTTTCTCGTATATATTATCAAAAGGTTGCTACCTCAGGCTTGCATGCTTCACATTTTTTAAGATTCCTGATGTACAGAACAGGGCCCTTTTCCTGGTACGCGTCGGTGTATTCGCAGCGCACTTTAGCTGTTATTTCTATCCAGTCGCCGACGCTGAGTTTTTCAGCTCCCGCGTAGTATGCGAGCAGGCCGGCAAACTGTATGTCCGCCTCGCAGCATGTCATCACGTGACGGCCAAAGGCAAACTGCCCTTCAGGCAGCTCATCGGAGAGCGCGACACGGCCTTTTATGATGAAGGTCTTGCCGTCGTAATCGTCTTCATTCTCGTTGATATCTCTGTACCACTCCGCGTACCATTCATCCTCGATCTTGATCTTTGAAGCCTTCATGTCATAAGGCAGAGGATCGATGATGTCATCAGGTTCTATGTCGTCGATGCCATACTCATAGACTATCATGTTGCGGCGGTTGGCGATCCTTACTTCCTTGTGGTAAGGCATTTTGTCGAAGCCCTTCACGCAGCGGTTGAAAACGACCAGATCAGCCGTCTGCATCTTGTTGAAGCAGAGCTGACGCATGTTCTTGTTGTACATCATGAATGTGGTGGTGTCGAAGAGCGCCATTTCCTGGGCGATGACCCAGTCAGGCGGCATGGCGGCAAAGAGTTTCTGGTTCTCCCACATGCCGTTCATCTCTACAACAACGCGGTCGAATCCGCCCTGCCTGTCCATCCTTCCGAGATTGACTTCGTTCAGCTCGGCTTCAGTCTTTATGCGTTCCACTCTGACTCCCGGGCCTACGAACTTTTCAGGCTCGTACTGGACTTCGCCGTTCTCGCATATCAAAAGGAGGGTGCGGCCGTCGTCGCCGAACTCATGATGCTCAAGCGTTTCCTTTATAAATGATGTTTTGCCGGCTCCGAGGAAGCCGGTGAACAGATAAACAGGTATTTCTCTCATGACAGTTTAAACAGCTCGTGCAGTTTCTCCTTGTTGAGTCTTGTTCCGATGACAGCTACCATGCCCGTAGCCTCGGCTCCGGTCTCCCTGACCTCGCCCTCGCCCGGTACATAATCGAACTCCAGCCATCCGCCATCAGTGTTCTCTACGATACCCTTTGCTCTGATGACCTCGCCGCATTCATCCAGGCTGTCGATGATATCTTCAAGCTCTGCCTTGGTATACTTGTTGCTTGTCTGAGCGCCGGCCTCATCAAATACCTCATCGGCATCGTGGCCGTGATGGTGATGATGGTGATGGTGGTGATGATGGCAGCACTCATGCTCTTCTTCATCATCGTGATGGTGGTGATGATGGTGCTCATGATCGTGCTCATGCTCATGGGCCTCGAGTTCGTCGTACGCCTCTTCTCTGAGCTTATCGAGCTCAGCGTTCAGCGTTTTGTCGGACTCCATTACCTCAAGCATCTTGGCGCCGGACAGCTGATCCCAGTCTGTCGTCACGACCTGAGCGGTCTTGTTGAGCTTCCTGATGTCCTTCACTACCTCATCGAGTTCGGCGGAAGTCATGCTCTGCTGGTGCGAAAGGAAGATGGAGCTTGCGTGCTCTACCTGGTTCGCGAAGAACTCGCCAAAGTTCTCCATGTACATTTTGTATCTCTTGGCATCGACTACTGTTGTGAATCCGTTGAGCTCGATCTTGTCGTTTTTAAGGTCCTGCACTGCGATGATGACGTCGGACAGCTTGCCGACTCCGGACGGTTCTATGAGTATCCTGTCCGGATCGTACTGCTCGATGACCTCGTTGAGCGCCTTGCCGAAATCTCCGACCAGAGTGCAGCAGATGCAGCCCGCTACCATCTCATTGATCTTTACTCCCGATTCCCTGAGGAAGCCGGTGTCTACTCCGATCTCACCAAACTCGTTCTCTATGAGTACGATGTTCTTTGTATCATAGCCTTCCGCTATAAGTTTCTTGATAAGTGTCGTCTTTCCTGCTCCGAGGAATCCCGAAAAGATATCTACTTTTGCCATTGTGTTTCCTTCTTTCTGTATATAATGGTCCGCGGCTTTGGCCTCGCTTTTTTCGTTCCTTACTATTGTACCACTCCATGCAAGCCCCTGCGCCTGTCATTTTTGGTTCACATTTCTTGAACAACCATATCTTTTGAATATATAATTGCGGCATGAAAAAGATAGGTATTGAGATGAATGAAAGAAAAGGTGAATTTCTGGTAGGACTGGCTCTTGCTCTGAGGGCCAGCTCTTTATTGTTCGGAAAGATCGCCATGCGTTCCATGGGGCCTTTCCTGACCATTGCGATCAGATTCACCATCGCTTTCATCATCATTGCGATACTCTTCCGCAAGAGCATTACCAAGGTAGATGCCAAAACGCTGTTCCATTGCGCGCTCATTGGAGTCACCTTTTTCCTTGCGATGCTTTTCGAGATGATGGGTCTGAAGACGACAGCATCTTCAGTCACGGCTTTTCTCGAGGGGATGGTGGTAGTCACCGTGCCGGCTCTGGCATGCATCATTTACAGGAGGCTGCCGGATAAGATAACCCTCATTTCCGCCATCCTCTGCCTGGCCGGTGTTGCCCTTCTGACGCTCAAAGGCGATCATATAGGATTCACGAGAGGCGAGCTGCTGGTCCTGCTGGGAACAGTCTGGTATTCGCTCTCGGTCATAGTCACTGATACCGCGGCCAAGAACGATGACCTCCTGGTGGTATCCATTTACCAACTCCTCTTCATTGCGATCTTCGCGTACATAGGCGCATTCTTCTTTGAGGAGATTCGCCTGCCTCAGAGCGGCACTGAGTGGGGAGCCGTGCTGGCGCTTGCCATCATCTGCAGCTGCGTGGGCTTCACTATCCAGCCTTTCGGACAGAAGTACATCACAGCGGAGCGCGCGGGCATACTCGCGGTTTTCAATCCTCTCACGGCGGCCGTGCTGGGCGTCGTTTTTCTGCATGAAAAAATGACTCCGGGCATCATAGCCGGAGCCATCTTCATTCTTATTGCGATAGTTCTGCCTTCCTGGATACAGGACCGGGCATCCCGCAAGGATCAGACTAAAAACTGATCCTTCACTCCATTGTATTCATACAGTCTGTAAGGCGACAGAACGCCCTGATCCGTGACCACTCCGCTCACGAGTTCGGGCGGCGTTATGTCGAATGCAGGATAATATCCTTTCACGTACTGGTTGGCCGTAGGAACTCCCATGGCCTGCAGCACGAATTCCGGATCTCTCATTTCAATCTTTACCGTGTCCACGGTCGGGTGTCCCTGGTCAGGCGTACCGCTCACGTAGTAAGGCACTCCGTGATACTTGGCGGCTATCGCTATCTGATAGGTCCCTACCTTATTGACAACATGTCCGTCGCAGCAGATGACATCTGCCGCTGAAGTAAACAGGTCTATGCCTTCGTTTTTCATGACCGCCGCCGGCATATTGTCTGTGATGACAGTAACGTCGAATCCCATGTCGCGGCAGACTGTAGCGGTAAGGCGCGAGCCCTGGAAGTACGGCCTGGTCTCAGGACAGAAGATCCTTATGTCTTTCCTCTGCTTCTTGGCTTCCCTCAGCATCATGCCGACAATGGTCTCGGCAAAGCACTGGGTCATTATGGCGCCCTTCTCAGGGAAGAGATCCGCAAGGTACTTGCCGGTCTTGCCTATGCCTTCGTATCTGCGGTTGCTCTGGTCGATCGCCAGATCTCTGACCGCTTCCGATACGTCTTGTATGCCGAACTTCAGCGCGTCTTTCGCCGCGTTCAGGCACTCCTCCGTGATCTTCTGCATGCGCCACGTGGTGGTTGGTCTGGCATGCGAGATCGTGTGAGCGGCCTTTGTCAGATAATCGATCTGATCGGTCTCGCTCCTTCCGGCGCACTCGTGCGCGGCAAGCGCCATGCCCATGGCCGCGGCAACATAAGGCCCTGCGCTCTGGGTGACCATGTCCTTGATCGCCGCCGCCACCTCGCGGTGGTTATTGCATACGACCTTCTTTACGTCGATAGGGTAGATGCGGCGGTCCAGTATGTAGACCTTGCCGTCCTCATACCAGGCGATGTTCTCATACTGGAGCATCCACGCCAGGTCCAGGTCCTGTCTCAGCATTTTAAGCCTCCGGTCCCGCGGCTTCAGCCGCTTCCTCTGCTTTGCGCTTCGCCTCCTCTTCCTCCTCGAGGACGCGGTATGCCACCTTGCCCACCAGGGTCTTAGGCAGCTCTTCACGGAATTCTATATCGTAAGGCATCGCGTATTTCGCGATGTGTTTCTTTGCGTATGCCAGCAGCTCTTCTTTGAGAGCCTCATCGCCCCTGACGCCCTTCTTAGGCATGACGAACATCTTGACCTTTTCCATCTTGTAGTCGTCAGGCACTCCGATGGCGCAGCTCATCTGCACCTTATCATGCGCGTCAAAGACGTTCTCGAGCTGGGCAGGATAGATGTTGTATCCGGACGAGATGATCATTCTCTTGGCTCTGCCGCGGAAGTGGATGAAGCCCTCTTCATCCATCGTCCCGAGGTCGCCCGTGTACAGCCAGATAAGTCCGTCCGCGTGTTCTCTCAGGGTCTCTGCAGTCTCGGCAGGCATGTCAAGGTAGCCGGCCATAACGGTCGGTCCGGACATGATGATCTCTCCCTCTTCACCGTACGGGAGCTCTTCTGCCGTGCCCGGCTTGACGATCTTATAGTACATGTCAGGGAACGGTATGCCTATGCTGCCTTCCTTGTGCAGCTGCGGAGGAGTCAGGCAAGCGGCCGTTACACTCTCCGTCGTACCGTATCCCTCGCGGACCTGTATCTTTGAATTGTGGTCATAAAGGAACTTGTCGAATTTCTTTTTGAGTTCTATCGAAAGAGAGTCGCCGCCTGAGAAAACTCCTTTGAGTGACGAGAGATCTTTTCCGTCCATTGACGGTAGTCTCAGCAGAGCCTCAAAGAGCGTCGGGACTCCGGCGATAAAGTTGCATTTGTATTTTGTGATCAGCTTGGCGTAGCTCTTTGGTGTGAACCTCGGCACCAGCACGCAGCGTCCGCCGCCTGCCAGCATCGTGTGTATGCATACTCCGAGACCGAAGCCATGGAATATAGGCATCGCGGCCAGCATCTTGTCGCCCGTCCTGTAGATAGGGTTGGCTGCTATTACCTGTCCGCCGAGAGCGTTGAAGTTGAGGTTGGTAAGGACTATGCCCTTGGTAATGCCTGTTGTGCCTCCGGAATAAAGGATAGCTGCAGGATCATCCGGCTTTCTTTCTACCTTGTACTCGTAGCCGCAGTGTCTGCCCAGGCTCATGAAGTCAGGCCACTGGAAGACAGGAGCGTCTTTAGGGATCTTCTGTATCTTACGGCCCTCCGTCAGCATGTAGCCGACCCTGATAGGTTTGGTCAGCTCGTCCCTGATGCGGGCTATGATAACGTTCTGGATCTTTGTATTCTTACGGATGGCTTCTATCTTGTGATAGAACTGGTCGAGCGTGACTACCATCACGGAGTTTGACATGTTGAGGTAGTTTTCTATCTCCTTCTCAGCGCTGAGAGGATGGACCATGTTGGCGACCGCGCCCACCAGGTTGACCGCGTAAAGCATGTATATGGCCTGCGGGCAGTTAGGCATGGCGATGGTGACCCTGTCATTCTCGCGTATGCCCAGTACCCTGAGAGACTTTGCGCAGAGATTGATCTGGTCGATCATGTATTTGTATGTGATGTGCTTGCCCATGAAGTCGAGAGCGATCATCAGAGGATACTTCTTAGCGGTCTCCTCCACCTTCTCGTACATGGTTCCGTTGAAATATTCCACAGTCAGCGGCAGATCGCCCCGGCTTTTGTCCCACGGTATCTTTACCGTTTCCGGTACCGGAAATACGATATTGCCTTTTTCGTTAAGCGTCCATTTATTTGCCATTTATTATTTTCCTTACTTTTGTATTCTGCAATGCGCAGTCCGCGTGTATTTTATCATTAATTAGTATATAATTCATCTGTCTATGCTCGAATTAAGGAATATATCAAAGGAATACAAAACAGGCGCAGAGACCGTTCACGCTTTAAGAAACGTGAGCCTGGCTTTTCGTGAGAGCGAACTCGTGTCGGTGCTGGGGCCTTCGGGCTGCGGCAAGACAACGATGCTCAACATCCTGGGCGGACTCGATCAGTACACCGAGGGCGATCTTCTTATAAACGGGATCAGCACCAAGGAGTACAAGGATGCCGACTGGGACGCTTACAGGAACGACACCATCGGTTTCGTATTCCAAAGCTATAACCTTATCTCGCATCAGAATGTGCTTTCGAACGTCGAGCTGGCTCTGACGATCTCCGGAGTGTCGGCTGCTGAGAGAAGAGAACGCGCGATAGCGGCTCTTGAACAGGTGGGACTCGGCGATCAGATATACAAGAAGCCGGCAGAGATGTCCGGCGGCCAGGTGCAGCGTGTGGCCATAGCGCGCGCCCTGATAAACGACCCTGACATAATCCTGGCTGATGAACCTACGGGCGCTCTCGATACTGAGACCAGCACGCAGGTCATGGGCATTCTCAAGGAGATATCCGCTGACAGGCTGGTCATCATGGTAACGCATAACCCTGAGCTGGCGGAGGCCTATTCTACAAGGATAGTCAGGCTGTCCGATGGTCAGGTGATAAGCGACTCCAATCCTTTCGTACCAGGCGCGGTAAACGCGGCGTCTCTTGTGGGAGCGGTACCGGCAGTGGCAGGCGCGGCAGGTCTTGCAGAGGCAGCAGAAGCTGCAGGTCTCGCAGATACGGCGGCTCCGAGAAGACGCAAAACAAACGGGAGAGCTTCGGGCAGGCGCAACCGCTCCATGTCGATGGCGACAGCGCTTCACCTCTCACTCAACAACCTGATGACCAAAAAAGCCAGGACTCTCCTCACGGCGTTCGCGGGCAGCATAGGTATCATCGGCATAGCGCTGATACTCTCCGTCTCGCACGGATTCCAGACATACATAGATAAACTCGAGGAGGACACTCTTTCGTCCTATCCTCTCACCATACAGGCTGAGACCGCCGACATGACGTCCATGATCGCCGCGTTCATGGCCAACGCCCAGGACACAGAGGGCGAGGCATCCGGCGACAGGGTCCACGAGCAGCGCATCATGACGGACATGCTCGCAAGCGTCGGCACCAACGACCTCGCCGCGTTCAAGGAACGCGTGGACACTAACATCGATACCATAGGCGACTGGTTCAACGCCTACGATTATTCGTACGGTCTCACGGTCAACATCTACTCTACCAACATGGAGTACGGACCGCTGCGCGTAAGCCCGGGTTCCATCATGCAGTCGTACATGAGCGGTTTCCAGCAGTCCAACTTCTCGATGATGAACAGCGACGTCTTCTTCCAGATGATGGACAACGAAGAGCTCCTGAAGTCGCAGTACAAGGTGCTCGCCGGCAAATGGCCGGAGAAGTACAACGAGCTTCTTATGGTGCTCGACAGCGAGGACCAGCTGAACGACTACATCGTATATACGCTCGGTCTGCGCGACCCTCAGGAGCTGAAGGACATGATCAACGACGTCATGAACGGCGAGGAAGTGGAGAACACCAGCGAACAGCTCGAGTGGACCTACGACGACTTCCTGGGAATGGAATTCGCCCTGGTGCATTCATGCGACACATACAAGCGCAATTCCTCATATGACGTCTGGGAGGACATGACAGAGGATAACGCCTATATGGAAGATCTGATAAACAGGTCTGAGAAACTTAAGATCACCGGCATCGTCTGCGCCAAGGAAGCCTCAGCGGCAAACGCGATGGATTCGGGTATCGGCTACCTGCCGCTCCTGACCCGCCATATGATCGAATACGCCTCCGAGTCCGACATAGTAAAGATACAGAGAGAAAACAAAAACACCGACGTCTTCAGCGGCAAGACCTTTGAGTCCATTCGCAACAAGACGGATGAGGGTCTGGGCTTTGAGGACATGATAAGCATCGACGAGAACAAGCTGAAAAAGGCACTCGGCGGTGATATAGATCCGAACGCGATACAGAAGGATATCGCGAAGATCGCGGAGAAAGAGATCAAGGATCTCAGTAAGAACGATTCAGCCGAAAAGGTGCAGGAGGATGTGACCGAAGCCACAAAGGCCGGCTGCAGCAAGATGATCGACAACCTGAAGGAGCAGGCAGCGAAAGATCCGGATAACTTTAAGATCGACAGCGACAGCGTATCAAAAGCTCTCGCGGATTCGCAGAATAAGGGAAAGCACTCCAGGATAGTGAACCCTCTGCTTGGCGGATACGGGACAATGCTGCAAAAGGCAGGCCCTGATATCCAGGAGCAAACGAAGCCGGCAAACATCGTGCTGGCCGCACTTTCGGAAGCCGGTGTTACAGTAGCGGAAGAAGCGGACGCCAACGAGCTGCTGGAGGCAGCAAAGAACAATGACGATACCGCCCTAGCCACAAAGCTTGCTGCCTTGGGAGTACCTTACCCGGCCATACCTGCCCTGCTTCAGCCTATCAAGGACATCGTCGCAAAAGGCGACGGCTACCTCTGGGATGCTCTTGCCGCGACTATCGACCCGTACGTGAATGCGGATGAGGTCCAGAAGGGCGTTAAGCAATACGGCGAGGGCATAGAGATGATGCAGGACGCTCAGGTGGTAGGGCCGGCGCTCGGCAAAGCGGCCGAGGCTGTAGGCAAGCAGTTCAACGTCGATCCTCAGGGCATAGCTGACGCGTTCACCATGAAGATGAATGAGGACGAGATCACAAGGCTGATCACGGCTTATGTCTCGGGCGGTCAGGAGACGAACTACGACCGCAACCTCAGGAAGCTGGGCTACGCGGATCTCGCGAAGCCGGAGGCGATGTCGTTCTACCTCAAGGATTTTGATTCAAAGGAAGCGTTCCTGAAGTTTATAGACGACTACAATCAGGAGATGCAGGATAATGGTGATGAGGATAAGGTCATCAGCTACACCGACGTCACCGGAGTCATGATCAAGTCGGTCAAGAACATCACCAACGCGGTAAGCTACGTGCTGATCGCATTCGTGGCGATCTCGCTGATAGTATCCTCGATCATGATCGGAGTCATAACATATATCTCCGTCCTTGAGAGGACCAAGGAGATCGGAATACTCCGCGCGATCGGAGCCTCAAAGAAGGACATCGCGCGCATATTCAACGCGGAGACCATCATCGTCGGACTCTGCGCGGGCATCATAGGAATAGGCGCGAGCCTGATACTGCTGGTACCTATCAACCACATACTGATAGGTCTCACGAAGATATCTGCGCTCAAGGCTATACTGCCGGCGGCAGGAGGCGTGGCGCTAGTGTTCATCAGCATATTCCTCACGTTCATAGCCGG
Source organism: Mogibacterium sp. (assembly GCA_024403035.1). GTDB lineage: Bacteria > Bacillota > Clostridia > Peptostreptococcales > Anaerovoracaceae > Crickella. Next base: position 20,365 of record JAKSSP010000010.1, read on the forward strand.
ACTCATCCCGTCAGGCATGGCTGCACGCAAGGACCCTGTCGTAGCGCTGCGTACGGAGTAAGGCTTTTAAAAGAATAAAAACCAACACAAAAGCGGTGGCCTGGTGCCACCGCTTTTGTCGTTTTGTCTTAGGTATTATATGGAAATGTTATATGGAGGTTTCAGAGTTTTTCTCTCTACACCCATATAATAGTCTCCGATTATGTCGAAATGGTGATGTTTATGAGAATGATATCTGTAGATTAAAAGAATACGCCCCTTATCCAGATCTCCAGACCTATGCCGATCAGGATGATCCCGCCCAGGATCGAAGCCTTGCCGGCAAGCACGGTTCCGAGTTTCTGTCCTATCCTGAGACCGGCCATGCAGATGATCAGCGTCACCGCCCCGATGATGAACGATGCGGATACGGCCTGCAGCAGGCTGTAAGCCGCGATGGTGAATCCGACCGAGAGTGCGTCTATCGATGTGGCGATGCCCTGCATGATGAGATCTCCGGCTCCTACCTGCTCCTGCTCGCCGCCATTTGGCTCACGGTTTTCCTCGATGCCTTCCTTCAGCATCTTGCCTCCTATGTACAGAAGCAGCAGAAGAGCTATCCACGGGACCAGGCCGCTGAACCACTCAAGCTTGCTCTCCGCTGTGTGGACAAAGACCCAGCCAATCATCGGCATCGCGAACTGAAAGCCCGCGAATGTGCCGGCGATCGTCAGCATTCTTCCTGTTTTCATATTTTTATCAGCCAGACCGTTGGCGAGCGATACGCTGAACGCGTCCATGGCCAGACCGACACCCAGCAAAACGCTGGTGATGACAAGTTCCAGACTCAATTTATCCCTCTTTATATCCCTCTTTAAAACATGCCCGCGGTCTTAAGTATGAAAAGCCACACTGGCATGGTGAAACACGCTCCGATAGTGGATATGACCACAGTCTCCCCGGCAAGTCTCCCGTTGCCGCCCATCGACTCGGCCATCGCGTACGACGCGAGGGCGGTAGGCGTAGCCAGCATCAGGAGCACCGCTATGAGTGCTACGTCCCTCATGCCCAGCCAGACGGCTCCGGCGATCCCGATAGCAGGCCATATCATTATCTTAGACGCGACGCAGAACGCGATCTTCTTTCTGTCGCTGCTGAATCCCTTCAGGTTGAGCGCCGCACCCAGGAGTATCATCGCGATCGGAGCCGTGCAGTCCGACAGTGTGCTCACGGTCTGCTCTATAGGCACCGGCAGTTTTATGCCTATCAGCATCACGATGCCCGCCGCGATGGCGCCCAGGATTATAGGGTTCTTCAGCACGTTCTTTGCGGTGCGGCCAAGGTCGGCCTTGCCTCCTCTGAATCTCTCCAGCACCACTACTGACATGACGTTGTAGATCGGCACTACGAATAAGATCACCAGGGCCACCTGAGTGACGTTGCCTTTTCCGAAAAGGTTTATGCCTACCGGGAGCCCCATGAGTATTATGTTGCTGCGGAACGCCGACTGTATCATCGTACCCTTGTTGCGGTCTTCCTTTACGAGCCTGCTGACGGCAAACCAGGTGATGGCTATCTGCAGGCAGGTAAATACAACGCTGTATATAACAAGAAGCAGGTCGAAGTTTTCTCCGATGTTCTTGCCGTAGAGATTGTCGAACATAATAAAAGGATAAAGCGTAACGAAGACCACGCGGGTGAACTTCTTTACGTCTTCATCGCTTACCACACCGGCAGTCTTCAGAAGGATGCCGATGAGCAGATATATGGCCGACGGAATGACGGCGTTTACACAGATGATAAAGTTCTGAAGCATGTTAGATATTATATCACTTAACGGCTGCCTGCTTCCACGACGTGGCAGGCTTCGTCGACTATTGATTCGACATCCGCTATGTCGTTTTCTCTTGTGAGTATCTCAAGTTCATCTCCGCCCCGGAGTATGGTGTTGCCGTCCGGGATTATCTCTATGCCGCCCCGGGTCACGGATACGATCAGCGTGCCCAGAGGCAGGCCAAAGTCAGCCACATGACCACCGTCCATGCGCGATCCGATGTGGACCTCTGTGTCGATGACCGTTTTTCTGTCACGGAGGAGCGCGCTGCGGCTGGCTGAAGGCCTGCCCATGCTGCGCTCGAGGAGCTGCGTATATATAGGTTTGACTCCGAGAGCTTCCGCTGTCAGGTAGGCCACGAGTGCGGTCAGCACGAGTGGCAACAGCGTCGTGAAATCACCGGTCATTTCGGTGATGAGAACGACGCCCGTGACAGGCGCGCGAACTATGGCCGCGAAGTAGCCGGCCATGGCGACGACCACGAAGCCGGTTATGTAGGTCTGGTCGACGCCCGCGAGGCCGAGCAGTCTTGAGAAAAGGCCTCCGGTGAGCGCGCCCAGTACCAGAAGCGGCAGGAATATTCCTCCCGGGGAGCCCGATCCGAAGCTCGCTGTCGAGAATATGAACTTGACCAGAAGCAGCAGGGCAATGGCGCCTAAGGCGTATTCGCCGTGGCTGATCTGCCCTACCAGTCCACTCCCGCTCCCGAGCACTTCCGGATAAACGAAATACATGACGTACGCAAGCGCCATCATGCAAAGCACTCTGCCGAATGCCGCGGCTCTGGCCGCAAAGATGGTCGGATGGAGTCCGTCCTTAATGAGCGCCGGAGTCTTTCCGGCTATCCCGCACACAAGATCCGCGAATGCCTTACCGGCCTTTTCGGATATGTTCTGCATGAAGTCGATGGTCCTGTTATATACAGCGCCGAATACACCCAGTATGAGTCCCAGAAAAATGACCGCCCAGTAATACTTCAGCGGCAGTCCGTGCTCCACCTCAAAGCCGAACACAGGTGTCAGGCCAAGTATATTGGCCGTAACGAAGTCGCTTGCCGCGGCTGCTGCCATGGTGGTCAGCAGTACCTCCGCTGAGAAATTGCGATGCAGTTCTTCAAGGCTGAATATGGCTCCTGCCAGAGGAGCGCCAAAGGCTGCCGAAAGTCCGGCTCCGGCTCCACATGTGAGGAGCAGACGCTCTTCTGTGAGCGGGGTGCGCCTGGCCCGCGCAAATCCCTTGCCTACCATGGCTCCTATCTGTATGCTCGGGCCCTCTCGCCCAAGCGCGAGCCCGCCTCCAATGGCGAGGGCGCACCCCGCCATCTTGGCAGCGATCACCCTCCGCCAGTTCATGTCCTTCTGTCCGCGCAGCTCGCCCTCCACCTGAGGGATTCCCGAACCGGTGATATCCGGCTCTATCACCAGCAGCACCGTGATGACTGCCGCTACGGCGATCAGTATGAGAGCTATGATGAGTGCATGTCCCGCCCCGGAACCCGCGAACTCCACCATGCAGTCCCTTATTGTGTCGGCTCCCGTAAGCATCAGCCTGAACACAGAAATAAGGGCCCCTGTTATAAGTCCTATCAGGGCCCCTTCAAGTATCAGTCTGTATTTGTAAGTCTTCTGCCGGCGCCTTCCGGCGCCGGACGGGTCTTTTTCGGTCAGTTCCATTTTCTTCCTTTTAGATATTGCTTCTGACGATGTCCGCGAATTCTCTGCAGGTCTTTCCTCCCTGGAATCCGGTCATCTCCGCGCCTATCATCCCATCCGCTTTTTTGACAGCTGCTTCAAGCACAGCGGCCTTGTCGGCCAGCCCTATGTGACGCAGCATCATCACCGCAGCAGTCATGAGACTTGCCGGATTGGCCAGATGCGCTATGCCATCAGCGACCATTCGCGGGGCGCTTCCGTGTATGGCCTCAAACATCGCCATGCCTGTTCCTATATTTGCAGAACCGGCTGTACCGACTCCGCCCTGTATCTGCGCCGCCTCATCCGTGATGATATCTCCGTAAAGATTCGGCAGAACAAACACTTCGAAGCTGCTCCTTATATCCTTGTTCACCAGGTTGGCGGCCATGATGTCCACGAACCATGTGTCAGTTTCTATCTCCGGATAGTCCTTTGCGACATCCAGGCATATGCTCTGGAAATCGCCGTCGGTCTTCTTCATTATATTAGCCTTGGTGACTACCGATACGCGCTTCTTCCCGTTTGCGCGGGCAAAGTCGAACGCGGCCTTCGCTATCCTGCGGGTCCCCTCCGAAGTAGTTACCTTGAAGTCGACGGAGAGGCCTTCGCCTGCTCCGCTTCCCAGCCTGATGCCGCGGCTTCCGAGAGCGTACTCGCCTTCCGTATTCTCTCTGTAGAACGTCCAGTCGATGCCCTCAGCAGGCAGCTTTACCGGTCTTACGTTCGCGAAAAGATCGAACTTCTTGCGAAGGAAAACATTGGCGCTCTCCAGGTTCTTGCCGCCCATCGCAGCGTTAGGCGTGGTGGTAGGTCCCTTGAGTATCACATCACAGGCTTCCATCTGAGCAAGTACATTCGCAGGTACTGTCTCGCCTGCCGCGAGTCTCTCCTCGAGAGTGAAGCCCGTGATCTCACGCAGTTCCACCTTGCCGCCTGCTATCTCATCCGCCAGCAGCTTTTCAAGCACGTCCTTCGTCTCGTCCATAATGACAGGACCGATGCCGTCTCCCGGCGCAAGGCCGATAACGGTCTTCGCTTTACCGGCTGCTCCACCGGATCCTTCACCGGCAGCCATCCGCTCGTTTCTCTCATACTGCTCTGCCAGCATCTCGCGGAACTGCTCCGCTGCCTGATCTATCTGTTTTCTTATCTCTTTATCCATCCCATGGCTCCTGCTTACATCTCATGGCCATACCGGCCACAGACTTATTTTAATCTTCCCAGAAGAGCTCATCAAGAGTTTTGCCAAGCTCACGGCATATCGCTATGCACAGGTTGATAGTGGGGTTGTAGTCGCCTTTTTCTATCGCGCTTATAGTCTGCCTGGAAACACCGATGAGATCGGCCAGCTGCTGCTGTGACAGATCTCTGGCGACGCGAGCTGATTTCATCTTAAGGTTTTTCATATGCGTCCTCCTGTCTGTGCGCTTCGGCTATTCTTCTTCCTCCTTTGTGGACGGCGTCCTTTTCCGCCCTTGCGAGAGCAGGATATACCCTCAATGGCAAACTGTCAAGTATATCTGACAAATTTATTAAAATATTTGTCATTTTGACCTAAATATCTGGAATCAGCCACAATCAGGCAATAAAAGACAGGCCCATTGGCCCGTCTTCTTTCGATTAGTTATTGCCGTCCGGTTTTTCCGGTGGATTTCCGCTTGGAGGTGTCCCTCCCGGGCCGCCGCTGCCATCCGGTTTCTCAGGAGGTTCTCCGTCCGGCGGTGTTCCTCCCGGCATGCCATCAGGTGCTCCGCCGGAGCCGTTCCCCGTGCTTATGTCGAACGCCTCGCCCGTCGAAGCGGATCCGGCTGTATGCTCTTTGCCGTCCACATAGAGTTTGTGCCCGTTAAGGTCTATCGCGGATCCCTTGCCCACGGTGAGTCCGGATACATATGAGTCGGCTGTCAGCTTCCATGTGCTGCCGTCTTCGATCTCGACATATACGTCGCCGCTCTGTCCGTCCGTGTCGATGGCTCCGTTGAACGAAGAGCTGTCCTTCAGGTAGAGGTTCAGCGTCGATACATCATCAACCAGCATACTGCCGTTGATGGTCTGGCCGGATGCGGTCATGTTGACCTTGCCGCTGTAGGATCCTTCACTGCCCCAGCCGGCTGCCTGCGCTCTGAGGAAGAGTCCCTCTGCGTCCTCGTTTGTGATCTCGACTCCGGAGAGGCTGATCTCAGTCGCCGTATTGTTCACGAAGAAGATGTCACCCTTTTTGTTTGTGATGCTGCCTCCGTTTGCCGTGAATGACGATGTGCCCTCAGCCGCGTCACCTGACATCGACTGATAGATCATGACAGCCTGATATGAGTCGGATTTGTCGCTGTTCTTTGTATTGTTGTCGGCGGCAACCAGCGTGTCATTATTGAGCGTCACGGAGTTCTTGCCCTCTACGACGACTCCCTGCGAAGCGGTCGACTCCATGTAGGCGTCGTTCACTGTGATGTCCGCTGTGGAGTAGATGACAGGCGAACCCATGCCATTGGTCTTATAATAGCCCTTCGTTACTGTCACCGTTCCGCCTCCGCGGTCAGATCTTATCGCCGCTGATGACCTGCCTGATGTATTGATAGTCAGATTCTCCGCGTTCATTGTACCGCAGCCCGTCGTCATAAGACCGCCCGAGCAGTCGCCCTGAGTTTCGATCACCGAATCGGAGATGTTGACCACAGTGCCCTCACCGTATGAGAAAACCGCGTTGGCGTGTCTGCCGTTTGTCTCGATGAGCGAATCCGTTATTGTCAGCGAGCCTTTTTCTGTCGCGAAGGCAGCTGAATTCTCACCGTAGAAATCCGCCTCGTCGCCATCGGCATCTCCTGTCTTGGTCACACCTATGTTGGAATAGCTTTTTTCTTCACCGCTGACTTCTATGGCGTGTCCGCCGTCGCTGTCATCTGAGAAAGTCTCATTGACTGTGATGTCATCCTTGGTCAGATAAGCTGTTGCCTCTTCCGCGGTCTGCTCCGCGCAGGCACAGAGGCCGCTTGCCATCATCCCGCTCAATATTATCGCCAGTATAGTCTTTACCTTTGTTTTCACTTCGGCTACCTCCTTGTATTTCGTTCTTACATCGAAATGATAGCCCCCGATTCTTAAATGAACTTTAAAAGAAGTAAAAATAGCCCCCGATTCTTAAATGAACTTTAAAAGAAGTAAAAAAGCCGGATCATAGTCCGGCTGTGTATTTGAGCAGTCCGCCTGCAAGCAGCATGTCTTTCTGTCTGTCCGCCAGCTGCATGGTCAGCGGTATCTCCGCGACCTCTGTCAGAGCGGCAGATCCGTCTGCCAGTCCGTATTCAGTCCGCCGCATGACCTTGGCGGTCAGCCTGTTCTCCTTCAGGCCTGCGTGGATGTCCGTCAGTACCAGAGAGTCATCCTGCTGTACCAGGTCGTAGTCGCTCTCGTTCTCAAAGATGAGAGGCAGTATGCCTGCGTTCACAAGGTTGGCCGCGTGTATGCGCGCGAAGGACTTGGCTACCACGGCTTTGATGCCAAGCGCGAGCGGAACGAGCGCGGCATGCTCACGGGATGAGCCCTGGCCGTAGTTTTCTCCGCCGACTATGATGCCCGGAGCCGACGCCTTGGCGCGCTCAGGGAATTCAGGGTCCACTACCTCAAAGCAAAACTGCGAGAGGTAAGGGATGTTGGATCTGTACGGCAGTATCTTTGAGCCGGCCGGCATTATGTGGTCGGTCGTGATGTTATCGGCCGTCTTGAGAACGACATGCGCGTCTATCCCGTCTGCCAGTGGCGCAGTCTCCGGGAACGGTTTGATGTTAGGTCCCTTGATGACCTCGGCGTCCTTTGCCGCCTCTTCATCGAGAGGGGCGATGATTCCGCTGTCGTTTATCCTGAACTTTTCAGGAACGTCATATATGGAGACATCAGCCTTAGGACCTGACTCCGCAGGGTCCTTGAAGTGTCCCGTCAGAGCGGATGCCGCGGCTGTCTCAGGGGAAGCAAGATAGACCTGTCCGTCCTTGGTACCGGAGCGTCCGAGGAAGTTACGGTTGAACGTACGCAGCGATACTCCCGCCGAGTTAGGGGAGAATCCCATTCCTATGCACGGTCCGCAAGCACATTCCAGCACCCTGGCTCCCGCGTCTATAAGGTCGGTGAGCGCTCCGCATTCCGCAAGCATCGAGAACACCTGCCTCGATCCCGGGGATATGGAAAGGCTCACACTGTTAGCTATCTGTCTGCCCTTGAGCATAGACGCGACTTTCAGCATGTCCGCGAGGGATGAGTTGGTGCACGATCCTATGCAGACCTGATCGACCTTGATGTCCGTAAGCTCACTGACAGGCTTTACGTTGTCAGGGCTGTGCGGGCAGGCTGCCAGAGGTCTGAGTGCGGAAAGGTCCACGCTGATGACCTTGTCGTACTCCGCGTCCGGATCGCTCGCGATAGGCTTCCAGTCCGCGCCGCGGTCCTGCGCCTCAAGGAACGCTTTCGTTGTTGCGTCGCTCGGGAAGATGGAGGTAGTGGCGCCAAGCTCTGCACCCATGTTTGTGATGGTGCAGCGCTCAGGCACGCTGAGCGTCTCAACACCCGGGCCCGCATATTCTACTATATAACCTACGCCGCCTTTGACGCTCAGCTGCCTGAGGACGTCAAGTATGACGTCCTTGGCGCTGACCCCGTCTGTCAGACGGCCGGTCAACTCTACTTTCATCATGCCGGGCATCGGGATGTAGTACGCTCCGCCTCCCATGGCGACTGCGACGTCCATGCCCCCGGCACCCATGGCCAGCATACCGAGGCCCCCGCCTGTCGGCGTGTGCGAGTCGGAGCCTATAAGCGTCTTGCCCGGCACACCGAACCTCTCATAATGCACCTGATGGCAGATGCCGTTGCCCGGCCTCGAATACCAGATGCCATGCTTGGCTGCTACTGTCTGTATATATCTGTGATCGTCAGCGTTCATGAAACCCGACTGCAGAGTGTTGTGGTCAATATACGCGACCGAGCGCTCCGTCTTCACTCTCGGGATGCCCATGGACTCGAATTCAAGATACGCCATAGTGCCGGTCGCGTCCTGGGTCAGGGTCTGATCGATGCGAAGGCCTATCTCAGAGCCCTTTACCATCTCGCCGCTCAGCAGATGTTCTTCGATTATCTTCTGTGCTATTGTCTTCCCCATCATCGTACTCCTTAGCCCTGCGTCGTCATGAACTCATTGACCTTATTGTGGATCTCATTCGCGCCTATCTCAGCCACACGGCCGGAGGCGTACTCCGCGTCGACCCAGTCCTTTATATAGATGACGACAGCGCTGTGCTTGTCCACCATCTTGTCGCCCTGCAGGCGGTAGCTCGTGTTGAGCCAGTGGGCGATGCCGGCTGCTCCTGAGCTCTGGCTGATATTTACCAGCGGCGGTCTGTGAAGGAATTTTTCAGTATCAAAAATGTTATATATCTCTTCGTTCTTGAGAAGACCGTCGGCGTGTATGCCTGCTCTTGTCACGTTGAAGTTGGCACCGGCGAACGGAGTCTGCGCAGGCAGCATGTATCCGACCTTCTGCTCATAGTATCTGGCAAGGTCCGTGATGACCGTCGTATCCATGCCGTCGAGTGTTCCCTTCAGCTGCGCGTACTCAAAGACCATGGCTTCGAGAGGGATATTGCCCGTCCTCTCGCCTATGCCGAAGAGAGTGCAGTTGACCGCGCCGCAGCCGTAGAGCCACGCTGTGGCCGCATTCGGTACAGCCTTGTAGAAATCGTTGTGTCCGTGCCACTCGAGACATTCGCTCGGCACTCCCGCGTATTCGTGGAGACCGTAGATGATGCCCGAGACCGATCTCGGAAGAGCGACGCCCGGATAAGGAACGCCATAGCCCATCGTGTCGCAGACCCTTATCTTGGCAGGCATCTTGGCCTCGCGGGCCATGTCCTGTATAGCGCTGACAAATGGAACTACAAAACCGTAGAAATCCGCTCTCGTAATATCCTCGAGGTGGCAGCGCGGTGTGATGCCGGCTTCAAAAGCGTCATGAACTACTGACAGGTAATGCTCCATCGCCTGCCTGCGAGTCATACCCAGCTTATAGAAGATGTGATAATCGGAACAGCTGGTAAGTATGCCCGTCTCCTTGACGCCCATCTCCTTGACGATCTTGAAGTCCTCTTTCTTTGCCCTGATCCATGTAGTGATCTGCGGGAACTCAAGGCCGAGATCCTGGCACGCCCTGATCGCTTCCTTGTCTCTGTCTGAGTAAGTGAAGAACTCTGTCTGTCTGATTATGCCTTTAGGGCCCGAGAGTTTTGACATCATCTTAAAGATGTCCACGATCTGCCTGGTGGTGTATGGCTCTCTGGACTGCTGGCCGTCACGGAAGGTCGAGTCTGTGATGTAGACCTGGTCAGGCATGCCGTAAGGGCTGGTTCTGAAGTTGAAGCCGACCTTCGGTACTTCTGTATATTCAAAAAATTCACGCAGAAGGTTAGGATCCGGTATGTCCTGCACCTCATAGTGATAGTTTTCCATCTCAAGAAGGTTTGTCCTTTCGTTAAGGCGGGTACCCCTTGTTGGAGCCTCTTCTACTTCATTTACTTTCCTCATCTGTAGAACCTCCGTAAACCGGTGAAAATGTATACATGTATTTTAAAAGAACTGCACCTCTCATGTCAATCGTTAACCTGCTTCATTTGCTTGTGTTTTCAGTGTTTAAAACAGTTTTGGCACTAAAATAGGGTGCCTCCCCGCGGAAGCACCCCTATATTGCGGCTTCCGAGACGTCACGTCCCGTATATCAAATTTAGCTATTTTTAGGCCATTTTGTATACAATCAGGCCAAAATGCCTATAAAAACCACTCCGAATGCCTTTTCAGCAGACTAGCCCTTTCTATCACCTTTTGAGCAGCTGCGGCCGCCCTAGGCGATATGCGGCTTATCTTGTGTACCGGCATCTTTCCGCTTACCTCGAGCGGCGCCGGCTTTATCTTCAGATCTTCTATCTCGCAGCCCGCCAGTCTTCTGATCTTTGCGGCTGCTGCCTTGCTGAATTCAGACATGGCCTCGGTATCCGGGGCCACGGCAAACCCGTGCGCTCCGCCCCTTCTGGCCATACGGCTTATAAGAAAGGCTCCCGCACCTATAGGTCTGAAGCCGCAGTCCTCTGCCAGGCTCTTGAGTTCAAAGAGGGCGTTGCCGTATGATCTCCCGCCATACGAAACGGACGTGATGGTTATTGCTCCGTTGCCCGCGATTTTCCTTAACGTCTCAGCGGCCGGCAGCGGGATTTTCCCAACGTAAACAGGCATGCCGATAACGACCACAGTCTCCTCATCCACCTTGATGCCGGCTGCCTGTTCTTTCAGCAGGTCATGGCACTCAACGGTGATGTCTTCCGGACTGCAGTCATCCAGCATTGCCTTTATGCTTCTTGCCAGGCGTTCGGTCATGACGGCCGCGCCCCCGACAGGACTGTAATGTAACCCTGTTACCCTCTTTATCATGACATAGAAATTGTAGCACCGCCTACAGAGGTTTTTTCGTAGAACGTGTGAAGATTCCATGGATTCAGACAGCAAAAGATCCGGGACCGCATGGCCCGGACCGCGTGTGCTTTTCTATTTGCCGTACTCCTCAGCCCACTGGTTGAAGTAGTCGATCTGCATGGCCTTCTTGACCTCGCTGAGCGTCTGTTCAGCCGTCTTTCTGGCCTCGTTGGTCCCCTCTGTAAGAGCCGCGATGACCTCATCCGGATGAGCTTCGAAATATGCTCTTCTCTCTCTGATCGGAGCGAGGAAGTCGTTCAGCACCGCGAAGAGGAACTTCTTCACCTTCACGTCGCCGAGTCCGCCCCTGCGGTAGTGAGCCTTGAGTTCATCGAGATCCTTGTATTCAGGCAGGAACTTCCCGAACGAGTCCGGCTTCACGAAAGCGTCGAGGTAAGTGAATACGGTGTTTCCTTCGACCTTTCCCGGATCCTCCACCCTGAGGTGTCCCGGGTCTGTGAACATCGACATTACCTTCTTGCGCAGAGTCTCCTCATCATCTGAGAGGTATATGGTGTTTCCGAGCGACTTGGACATCTTTGCCTGGCCGTCGGTGCCCGGCAGTCTGAGACAGGCCTCGTTCGGCGGGAGATAGATCTCAGGCTCGACCAGCACGTCGCAGTTGTATGTTCTGTTGAACGACCTTACGATCTCTCTGCACTGTTCAAGCATCGGCTCCTGGTCTTCGCCCACCGGTACGATGGTAGCCTTGAACGCCGTGATGTCGCTCGCCTGGCTTATAGGGTAGGTAAAGAATCCCACCGGTACGCTCTCTCCCTCAAAGCCCCTCATCTTCAGCTCAGCCTTTACGGTCGGGTTCCTCTGGACTCTCGAGACCGTGACGAGGTTCATGTAGTATACCGTGAGCTCGTGGAGCTGCGGCACCTCGGACTGTATGAACATGTAAGTCTTTTTAGGATCGAGGCCTACTGACAGGTAGTCGAGCGCCACCTGGAACACGCTCTCTCTGACCTTCTTCGGATTGTCGAAGTTGTCGGTCAGCGCCTGAGCGTCCGCGATCATTACAAATACTTTCTCGTAGCTTGGATCTTCCTGAAGCTCGAGTCTCTGCCTCAGCGATCCAACATAATGTCCTATATGCAGTCTGCCTGTCGGACGGTCGCCCGTAAGCATAATCTTTTTCTTTTTATCAGCCATTTTGTCCTTCCTTTATCTCTATCCTTTTCCGGTTATATCTGCTTCATCGGTCATGCTTACCTTCGCCATCGATAGACCGTCTTTTCGGTAACGACCGCGTCGGCCGGCACATCGTGCTCTTCTGCCGGCAGTTCATCTGCCAGAGCTTCCTCATAGCACAGCACCATTGTGAAGCAATCCCTTCTCACCGTTGTGAGGTATTTATCATAGTAACCAGCGCCGTGGCCTATGCGTCTGCACTGCCTGTCGCAGCCTACGCACGGCAGTATGACTATGTCTATCTCTTCAGCCGGCACGAGTTCGGTATCCGCTTTAGGTTCCGGGATGCCGTATGCCCCGGCGGTCAGATCATCAAAGCTCGTTATTACGCGCGCCTCCATTGCGTCGAAGGCTCCTGTCCTGTGTCCCTCTTCATCAAGGTCGGTGCAAAGCGGCAGGCATACCTTTTTGCCCGACTTCAGAAGGCTGTCAATGAGCGCCAGAGTAGACGGCTCATTTCCGACAGAGCAGTACGCGAGAACGGTCTTTTCCGTCTTTTTGAGCCCCAGAAAACCCGTCCTTTTCTGCTCTTTCATCTCAGGGATATTCAGAGCATTCAGGGCGATCTTTGCAGAAGCCTCTTTGCGGTAATCCTCGCTCGTTGCTTTCAGCTTCTCCTTTATTTCTTTTCTGATCTTTTCCTTTTCCGTCATGCTTCTATTGGATTTCCTTCAGCGTCGCGCGGTGTCATTTTGCTTATTATATTCTTTCTTATGCGTTTCGTGAAGATGATGGACATCGTAACTCCTGCGACCTCAGCGCACGGGAACGCCCACCATACCATGTCGACTCCGCCTATCTTAGCGAAGATATACGCGCAAGGGATTATGATGAGCAGCTGTCTCACCAGCGAGATGTACATGCTGTATACGCTCTTGCCAAGCGCCTGGAAAGCCGCACCCCTCATGATCGCGTATCCCGCGAACGGGAAGTTGAGCGATATGATGTGAAGCGCCACTACTCCCATCGATACCATCTCAGGCGGCGCGTTGAACAGGGCCATCAGTTCCTCAGGGAAGATCCAGAAGATCAGCGTACCCGCGGACATGACTCCGATGCCGTATCTGGCGCCTATGCTCATTGCCTTCTCAAGCCTGTCCCTTCTGTCCGCGCCGTAGTTGTACGCGATGATAGGCACCGAGGCGTTGTTCATTCCGAAGAGCGGCATGAACACGAAGCTCTGCAGCTTGAAGTACACGCCGAATGTCGTGACCGCCAGATCCGAGAATGCCGCGAGTATCTTGTTGAGGCTGAAGTTCATCACGGCTCCGACCGACTGCAGGACTATGGACGGGATGCCTATCCTATAGATATCCTTCATGCTCTGCCAGTGCGGGCGCAGCCTGTGTATCGAGAGCGACACCTCTTTGTTGAACTTCCTGTTGAACGTGAATCCCAGTATGCAGCCGAGTATCTGTCCGAATACCGTGGTGATCGCCGCTCCCTTTGCTCCCATCGCCGGCAGTCCGAAGAAGCCGAAGATGAGGATAGGGTCTACTATGGCGTTGAACACGGTGCTGGACACCTGCATATAGAAAATGTAGTTGGTCTTGCCCGTGCCCTGAAGCAGCCTTTCAAACATCGACTGCATCATAGGCGCTATCGAGAGCCACTGGGTTATGCGAAGATACGCTGTGCCCTCGGAGATTATCATGGCGTTGGTGCTTTCTGCCGTGATCAGATCCATGATAGGTCCCGCGAAGCAGCCTACGATGAAGAATATGACGTAGTTTATCGCGGCCAGGATGAATCCGTTATGCGCTACCTTGTCCGCCTTGTCGTATTGCTTGGCGCCCAGGTATCTCGAAAGCAGGGCGCTCATACCGACAGCTGTACCTATTCCGAACGCTATGTTGAGGTTCTGGAACGGGAAGCAGTATGAGACTGCCGTCAAAGAATCCGTGCTGTAATGGCCCAGATATATCGAATCCACGATATTGTAAAGAGCCATGACGAACATCGATATCGCCAGAGGCGCTGACATCTTCAGCAGCAGCGGATGTACCGGTTCTGTCCCGAGCCTGTCGGAATCCCTCTTCTGAGGCGCTTCTTCATTAACTTGTAGAGTGTCCTTATCTTCTTTCATATAGTTGCTTACGGCCTTTAGCTTCTGAGTTCTTCGCCTTTCCTGCGGGCCGCAGCTCTCTGGAATGCTTTAACTATTTCTACGATCGGAATGATCAGGATCGCGAGTCCCACCGCGATACCGTACTCCTTGAGATCTATGGTAGTGAATTCGAACAGTCTCGCCAGGGCAGGTATCTCTATTACTGTCGTTGTCAGCAGCATGGCTACGGCTGCCGAACCCCAGAGCCATCCGTTCTGTCTTGTCAGTTTGAATACGGACTGCCTGCGCGATCTCATGTTGAACGAGTGGAATATCTCGCACATTGACATTGTCAGGAACGCCATGGTGATGCCGTCGTTGCTGGCCACGATGTGCCACTGTCCGGTCTGGATGAACTCGCCTACGAAGTAAGACACCAGGACCAGCAGAGTCGTGACTCCGCCCTGATAGAGGATGTCCACATCCATGCCGCCCGCGAAGACTCCCTCGCGTGCGCTCCTAGGCCTCTGCTTCATAGCGGCGCCTTCGCCTTCCTCCATGCCGAGTGCAAGAGCCGGCAGCGAGTCTGTGATCAGGTTGATCCAAAGCAGGTGAGCAGGCTTCAGGATGGTGAACCCGAGTATTGTCGCGATCAGTATCGAGAGCACCTCGGATATATTGGTCGCCAGCAGGAACTGTATGCATTTACGGATATTCGAGTAGATGCGGCGTCCCTCTTCAACGGCCGAAACTATGGTCGCGAAATTGTCGTCGGCAAGTATCATGTCGGCGACGTTCTTTGTTACGTCCGTACCCGTGATGCCCATTCCGACTCCGATGTCGGCGGACTTTATGGCTGGCGCGTCATTGACGCCGTCGCCCGTCATGGCCGTTACCATGCGGTGCGCGCGCCACGCCTTAACTATTCTTACCTTATGCTCAGGCTGCACCCTCGCGTATACCGAGTAGGTGCCTACCTTGTTGAGGAGCTCCTCATCGCTCATGTCATCAAGAGCGGATCCCAGTATGGCGTCGTCCGCGCTGTCGATCATGCCGAGGTCCTTGGCAATGGCAACAGCCGTGTCGAGCTGGTCGCCGGTGATCATGATAGGCCTGATGCCTGCCGTGCGGCATTCTGCGACCGCGTCCTTTACCTCAGGTCTGATAGGGTCTATCATGCCCAGGAGTCCGACAAATATGAGGTCGTGCTCCAGAGCCTTGTCGCTGAAGTCGTTAGGTCTCTCGTGATAGACGCGCACCGCCAGCGAGAGCACGCGCAGGGCCTTTCCGGCCATTCTCGCGTTGTCTCTCCTGACGTTGGCCTCTAACTCTTCTGTCATAGGCTCTACACCGTGGTCTGTCAGTATATGAGTACTGTGGCGCAGCACAACATCAGGCGCGCCCTTTGTGAACTGTACGTATTCGGACTTAGCGATGAGCCTGTCAAGTTCTGTGTCCAGACCCGCAGGTGCATCCATGTCGTTGTTCTTGTGAACAGTAGACATCATCTTGCGGCCCGAGTCAAACGGTGCCTCGCCCAAGCGAGGGAACAGATCGACCAGTTCATTCTTAGGCAGGTTCTGTTCTGAAGCATAAGCGACGAGGGCCGCTTCCGTCGGCTCGCCCACTACTTCTTCCACTCCATCCGTGACCTTAAGCTCCGCGTCGCAGCAAAGAGCCATCCCAGCAGCAAGTACGTCTCTGTCGTGTCCCGCGTAGTCCACGACAGTCATCTTGTTCTGTGTAAGCGTACCCGTTTTGTCCGAGCATATGACCTGGGCGCAGCCCAGTGTCTCTACGGCGGTCAGCCTCCTTATGACCGCGTTCCTGCGCGACATCTTGGTGACTCCGATGGAAAGGACTATGGTCACTACCGCGACAAGTCCCTCCGGTATCGCGGCCACCGCCAGCGATATGGCCAGCATGAAGGTGTCTATCATGACATCCATGCTGAGTCTTCCTGCCTTCACTACGCCAAGAGCGAAGATGAAGAGGCAGATACCGATGACCAGCTTGGTGAGAATGCGTGAGAGTTGAGCCAGCTTTATCTGAAGCGGCGTCAGTTCTTCTTCCGCCTGCGCGAGAGCATCAGCTATCTTGCCCATCTCGGTCGACATTCCCGTTGCAGTTATCACGGCCTTGCCTCTGCCGTATACCACAGTGCTTCCCATGTAGACCATGTTGCGTCTGTCAGCGAGAGGAATGTCCTTTGCGTTTTTGCCAAGTTCCAGCGCCTCTGCCGTCTTGGTGACAGGTACCGATTCTCCCGTCAGGGCGGCTTCCTCTACCTTCATGGACGCTTCTTCTATAAGGCGTCCGTCGGCAGGGATGCTGTCTCCGGCTTCAAGCAGAACTACATCGCCAACGACGAGTTCGCTGCTCTCTATGCTTACGATCTGCCCGTCGCGCAGCACCTTGGATCTGGCAGCGGTCATCTGCTTAAGTGCCTCAATGGCTTCCTCAGCTTTGTTCTCCTGTACTACGCCGAGCACCGAATTGAGAACGACTACGAACAGAATGATGAAGACATCTGACGGGTTCTCATGTTGGTACAGCGATGTGACCAGTGAAAGAGCTGCCGCCACAAGAAGTATTATGATCATCGGATCCTTCATCTGATCGAAGAATCTGGCGATACTGCTTCTCTTCTTTGCCTCTATTAATTTGTTTGGTCCGTCAGCCTCAAGCTTTGACGAGGCTTTCTCCGTTGTCAGGCCCTGAGCGCAGGAGCCTGTTTCATCGAGCACCGACTCGATGCTTTCAAGATAAGGTCTGTAATTATCTTCCATTTAAAAACGATCCCCCTTCTTTGGATTTTTGATCTGATTCGACCGGTGGGATCAGGTGCGGGCACCGCCTTGCAAATGCCCCGGCCTCATTCCGCCGATAACTGAAAGATTATATCATTTATGGCGCGTTATTTCCATAAAATAAGCTGCATGGAACCCAAGGCCCGTTGCTGTTTTGTACTTAAAAAAAACTTAAGGAAAGCGTTGAAAAATCAAATTGTTGAAAAATCAATGCTTTATGTTTTGCGGGCTATGAATGACAATTAATTGACGATGTTTTTGTTTGACATCACAAAACCTACACATTAGAATTTAAATGTATAGATTCAGATTGGGGTACTATGTTCGTCGATCTGAACTAGTACAGACAATCTCTATATGTTATTGTTGTTTTTCAAGGAGGTTTTTTTATGAGCGTTGGTGAATTTATAGGCTGGTTAGACGGTCTTGTATGGGGTACCGTAATGATGGTTCTCATCATCGTTGTAGGTATTCTCCTGTCCGTTAAAACCAAGTTCCACCCTCAGAGAAGGCTCGGCCTCTCCCTCAGATACGCCGTTAATAACGAAGAAGGCGCAGAGGGAGACGTATCCAGCTTCGGTGCTCTGACAACAGCTCTCGCTGCTACGGTAGGTACAGGAAACATCGTAGGTGTATCCACAGCTATCATGGGCGGCGGTCCTGGAGCCCTCTTCTGGATGGAGTTTGCGGCATTCTTCGGAATCGCTACAAAGTATGCAGAAGGTGTTCTCGCTGTTAAGTACAGACACGTAAAGGAAGACGGATCGATCCTCGGCGGACCTTTCTACTACATTGAAAAGGGCATGGGCCCTAAGTGGAAATGGCTCGGCAAGCTGTTCGCACTCTTCGGAGCACTCGCTGGTGCGCTCGGTATCGGAACATCCACACAGGTTAACGGTATCGTAAACGCCATCAACAAGGTTGCTACAGAAGTAGGCGCAACAAAGGTTGCTTTCACAGCATTCGGTGCTGATCAGTCCTGGGTAAAGGTTATCGCTGCTATCATCATCACAGCCGGCACAATCGCCGTAATCGTTGGTGGTATCGAGAGAATCGCTCAGGTTACTGAGAAAATCGTACCTGCAATGATGGTACTCTACGTAGTATCCGCTCTGCTCGTATTCTTCTTCAACATCGGTAACCTCGGTCACGCTCTGGTAGAGGTAATCGCAGGAGCATTCGGACTCAGAGCTGCTGCAGGCGGCGCAATGGGCGCATTCCTGCTGGCTATGCAGAAGGGTGTTGCGAGAGGTATCTTCTCGAACGAAGCCGGTCTTGGTTCCGCTCCTATCGCTGCTGCTGCTGCACAGACAAAGGAGTGCGTACGTCAGGGCATGGTATCCTCGACAGGTACATTCCTCGACACAATCGTTATCTGCACAATGACAGGTCTCTGCGTAGTAATGACAGGTGCTCACGAGCAGGGTCTCGAGGGTGTAGAAGTTACAATGTGGGCATTCGGAAATGGATTCCCATGGCCGGCAATCGTTGGTTATGTGATCCTCGCTACATGCCTCGCACTCTTCGCATTCTCCACCATCCTCGGTTGGGACTACTATGCTGAGAGATGCTTCGACTACTTCACAAACGGAAACAAGGGCGCTCTGAAGGCTTACAGATGGCTCTATGTAGCTGCTGTAGCTATCGGACCTTTCCTGCCTCTGGGAGTTGTTTGGGACTTCGCCGACCTGATGAACGGTCTGATGGCATTCCCTAACCTGGTTGCTCTGTTTGCTCTCTCCGGCGTTGTTGCCAAAGAGACAAAGGACTTCTGGGAAAGAAGACAGTCCGGCGCATACGACGACAACCTGCCTGACAAGAAGGCTAAGAAGGCTTAAGGCAAAGTCGTTATCCGGATCGAGTCGATCACAACAAAAGAAGACCTCGCGCTTATGTGCGAGGTCTTTTTTATCCGTTATTCAGGATCATTTTTTCTTGCTGTTCTTTGATCCTCCGGTACTTGGGGCGCCACCGACTACAGGGTCGATCTGTACTTTCCTCCATGTCTTCCTTACCTGATCGATCTGCTTCTTGTCTACGTTTCTCTTTCTGAGCTCCTTGATATACATCTCTTCACTCATGCCGATCTGCTTGTAGTACTTGATGATCTCTTTTTCCTTATACTGGATGAAGAAGTAGCCTCCCGCTACTACCGCGACTCCGACCAGCATCGAAATGAGAAGTCCCCACCATTTCATCTTAAGGATCAGCAGGACTGACGCGACGAGCCATACCACGCCGATGGCTATGGCAATGTTTCTGAAAGTCTTCTGGTCGATGCCCTTAGGCTGCTTTACGCCTGCTGTGTTTATCTGCTGTTTATAGAGGTTCTTCTGATAACCTCCGGACGGACGGTTGTACTGCGCATTGCCCTGCATTCCGCCCTGCATTTTTCCATATCTGTTCTTTGCCATCTCCTTTTTCCTTCCGTTTTTTCAATTTCTATGTGAGTTTACCATACAAAAAGGCGGACAGCAATAGTCCCTCCGCTCGTATTTATTGCAGAAAAAGTCATGTTTGCCGTATAATGTTCTCATCAGTAATAACGGCGTTGCCGCAAGGATGAGAGCATTATGAAAATGACAGATTTACTGGAAAAAGATAAAGACAAGCTTTTGACTGAGCTTGCCGCGGCAGGAAGCGCGGACAAAGCCGTACGCGTCCTCGAAAACGAAGTGGACAAGCTGCTGCTGAAGCACAATGAGCACTGCGAGAGCGACCGCGAAAGAGAGTCCGCCGCGTATATGATGCAAGCGGTAAGGCTTTCGCTGCCTTTGATCGATTCAAACGGCGCCATAAAGGTCTGGGAGAGAGGCAATGGCGGTTCAGATGAAGGCGGTTCCTTCAAGTTGTCGTTCCTGGTCCTCGCGATCCTCGGCCTGGCTCTCTGCGTATTCGGCTTTGGCCCGATGTTCCTCGAATCATTTATGTCAGCCGCAGACAACGCGCGCAATGACGTTATAATGCGCGGAGGAGCGACAGTCGTCGGGCTCGTTTGTCTGTACTTTGCCGGCTACATGTACAGCCGTCCGAAAAAGGCGGGCAAGAAAGAACATCAGGTGGATATAAAAGTTGACTCAGACAAGATCTACCGCAGCTTCAGGACGATCATCCTTTCGGTCGATCAGAGCCTCGAAGAGATAGCGGCAGTCGAGCGCTGGAGCAAACGCGACCAGGCCGGCAGCATTGACGGCAGGACGGTGACGGCTTCCGAGCTCGACCTCTTCTCGGATCTTCTGGCTGCTGCGTACAGCGGCGATCCGGAGTTTGCTCTCGAGAAGATAGAGCAGATAAAGTACTTCCTGCACAAACAGCAGATAGAGGTCGTCGACTATAACAGCGAGACCGCCAAATACTTTGATCTTATGCCGGGCGTAAACGCGGCCACGATAAGGCCTGCGCTTGTCGCTCAGGGAGGCCTCCTGAAAAAGGGACTTGCCTCCACCGGCAGATAAATATACAGACGAAAGAAAGGCTCAGGAATGGATCGTTTTTTCGGATTTGACCTTGGCGACGCGGAAAGCGCGGTCGCAAGGCTGCACAAAGAAGACCAGGTAGTGCCTGAGATGCTCACCGTCGTTGGCGAGCAGAGTTTTATTACGGCCTACGCTCAGCTCTCTTCCGGAGAACTTCTCATCGGCGAGAAGGCATGCTACGCGGACAGCGTCACCAAACGCAAGATCCGCTTCAAGAGCAGGTTCCTGACAGACCGCTCAAGCGCGGCGGATGTCAAAAGCTTCGCGGCGGGCGTTCTTGGCGAGCTCTACGGAAGCGGTGACCTCATCAAGAACGAGGACTGCTCGTTCTATGTCGGCTGCCCTGCCGGATGGAACAAGAACTCCAGGGAGCACTACCGCGAGATATTCGAAAGCGCGGGCTATCCGCCTGTGAAGATAATCTCGGAGTCCAGGGCTGCCATGGTGAGCGCCTGCCAGTCCAAGCACCTCCAGATCGGAGTCGACATACTCTCGAAGCCTGTGCTGGTAGTCGATATAGGCTCATCCACGACAGACTTCGCGTATATCATGGGAGGCAAGGAAGTCGAGATGCAGACAGCCGGTGAGGTCGTTCTGGGCGGCGGCATCATGGATGAGATCCTTCTTCAGGAATCCATAGACGCGGCAGGGCTTTCAAAGAAAAAGATCAAAGCGGTCTTTGAAGCCAGCGACGCATGGAAAAACTATGCTGAGTTTGCCGCCCGCAGGCTTAAAGAAAAATACTTCTCTGATGAGGATTACTGGTCGACGCATGAATGCAAGGAAACCATAGTCATGCATTATGACCGTCCGGTCAAGTTCACTCTCAGGATGAACAGCACTATCGCCAAGCATCTCGTGAATAAGAAGACCCCTTCTCTGAACGGACGCTCGTGGAAGGACGTATTCATCGCTTCGCTCAAGGATGTCAGGGCAAACATAACAGGCGACCTGCCTGAGCTCATCTTCCTTACCGGAGGCGTCAGCAAGCTGATGGAGATAAGAGACTGGTGCGAGTCGGTATTCCCGGAGGCGGTCATCATATCCGCCACTGACCCTGAGTTCTCTGTCGCCAGAGGCCTCGCATACTGCGGCCGCATCGACGAGGACATCAGAGAGTTCCGCGAAGAACTCGACCAGCTGATCAAGTCGACCACCATAGAGGACATAGTTGCAAAGCACATCCCGATCCTGTACAAGGACGCTGTCGACTGTCTGGTCGCGCCTATCATTGAGCATGTCGCGATGCCTATCTTCGACAGATGGAGAAACGGCGAGGTGCAGAAGCTCTCCGATACGGATGAGATACTTCAGGCAGAAGTCGCTGAGTTCCTCAGAAAAGATGAAACAAGGGAACTGCTGGCCGGGCCTATAACCGCATGGCTGAAGCCGGTCATCGAAGAGCTGGAGTCCTATACAGTACCTATCTGCATAAAGCACAGAGTACCGTATACAGCGCTGAGTCTCCGCTCATATCTCTCAGCCGACGATATCGACATCAAGGTCGATGCCAAGAACATCTTCGCTGTAGACGAGATGACCTTCCTTATCGACTCGATAGTCACGGCGATAATCGCGATCCTGATATCCGCGATAGATCTCATCCCGTTCATGGCGGGCCCTGAAGGCGTACTGATCGGAGTCATCGCATCGGCAGTAGTGCTTATACTCGGAAAGGACAAGATGCAGGAGAAACTGCTTACCGCAGACATCCCTAAGGCTGTCCGCAAGATGGTGCCAAAGAACACCTTCAAGATGCGCATGGACAGCATCTGTTCCGACGTCAAGGAATCGTTCTATGAGAGCCTTGATAAGGAAAAGAACGACGAGATCACAGAACGCATGGTAGAAGACATATCCGCCCAGATAGAACACACACTCGTAAAGATGGCCGAGGTAGTCGAAATTCCGCTGGGACAGTAAATTTAAATTAAAGACAGAGTGCAAGCTCTGTCTTTTTTAGTGCCGCAAAAAGAGGACAGGTTTACCCTGTCCTCTTCAGTATCAGTTCTAGAACGGATCGCTGACTATGACCTTGCCGTCTTCCTGAATGATGATATTCATGCCGTCTTTGACGTACTCAAGGAATTCGTCGCCCAGCGAATCGATGACCGGCATCTTTGCCTCAGGAGCATCAAGCCATACATCGGCCAGTATTGCTCCCGCAGCCGCCAGCGAATCGATAGGGTTCGAGAAAAGCATTGCAGCAGGCTGGCGTCCCATAGAGCATGCGCAGTACAGTACGAGTCCTCCTGTGGTGGAACCAATGGTCTGAGGCAGGCATAGAGCCTTGCCGGCCATCTGCTTTCCGTAAAGATCCGGATTGTTCTGATCGCCGCATGTGGCTTTCTTGTCGCCAAACTGCAGCGCCTTCTGGAAGGAGGCGAGCGTATTAAGGCCGCCGTGTGATACGAGCGCTTCAGCAGATACTCTGCCCGGCGCTACTACGCGTCCCTGGAATGACTTCATGTCTATTTGCCTCCTTTCTTCTGAGTGATCTGCTCCGCGATCTCATCATCCGTATAGAAGCGGGCCGATGTGTAAGTTCTGAGCTTGTTGCTCGAGGTGATCACAGGCATCTTTTCGCTCAGCGGATTGTTCATGTACATGAGCGGGCAGATATATGAGGTGATGACTCCTGCAGCCTTGAGCCTCTCTGCGTAAGGCGTCTTTCCGAACGCTTCGAGAACATCAGGCGCTGCGGTAAAGACCGTAGGTACCGTGACCTTTGATTCGCCGCTCTTTTTGAGTCCTTCTTCCACTTTCTCTGTCCAGTCCTTGAGCTGCTGCAGACTCATGTGCGGGCAGCCCATGAAGCAGAGCTTCGGAGCCGCGTCCTTGTTCTTCCAGATCACCGGATACTCGCGGTAAACTCTCTCGAGTTCGGCGTCATCGATCACATAAGTCTTGGCGTCTTTCTTTATGAGCTTCTTTCCGTACTTTGCAGCCTCCGGTGTCAGCTTGTCGATGTGATAAAGGCCTACCGCGCCGTTTGAAGCCGTTGCTGCTCCGAAGTCCTTGAGGTATGTGCAGGCTTCGTCATCGAGCTCTGCGCCGAGCCACTTGTCGAGCCCGACCACGTACGGAACGTCTTCCATGACCTTCATGCCTATGGCCGATCCGAGGAGCTGTGCCTCAGGCTTCTTTGTTGTCTTGATCTCAACGATCCAGTCCGCCTTGCGGCCTTCGTCCGTCAGCAGACCGAATTTCGGAACGTATCCGATGACCGATCCCATCAGGTCGATGATGCCCGAGTTTCTGTTGCATCTTGCGCCAAGCACTGAATTGGCGTAAACGACGGCAGATGACTCTGACCAGCTGAGTATTTCACCGAATCCCGGCTTGTTGCCTACTTCATCCATGTAGCAGGTGCATGTGAACGCGTTGTCCGAGAGAAGGCCCAGGTCAGCCAGCTGCTTCTCGTAGTCCTTCTGCCTGCTGTACATGAAGAACTTGAATACCACATCCTGCGCAAAGTTGCTCGGAACGTTCTTATCGAGCGGCTTAGGGTCTACGGTGAACTTCTGTCCCGACAGAGCTCCCGCCTCAAGCAGCTTGTCCATCAGCTCGTAAACAGGGCCGAGAGCCTTGAGTCCGAACGATGTTACCAGGTGGTTGTACTTGCTGCTGATAGGCACCATCTCGGTAGCGCCGAAGAGCTCGCCGTATCTTACGAGCGATTCCATGACCTTCGCGAGGGTCTCCCCCTTGGAGCCTTCAAGAATGGCCTTCTGCTCATCGGTAAGTTTTACTTTGTAGTCCAATGATCCCATCTCCTTTCCGTGATTATATAAACAGCATTGTCAACTATTATTCTAACACACTGAAGCGTGTGCTTCTCACTGTTTAATTATCCGCCAGACGCGAGTTGTTCTTCATGCTCACGGTCGATGTCTGCAAGATCTTTCCAAGCGCCCTGGTCGTCTCCTCTTTCGCTATGTCGCAGATCTTATTATTGGCCTCTGCAGCAAGCACCATCGGATTTGATGTAAGCGTCTCCGTCGCGGACATGCCTACTCCGGCTGCGTTGATCCCGGCTTCCGCCCATATGCCTACCTCAGGGTCGACATGCGGACTTGCCGTATATCTTATCGGATCTTCAGGGAGATCTATCTCCACATGCGAGATCTTGCTCTTATACTTCCTCGGCTGCTTATCCGGTTCGACGACTATGGTCTTCATTACCTCGAAATCCCCATCGTCCGTTCTGGCTATCATTGTCGAACCGTCATAACTTGCCTTCTTACCTACCAGCACTGTAGTGCATGACATTGATCTTTTCCTCCTGTTTGTTATATTTCTCCATCCCGTTAAAGTATAGCACATTGATGTCTGTTTCGTTTATTGTTCGCGGTTATATATGGCCGATATTGACTCCCTGTTGCCGCCGCGATAAAAAAGCATACCGCGTTCGCTGCCATCCTCTAATAGGGTAGAGTGATGGTTTTCCCATCACCCTCCCGTTGCACCGTACGTACGGG
>JAKSSP010000011.1 GCA_024403035.1 Mogibacterium sp.
ACCCGTGACGGGACTTTCACCCGTTAGAACTGTGCCATGCCCGGCACACATTAAAGGAGGCAGATCACGCTGTCCGTGACCTGCCCCTTGTTGTTTATAAAAGCCTTGTTTTACCTGCTCTATTGTACCTGCTCTCTTATCTCTTCAGTCATAAGCTCTCTCTGATATATGTCAGTGAGCACTCCAAAGTACTGCACCTCAGTGCCTGCCGGAAGCAGCTCATCGCTGACCGTAAGCATGTCGTCTGTTATGACGCGCAGCTTGTTTCCGTAAGTGCCCGTCTTTGTCAGGTTGCCCTGTTCATCATAGAAATCGAAGAGGAATTCTATGGTGTCGCCGGTCTCAAACTGTTCAAGTCCCTTCTTCATGAAGAAGAATACTTTTTCATCGTCCCTGCTGTATCCGGTCACATGACCTTTGATCTCGCCTTCCGAGTCTTCCTTTACAGGATCCCACTCGATATGCAGAGTGATGTTTTCCTTGCCATTGAGTTTTGCCTTGGCATGACCGCGGTAGACCGTGCCTTCATCGGTCACAATAGAATCATCTGCCTCATAGCATACTATGTTACCGTTGATGTGCGCCCAGACGCCGTCCATGCTGACGAGCGGATGTCCTTCCGCATCTTCATCATAGAAGTGCTCCTGACCGATATACATCATGCCTTCGTCCGTTGCGATGTAAGCGGCGATCTCACAGTCGAGTATCGTATCCCATGTCTTGTCCGGAAGCTGAGGCAGGTATCCGGCTTCTGTCTCCGTCACAGGTATGTCGATGAACAGATCGGTGGTGTCGTAGTTCTCAAAACCCTCTATATACCATGCCTTGTCCGTGTAATCCACAGCCATGAGCTGGCCCCAGGTGCTGTCCGAATCCTTATTGGCAGCCATTTCCTGGCTTGCCATAATGCTGCAGAATCTGTCAAAGAAGTCCATCTCTCTGCTGTACTCTGCAAAGTCGAGCTGTTCATGCTCAAAATCATAATAGCTGAGATCGCTGTATGGGAAGTCTACCGCCAGTCCGTTGATGCCATCAGCCGAGTCGCTGTTGTGCCATACAACACAGGCCTTTGCAGCTTTAGCTATCTCATCTATCTCTTCATCGGCAGCGACCTGCTGCTTGTAATCAGCGTTCTTTAGATTGGTAAGGAAACTCACCATGTCTACCTGCTCCTTGTCGGTAAACTGGTAGGCTTTGGCGCGGCCGGCCGACATGTTGGCAAATACCGCAGGGCTGTCTGTGATACCCAGCGTTGACTTTGAGTAAAGGTCTGTCAGTTTCTCATAGACAGGCTTTACGAGTGTAAGATCTACAAGCGAAAGCGTGCAGTCGTGCTGCGGCTCACCGTCATGTGTGGCGCGCATACTCTGATCGTAGGAGCTTATCATAGCCTTTCCGAATTCCTCGGTGCTGATCGTGGCATCCTCCGCCAGTTTGCCGAATCCCGCTGTGTAGAACCAGCCTGTGCCCGGCTCGGTCTCCTCAGATGCCAGATAGTAATCCGCGTATGGCTCCAGCGCGTTGGCATACTCGATATTCTGCATCAGGCAGGCGTCGAATCCTATGAGATCGAACTTCACACCGGCGTCTTTGATGGCGTTGATGATCTCATTCGCAGACATTATGGTCTCTCCGTCCTTACGCTTGTTCAGATCATCTGCACCGTAGCCGCTGGCAAATCCGCCGCCGTGATCCCACAGTACCAGAATGTATCTGCCCGCAGGGTAGTTGTCTTTCGTCCATACAATGAAGTCTGTAAGGTTCTGCGGCTCAGACATGCAGGTAGTCGGATCGAGCATCTCCACTGTCTCAAGCTTGCCTCCGCTTACGAGGTACCTTCCTACAGTGGAGTCCTCTATCCCTTTCGTGAACCAGCGGTCAGATCCGCCGGCTTCCATTACAAAGTCAAGATGCTCGCCTTTTGATGTCGCGTCCAGCATCTGCGCTATATTGACCGAAGCCATTCCTCTGCCGTCCTCCAGGTTGGAGCCGATCACGTATTCCATGACGACTACTTTCTTATCCGCTGAATGATCAGGGAAGAAATAGTCTCTGGTCCGCTGCCCATCGATGACCGTTTTATAGTCAGCTCCTAAAGTATTTTCGCGGCCCACTATCTCATCCGAGTCCGTGACAGATGACAGTGTATTCATCGTATCGTCCAGCATATACTGCGCTACAGGCCTGAACGGATGGACCATCATCGTTATGAAGAAGCATCCGACTACAAGAACGACAAGCTCAAGAACTGAAATGCAGACTGCTATTACCCTTCTGAATCTTTGCGCTCCCGGGCTGAGTTCTATCGCCGGCTTGAGATCCGGTTTGCCCAGATACGCGCTTTTCCCGAATCCGAGTATAGGCAGGAAGACAAGCGGAACCATTATAAGTCCGAACGCAAACATCTTGCTCTTGCCAAACTGCTTCGCGAGCCTCGCGTACAGACGTATAAGGAATACCCCGTAGACTATCAGGGCAACTAAGCCCATGACTATGGAATATATATTATCCGTCCCCAGATAACGCGAAGTCAGGAACATGGCTATCGCTATCATGGCAGGCCGCCAGAACGACCGCATGTAGAGGAAGAGGTCTGTCGATATCTCCATCTCTCCGAAGATAGGGATAACAGCACACCATTTCCTCTTGTCCATCTTTCCGAGTATCTTCCAGTAACTCAGGATCTGGATCAGCAGAGGTATGATCCAGGTTGCGGGATTTCTGAACAAATATGTAGCCAGCATCTTTCTGCCTCCTACTCCTACTTTACCTTTTCCAGTATTTTTGCTTTTTCATCCAGTACATAGTTTTTTACGCCGGTGCCCTTCACTTCGCTGCCCTTGACGATGTCTTTTACGGCATTGTATTTATCGGCGACTGATACTATCGCGCCTTCCAGAGAATCCGGAGCCCCGGTCTCTCCAAGCGGCCACATGTGGCGTTCGATTATGCTTTCCGCTTCCTCCGGAAGATCTCTTAAGAGTTCCTTTGCTACCGAAACGGATTCTTTAGGATGCTCCATGTTGGACTCTTTCAGGGATGCGAATTTTCCTCTGTCCAGCATACCAAGGTCGTGGCATAGAGAGCCTATGATGACCAAAGGTACGTTGACCTTTATATGCAGCTTTTTGAGCGCATAGCAGATCATGACGCTGGACATGGCGACTCTCATCGTGTGTTCACCCAGTGTCGACCATTTGTGATGCTTCTGGTCATAAGCCTGCTTCATCTCGTCTGACTGCAGCACTTCGCCGCCGTAAAGCTCCAGATCGTTTCTGATCCGTTCCTTGCGGTTTTCTCTCTTTTCTCTTATTTGTCTGTGTATCGTGCTTTCGTAGTACGGTATTCTCATTCTGTGTTGTGCGCCGCTTTTACATCAGCGGGGATATCATCTTAGCCAGACATCCGACTATCTTGTAGAAGAGTTTCTCTTTCTTTATGGTTTCAGCGGTGACAGGATTGCACTTTCTGAGGGTCTCCTGATAGTCCTTCTCTATATCGGTCACGCAATCTGTTTTGTACATGTATGTTGCACATTCAAAGTGATGGTAAAGGCTCCTGTAGTCGAGGTTGATGGTCCCGACGACAGCCTTTGTGTCATCGCTGACAAATATCTTGGCGTGAACAAAGCCCGGTGTGTATTCATATATCTTCACCCCGGCTTCATCAAGCGCCTTGTAGTGTGTCTTGGCAAGCGAGTACGCGACCTTCTTGTCAGGAATGCCCGGCAGTATCAGCTTTACGTCCACTCCTCTCTGAGCCGCGAAGCAAAGCGCTGTCTCCAGCTCTCCGTCAAGTATCAGATACGGCGACATGATGTGAACATAATCCGTTGCGCGGTACAGGATGTCGATATATACCGCCTCTCCTGTCTTGTACTCATCAAGCGGGCAGTCGCAGTACGGCATAACGCAGCCTTTGGCGTCCGGCACTTCTTCTGCCGGCATCGAAAGCCATGTATCGTAGTCCGGATTATCAGCTCCTATGTACCACATCTGCAGGAACATCAGAGCAAAGCTCTTTGCCGCAGGGCCTTTGAGCATGACCGCCGTGTCCTTCCAGTGGCCGAACCTCTCCTTGCGGTTTATATATTCATCAGCGAGGTTGACTCCGCCGTTGAAAGCGACCTTTCCGTCTATCACGAGGATCTTGCGGTGGTCACGGTAATTGTAATGCGAGGAAACTACCGGCTTTATGGCTGAGAACGCTCTCGCGTGTATGCCCTTTGCCTCAAGGAGCTTCCAGTAGTTTGGAGGGAGCGTGGACATCTCGCACATGCCGTCATACATCACGCGCACCTCGACTCCTTCGCTTACCTTGCGGATAAGGATGTCCAGTATGCGGCCCCACATGTATCCTTCCTCTACGATGAAGTACTCCATGAAGATGTACTTCTCCGCTTTCTCCAGTTCTTTCAGCATCGCCTCGAATTTGTCTTCTCCGAGCGGGAAGTAAGTCACCTGAGTCCTGTCATATAGCGGGAAGCAGCCCGTCTTGTTAAGATATCTGCAAAGATCGTCTGTACCGGAGCCGTCATGCTCGACCGCGGCCAGCACACGGCCCGGCTTGTCCAGCTTTTTGCGGGTATCATCTATCTGTTTCCTTACCAGCTCCGTCTCCAAGCGGTGACCGATGTTCATATGTGTAAAAAGCAACAGGAGCGCGCCTGCCAGAGGCAATATGGATATCAGAAATATCCATGTCAGCTTGGCGGATGAATCCATGCTGCAGTTGAACAGATATATCACCATCGCGAAAACAAATGCCCCCTGGACATAGAGAATGGCCGGCAGCTGCCTTCTGAACCACATGACGCCTGCTACGACCAGACCGATCTGCAAAATCAGGAGCAGCGCTATAAGAAAGAATCTGCTGAATATGAGTCTCAGTATTCCCTTTTTGACCGGTTTTGCCAGGCTTGCGATCGTTTCTTCTTTTTCCATTTCCTCTTTGCCCTTCTATTTCCTGTTCCTGATGGCGGCTTCCATGTCTTCAGCCGCCCATTTTATCTTGTCCACGGTCCCCGGCACGTCTCCGCGGAACGGGTTTGTCGTCACTGTTATCATGGTAGACGACATCGTCATCCGCAAAACATAGTAAGCAAGAAGCGGCAAATAATGCCGTTGTAAATAACACTATTGCCGCTGTCCTTATGCTTCTGTTCTTCAATTGTTTATTCGTAAGTCTCCCAGTGTCCGGTTCTGAGCGCCTTTATAGCACCCTCTGCGAGGGCTCTCATCTCCTCTTCGCCCGGGAATCTCATGATCGGAGCTATCTTGCTTACATACGACGCGATCTCGTCGCAGAATCTCTCCGAATATGCCATGCCGCCCGTGAAGATGATGGCGTCCACGTTGTAACGGAGGACTGCCGACATGGCTCCTATATCCTTTGCCAGCTGATAAGCGATTGCCTTGAATGCCATCAGCATCTTTTCATCGCCGTCATTGAACGCGGCGTTCTCTACGTCTCTGAAGTCCTTTGTGCCCGTGTAGGAATACACGCCGGCTTCCTGTCCGATGATCCTCTTGACATCGGCCTTTGTCATGCCCTCCTTGAAGCAGAGGTTCACAAGAGCGTTGGCAGGCAGGGCTCCGCCTCTGTCCATGCCCATGGCTCCGTCGTCCTTGACGTTGTTTACGTCAACCACTCTGCCCTTCTTGTGGGCCGCTACCGAAACGCCGCCGCCCAGGTGGCATACGATGAGGTTGAGCTCTTCATAAGCCTTTCCAAGATGCTTGGCAGCCTTTCTGGCCACAGACTTATGGTTGAGCGGATGGAAGAACGACTGTCTCTCAAATCCTTCGAGTCCGAGTCCGGAGTATCTCGCGAGAGGCTCCATCTCGTCCACGCATACCGGATCAACGAAGAACGCCGGAATGCCGACGGAATCAGCGAGTTCTTTTGAAATATACGCGCCGAGGTTTGCGGCGTGCTCTCCGTACGGAGGGTTTTCTATGTCATGGATGACAGCGTCATTGACTTTATATGTGCCCGACGGGATGTGCTTGAAGAGACCGCCTCTTCCGCAGATGGCGTCAAAGTCCTCAAGCTTGTAGCCGTTCTTCTCTATGGTCTCAAGGATGGCCGCCTTTCTGAACGGCGCCTGGTCTACCACATGAGGATACTTGGCTATCTCTGCCGCGTCATGGTCTATACCCACGCGCATCACTTCTTCTTCATCTTCAAAAACGCATATCTTTGTGGAAGTAGCGCCCGGGTTGATTACTAGAATCTTCATTATATTGCTCCTTTCGGTATAATCACCTGTTCATACGATTATTGTATTTGCGTCTCTCGAGCTCGGTCAACAGTTTTTTGCGCAGGCGGATGTCCGTCGGCGTCACTTCGACCAGCTCGTCGTCGTCAATGAATTCCAGCGCTTCCTCGAGCGTGAATACCCTTGGAGGCGTCAGTTTTATCGTATCGTCTGATCCCGCTGCCCTCATGTTTGTGGCCTTCTTGGCGCGGCACGGATTCACCACCATGTCATCGGACCTGGCATTCATGCCTACCAGCTGGCCTTCGTATACGTGGTCCTGAGGCTTGACGAACATCTGCACTCTCTCCTGTATGGTGAAGATCGCGTAAGCGGTGCAGTTGCCCTCTTCCTGAGCGACCGCGACTCCGTTGATGCGTCCCTGTATGTCGCCCTTCCACGGCTCAAAGCCGCTGAAGCGTCTGACCATGGTGCCCTCGCCCCTTGTATCGTTTATGAACTCGGAACGGTAACCCATGAGGCCTCTGGTCGGAGCCGTGAAGACTATGCGCGACCAGCCGTTGCCCTCGGACATCATGGCTGTCATAAGGCCCTTTCTGAGATTCAGTTTCGAGATGACCGGACCCGTGTATTCATCAGGCACGCTCACGACTACCTCTTCTACCGGCTCGAGCCTCTCTCCGTTTGGCCCGCGCTTTACGACTACTTCAGGTTTTGAGACTGCCAGTTCGTAGCCCTCGCGGCGCATGTTCTCGATGAGTATCGAGAGATGAAGTTCTCCTCTGCCGGACACCTTGAACGAATCCGTCGTATCGGTTGGCTCCACCAGCAGACCTACGTTTACCTCAAGCTCCTTCTCGAGCCTCTCCTTGATATGCCTTGATGTGACATACTTGCCGGATTTTCCCGCAAACGGAGAGGTGTTGACCATGAAGTTCATGGAGAGCGTAGGCTCCTCTATGCTTATAGTACCGAGAGACTCCGGATGATCCAGATCGCATATCGTATCGCCTATGGAGATATCTGAAATGCCGGATACGACAACGATGTCTCCGGCGCCGGCTTCAGCGACCGGTGTGCGGCTTAAGCCTCTGTATACGAATACCTGGTTTATCTTGTTTTTGGTGACACTGCCGTCTGATCTTGTGACCGATACCATCTGGGCTTCCTTGATGGTTCCTCTGGTAACGCGGCCTATGCCGAGACGCCCGATATAATCATCGTAGGCGAGAGTCGAGACCTGCAGCTGCAGCGGCTCGTCGTCCCTGTCAGGATACGGATCGCAGTGCTTGGTGATGCACTCCAGCAGAGGCTCGATGCTGAATCCCTCGTAGCCCTTAGGCGACTTGTGGATCTTCTGTGTGCCTTCCCCTATGTTGATGCCGTCTACTTCG
Source organism: Mogibacterium sp. (assembly GCA_024403035.1). Lineage (GTDB taxonomy): Bacteria > Bacillota > Clostridia > Peptostreptococcales > Anaerovoracaceae > Crickella. The sequence continues at coordinate 7,615 of JAKSSP010000011.1, forward strand.
GACGGATCCCATACCGCGATGCCCTGTCTGGCTATGCCGTAGAGGATCGGGAAGTCGAGCTGATCGTCGTTCGCTTCAAGGTCCATGAAGAGTTCATAGACCTCGTCCACCACCTCGTCTATGCGGGCATCCTTCTTGTCGATCTTATTGATGAACAGGATAGGGTTGACGCCCTGGGCGAGCGACTTACTGAGAACGAACCTCGTCTGAGGCATAGGTCCTTCGCTTGAATCCACAAGAAGGATGACCGTGTCGACGGTCTTCATGATGCGCTCCACCTCGGAGCTGAAATCCGCGTGTCCCGGTGTGTCGACTATGTTGATCTTATAGTCCTTGTACATGATGGAGCAGTTCTTGGAGTAGATGGTGATGCCGCGCTCCCTTTCGATCGCGTCGGAATCCATCACGCAGTCCACTATCTGCTCGTTCTCACGGAAAACATGTGACTGCGCCAGAAGCGCGTCCACCAGTGTGGACTTGCCCGCGTCTACATGCGCTATTACTGCTATGTTTATTATCTTCTGTTTTTCTGCCATTTTTCTTTATATGTTCTCGAATGTTCTGATGAACGATCTGAAATCTCTTGCGTAATCTATCGTTGAAGGAGTGCCCCTCAGGTTGCTGAAGGCATGGCCCTCTATGTCGTCCGCGTACCATTCAGGCTCCGGCACCTCGAGCGTGAGGAATGAGATAGCCCACGATTCCTCGGCTCCGAAGGCCAGCGCGTACAGCATCATGTCGTAATAATACCGATCGTCAGCCAAATGGTTCTCAAGAAGCTCTTTTGGCGTCGGATGATAGATGAAGTTTCTGAGGCGGCGGATCCTGCTGACCATTACAGCGTTATTTTTGCCTCTGGCTCTCATGATGACTATAAGGAATACCGCGAGAGCGGATGCCGCTACCAGCGGAAGCCCTATGATAGGCTTTCCCGTGTTGGCCGCTACCCTGTATGCAGCGTACAGGACCGGGATCGCGAGCATCAGCGAACTCATTATCTCCGCGAATACTCCCGCGGAAGTCGATGACGAGTCTTTCTGATCAATCACCTTACAAAGCAGTAGTGACGCTAATGCGGCCGCGGCTCCGGCGATGACGCTCTCAAGGTATTTCGGGCCTTGAAAGCCGTAGAAATACGAGAGTCCGTTTGCCAGCGCGAGCCCTGCTCCGAGGACTGCCGCGCCGACGTACCTGAATGTGCGGGATACAGGTGTGAACGGCGAATCGTCATTAGCCGTAAATCCCGCCGCTACATCGTTCTCTATGGACGCGCGTATCTTCTCAAGCCTTTCCGGGATCCTGTCCATCCCCACGGCTCTTCCCTTGTAGACGTCCTCAAAGAGTATGCTGTATGCGCTTCTGTACATCTTCTCTTCGCCTACCGGACGCTTGCCCTTGATTATCCTGTATCTCTTTGGCTCATACTCGCTTATGCTGAGATAACCTTTCTGGGCAAACTGCAGTATCATGAGAAGCACGTCTCTGATACGGACCTCACTGTTGAACACGTATCCGAGCTCGACCGGCGAAAGACCTTCTATAGGCTTTGTCACGGCCTGTCTTCTTACCTTAGGATCCCTTCCTCCTATGATCCAGAGTATTAGGAGGATAAGAGATACGGTCGCCATCACCAGAGTGACCGCGGTCAGAGACCAGCTTCCGTCGAGTTCGCCATCCCAGTAGCCTTCAGGCAGCTGTGCCTTGAGAGTGATGCCGAAGTTTTCCGGGATCATCTCGCCTGTCACGGTAACACTGTGCTTGGACTCTTTTGCCTTGAAGTTGATCTTGTTTTCTACATCCTGAACACCAAGCTGTCCTGCGTAGCACTGCATGTCGTCAAACGGGAAGTCCTCCGGAAAGCTGACGCTGATATTGACTTTTCCGATAGGCTGCTTCCATTCAGGCAGCAACACGTTGAAATAGAACATGTCCTTCGCGGTGTCGCGGTCTTCATACTCGCGGATCTTATACTTGATAGTGTATTCATGAGCCCCCTTGGACAGTTTTTCAGCTTCGGTTATCGCTACCTTGCTTGCCTCCGAAGCCTTCTTTGTCTCGTAGGCGGCATTTTCCACTTCGATGCCCTCTATGCGGAACCTGCCGCTCGGGATCGCGAATTCCATCTTGTCTATCTGAGCCGGAATATTGACGCTGATCTTCTCCTCGACGGTGTAAGAGTGATCCTTGCCCACCACGGCTGTCATGTCATATCCGGTGACCTCGAAGGCGCCGTTCGGTGTCGTAACGCTTTCAGTCAGTTCAGCCGCGTCGTTTGTTTCTGCAGACCCTTCCGTCTCTGCCGTCTCTGCCGCTTCAGTCGTTTCTGCGTCATTAGGGTCAGCGTATACTTTGCTGATTCCGAAAAATGTGAAAACGCAAAGGACGAGCACGGCCATGAGGCACATTGCAGTCCTGCGGTAAATGCTGTTATTTGTATTGTTGTTGCTGTCTTTTTTCTTAAGTGTCATCTTTTCCTCTTTTGAAGCCAAAGTTAGAAATATTTTAACACTTTGTGGGCCGTTTATTCAAGTGCGCCGGCCTGTTCTGCGGGCTTGATTAAGAGCGCTCGCGTGTCGTAAAATCACAGCAGACAAGACACATGAGACCGGCCCGCGCGCCGGGTTTTTCGGAGGGAGATATGGTAACAAAAAGAGAAGATTACATATCCTGGGACGAGTATTTCATGGGCGTAGCCCTGCTGGCAGCTAAGCGCAGCAAGGACCCTAACACACAGGTAGGCGCATGCATTGTAGATAAAAACAACGTGATACTCACCACGGGTTACAACGGCTTCCCTAAGGGATGCTCGGATGATGAGTTCCCGTGGGACCGCGAAGGTGAAGTGACAAAATATCCGTTCGTGGTACACGCGGAGCTGAATGCCATACTGAACGCGTCCGGCAAGGATCTGAGCGGATCCAGACTGTATGTCGCCCTCTTCCCTTGCAACGAATGCGCCAAGGCGATAATCCAGTCCGGCATCAAGGAGGTCATATACCTCTCAGACAAGTATGCAGACACGCCGGCAACACAGGCTTCGAAGCTGATGCTGAGGACGGCCGGCGTCAAGCTTACACAGATGGAGCCTGAGCTGGATGAGCTGGTTCTTGACTTTAAAGTAGCAAAGTAAGGAGATCTCAAAATGAAGCTGATAATAACCGCTCCGCGCGGCAAGATGGCAAGTCTTATAGTTGCCGACGCCGCGGAGAGAGACGATGTCGAGATAGTGGCCGGAATCGGACCTAAAGGCAGGGATTATATAGGTAAGGATATAGGCGAAGTCGCCATGACCGGGAAGACCGCGGGCGCGCCCGTCGTCGATGATCTCGAATCCGTGATCGATGACGCCGACGTGGTCTGCGATTTTTCGAGGGTCGAGCTCGGCATGGAAGTCCTTGACGCCTGCATCAGACATAAGAAGGCTCTTGTTATCGGTACTACGGGCTTCAATGCCGAGCAGCGCGCCCGTCTTGAAGCCGCGGCAAGCGAGATCCCTATCCTCATAGCAGCCAACACGGACCGCATGGTAAACGTGATGAGAAAGCTGCTGATGGAAGCTGCTAAAGAACTCTACGAAGATACCGACATCGAGATAGTGGACATGCACGACAACACGAAACTCGACGCTCCGAGCGGCACCGCCCGCGAGCTGATCGATAGCATGGGCGAAGCGGTCGGCGTCGACCTGGTCGACGATGCCGTATACGGCAGGCCGCTCGGCAGGCACCCCCGCGAGAAAGGCAAAGTCACCTTCCACGCCATACGCGGAGGTGACACACCGTCAAGCCACACCGTCTACTTCTTCGGAGACGGCGAACGCCTTGAGATCACACACCACTGCCTCAACTGGAAAGGCTGCGCAAAGGGCGCCGTCAACGCCTGCATCTGGCTGGCGGACAAGCCTGTCGGTCTCTACGGCATCCGCGAATCCATGGGTTTATAAATGAAATACAGGCTCAGCGGTATCAGAACAGATATAGATGAGCCGGTGGAAGCTCTTCCCCGCATCACTGCCAAGAAGACGGGCATCAAAGAATCTGACATCAGCTTCTTTGAGATAAGAAAGAGATCTATCGACAGCAGAAAGAAGCCGCATATACAGTTCGTATATACGGTAGATTTCGTTACAGATAAAAAACTGAACAGACGCAGGATAAAGAACCTGACGGAGGTCGATGAAGAAGCGGAAGCCGCGGCGGTAAAACCGCCGGAGCACGGAACAGAGCTGCTGGAAAGCAGGCCTGTAGTCATAGGCGCAGGCCCATGCGGCCTGTTCGCTGCATTTGAGCTCGCAAAGGCGGGATACAGCCCTCTTCTCATCGAGCGGGGCCCTGCCATGTCCGGCCGTGTCGAAGCGGTAGAGAAATTCAGAAAAGACCGGGTTCTTGACCCTGAAGCAAACATGCTCTTTGGCGAAGGCGGCGCGGGCACTTTCTCAGACGGCAAGCTCGCGACCGGCATAAAGGACGGACTCATCAGAAAGGTCCTTGCCGAGTTCAGGGATGCCGGAGCCGGCGATGACATAATGTATCTTGCAAAGCCGCACATAGGCACCGACGTCCTGAGATCCGTGATAGTTGATATCAGAAAGAAGATAATAGATCTGGGCGGCGAGGTCAGATTCAATACCAAAGTCGACCGCATCATCGCATACAGCGGCAGACTGCAGGCGCTTGACCTATACGGCCCGCATCCTGAAACAGGAAAGCTCTCCGAGTACCGCATATCTGCGGATGCTGTCATTCTTGCCGTCGGCCACAGCGCTAGGGATGCGTTTGTGATGCTTAATGAAGAGGCTGTTGCGATGGTGCAGAAACCATTCTCAATAGGCGTCCGTATGGAGCATCCACAGAGCCTGATCGACGCGTCGCAGTATGGCGAAGAAAACCTTGCACGTGTCACTGACGCGGTCAGCGCGTCATCACAGTCCGGCAAGCTCCCGCCTGCGGATTACAGCATCAACTACAAGGCCTCAAACGGCCGCGGAGTATACTCGTTCTGCATGTGCCCGGGCGGAGAAGTCGTCGTCTGCTCCACGAAAGAAGGCGAACTCTGCGTCAACGGAATGAGCAACAGAAAGCGTGACAGCGGCACAGCCAACAGCGGCATCCTCTGCGATGTCAGGACTTCCGACTTCGGTTCGGATGATGTATTGGCCGGAGTCAGATTCCAGGAAAAATACGAGAGACTGGCATTCGAAAACGGCGGCAGCAGCTTCGCACCGCCAAGCTGTACCATGAAAGAGTTCCTCACCATCACCACAGCTGAAAACTCTTTCACTCATGAAGACCCAAGCGTCTTAAGCCCTGCAGAACGCGTTTGCGCCTCACTCCCGGATTTCGCGTCCGAAGCCATACGTGAAGCGGTTCCTGACTTCGCCCGAAAGATAAAAGGCTATGACGACCCGGAGGCTATTGTGACAGCAGTTGAGACGAGAAGCTCGTCCCCTGTAAGGATACTCCGAGACGCCGGCGGTGAAAGTAACATAAAGGGCCTGTACCCTGCCGGTGAAGGCGCCGGATACGCGGGAGGCATAACTTCGGCGGCCTGCGACGGTATACGAGCCGCCTGGCACATAATAGAGAAATATAAAAAGCCCAGTCCAGTACAAGACTGAAATGAGCTTTGTATAGCTTTTCCTGATCTGCGTATCCCTCCTAAAGGATCGCTTCCCATTCCTTTTCTCTGAAGCCCGTGAGAACGGTATCGTCCTTTACGAGGATCGGTCTCTTTACCAGCATGCCGTCCGACGCGAGAAGAGCAAACTGTTCTTTGTCGTTTAGCGCCTTTACGGCCGCGCTGTTTTGTTACTTTACGGTCGCGCTGTTTACAGCAGAGGCTATATCATCGGCGGCCGAGATACCTGTGAGCCACGCGTTGCTGAGGTTGAAGCCTCCGCATTGATAGTCTCTGTCAGCCAGCTCGCCCGTTATGTAAAGCCCCTTCACCAGAAGCGACTCCGAGGTCGCCCCGTCTATCTCATCAAGGGAAACTCCTCCCATCGTCACCTGCGCGTCATTCCAGCCTCGAATCTGCTTAGGGCAGAACTCAAGTGCGTGCACGTTTTTCGCTATCGCGCTTACCTCTTCATCTGTCAGCGATGAAACCGGTCTGTCCGCCATGACACGCCCCTCTTCATCCGGCCCGTCATCCGATGCCTTGATGACATAGTCCGTAAGCGGCTCCTTAAGGACTGTACGCAGGATCTCTCCTGCCGGCGTCCCTGAGAAGCTTCCGTTCTGTCTGTCTCTTATGTATTCTGCGATATCGCCGTCCGGGAACAGATCGGTCCTGACGATGAACTGATCGAGCCCCTCGCCCATGCGCCTGTCGTATCTCATGTGCCTTGACATGTTGAAGACGCAGATACCGGACAGTCCGTACTTTGTAAACTGTATCTCACCGGCTTCTTCAAATATCTTTGTGTCCTCACCGAACTCATGCTTAGGGTCCTTGTAGAGCGAGACCACTCCCGCGCTTCTTGTGCCGCCAAGTGTGATACCGCAAGGCTCGCGGCCTTCATCCCACTCTTCACACTCGATTCCGGTAAGAGCCGGTGCCGGTGTGACCACGCTGTGGCCGAGGTTTCTGGCTATCCTGTAGCCGTCGCCTATAGTACCGTAAGTCGGGCCTGCCTTTCCGCCCATCGCCATGATAACGAACGAAGCCTGGGTCAGGATGCTGTGCATGCCGTCGCGGTCTTTAATGATAGTTTCCATCTGAAAAACATTGCTGCTTCCCGGCAATGGGTCTGAGACCAGCGATGCCGGCATGTGTTTTATGGACATGAGTTCTTCTCCGCAGGCAAAACGGACTCCCAGCGAAGCAGCTCGCTCCAAAAGAAGCGCCGCGACGTCTGCCGCTGACTCTGAGTAAGGATAGACCAACCCGTTCTCGTAGGTCCTGGTGACCAGGCCTATCTCCCTGAAGAACTCCATTATGCGATTGAACCCGGCAGCCTCCGTGTTGGTGATATTGCAGCGGCCGCTACCGGTAGCCCTTATCTTGCGCCCCGGCTCAGGCATCTTCTCAATTACGAGCACGTCAAGGGCCGGGGCTTTCATCCCCAGCTCTATCGCGGCCGCGAGTCCCGAGGCTCCGCCGCCGATTATTACTACGTCAGCTACTCTCGTCTCCTTTTCCATCTGTTCTCCCGGATCTAACTGTCCGTGCTTCCGAATCCGCCGTTCCTGGCCTCTTCGGACTCCGCGCCGTCCGGCACCTCGTACTTGACTACTATGCCCTGCGCGAAAGGCTTGCACTCTTCAAGAGGAACGGCAACGTCCGACGGATTTACGAGGCTGATGATGATATGCCCCTCATTGTCCGAGTCGCAGTAATCCGCGTCAATGACGCCCACCGTGTTGGACAACCTTATGCCATACTTGAATCCGAGTCCGCTGCGCGGGACTATAAGCAGCACCTTGCCCCTGTCGCCTTCTTCGCAGACCCAGCGGATGCCCGTCGCGATCCTGAAGCTGCTGCCGCCCTCAAAGTTTAAGTTGAACGGCATGAAAAAGTCGCAGCCCGCGGAAGCGGCTGTCGCCTGCTTTGGCAGCTTTATGGCATCGTACCATTTTCTCAGCATGTCGTCGCTGAGGCCTTTTATGCCGCAGTCAGCCTTCCATTGTTCGAATGAAACTTTCTCAAAATGAGACATTGATACTCCTCTTTCCGCGCCGCGCTTCTAGTAGTTGGCAGCTGCTTTTCTCAGCTCGTCCGCCTTATCCGTGTCTTCCCACTTGACTCCAAGAGCTGTCCTGCCCATGTGTCCGTAGGCAGCGAGCGCTCTGTACTGAGGCTTATCCAGCTGAAGCTTTCTGATGATAGCTGCAGGCCTCATGTCGAAGTGTTCGTAAATGAGCTTCGCGATCTGCTCGGAATCCATCTTGCTGGTACCGAATGTGTCTACGCTTACCGATACCGGCTCGGCTACTCCGATCGCGTATGCCAGCTGCACCTCGCACTCTGTCGCGATGCCCGCTGCCACGATGTTTTTCGCGATGTATCGAGCCATGTATGCTCCGGAGCGGTCGACCTTTGTTGGGTCCTTGCCGGAGAAGGCTCCGCCGCCGTGCGACGAGTGTCCGCCGTAAGTGTCTACTATTATCTTTCGTCCCGTAAGGCCCGAGTCGCCCATAGGTCCGCCTATGACGAATCTGCCTGTCGGGTTGATGAAGTACCTGGTCTTCTCGTCTATGAGATCTGCAGGCACCACAGGATCAATAACATAAGTCATTATGTCAGACCTGATCTGATCGAGCGTAACGTCAGGGCTGTGCTGGGTGGATACCACGATAGTGTCTAGCCTTGTGACCTTGCCGTCATCATATTCGACCGTGACCTGCGTCTTGCCGTCCGGTCTGAGATAAGGCAGAGTGCCGTCCTTTCTGACCTCAGCCAGTCTCATGGCAAGCACCTGGGCGTACTTGACCGAAAGAGGCATGAGTTCTTCTGTCTCGGAATTGGCGTAGCCGAACATCATTCCCTGGTCGCCCGCGCCTATGAGCGCGAACTCATCAGAGCTGCTGCCTGTCTTGACCTCGTGTGACTCGTTGACTCCCATCGCGATGTCCGCCGACTGCTCCTCCATGTGCACGATTATGTTGCAGGTGTTGCCATTGAAGCAGGCTTCGTCGCTGTCGTATCCGATCTCGCAGATCACCTTGCGCGCGATAGCTTCGTAATCGACATCGAAATTGCCGGAAGCCTCGCCGAATATGATCATCATGCCTGTCTTGGCAGCGCATTCGCAGGCTACATGGGCCTTCGGATCCTGAGCGAGTATGGCATCGAGGATAGCATCGGACACCTGGTCGCAGAGCTTGTCAGGATGTCCTTCAGTAACTGATTCTGATGTAAATAACTTCTTCATTTATATATAAATTCCTTTCGTACTAGGCCAATAAAAAACTCTCTGCCGCACGCAGAGAGAACCTGTGGACTCTCATCTGCCGGGGCATGGCCTTCGCCCCGTGGGAATTGGCACCTTCACTGCCTGTGAGGTTGCCGCGGGATCGAAGGGCCCATTCCCTCCCCCACTCTTGATAAGGTCGTATTCATTATAGCTCTGCAATTCGTAAAGTCAACAGTCCGGGCGTGACAATTATCTGAAAATTATTGCCTTTTATCTGATATACTTTAGCCATGGCGGAACTGAAACTCATACACGGAAAAAAGTCAGATAAATACGACCATTTCAGCGACTACGACTTTGAGTCCTGCCGCGCCGTCTGCGCGAGGCTCATGGGAGTCGTGGCTCTTAAAGTGACCTGGCGAGGCAAAGAAAACCGCAGGTCAAGGCTCTATCAGGTGATGCATCTCGACTACTCCGAGTACGGGATCGATGAGTATCAGGAATTCATCTGCACGCCGGGCGAGGAAGACTTTGCCGATAACAGAGAAGAGATGAACGGCCTGTTCAACCGCTTTGTCGCGGTCATGGGAAGCACATTAAAGGACATAGACGCTTCTGTCATGCTGAGGCTGATCGAGGACGCCATGCCGCTTGCTTCCGAGGACATGCAGAGGGAGTACGATGACGATGAGAACAAAGAGTTCCGCACCTACGCGAAGATGAGGCTGGGCTTCATGACGGACGCTCTCAATTCAAGAGGCATCACATCAGCAGACTGCAGCAGCCGCGACGCCATAGAAGAGACTTCGCCGCTCAAGCTGTCGGCCTTCGAGACCATCAACTACTTCATCATGAGGCTCGTCGACTGCGACTATCCCGCGGCATCGTATCTTTCATCCATGAGCGAAGAAGCTCTGCGCGAGACCGGTCTCACGGATGCCGGCATACAGACTCTGGTACGCACGGACATAGAAAAAAGCGACAGGAAAAAGGATCCTTCCGGGGACAGCCTGTCCTTCCCTTTCCGCTGCCGGATAACCACGCTCGCAAGAGACGCGTACTACCACGCGACCCTCGTCATATGGCTGAGCGGGAGCCAGCGGACCACCAATCCGGTCGTAAGGGATATAAAGCTTGGATCCATCATGAAGCTTTCGGATTACGAGGCGGCCATGCAGGTAAGCAGGGCCGAATACCTCACGGTCTTTGACTGCAAGGACGATATGCTGAAGGGATTCGATCCGAAATACATATTGCCATTTGCCAACTCCGCCGCGACCATGGTGCCTAACGGCTGGCTGTACACAGCATATAAAGGAAACAACAATCACGTCGATACATCCTCCTACAGGCTGAATGACGATGTGTACGGATACGCCGTGCTAACCATAGCCGGAGAGCTGGTGCTGATGAGCAACGACCTCAGAAACATCTCGATGCTGGATGACTCCACCATCTTTTCTCTGTACGCGCCTTTCCTCAGCACCAAGGGAAGATACAGGATAGATTCGTCCGTTTTCCAAACGCTCTGCCGTGTGCCGGGCGCCATGTTTGACGAGCTGGTGGAGCCTGAGGGCGAATGACGGCAGCTTATACCTTTTAAAAAAACATAAAACGTGCATCTTCACATTGTGTTCGTTTTTTTGCCACATAATTTTCAACAAAACCAAAACGCCTTATTGTTCAAGGTCTGCGACTTTTCCACAAAGATTTTTAAAATCGTATACAATCTTTTCCACTTATGCATGTGGAAAAGTCCGCAACCTGTATCGTTGGAATTTCAACGATAGAACGAGGTTTTTCCTTGTGTCAACAGGATTTATCCACAGTTTTTAAAAAAATTTTTGAGCACGCGTTTTGTTCGATTTCGTGAAACGCGTGAAACATGGGAAAGGAACATTGATGAGTACTGAAAGGATCTACAGAACAGACCAATATGCCACAGAAAACGAGGCCGTTATAACCGCGGTCCGCGAGAAAAACGGCTGTGATGTGATAGCCTGCGACGTTTCCGTCTTCTATCCTGAGGGCGGCGGACAGCCTTCGGACGAAGGTACGGTATCCGCAGGAGAGTCTGCGGTATTCGGGATAGTACGCGCCTCTGATGATGATCTGTTTGGCGACGTCTGGCACGAGACCGACGCCCCTGCAGGCACATTCAAAGTTGGTGACAAGGTAGTTCTTGCCATCGACTGGGACCTTCGTTTCCGCCACATGCAGCGCCACTGCGGCGAGCATATGCTGAGCGGAGCAATGTACTCGCTTTTTGGCGGCACAAACAAGGGATTCCACATGGGCGCGGGATACATCACCATCGACATAGACCTGGACGGCCGCATGCTTACAGATGAAGAACTCGATCTGGCTCAGAGCGCGGTCAACGAGGCTGTGTGGGCAGATCTTCCCGTCACCGTTACATGGTTTGACGACTATGAGTCATCACTCGCCCTGCCTGTAAGAAAGCAGGTGCCGCATGACGGACGCGTGTCCGTCGTCACCGTAGGTGACCCCGGCGATCCTTTCGACTGTATCGCCTGCTGCGGCACCCACCCGTCAAGTTCGGCCGAAGTCGGGCTGGTCGCCATCTACAAGTGCGAGCCTAATAAGGGCATGAACCGCGTCTACTTCGACTGCGGCAAGGCGGCATTCGAAAAACTGGCCGCGGACTCAGCGCTTCTGACTGACGCGGCAAAGCGCTACTCCTGCTCCCCTGCCGACCTCGTCTCGAGGCTCGACGCCGAAGCGGAGAACGTGTCCGCGCTCAAGGCACGCCTTGCAGGCCTGAGTTCATACGTGAAGGATATTGAGGCCGCAAAGATCGAAGACGCTGTCAGGGCCGGCGGCCTTGAACATTACGTTTACGAGTCCGATCTTTTCAGCACGGACGATCTGCTGAAGCTCGGCTTTACAGTGATCAACGAGATTCCGGGCCTCTTCCTGATAATGAAGCATCCGTCTGCCAGTACCTGCCTGCTGCTTTCATCGAGCGATGAATACAAGTGCGGGCAGCTGGTAAAGGAATACGCTCAGAGGTTCAACGGGCGCGGAGGCGGCCGTCCGGACAACGCAAGGGCCATATTCACCAGCCTCAGTGACATGCAGGCGTTCGCGGACGCTGTTTGCGCTTCGCATTAAGGCCCCTGAAGTGATATAATTTTGAAAACGACTTAACGGAGAATGGAGAAAGGATATGGAAGATAAAGTCATCGTAACTATCGACCGTGAATTCGGAAGCGGCGGCCACGAGGTGGCAAAGCGCGTAGCTGAAAGGCTGGGCATCCCTTTCTATGATGAGGAGATCATCGCCAGGGCAGCCGCCAATACCGGCTATCAGGAAGAATATATACGCGATAATGACGAGAAGGCTCCGGAGCTTTCTTTCAACACCATGTTCTCCGGATTCGATAATTTCCAGGCCTCTCCTTTCGCGAAGATCCAGGAAGAGGAGTTCAACATCATCAGAGAGATCGCGGCTGAAGGAAGCTGCGTGATAGTCGGACGCGCGGCAGACTACATCCTCTCTGAGGAAAGGCATGTGAGCATATTCCTCTTTGCCCCGTTTGAGGACAGAGTCAGGAGAAAACTGCAGATCCACAACACAGCCGAGCCGGAGAACCTCTTTGATGTACCGACCGCAGAGAAAGCTGTCAGGCAGATCGACAAGCAGCGCCGCAGATACTACGAGTTCTACACCGACAATAAATGGGGCGGCCGCGACGAGTACGACCTTCTGATCAACACCAGCCGGGCGGGTGTCGAAGGAGCCGTAGACATCATCGAAGCATACATAAAAGGCGGCAAGGATAAAGACCTGATGTCCGACCTTCAGAAATAGTAAAAACACTCTTGTCAGCGTGTCACGGACACGGGAGGGTTCAATGTGCGTGTGCGACGGAATTCTCCCGTTTTTTATTTGCGCAAAGCCCCGCACGCCTTGAATTCTCGATTATTTAGTGTAGAATTTTACCATATTTGTTAACTTTTTCTAAGGCGGCTTTGGGACCGCCGCGTATTGTAAGAAAATGTTTATTGGAGGAACCAAAATGAAAAAGATTTTAGTCCTTGCGCTTTCTCTGGTGCTCGCAATGCTGGCGCTCGCAGGATGCGGCGGCGGTGGCGGAAGCGCTGATGGCGATGTCATCAAGATCGGTGTATTTGAACCGGCTTCCGGAGACAACGGAGCAGGCGGCAAGCAGGAAACACTCGGCATCCAGTACGCTAACGAGATGCAGCCGACGGTTACCATTGGCGACAAGGAATACACCGTCAAGCTCGAGATCGCAGACAACGAGTCCGATAACGCAAAGGCCGTAACAGCGGCTCAGAACCTCGTATCGCAGAACGTATCCATAGTACTCGGATCCTACGGCTCCGGCGTTTCGATCGCTGCTGCCGATGTATTCGCTGACGCGGGAGTACCTGCTATCGGCATAACATGCACGAACCCTCAGGTAACAGCTGACTGCGAACAGTACTTCAGGATCTGCTTCCTGGATCCTTTCCAGGGAACGGTACTCGCCAACTACGCGTGGGAGAGCGGCTGCAAGAAGGCATACTGCCTCTCCAAGCTGGGCGATGACTACTCTGTAGGTCTTGTGAACTACTTCGTAGAAGCGTTCAAGGGACTCGGCGGCGAAGTCGTCGAAGAGCAGTTCCCTGACAAGAACTCAGACTTCACATCCTATGTAGCAAATGCCAAGAAGGCCGGCTGCGACGTATTCTTCGCACCTGTATCCACAGAGGCCGCGGCTCTCATCATCGACCAGGCTGAGGCTCAGTCGCTCGGAATGCCTATCCTCGCGGGAGACACATGGGACTCCAACGTTATCACTGAGGCTGCCAAGGGCAAGAACGTAGATATCACCGTTACTACCTTCTATCAGGAAGGCGGAAACCCTGAATTCGACGAAGGCATCAAGGCATGGATGGAAGAGAATGCAGATGCCAAGACAAACAACGGCGGCAACACAGACCTCGCTGCTGTAACGGCAATGGGCTATGACGCTTACTTCGTAGCTCTCGAAGCGATGAAGGCTGCCGGTTCGACAGCTCCTGCCGACATCCTCGCTGCTCTGCCAAGCCTCAAGGTATCAGGTCTCGTCTGCGGAGACGTATCCTTCAATGAAGTCGGAGACGCCAACAAGACAGAGGCATTCGTAAAGAAATGCAACACAGAGACGGGATCCTGGGAGTTCCTTAAGACACAGGCTGCGGACTGATCCGCTCAACAGTTTAACGGCATAATAAACACAAGCGGGAAGCCCTCGCGGCTTCCCGCGATTTTGTAAAAAGGGACAAAACATGTTACAAACCTGGTTACCATACATACTCGCCGGCATCGCGGTCGGCGGTCAATACGCGCTGATAGCCATAGGATATACGATGGTGTACGGTATCCTCAGGCTCATCAACTTCGCGCACGGCGATGTATTCATGTGGTCGGGACTCATCATGGTTTACCTTATCACCGTACTGCCTCTCTGGCTCTCGGTCATACTGGTAATAATCTTCGCGATAGTCCTAGGAACCACGATAGAAAAAGTCGCATACAGGCCTCTGAGGTCAGCGCCGAGAATGTCCATCATGATATCCGCGATCGGCGTATCGTACCTGCTGCAGAACTTTGCGCTGTACATCACCGGAGGTCTGACAAAGACATACCCTGAGATCAGCTTCCTTCAGAAGACTGTAAAGATCGGATCGGCGACCACAAAGATGGTTACGCTCATCACTCCGGTCCTTACCATAGTGCTCGTATTCCTGCTCGTCATGCTGATAAGACATACCAAGATCGGAATGGCGATGCGCGCGGTTTCGCGTGACTTCGAAACGAGCTCGCTCATGGGCATAGACATCAACAGGGTAATAACAGTCACGTTCGTAATAGGCTGCGGACTTGCCGCCATCGGCTCGGTCCTCTACTTCTCTAACTACACGGGCATCAACCCGATGTCCGGCGCAATGCCGGGCCTCAAGGCTTTCGTCGCTGCAGTATTCGGAGGTATCGGATCCGTTCCGGGCGCTGTCGTCGGAGCCTTTGTAATAGGTGTCTGCGAGAACCTCATCAAGGGCGCGGGCTGGACTACCTTCTCGGACGCATTCACATTCGTGCTTCTCATCGTCATCCTCATGGTAAAACCTACGGGACTCTTCGGCGAGAAGAACATCGACAAGGTATAGGAGGGTGCCATGGCAACGACATTAAACAAGAAGACCAAGTCGGCCCTCTCCGTAGCCGCAATAGCGCTCTTCCTGGTGCTGGTATATCTGGGCGACATCGTCATACCGGCAGGTTCAAGCTGGAAGATGCTCATAACCGTCATCGAGAAAGGCTCCATCTACGCCTTAGTCGCGGCATCGATGAACCTGCTGAACGGCTTCACAGGCCTGTTCTCACTCGGTCAGGCGGGATTCATGCTCATCGGAGCATACACTTACGCCATATTCACCATACCTGCCGCTTCGCATGATACTGTCTATCAGTACTTTGAAGGCGGCGTAATAAAGTGGTCCATAGTCGAGGCGCTCGAGGGCAGCCTCGGTGTCTTCGGACACTATCTGGGAATGCTCATCCCTATGCTGGGAGCCGGACTAATAGTCTCGGTCATCGCCTTCCTCATCGGTATACCGGTGCTGAGGCTCAAGTCCGACTACCTCGCGATAGCGACACTCGGATTCGCGGAGATACTGAGAGCTTTCTTCCAGTGGAACACCCTCGGCCCTGTCACCAACGGATCCAATGTGCTGCGTAAGTACACGACATACGGAAACGCGGTATTCCCTGTGCTGATCGCAGGCATATGCATCGCCATAATACTGCTGCTGATCAACTCCACCTACGGGCGCGCCTTCCGCGCGATCCGCGATGACGAGATAGCAGCCGAGGCGATGGGCATCAATCTCTTCAAGCACAAGGAAATATCCTTCGTCATTTCTTCATTCTTCGCAGGCATAAGCGGAGCTCTTCTGGCGATGTTCCAGACCACGATCAACGCCACGCCGTTCAACACGGTCATGACTTATGAGATCCTTCTCATAGTCGTTATTGGCGGCATCGGGTCCATCACAGGCTCCGTGATCGGCGCGTTCCTCTTTACAGCCGCATCAGAATGGTGGCTCAGAGGCCTCGACGCCGGACGCTGGCTGGGCATCTCCGCAAGCTTCATGAGACCCGGATTCAGAAAGGTAGTCTTCGCGGTACTGATCATGCTGATCGTGCTCTTCTACTCTCGCGGCATCATGGGAGACAAGGAGTTCAGCTGGGACAGTTTCATAGGCTGGTGGAAGGGCCTTCCTTCCAACCTCAGGACATGGCCTGAAAGACGCAAGGCAAAAGCTGCCGCAAAACGCGAAGCAAAGGCCGCTGCAGCTGCCGCAAAGGCAAGAGCGAAGGAAGCAAAGGATGCCAGCGATGCGAAGAAGGCTTCGGGTGAAGCTCTCTTTACTCCGCTCCCGGTTTCCGACACTGTGATGGTATTCGATAAGGAGGGCAAGTGATATGGCTGAAGACAAAAGAGAAGTCGTATTGAGGCTTTCCGACATAACCATGCAGTTTGGCGGAGTCGTCGCTGTCGACAACCTCAACCTTGTAGTTCACAAGAACGAGATCATCGGTCTTATCGGTCCTAACGGCGCCGGAAAGACAACGGCTTTCAACTGCATCACGGGCGTATACGAACCGACCAACGGTTCCATTGAGATAAACGGTGAAGTCGTCATAGAAAATCATCCGCAGGGAAAGATGAAAGAAGCGTACAAGGGCTGCAACGCCGGCAAGTACACCAGAGCTCTTACCATGCTTCCTGACAAGGTGACCAAACTGGGCGTGGCGCGTACTTTCCAGAACATCAGGCTCTTCAAGGGCATGACCGTTCTTGAGAACGTACTGGTGGGCATGCACATGAACCAGACCGAGTCCGTGTTCGGAGCCACTTTCAGAAGCAAGAAGGCGCGTACTGAAGAAGCAGCCATGAGGGCAGAAGCCGAAGAGCTGCTTCGCAAGGTAGACCTTTACGAAAACAAGGATGACCTCGCCACCTCGCTTCCTTACGGCAAGCA
This sequence comes from Mogibacterium sp., assembly GCA_024403035.1. GTDB lineage: Bacteria > Bacillota > Clostridia > Peptostreptococcales > Anaerovoracaceae > Crickella. The sequence goes on from JAKSSP010000011.1 coordinate 24,530, forward strand.
GAGACATCTCGAGATCGCCCGCGCTCTCGCTACCCACCCTTCGATCCTGCTGCTCGACGAGCCAGCAGCCGGCATGAACCCTCAGGAATCCGATGACCTGATGAAGTTCATCGGACGCATCCGCGACGAGTTCGACCTGTCCATTCTCATGATAGAGCACCACATGCAGGTCATCATGGGAATATGCGAGCACATCTACGTGCTCAACTACGGCGGACAGATCGCGGACGGCACGGCAGCCGAGATCCAGGCCAATCCTGCAGTAATAGAAGCTTATCTGGGAGGTGACGAATAATGCTTGCGATCAGAAATCTGAATGTACATTACGGAGGAATCCACGCTCTCAGAGGCATAGACATAGACGTGCCTGACGGAAAGATCATCTCGCTGATCGGCGCCAACGGAGCCGGTAAGTCGACCACGCTGAAGGCGGTCATGGGACTGGTCCCGAAAAGTGGCGGTCACGTTTACTGGGATGACAAGGACATCAGCTCGCTGAAGACAAAGGACATAGTCGGAGAAGGCATCATCCTCTGCCCTGAAGGCCGCAGGATCTTCCCTGACCTGACAGTCGATGAGAACATCGCGGCAGGTGCTTATCTCCGCAAGGACAAGGCCGAGATAGCCAGAGACAGGGACTGGGTCTACGAGCTTTTCCCAAGGATCGCAGAGAGGACCTGGCAGCTGGGCGCTACTCTCTCCGGAGGAGAACAGCAGATGCTGGCGGTAGCAAGGGCCCTCATGTCAAAGCCTAAGCTCCTCATGCTGGACGAGCCTTCACTGGGACTCGCGCCGCTTGTCATCAAGGACATATTCGCGTGTATCCAGAAGATAAAAGAGGACGGCGTAAACATCCTGCTGATCGAGCAGAACGCCAAGGCGGCCCTGGACATCTCCGATTACGCGTACGTAATGGAGACCGGAGTCATCACGATGGCCGGCCCGGGCAAGGCCCTGCTTGTAGACGAACGTGTCCAGCAGGCGTATCTGGGAGAATAGACCCGCATTTAAACAAACACAAAAGACCGGAAGGATCTTCCCTCCGGTCTTATTATTATCCACTATTTTACTGCCCTTCTAAGGTTTTCGACTTCCGCCGGGCTCAACTTTCTGCACTGCCCAATGGCAAGCTTTCCTATCGTGAGATCGCCAAGGCCCGTACGGCAAAGCTCCAGCACCGGGTGTCCTATGGCTTCAAACATGCGGCGTACCTGACGGTTCTTGCCCTCATGGATTATTATCTCAGCTAATGTAGAATTGCGGTCATGCTTTGCCAGATGCACCTCGGCAGGCGAAGTGACGAATCCCCCTATATCTATGCCCGCCTCAAGGCGTTTTACCTCATCGCGGGTCACTATGCCCTGGGCGCGGACGAGATACTTTTTGTCGAACTCCTTTGACGGGTGCATCAGCGCGTTGGCGAGTTCTCCGTCGTTTGTCATGATAAGAAGTCCTGTCGTATTGTAGTCGAGCCTTCCCACAGGGAACACTCTGACGCTGTCAGGCACAAGCTCTGTGACAAGCGGTCTGCCCTCTTTGTCTGCTGTGGATGTCACATAGCCCGCAGGCTTGTTCAGCAGGTAATAGACCTTCTTTCCGGCCGGCTCTACGCGGACGCCGTCGACCTCTACTATGTCGCCTTCTTCCACATGATACCCGGGCGAAGTCAGTATTGCGCCATTGACTTTCACCCGGCCCTCTGCTATCAGTTCATCTGCCTTGCGGCGGCTCGTAACTCCCGCCGACGCTATGTATTGATTGATCCTCATCGTCAGTTTACTCTTCGCTTTCCTTGTCTTCAAAATCGATCGACATCTGGCCGTAGCCTTCCTCTTCTCTTTCCCGTCTCAGTTCCTCGTACTCAGGCACCTCAGGCAGGTCTTTTAGCGAAGCGAATCCGAACTTCTTCAGGAATTCTTTTGTGGTCGCGTAGATGAGCGGCCTGCCGACGCCTTCCGATCTTCCGGTGACCTCGATTAGGCCCTTGTCGATAAGTCCGTCTATGACGCGCTCGCTCTTGATGCCTCTGATGGAGTCGATCTCGGATCTGGTGACCGGCTGGCGGTACGCGATTATGGCAAGCACCTCAAGAGCAGCCTGCGACAGTCTTCTTACCCTTACAGGTGTGCAGAGCTTCTGTAGAAACATGTCGTTTTCCGCAAGCGTGACAAAGCCGAAAGCGTCGTCTACTTCACGTATTCTGATGCCTCTGCCCTCCTGCTCATATTCCGCCTGAAGCTCTCTGAAGAGCTCTCTTACCTCAGCTTTTTCCGCTTCGAGCACCTCCGCGGCGTCCTTGACCTCGAGAGGCTCTCCCCACATGAACATCATGGTCTCAAGCGCGGATTTCATTGTTTTATTGCTGTACATCCGAAATCTCCGTTTCTGTATAGATCTCATCATTGAATTCATCGCTGAACTCATCGTCGAATTCATCATCGGCGTATTCTATGACTCCTGCCGCCTCGGCATCGGCCTGCGCGGCCAGTATCTCAGGGTCCTTTCTGACCACCGTGATCTCTCCGAAGTTCTTGTCCTGCATGGCATCGTAATCCATGTTCTTGATCATCGACAGCAGCGACATGAACGAGAGTGTTATATCATATCTGTCAGGTTTCTCAGGCAGCAGCTCCGCAAAGGATATCCCGTCTGTCCCCGGTTTCAATTTCTGGCCCAGCAGGACCGCCATATCCCTTATGCGCGCCTCTATAGTCTCCTTGCGCCTGCGCACTCTCTGGTAGCGTCTGGTCACTTCCTCGACCTTTTTGCGTCTGGTCAGGAAGAGTATGAAGGCGTTCACCAGCTGTTCGTCGCTCACACGCAGTATCTCGTCAGGATCATCCATGTATACCGACATGTCTTCCGCCGGCTTCTCATGGACTGCCAGGTTGTATTCTTCAGCCGCCTGCAGAGCCTCTGCCGCCCTTTTGATGCGCATGTAATCAAGCAGCCTTCCGCGGAGCTCGACTCTCGGATCCTCAACGATCTCGAGTTCGCCCTCAGGGTTTATCCTCGGCAGCAGCATGCGCGATTTAAGGCGTATGAGAATAGCCGCGAGCACTATGAACTCGGTGTCCACCTCGATGTTGAGAGATTCCATCTCCTTGAGGTAGCCGATATACTGCTCCGTTATTTCCGCGACCTTTATGTCATAAATGTCCATCCTCGCGTTCTCGAGGAGGTATATGAGCAGGTCGAACGGGCCTTCGAATTTGTCTATCCTGACTTTATACAACAGTGTTTCCCTTTTCTAAAAATATATCTCTTTGAGGTACAGTCCCTGCGGCGGGGCCGTAAATCCCGCCCTTGAGCGGTCCCGGCTCTCTATCGCCTCAGCGACGCTCGCGGCTGTCCTGCGTCCCTCGCCGGCTTCTATCAGCGTGCCGACGATTATCCTTACCATATTATACAGGAAGCCGTCCCCCGTTATCTCTATCGTTATTGAACTTTCACCGTCCGTGATATCCAGCGCGGATACCGTGCGTACGGTCGACTCCCTCGGAGTGCCGCCCGCGGTCTCAAAGCACTTGAAATCGTGAGTGCCAATTATGTGAGACGCTGCTTCGCGCATTATATCCACATCCAGCCTGTCAGCGCCCGGATATTGCAGAGCGTGGTTCCTGGCAAATATATCTCCGGTCTTGTCGATGACGTATCTGTAGGTCTTGCCCTTGCACGAGTACCTCGCATGGAAGTCCTCAGGCATCACATCCGCCGAGAGTATGCGGATGTCTCCGGGAGCCCCGCTCCTACCTTCTCCGCCCGCGCCGAACCTGCGGTTCATCACTTCAGGCAGCTTCTCAACAGGCATGTTCGAATCCCAGTCGAAAGTCGCGCACTGGCCCAGAGCATGAACGCCCGCGTCAGTGCGGCTCGTGCCGTGGATGTGCACGTCATGTCCGGCAATGTATTTCAGCACGTGCTCTATCTCGCCCTGCACCGTGCGGGCTTCTGGCTGGATCTGCCAGCCGCTGAAATTTGTGCCGTCGTATTCGATTTTTATCAGAACGTTTTTGGCCATTACAGTTCTATGAATAACATGTCCCCTATGTTCCACAGGAACAGGAAGTAAACCGTTACTGCGGCACAAGCTGCCGGCAGCATCGGATTGCGGTCCTTTATGGTGCTCTTTTTTGTCGCTATGAGGACCGCTGAATGCACAGCAAACAGCAGTGTCGTCAGTATGTATATCAGGACTATGCCCGTACGGCCGGTTATGAGCCCCATGCATGTGAAGAACTTGATGTCGGCTCCGCCTATGCTGCCCGTCTTGAAGAGCAGCATGCCAAGGAGCAGTACGGCCGCGGATATGCCAAAGCCCAAAGCTGCTCCGGCGGCGGGTTCCCACCACTTCTCGTGATACTCCACAAAAGCGGCTGCGGCTATCGCCAGCATTATGCTGAACTCATCCGGCACCACCCGGTAGAGCTGGTCGGATATAGCCATCTCAAGGACGATAAACAGCACACAGAGCACAGATATCTCAAAGAGCAGACCGGCACCCCTTACGGCCAGATAAAGCCCTGTGAGGGCAAAATATCCCGTAAATGCGTACTTCCACGGACTGCTCGGCAGTCTCTGTCTTCCGTCCGCGTCGGCTTCAACCAGTTTGATCGGCAGTATCTTTCTCGGCGCGTCTTTAGCTGCTGTCTCATCCCAGTCTTCGAACCACTGGGGTTTTATGCGGTTAAACGCGACAACACTGCCGTTGCCAAACAATATGGCCAGAACGGCAGCGGTCACTATTCGTGCTATGAGTGCGGCACTGTATTCCATTCAGTATCCGGCTGTGTTTCTATTTGATGCAGCTGTCAAGGAATTCCAGCATGTCGGCGTAAACCTGATCCTTGTCAGTCTCATTGAGGATCTCGTGTCTGTCGTCATCGTAGATCTTGATCGAAACATCGCACTCGGTGTTGTCCTTGTAGACCATGAACGTCTTGCGGACACCCTCTCCCCATGCTCCGACAGGGTCCTCGGCTCCGGACGTGATGAGGATAGGCAGCCCTTTAGGGAGCTTCTTCATCCGGTCTGTGTCATGGGCCTTCTGCATGCCTGAGAACATATGGTAATACGCGTTAGGCGTGAAGTGGAAGGTACACCAAGGCTCGTTGCGGTACCAGTCCACGACAGCCTCGTCCTTCGTTAGCCAGTCCGATATGGTGCGGGCGTTCGGTATCCTCTTAAGATAACTGCCGAACGACATCCCGTCGATCAGTTTCGCGGACTTGCCCACCGCTTTTGTGCCGAGCATTTTGGCGACCATCTTGCCTGCAGCGAGCACCGCGCCCGGCTGCCAGCCTGTTCCCATGATGATGACACCGGAAAGACCCTTTGCGTAGTCGGCGCCGTTCTCGGTGATGTACTGGCGGATCAGGAACGATCCCATGCTGTGGCCCATCATCAGGTACGGCAGGTCAGGAAACTCCTTCTGCATCATCTCTCTCAGATGATGGATGTCAGCGATGACCCACGCGTTGCCCTCTTTACCGAAGTAGCCATGGTATTCATCGGACTGTACCGAAGCTCCGTGTCCCAGGTGATCTTCACCGCAGACCAGATAGCCGTGGTCAGCCAGATATGAAGCGAAACCGTCGTATCTGTCAATGAACTCGATCATGCCGTGGATGATCTGGAAAACCGCCTTCGGCTTGCCTTCCGGATCCCATCTGATCGCGTGGATCTGTGTCTTGCCGTCTGTCGATGGATAGTAGAATTCTTTTTTCGTCATGTCCACACCTCTTCGCTTTTTGATCAACTTAACTATAGCGAGTATATCATTTTGCCTGTAGGTCTATCTACTCAATTTTGCTCTTTGGCGGCCTCTCTCCGTGATACTGATAGAACTGCGTCTCTATCGTACCGTTGTAGAGCTTGCGCCTCCTGTCGGCCTTGCGCCCTGTCCTCTTCATTATATCCTTTTCTATCTCTTTATCCGAGGTGATAAGGAAGAACGACCATTCAGGACACTCCGTCATGAGATCCGCAAAGTGACTGTATATCCTTTTTATGGACCTTTCGTCGCCTATGCGCACACCGTACGGAAGATTGGATATGACAATGCCGTGCTCGCCCGCCTGCACGCCCTTAGGTATGCCTGCTCCCGGCTTCCACTGCGTCATGTCCATGCAGATGAAATCGATGTCATCGATGACCCCGGCTTCTTCCGCGTTTTCCTTTGCCGCTTTGATGGCTCGCCTGTCTATATCTATCGCGGCTATATTCAGCTCTGTGTCGAAGTCCGCAGCCTCAAAGGCCAGACGTTTTTCTTCTCGCCAGATCTCAGCCGGGATGATGTCCCAGCCTTCCGCTGCGAACAGCCTTCCAAGGCCCGGCGCAATATTACGGGCTATCATGGCAGCCTCGATAGGGATGGTACCGGATCCGCAGCACGGATCGACAAGCACGCGGTCTTTTCTGTAGAAGCTTAGCTGCACCAGCGCAGCAGCAAGCGTCTCCTTCATAGGCGCAGCCACATCGCTCACTCTGTATCCCCTTTTATGAAGCCCCACGCCGCTGGTATCCAGCAGCATCAGGAATTCATCCTTATGCGCGATGAATCTTATCCTGTATTCCGGACCGGTCTCCGGCATGGTTTCTCTGCAATAAAACTCGGACAACCTCATTGAGACTGCCTTCTTTATTATCTTCTGGCAGGCGGGCACGCTGTGCAGCACGGACTTGACCGAACCTCCCACCACCGGGAACGTTCCCTCAAGCGGTATGATGCTCTCCCATTCCAGCGCCTTTGTCTGCTGAAAGAGTTCTTCAAAGTCCGTAGCCTTGAACTCGCCCATGCGGACATATACCCTGTCAGCGCACCTGAGCCAGAGATTCGACCTCACGACAGCGCGTTCATCACCCATGTAGGTGACGCGCCCGTCCTCGGTCTTTATTATCTTGTATCCAAGCGCTTCGATCTCACGCCTTACCACGGCTTCGAGACCGAAGGTCGCCGTCGCGACCAGCTCCAGTTTCATTGGGGCCTCCTTGCCTAGATTATCTTTATCTCAAAATCGAAGTCCGACTTGTACAGCACTACTTCATCGCCCTTGCCGGCAGCCCTTGCCTCGCGCGTCTTGTTCATGTCTATGACACGCTGGTTCTCAGAGCCGCAGTATACAAGCGTAAGGTTGCGGAGTTTTTCCTCATAACGGCCGTCCACCAGTATGTCGATCATACCCAGCAGCTCTCCGACCGCAGAATCGCTCTCCGCTTTGGCCTCAAGCTCCTCAAGAGTATAACCGCTGTAGCTCATGAGGCTGTAGCGCATGCCTTTAAGATAGCGGGCCAGATCGACGAGCGCTCTCGCCTGCTCAAACGGCTCGCCGCCTGAGAAGGTTACATCCTTGATGTTAGGCTTTGCCTTTATCCCGTCGAGTATATCCCTGACGGTCATATCGTATCCACCGTTAGGATCCCACGACTCAGGGTTGTGGCAGCCCTTGCAGTGATGAGGGCATCCCTGCACAAAAAGGACGTACCTGAATCCCGGCCCGTCGACTATTGACTCAGGCTCGATGCCGCATACTCTTATGACTTTGCTCGTATCCATCTCTTCCATGGCTGCGCCTCTTCTTTCATAAAAATAGCCGCCGACCGCTTTCCGGGCCTGGCGGCTATGTAAGATCATAACGGTCGATTAGTTATGGGACAGACCGTGTTTTACTCTGTCCTCTACCTCGGCTCTCTTGCCGTTGTTGAATCTGTCGAGTGTGCCTACGAGATATCCTGTGATCCTTCTGATTCTTTCGAATTCCACACCTTCTCCGACCTTGCCGTTGATGTTCTTTACTGCCTTGTTATTCATAACGTACCTCCGCACTCTCTACTCGCTTTTTTATGCTTGTTTATTATATCTCAAATCACGCATTTGTGAAGTAATATTAATGTATATTGTTGTTTTTTTACATATAACCACATCATGTTGTGGATAAGCCTGTGGAAAACCCTGGGGATAAACCACAGGCTCCCCTTCAACTAGTGGATGCAGTCGCAAGGAACAGGTACGCTTGGGTACTTCATGCGAAGCTCATTCAGTCTCTCGATAGTGACAGGCTCGCCCTCGCGTCTTCCGCATCTTGGGCAAACGTCATCGATGACTCCCGTGTATCCGCAGACAGGGTCTCTGTCTACCGGATGGTTGACCGAACCGTAGCCAACACCTGCTTCCTTCATGAACCTTATGACCGATTCGAAAGCTTCAGGATTCTTTGCGGTATCGCCGTCCAGCTCTACATAGCTGATGTGGCCCGCGTTTGTCAGGTCATGATACGGCGCCTCGATCGCGATCTTCTCGAACGCTCCGATCGGGAAGTACACAGGCACATGGAAGGAGTTTGTGTAGTAATCCCTGTCCGTGATGCCAGGCAGCTTGCCGTACTTCTCTCTGTCTATCTTGACGAATCTGCCGGAGAGTCCCTCAGCCGGTGTAGCCAGCAGAGTGAAGTTGAGTCCGGTCTCCGCGCTCTTTTTGTCGCAGAACTCTCTCATGTGCTTGATGATCTCAAACGCCTGCTCTCTGACTCTTTCGTCCTCACCATGATGCTTGCCTGTAAGAGCCTTCATCGTCTCAGCAAGTCCGATGAATCCTATGGAGAGTGTGCCGTGCTTAAGGATCTCAGCTACGCTGTCATCAGGTCCGAGATTGTCGGAGTCGATCCAGATACCCTGTCCCATCAGGAACGGATAGTTGCGGCCCTTCTTTGTGCACTGGATCCTGAATCTGTGCAGCAGCTGTCTCGCAACAAGTTCCATCATGGCATCCAGCTTCCTGTAGAACACTTCGAAGTCCCTGTTGGACTCGATCGCGAGCCTTGGCAGGTTGATCGATGTGAAGCTGAGGTTTCCTCTGCCGCATACTACCGCCTTCTTAGGATCATGGCTGTTGGCCATAACTCTTGTACGGCATCCCATGTAGGCAACTTCTGAATTGTAATCGCCCTCTTTATAGAACTTCAGATTGAACGGAGCGTCCAGGAAACTGAAGTTAGGGAACAGCCTTTTTGCACTGCATCTGATGGCCAGCTTGAAGAGATCGTAGTTAGGATCTCCCTCGTTGTAGTTGATGCCTTCCTTGACCTTGAAGATCGATACCGGGAAGATCGGTGTTTCTCCGTTTCCGAGTCCCGCCTCTGTGGCGAGCAGGAAGTTCTTGATGACCATGCGGCCTTCAGGAGTCGTATCGGTTCCGAAGTTGACCGAGCTGAACGGTACCTGAGCGCCGGCTCTCGAGTTCATGGTGTTGAGGTTGTGGATAAGGGCCTCCATAGCCTGGTAGGTCATCTTGTCCGTCCTTGCCCATGCTGCCTCGGCGGCCTGAGCGCTGCATCTTACCAGCTGATCTCTTGTGAGTCCGTCTACCCCGCCTGTCTTGTCGAACCACTCGCCCAGCACTTCGCCGTACGAGCCGTTTGTAGCCAGAGCCGGAGCCTCGGCCTCAGCCTTGATCTTGTCAGTGATCGCCTTTGCGTCCGCATACGCCACATCGAGCTTCGCGGCGATTATTTCAGTCAGCGCAGAGAAGTATTCCTTTATATATGTCCTTGCGACGCCCGGCGCCATAGCGTAGTCGAAGTTAGGTACCGACTGTCCGCCGTGCATCTCGTTCTGGTTGGCCTGGATCGCGATGCATGCCAGTGAAGCATAGCTCATGATCGACTGCGGCTCTCTGAGGTAGCCGTGGCCTGTGCAGAATCCGTCCTTGAAAAGCTTTATCAGGTCGATCTGGCAGCATGTCTCGGTGAGCATGTAGAAATCCTTATCGTGGATGTGGATGTCGCCGTTGATATGCGCCTTTGCGATATCCTTAGGCAGTACGTAGTTGTCTACAAAGTACTTAGCGCCCTCGGAACCGTACTTCAGCATGGTGCCCATCGAAGTGTCACCGTCGATGTTGGCGTTCTCTCTCTTGATGTCCGCATCCTTGGAGTAGGAGTAAGTGAGCTCGTTGTAGATGTTCATCAGGTCGGACTCGGCCTCTCTGATCTTTGCGTGCTCAGCGCGGTAGAGGATGTATGCCTTGGCGGTCTTTTCCCAGTCATACTTGATGAGCATAGCCTCGACGATATCCTGCACCTGCTCGACTGTGCAGGTCTCGCCTTCAAGCTGCTCTACGACCTTCTTGGTGAGGTAAGTGAAGTCGATGCTCGACATCTTTTCGCCGTCTACAGCCTTGTTCGCTGCGTAGATGGCGTTAAAGATCTTAGACTCATCGAACGGCATTTCCTTGCCGTCTCTTTTGATAATGCTTTTCATGTTCTCTCTCCGTTGTTTTATTTGTTTGTATGTATGAAAAATGTTGATTTGACTGGTTTTGGACGCCCTTTCATTTTTTAGAGCGTAAAAAAAGATGTTCCGTTCCGAACACTATATATTGTAGTCATGCAGGTTTTTAGTGTCAATATGTTGTTATGTACTAATTATGTTTTTTTGCCCGGATCGTGCCGGTTTTCTCGGATCCCCAAAAGAAAAAGAGGTCAGAGCATATACTCTGACCTCTTCATCAAAAGCGCAGGATTTTTCAAAAGACAAGCTTTTAGCCGAAGTATCTCTTCAGAAGACCAGCAAATGCCTTGCCGTGTCTTGCCTCGTCTCTTGCCATTTCATGAACTGTGTCGTGGATAGCGTCGAGGTTCTGCTCTTTAGCCTTCTTCGCGAGCATTGTCTTGCCGAGTGTAGCGCCGTTCTCAGCCTCTACTCTCATTCTGAGGTTCTTCTCTGTGCTGTCTGTGAGTACCTCACCGAGAAGCTCAGCAAACTTTGCAGCGTGCTCTGCTTCTTCCCATGCAGCTGTCTTCCAGTACTCGCCGATCTCAGGATATCCCTCTCTGAAAGCGACTCTGGACATAGCCAAGTACATACCTACCTCGGAGCACTCGCCGGTGAAATTCGATCTGAGGTCCTCGATGATCTCAGGATCCACTCCCTGCGCAACGCCGAGAACATGCTCAGCAGCCCATGTCATCTCCGCGTCCTGCCTGATGAACTTCTCTGCAGGAGCCTTGCATACAGGGCACTTTTCAGGAGGTGTATCTCCCTCATGTACATAACCGCATACGCTGCAAACCCATTTTGCCATAATAATTTCCTCCTTGTAATTACATTTTGATTTGTAAGAGCGGGCTTTGCCGCCTCTTGCTTGTCAACGACGTTATGATAGCACATCCACGACAGGCTTGCACCTATTTTGATACAATTTCACATGAAGTTCATATGGCGTGTTATACGCAAAATTGTAAACCATCTTTGATTGAATATGTAAGCATATTATGATATTTTTAATGCGAAAGAAGTGCCCTGCATGGTAAGGAGAATCCATTATGAAGATCAGGCAATCCGCGGAAGACTATCTTGAGGCAATGCTCATCCTGCAGGAAGAGCACGGTTACATCCGCTCCATAGATATCGCAAAGAAGCTCGGAGTCACCAAGCCGAGCGTCTCATACGCAGTAAAGCGCCTCAGAGAGAACGGATATATCAATATGGATGCCAATGGGCCTATCACACTGGCTCCGGCAGGCTACAAGATCGCAAAGAGGATCTATGAGAGGCATAAAGCTCTTACAGCCTTCCTTGAGAAGCTTGGAGTAAGCAGCGAGCAGGCTGAAGAAGACGCGTGCAAGATAGAGCATGACATCTCATACGAGACATATGTGGCCATCTGCGACTATCTGAACGAAGGCCGTGAAGAAAAGCTTGGAAGCTACGACTTCGAATAAGGGGGCCGGGCTGAAATCAAAACAACAAAACGCTTTATCACGAATGGTAAAGCGTTTTTTATCGTGTTAATAAGAAAGGACAGGCTCTTACTTCAGGATGATAGTGTTATCGATCGAAGTCTCTTCTGCCATAGCCTTAAGGCTGTCGGAAAGATCCGAGAGTGTTGCAGGCTCGGTCGGAGCGCTGAAGTCGACTTCAAGCGAGCCCTCATCTTCGATCTTGTCGAATACGAGAGTCGGCGCCTTATCTACTGTCTCTTCTGCCTTAACAGGCTCCTCTGCCTTTGGGAGCTCTATATCCGCGAGGTCTCTGATCAGATCGAAGTCATCATCATCAATGCGTGCCAGCTCAGACTCGAGCATCTTGCGGAAGTTGTCCTTGAGTCTTCTTACCTTTGTGCTGAGTACTGCGTGCTCGTCAGTCAGCTTTCTTACGTTGACCTTTGCGTCAAGCAGCATGTTCTCTGCCTCGAGCTCAGCGTCTCTCATCATGAGCTCAGCTCTTCTCTCTGCGCTTGCGGAGATGTCTGCCATCAGCTTCTTTGCAGTCTCAAGTGTCTCGACCATGGCATTGTCATCCTTCTGAGCTTCTTCGAGCTGCTTCTCGAGAGCCTTGATCTTGTGAGCCATTGTCCTGTTGTCGTTGAGTACCTTCTCATAATCTGCGACTATGAGATCCAGGAACTCGTCAACCTCTCTTGAGTTGTATCCCTTTTTGTCACGGCTGAATTCTTTCTTATCGATATCAATCGGCATTATCATAGTGTCCTACCTCACCTTTCCTATTGATTTACATTATCATTGTTATATTTTATCTGCGGACTGTTTATTTCCACGGACTTTCTTTCGAAATCGTCTTACCGGACTCTGTGGTCCTGTCTACCATTGCCTTAATGTTAACATTACGAGGGGCAAAAAGGTAGATATTCTGGTTGATTCTCTGGATGTTGCCCTGGAGCGCGTATGTCGCGCCGCTCAGGAAGTCGAACATCTTGCGGGCCAGATCTGTCTCGACCTTCTCGAGATTGATGATGACCGGCTTGTTGTTTCTGAGATTGTCGATCAGCTTGCGGCATTCCTCGATGCTCTTAGGCTCGATGACTACCATCTTGAACGCGCCGGAATCGTTGCGGGATGCTCTGTCTGCCTGTACCTGCTGCTTCTCAGTGAACTTCTGCGGTGGTGCCACTTCGTTGAACGCGAGCGGGCTGATGCCGGTGTTTGCCGGAGCCTCAGGCGCTGCGGCAGCTGCTGCCCTGTTCAGTTCATTCTTGTAAGCATCGATTTCTTCCTGCGTTATATCGTAATCATCTTCATACTCATCGGTGATCCCGACCAGGTCTTTCATTTTATCCATGAAACCCATTTGCTTGTTCCTCCTCTATCTGTAATTGCGCGGTCCGAATATCGAACTGCCTACTCTGACTATCGTTGCTCCCTCTTCAACAGCGACCTCGAAGTCGCCCGACATGCCCATGGAAAGCTCGGTCGGCGCGAACCTCTCAGGCGGGAGTTGCCAGCTCTTCATGTCCTCGAAGAGCTCTGCCGCTTCCTTGAAATACGGCCTTGAATCCTCAGGATCCGCTGCTATCGGCGGTATGCACATGATGCCGCATACCCTCACGTTTTCGCACTCGGCGGTGATGTCCGTCACCAGCTGCTTAAGGTCGCCAGCCGCGATGCCCGACTTGGTCTCTTCCATCGCGGAATTGATCTCTATCAGGACGTCCATCTTCAGCCCTGCGACCGCGGCCCGCTTGTCTATCTCGCGTGCCAGCTTGAGGGAATCGACAGAGTGGATCATCACCACCTTGTCTATCACCTGCCTTACCTTGTTGGTCTGAAGGTGCCCTATAAGGTGCCATCTGACCGTCGATACATCGTCGATCTTCTCCAGGATCTCCTGGACGCGGTTCTCACCTATGTCCGTGGCTCCCGCTTCTATCGCCTCATTGATCTCCGATGCCGGATGCGTCTTGGTGACGGCGACCAGCTTTATATCTTCTGGATCCCTGCCGCTTCTTACCGCGGTGTCATCGACCCGTTTTTTGACTTCTTTGAATCGTTCAGTTATGGTCATGGTTTCTTTGCCGGATGCGATTTTTCAAGACCGGCTATGTCTTCTTCTGTCGGTTCCGCGACTATCTCGTCGTATGTACGTATGGTCTCAACGAAATTGCCGTCTGCGTCAACATATATATCCGAGAAGACCACGCATTTCTTGCCGTTGTCGGCCTTGGCGCTTACAGGCTTGAATACGTGCTCTCCCAGCTTGTTCTTAACAAAGACTCCGCGCATCCCGTCCGGTGCGGTCACGATGCTGGAATCATCAAGCACCAGACCTTCCGCCTCGTTGATGGTGACCGTTGTATCCAGATTGCGGATCTCCAGGAAGCCCGGGAAAAATGTCTTGCACGAAAGTACTATCTTCGAAGTCTTGGTGCCGCTCTCTATGCGGCTGACTCTTACCGCTACCTCTTCATCATTGATATCGATGTTTACGGTCTCGCCCTCGTAGTACTTGGCCGCGGATTCGTTATCCAGGTAATATACCAGATACCACTTGCTGTTGCGGACCACCTTGAATACCGGGTAGCCCTTGCCGCAATGTTTGTCAGGTACCTCTATAGCCCTGCGCCCCGTGAGCGACTTGATATCTTTTTCTGTAAGAGAGTCGATGGCGTCAGTGCTCAGTTTCGCCTCGGCTCCGTCGACATAGTAGCTGATGTAGCCCGAATCTGCGGCGACACCGTCTTTGGTTACCACCACGTTGTCACCCAGATCTTCCATGATCTTGGTGTACCTGCCCGTACGGTCCTTTTCTTCAGGTTCTCCGGCGGCTTCACCTTCAGCTGCCTCGCCCTCAGCGGTTTCGCCTTCAGCAGGCGCAGGCTCCTCCTCTGTTTTAGGTAAAGCATCCCAGGCACCCCTGATCACCGGATTGTCGCTTTCCGATCCGTCTATCATTTCGAGATCGGCATCTGTCGGTGTCAGTTCAACTATCTGAGTGTAGGCCTTGATCAGCTTGTCAGTCTCCGCAAGCCTGTTGATCATGCTCTTCTGGCCGGCAGCATAGACAGTCTCGTCTCTCACAATAAAAGCAGAGACCTCATCAGTGACGTCTATACTTCCATATTGTGCTATATATGTCTTCTCAAGCATGCCCCTTACAGAAGGGATGGCATAGACGACTATACAACACAGCGCGATCAGCCCTATATATAAGAGGATCGCGAATATCCACTTCCTTGTTAAAAGGCCTTTTCGATCAGTTTCCATAGTTCAAGCCGATTATACAACAAAAAAGCCCCATAACACAATATATATTTGTGTCAGAGGCTTGATAGGCCTACATTTTGTGTATTTTTGTCTGCAGGTTTTTTACAGATACTTCTGCAGTATGGTCTTCTGCTTTTTTGACAGCTCCGGCTCGCTTTTGAGGTACGCCTCAAAGAGATCCGGTCGTCTTTCCTTTGTGAGAGCAAGCGCCTGTTCCCAGCGCCAGAAGTCTATCTCTCCGTGATTGCCGGAGAGCAGTATCTCAGGCACCTCGTCACCGTCATATTCTCTCGGCTTCGAATAATGCGGATACTCCAGCAGGCCCGAGTAGATGGACTCGTCATTCACCGACTCATCTCCCGCAAGCACCCCGTCGATGAACCTCGCAACAGTATCTATGAGGACCATCGCAGGCAGCTCGCCGCCGGTCAGCACGTAGTCGCCTATGGAGACCTCCCTTGCGCCTAGCCTGTCGAGAGCGCGCTGATCAACGCCTTCGTAATGACCGCAGAGTATGGTGATCTCATCCTTCCCGGAGAGTTCTCTGGCCATATCACCGGAGAGCATCTCTCCGCGCGGTGACATGTAAATGACTTCACCGCCGTACCCGCTGCCCTCAAACGCGTCAAGAATAGGCTGCACCTGCATCACCATGCCTGCTCCGCCGCCGTAAGGCGTATCGTCGACGCGGTTATGCCTGTCAGTCGTGTAGTCGCGTATATCCGTGACATTCAGCTCGATTATTCCGTTGTCTATCGCTCTTCCCAGCATGCTCATGCGAAGCGGAGCAAACATTTCAGGGAAGATAGTGAGGATATTGATCTTCATTTCTTATACGCGTTTTCAGTCCAGGAATCCCGGGATAAGCTCGACCTCAATGACTCCGGCCTCTTCATCGATACTTCTCAGGAAGGCGTCGACCGCAGGTATGAGGACCTGTTTTCCGTCAGGCGTGCTGACATCGAGCACGCTCTGAGCCGTGTTCTGTATAACGTCTCTGAGCACTCCGATCTCTGATCCGCCCTGCGCTGTGTCCACTACCCTGCAGCCTATGAGGTCACGCACATAGTGCTCGCCCTCAGGAAGCTCTTCCATGTCTTTTGCATAGATGCTGACGTCCATGCCCCTGATTTCCTCAGCGGCATTCCTGTCTTCGATGCCGGTAAGCCTTACCACAGGCTTATCTTTCTGGTATCTGACCTTCTCTATGGCCCCGCTCACGCTTTTTTCCGCACGCTCAAGAAGGAGGACCTTGCCCTCCTTCAGATTGCCGGAATCCTGCGAGTACAGATTGACTCTGAATTCGCCTTTTATACCCACAGGACTTCCGACCTTGCCTATCAGGACTTTCTCCTGAGATACGTCAGTCTTCTTCAACTATCTCCACCGACACTCTGAGATTCTGCTTGATCGCCGCAGCCTTTACCACGGTCCTGATCGCCTTTGCTATTCTTCCCGACTTGCCTATAATCTTGCCGATATCTTCGTCGGCTACTTTAAGCTTGACTATTATGTCTCTTCCGTCAGTCTCTTCGGTGACAAGGACCTCGTCCGGCTTAGTGACCAGCGCTTTCGCGATTACTTCTACCAGACTTCCCATTCCGTGCCTCCTTATTCGATAGCGCCGGACTTCTTGAGAAGCGCTCTGACTGTATCAGTCGGCTGTGCTCCGTTTGCGAGCCACTTCTTTGCAGCTTCGTTGTCGATGATGATCTCGCTTGGATCCTTCAGTGGATCATATGTGCCGATCTCCTCGATGAACTTGCCGTTTCTCGGTGTTCTCGAGTCAGCAACAACTACTCTGTAGAAAGGCTTCTTGTGAGCTCCAACTCTCTTAAGTCTGATCTTTACCATTTTTTACCTCCATTTATGAATAAATAATTGATATCTATATTGTTGATCGCGAAGTATTTTCGTTTACAGCGATCAGAATCCGAGATTGCGCATCATGCTCCTAGCCTTTTTCGAATCCGGATTAGCAATAACTTTGGTCATCTTCTTCATCTCTTCGTATTTCTTGACGAGCTGATTGACGTCCGTGACTGTGACGCCCGATCCCTTAGCGATGCGCTTGCGTCTTGAAGCGTTAAGCACGTTTGGCTTTGCTCTTTCGAACGGTGTCATCGAGAGGATGATGGCCTCCCACTTCCTGAGTTCGGCCCTGCCCTGTTCAAAGTCGATGTCCTTCTTCTGAGCCGCGGAGATGCCCGGGATCATGTCTATGAGCTTGCTGATTCCGCCCAGCTTGTTGATCTGCCTCATCTGGTTGAGGAAGTCTTCAAGATCATATTTGTTGCGGCGGATCTTCTCCTCAAGCTTTCTGGACTCCTCTTCATCGAAAGCGTTCTCTGCCTGCTCGATAAGTGACATCACGTCGCCCATGCCGAGTATCCTTGAAGCTATCCTGTCCGGGTGGAAAGGCTCAAGAGCATTGTACTTCTCGCCTGTACCCATGAACTTGATAGGCTTGCCGGTGACCGACTTTACGGAGAGAGCCGCGCCGCCTCTTGAGTCACCGTCCATCTTGGTCATGATGATGCCGTCGACTCCAAGCGCCTGGTTGAATCCGTCAGCGATGTTGACCGCGTCCTGACCGGTGAGAGCGTCTACGACCAGCAGTATCTCGTGCGGCTTGATCGACTTTTTGAGTGTCTTGAGCTCGTCCATCAGCTGCTCGTCTATCTGCAGACGGCCGGCCGTATCGACGATCAGCACGTTGCAGCCGCGTCTCTGGGCTTCCCTTACGGCTTCGCTGGCGATCTGCTCAGCGTCCTTAGTGTCTCTGTTGACATAGACCGGCGTGTTGACCGCCTTGCCGACTATCTCCAGCTGATCTATAGCCGCAGGCCTGTAGACGTCGCAGGCTGCCAGCATCGGGTGTTTGCCTGTCTGCTTGAGCCACGCGGCGAGTTTGCCCGCAGTCGTTGTCTTACCTGTACCCTGGAGCCCTACCAGCATGATGACTGTGAAGCCGCTTGGGTTGAACGTCAGCTTGCTCGCCGTGCCGCCCATCATCTCGACCAGCTCATCCTTAACGATCTTGATGACCATCTGGTCAGGAGTCAGGCTCTTCAGAACGCCGGCGCCTAGTGCCTTTTCTTTTACGGTCGCTACAAATTCCTTTACGACCTTGAAGTTGACGTCAGCCTCAAGAAGTGCCATCTTGACGACGCGCATCGCGTCCTCAAAATCCTTCTCGGAGACAACGCCCTGGCCGCGCAGGTCCTTGAACGCTCCCTGTAGTTTTTCGGATAATCCTTCGAATGCCATGTTTCTACTCTGTTATCTTCTCTATGATCCTTTTGATCTTATCTGCCTGCGACACATCCATGCCGGCAGAATCGATCACCTTATATGCTTTTTCAGCAAGTTTCTGGTTCTCTTTGTATGAAGCGACCAGATTCAGCTTCTCTTCATAAGACTCGAGCGCTTTCTCGGCCTTCCTCAGTGTGTAGTGGACCGCCTGGCGGGTCTGTCCTAGCTCTTCAGCGATCTCCGAAAGCGAAAGGTTGTCTTCGTGATACAGCGCCATGACCTCGTTCTGCGCCTCGTTCAGAAGCGCGCCGTAGAAGTCATAGAGCATGCTCGCGTATTCAACTCTTTCGATGTCGTCTTTCATAGCGGATCTCCAATCACACCGCCATATAATAACATCTCTTTGAGTTGCTGTCAAACATTTTCTTTGACAACAATGGTATTTCTTTGCAA
>JAKSSP010000012.1 GCA_024403035.1 Mogibacterium sp.
TTTCGGGAATAATTTTTACACATGTAACAAAAATGATTATCTCCACAAGAGAAAATTACCGAGCATCAAGGTAATTCATACTTCGTCGGCAGTGGCCGCAAGCGTGAACCTGTAGACGAGAAAGATCGTCGAATACAGGAGCTTGAAGCCGAGCTGCGGGATGACAGAAAAGATTTTGCATTTTATACTGGCGCTTGCTGTGGCCGTTCTGGCATACGCAACAATCTGTCACTTTGTGGTGAAGAAAGAGTACAGTACTGACGAGAGATACACAAAGGAGTAACATGAATCAATGAGCATGATGATATGCGTGAGCGAGTTACAGAGAGGGCAATCAGAAAGATAAACTGAGATAAAATCCACGAATCACAAGGCGACATCACACATGATATCTTAATGATGTCGCGTTACATATCCCGGCGATTTTTGCTTGGAAAGAGCATAATGGAAAAAACGCAGAAGGAAAGAATACAAGAGCTTACAAATCAACTAGAAGCAGGTGTCGTTGAGGTATTCGAGAGAGATGCATATAAGGCATGTCTGCATTGCTGATATTAGCGCATATATCGGCAAAAAAATACAGACAAACACATCGCTAGATCAATATAACAATAAGAATTGACAAATAACACTGATGAAGTTATATTATAAATATCAAAGTTGAAAGAGGTAGAAGTGAAAACGATACTTGGACTGGATATAGAAAACAAACCGTTTGAATCCGAACAGAATCTGCCGCTTTATATCAGCGGCAACTACAGATTTAAACAGGTCAGCATAGCCGGATTTGAATGCATCCTGATGAAACCCGATGGCAGTATGGGGAATGTGGAGTCCATACAGAAGCATATTGCCAAGGTAAAGCAGGTATGCGGTCTTCCTGTTGCGATCAACCCTGATCAGTTATCAGCCTTCAGAAGGAACAGCTTCCTTAATCACAGGATCCCGTTCTTGACAGAGAAGCAGGTATATCTTCCTTTTATGGGCACGTATCTTGAGGCAATAAACGAGAATGATGTAAGACTTGAATCTTTCACATCATCTGCGCAGGTGGCACTGATCAGATGGCTTCTAAGGCCTGCAGAACGTATTAGGGTCACCGATCTGATGGAAGGACTTGGCTATACAACGATGACAGAATCCCGTGTTGCCAAACAGCTTGGAGCTACCGCCTGCTTTGAAATCGAGAAAGATGGAGCAGCAAATGTTCTTACAGCGAAGTATTCAGCTAAGGAAACTTTTCTGAGACTGAAGGAATATATGATATCGCCGGTTGAAGCAGCGGGCTATATTGACCTTCCTACAGATTGGGATGTCACAATAGCCGGGACAGAAGCTTTGTCAGAAAGAACCATGGTGAATCCGGACAAAGTCCATACTTATGCGGTATTTGGCATGAACCGCAAAGCACTGCGCAGCGAACTTGTAGATCCGCAAAGACAGGCATATGTGGAAATATGGAGGTACGATCCTAAAAAACTACTGCAGGACGATGGATATGCAGATCCAATCTCGATTGCACTCAGTCTGGAAGATACTGAAGATGAGAGGATCGAAGCTGCTGTAGATGAAATGCTTGAACAGATCTGGAGGTAAATATGGTACGCGGATTTCAAAGTTTCAAAGACTGGTTCCTTGGATATGAGGAGGAATATACGGTTATCGGAGGTGTGGCATGTGATCTCCTGATGGAAAATGCCGGACAGGAATTCAGAGCAACCAAAGATCTTGATATGGTCCTCATGGTGGAGGCGCTTACCCCTGATTTTGTCAGCAGGTTCTGGGAATATATCCAGGAAGCAGGTTATGAACACCGTCATAAGAGCAGCGGAAGTGTCCAGTTTTATCGTTTCACCAATCCAAAAGATAACTCATGGTTGCTTATGATAGAACTGTTCTCCAGAAAACCTGATTGCCCGATTTAAGAATACTTATGGACTTGCGGAATAGAATGGGAAAACTGTGATCGTGTATGATGGAGAAAAAGTAGTACTCGATTCTGTGACAGAGCTATTTCTGACAGATAAGCATGCTTTTTCACAGGGTATAAATCTGTTGATCCGAAACAATGATAGAAAAATAGAGTTTCTTTCAGAAGCGTTAGATAAAGATGTTCGAATCGTGGAAACAACGTTTTTACTATTATTTCACAGAGACTTGCTGAAAATCCTCAGCTCCATCAGAATAAAGATATCTGGAATGAGCCTATAAACTATTGGTATATAGAAAAGTGAAATGCATTCATAAATTCGATGAAAGCAGGATGCATTACGTATAACAGCTGACATCGAAAGGAGCATAGATTTGAAAATATTGGTAATACCTGATGTCCACCTTAAGCCGTGGATGTTTGATAGAGCGAAGGAAATAATGGATACGGGTGCTGCTGAGAAAGCAGTATGCCTGATGGATATACCTGATGACTGGGGACAGGAATATAATCTAGGGCTTTATGAGGACACATTTGATGCCGCCATACGATTTCAGAAAGCGTTCCCGGATACACTTTGGTGCTACGGCAACCATGATCTGTCATATGAATGGCTCCAGTATGAAAGCGGCTTTTCATCTATGGCGATTCCTGTTGTAAATGAAAAACTAAGCGCGCTGAGAAGAGAACTACCGGGCAGAAGCCAGATGGCATATATTCACAGAATAGATGATGTCCTGTTCCTTCATGGTGGACTTACACACGCATTCGTGAAGTATTATGCATCAGATGTTGAGTATGATGACACCGATGCAGTGATAGAAAAGATCAACTGCCTTGGAAGAGACGAGATGTGGGATGATGCCTCACCTTTATGGCTAAGGCCGCAGTTCTATTATGAGAAGATGTATAAAGAGGCAGGCATCCTACAGGTTGTTGGGCATACACCGGTTGAGGAAATAGACCGAATTGGAAATGTTCTTTCCTGCGATTTGTTTTCAACCTACAGGACGGGAGATCCGATCGGAACACAGGAATTCCTGCTGATCGATACGGCAACCTGGGAGTACAAAGGAATCAAATAATCAATCGAAATATGAGTTTAAGTGCAGCTGCAGGCAGTGATGTCTGCAGTTTTTACTATGTAAAGCACACTCTCGATGCCTACAATGATAAAGTAAACTACTACATTCCTATACTCGCAGTCCTGATGGTGGCGCAGCTCATCGGAATGGTCATATTCGGACCTGTGATGAGAAAGACATCAAAGAAGATGGCGATCATGATCGCTGCTCCGGTAAGACTGATCGGAGTCCTTGGTCTGTTCGCTTTCTCGCACCCGGGAGTATCGCTCGTGCCTATACTGGCGCTGGCCAATGCGGGTCTTGCTCAGAGCGCTGCCACACAGCACGGGATAGGAATTTGCTTCATAATGGCACCTGCTATCCTTTCCGCGCTGCTTCTTGTTGTAGCGATCCTCTTCCCGATGACCAGCGAAGAGTTTGACACCGTTCAGAAGGAAGTAGCCCGCCGCAAGGGTGAGGACACAAGCAAGACGACTGACGAGGAAAAGAAGATGCTTGAAAGCGTGACGGGATTTGCCTACGACAAGCTCTGGAGCAAAGATAACGCCGGAGTGAAGAAGGGCGAACCTGAACTCCTCTGATCAGACTGAACAATAACGAATTGAAGCGCCTCTATATGAGGCGTTTTCTTTTTCTTATAATACATTTACAATGTTTATCATTACCTTGTGTTGACAGTTTTTGTCTGTTAAACTAACTCTGAATAATAAGATATGTGCGATAAAAACGGGGAGAATCGCATATGGAACATATGGAAGAAAACAAGATAAGAGTGGATGAAGAGACCCGCAAAAAGGCAAACCGGTACTTCTTTACAAAGGTGCTGGTCAACCTTGTGCTGGTGATCATAGGTGCGCTGTTCATTGCTTTGTTCATGCGCCAGATGCAGGCAAAGACGGCTCTTGTAAAGCAGGAGGAGACAAGCAAGCTTGCTCTCGATGAGGCGGTAATGTCTCTGGAAAAAAATGAGCAGGACGCGGGTGACCTGGCTCTCATATTCCACGACAGCAATCAGGACGTGCTTGGTGACATGAGCAGACTGTTCTCAAGCGGTCTCTTCGAATCGCTGGCAGATGCTGACAACACTGAGAGGTCGGCGATGTTTGCCGACATGGTGGAGCGCTCGGGGGTGCAGTATTTATTCCTGATGTCTCCGGACGGCAAGATAGCGCTGTCACCGGAAGCATCTCTCTACGGAGTTAACCCGGCTGCCAGGGCATATATGACACAGGAGAATGTGAATGACATTCTGAAGGGGGCCAAAGACAGTGAAGGGAATGTCACTCCTGTAACGGTCAAGAACCAGTACGGCACGTACTTTTTCTATTCGACTCCGTACACATACAAAGATATCACATATTATCTTGTGCTGGGGACTGATGCCTCCGTACTTGATGTGCAGATGGCGTCTCTTACGGACGTCTCTGTTGTGCTGAGCCGAGTGGCTGTGGGGAAAGGCGGCTTCGTTTTTGCGGTGAACAAGGAGGACGGCACATTCCTTTACTATAAGAATGGCGAAGAGATACTGACCGGCCAAAGCGCTCTTGCCTGCGGGCTTTCTGAAGCGGCTTTAGAGGATGGCTATTCCGGCATCGAGACCATAAAAGGCACCAGGTATTATTGCGTGTCCAAGGATTACGGTGACCGTACCATGATCTCTGCTGTAGTGCAGACATCAAATCTGTATAGGAATGATACCTATGCGCTGTTCTGGTCGATACTCGGTTTTGTACTGATAATGCTCGTGTGCCTCGCATATGCGGTGATAGTGAGAAACGACTTTGTGAGCCGTGAGGTGAAGACCGAAAGACAGATCCTCAACCCTAACTCTTCGAATCCGACGATCTTTGACAGATCCATCCTCAAGAAGGTGTTGCCGCTCCTCATAGCGGGAGTTCTGGTGATGTATGGGATATCCTTCTATACACAGACAATGCTTGAGATCACCGAGGGAATAGAGAAATCCGATATCGCTCTGGATGAGATTTCCGGAAGGTATCAGGAAAGTCTCACGAACCGCGAACTTATAGAAGATTACTACAACAACAGGTCCCTCGCCAAAGCCAGGCTCATAGCCTTCCTCATCGAGGAAGATCCATCGCTTCTCAACGCAAACAGCGAGTTTTATCACAATTATTACGACGATAAGGGCGATAAGAAGTTTATTACAGACGACGAGGGCAATCACCTCAAATCCATCTCCGAGTCGGCAAAGCTGCAGGAGCTCTGCGACGTGAATGACATAGACTCTATCTATGTGTTCGATGAGAGCGGTCATACGATAGGCACAAATACCCCTAACTGGTTCTTCACCGTAAGTCATAATGAAGAGGATCAGTCGTATCCGTTCCTGCAGATCCTGGACGGCAGGTTAGACAGCTACGTGCAGGAAGCCATGACCAATGATCTTGACGAGGCAACGCAGTTCATCGGAGTCGCCTTTAAGTACTACACCAGAAAAGACGCGAACGGCAATACGGAATATGTGTCGAGTTTTGAATATGATAAAAATAAGGAAGGGATCACGGTGCACAGAGCCATGGTACAGGTAGGCCTTGATGCCGACACTTCCGCCAAACTGCTTGAGTCCACGGATGTAGCCAATATTCTCTCTACAAATATGCTGACCGATGGTTTTATAGTCATGTTTGACTCCACCGATGATCATCTCTGCACCTATTCGCCTGTGGATGTGAGCATAGGCCAGTCGGCAAAAGAACTGGGCGTATCGCCTAACGCGTTCACCGGAGATGATTACTATGGCTTTGCTAAAATAAACGGTGTCAAATACTTCTCGTGCTTCAGGTATGCCGATGACTATTTCATAGGCACCGCGCTTCCGACGTCCGGCATGTACAGGGCCCGCGGAACCATATCGCTTATCACGGCGCTGGTATGCTTCCTCCTGATACTGATCCTTACCGGAACGGTGACGCTCACAAATGAGGAAGAAGAGCAGCTTTATGAAGTCATGAGTGAGGACAGGGAAAAGAGGGGTATCAACTCCGCGATATTCAACATAGTCCTGCCGTCCGGAAAAAGCGCTTCTACTGTCAAGGCAGCAGCCAGGTGGGACAACCGCAGGATCACATGGGGAGAAAAGAACCCTGAGCAAAAGCTCGGAACGATACTGGGTGTTATCGGCACAGTGCTGATGGTATACGTCATCATCGTAGCTGCCGGAGCGGACAGGATATTTGATGAGAACTCCATAGTGCGCTATATACTCAGCGACACATGGGACAGAGGCTCCAATATATTCGCCTGGACCATGTGCGTCCTGGTACTGCTGACGATAGCTCTTGGCGTAGAACTCTTCCGCATTCCGGTAAGGCTGTCGACAGCACTGCTCGGAGCGAGAGGGGAGACTGTCGGACATCTGCTGATTTCCGTGGTGAAATACGGCGGTACTTTGGTAGCGGTATTCTACTGCCTGTATCTGCTGGGCATAGATTCTACAAGGCTGCTCGCCAGTGCCGGAATACTGTCGCTGGTCATTGGTCTTGGAGCACAGAGTCTGATAAAAGACATCATAGCGGGTATCTTCATAGTGTTTGAAGGAGAATTCCGTGTGGGCGATATCGTCACCATAGGCGATTACCGCGGTACTGTAATGGATATAGGTCTGCGTACCACAAAGATCCTCGGAGCCGACGGCAACATCAAGATCTACAACAACAGCGAGATATCCGGCGTCCTGAACATGACTCAGGAGGCTTCGTGGGCCATGACAAACATAGACATCGAATACGGACAGGACCTCAATTACGTGGAAGAGGTGCTCAACAGAGAACTGCCTAAACTGCGTAAAGCAAATCCGCTCATCACCGGCGGCCCGACATACCTCGGCGTGCAGAACCTCAAGGACAGCGGTGTAGAGCTGCTTGTCGCATGCAACTGTAATGAGAAGGATATCCTGGGCGTAAGGCGTTTCCTCAACAAGAGCGTACTTCAGATATTCTATGACAACGACATAAACGTTCCGTTCCCTAATGTCACGATATCTACTCTCGAGAAAGAAGAGAAGAAATCATTTGACGAGCTGCTTGAGGAAAAGAAGAAAAAAGATAAGAAGAAAAATATACTGGAGTGAGTCCATGAGGAATCATAGAGAAAGTGAAAAAAGAAAAAAGACACTGATAAGGTTGATCGCCATCATGATGGCCTTCACTCTTGTGATGCTCATGACAGCGTGCGGCGTATCATCCGGAGGTGATCCGGCGGAGACAAAGGACCCTGAAGGTGTAACTGTTGTCAAACTGGCGTTTTATCCGCACGGCCATGTCCTTAATGTAATAG
This sequence comes from Mogibacterium sp., assembly GCA_024403035.1. Lineage (GTDB taxonomy): Bacteria > Bacillota > Clostridia > Peptostreptococcales > Anaerovoracaceae > Crickella. The sequence continues at coordinate 7,315 of JAKSSP010000012.1, forward strand.
CTGAGGATCAGGGCTACCTTGAAGAAGAGGGTATAAAGGTCCAGTATGTAAAAGTCGATACGGATGAAGACGTGTTTAAAGGGATCAAAAACGGGACGATAGACATTGCTTCAAACTCGGGCACCAACCTGCCGCTTGAACGTATCGCCGCAGGACAGGATCTTACCATATTCGGAGGCTATCTGCTGACGGGCTGCATGCCGGTATTCGCAAAAGAGGATACCGAGTGGAAGGGCATAGAAAGCCTTATAGGAAAGAAAGTAGCTTTTGAGCCTAACCTCTACTGCATAACGGGGCCTCTACTTGACAAGGGCTATGATCCGCTCAGGCAGATCAACTGGTATGAAACAGGCACTCAGGAAGAGCGCATACAGGCTGTAAAGGAAGGCAAGGCGGATTACGCTCTGGTCGGAACACAGCTCAATAATGTGATAAATACCGATCCGGAGCTGAAGGTCTGTACATACGCAAGCGACGTGCTGCCGGAGTATTCATGCTGCCGTGTGGTCGCAAGCACTGAGTGGGTCAATGAGAACCCGGACACGGTCAAAGCTCTGCTCAGAGCATGGATCCGGGCACTGTCATACTATGACAGTCACCATGATGAGGCTGTCACGCTGCTGGTAAAGGAAACCGGCCAGACAGAAGAGTCTATCAGGGCATATCTGGATAATCCTCATTGTGACATAAACGTGGATCCAATGAAGAGCGCGGTCGACAGAGCCTGGAAATACATGGGCGAATTGGGGCTGCTCAGCGCGTCGGCATCGAAGATCGATATCGACGAACACATCAACACAGTTCTTTACAAAGAGGCGCTCGACGAGTGCCAGGATAAATACGGCAATGACAACTCCAAGTTCTACGAGAGGATGCAGGGGCAGTATGCCAGAAACAACATGAATTAAAAAAAGGAAACAAACAAAAGAACTCCGGGGATCGTTCCCCGGAGTCTTTTATTGTTGCTTTAATGGTACAGGATGTCCATGTCTACATCGCCGCTTATGCCGTCGATGTTTCCCGTGCTGCTTGCCTGCCACATCATGTAAGGACCTTCGTAGTCGGTCTTATCGGTGTAGTGGGCGAGCCATACAGGCCTTGTATCAGTGTCATCCCAGACCTTCTCGAGACGCAGCTTGCTGCCGTAAAGCATGCAGTCGTAACCGCTCTTTGAGAGTTCATCCGCGAAGACATCGTAGAGTTTGTTGAGATCCGCGAAACTCATCTTGTAGGTCTGGAATTTTCCGAAGTCTTCCCAGTCAAAGGCGACAGGGAAGTCGAGCTTCTCACCGCCCAGCTTGTCGGCTATCCACGCTGCCGAGGCCCGGACGTTCTCTTCGCTGTCGTCATAACTGTACAGGTATACACCGACCTTCAGCCCGGCTGCTTTTGCCTTCTTGAAGTTGTTGTCAAACCAGTTATCGAGTGTGACTTTGCCTTCATCAGACCAGCCTATCCTGATGATTACGAACTCGCAGCCGGCTTTTTTCACTGCCTCATAGTCAACGCCATCCTGCCAGGCAGAAACGTCTATACCGAAGGATCTGCCGTCACCTTTATACTCTTTGGCAAAGTCTTCAAACTTTGTGCGCGGGGTGTCATCTTCATATTCCGGCACGGTATCGGCTACTTCAACAGTCATGTCCCATTCCGTGGAATTGCCCGAGGCGTCGGTCACGGTCACGTGGAGAGGGTACTCGCCGTTCTCATCCATGTTGACTGTGCCGTCGACCTTTACCTGAGGTTCAGGGTCGGCATTGTCACCGTACGCGATGATCTCCTGTATGTCAAACTTTGTGCCGCGTTCAAGGATCGCTCCGTCCCAGTACCACAGCGAGATAGGGTCGACCGTATCTATGACTGTATAGCTGAGAGCGAATTCCTTCGATGGCGTGAACAGGCCTCCGAGTATCGGCCTCGAAACGGTATAGGATAAAGTCTTTTCGCCTAGGCTGTCTGTGTCGAGAGACGCTGCCGCCGGAGCTACGTCGCCTGTGCTCTCCCGGACGTAGTCTCCGGATGAGTAGTCACCGCCGAATTCGACCGAAGGGGTCTCTTCAGTGAACTTGAGGTCGAGCGAATCCTTCGTGGTCTTGTACATGTAGGCGGTGCCGCCGCCGGTCGCTGCCGCCAGTACGATCATCAGGACAAGCAGTATCTTAAGCGGACTGCGTTTTTTCTTAGGTTTCGGTTCCTCCGCCTTCAGATGCGTCTTTACATCGTGTTTTCCTTCGCTCATTTTCTGTGCTCCTTTACGCTCTGTGTTAGAAGATATTCTATCTGACCGTTGATCGACCTGAAATCGTCCTCGGCCCATCTTGCGATCTCTGTCCACAGTGATTCAGGAAGGCGAAGGATTATCTGCTTGCGGGCATCTTTGTCTTTTTTCCCGGGCTTGTCAGGCATGATTCCCCCCTGTGATCACTAGTAGATCGATCCGCTGTTTACTATCGGCTGCGCGTCCTTGTTGCCGCAGAGTACTACGAGCAGGTTTGACACCATCTGAGCCTTGCGTTCCTGGTCGAGTTCGACGATGTCTTCATCGCTCAGCTTGTCGATGGCCATCTTGACCATGCTTACCGCTCCGTCAACGATCTTTGCGCGGGCGGCGATTATCGCCGAAGCCTGCTGTCTCTGCAGCATGGCTGCCGCTATCTCTTCCGCGTATGCGATGTGCGTGATGCGGACCTCTTCTATAACGAGTCCCGCGAACGCGACTTTCTCCTGCAGCTCAACTTTCATCTTGTCCGCTATCTCAAGCGAGCTTCCGCGCAGGGTCTGCTCAGTCTTCTCCGAAGTCTCTTCCCCAAGTCCGTCGTCAAAGACATCGTAAGGGTAGAGCCTTGCCATGTTACGGATTGTGGAGTCTGTCTGGATGGAGAGGAACTCTGTGTAGTTTTCTACGTTGAAGACTGCCTTGGTCGGATCTTCAACGTGCCACAGAACGATCGCTCCGATGATTATCGGATTGCCGAGCGCGTCGTTTACCTTCTGGGTGCCGTTGTCGAGAGTAGCGCGTTTCAGGGACACGGTCTTCTTGATCCTGGTGTTTCCGGTCCTGCTGGTCTTGGTCTTTGAGCCTGTCTGCGAAGCCTCAGCGAGTTCTGTCAGGCTCTGCGAATCGTAGGCCGGGTTGTTGTATCTGGCGAACGGGTTCACAAAGAAGAATCCCGGTTTCATAATGGTGCCGTAGTACTTTCCAAAGAGAGTGAGCACCAGAGCCTCGTTAGGCCTTACGCTGCGGAGCCCTCCGAACAGGAAAGGAATCACTATGCAGAGCAGCAGGGCCAGAAGGATGCGTATGCCGCCTCCGTGCCATGCCGTCGCGCCGCTTATAAAGAGCACCGGTACCATGAGGCACAGGAAGATCAGAATGATCAGCGCCAGAAGTCCGCTTGGCGGATTGATAACTTTCTGTTCGACCGGAACAGCTCTGCCGGTGACAGCTTCTTCCGTGACTTCAGGCACGGTCTCGAATTCAACGTTTTTGTTGTCATTATCTGCCATATAATCTATCCTCCTTTTGGAAATGATATCATTTTGATATCATATATATATCAAAATGAATGCCCTTTGTCAATAATGAGTCCTTATACTATAATGTGTGCATGAGCACGATAACTGTTGCAATAATCGATACAATAAAAGATACGCTGACGCTGATACCTTTCCTTTTCCTGACATATGTTGCCATGGAATGGCTGGAGAGAAGGACGGAGGAGCAGTCGGTGGATCTTCTTGCGCGCATAGGAAAGTTTGGACATGTCGCGGGAGCCGGCATAGGCCTGATACCGCAATGCGGTTTTTCAGCAGCGGCAGCCAGCCTGTATTCGGGAGGCGTGATCACGGCGGGTACGCTGATCGCGGTATTCCTTTCGACCTCGGACGAGATGCTGCCTATATTCCTTTCGTCATCGGTCGGCGCCGGCACGATAGGAAAGATACTGGCGGCCAAGTTCGTGATCGCTCTTATAAGCGGCATCGCGGTCGACCTCATAGCCGGTCTGGTGCATCACAGGTCTGAGACCAAGCACATACACGACCTCTGCGAGAGAGAGCACTGCGGCTGCGAGGATGAAGAGGGCGGCATACTGCACTCAGCCCTGATCCACACGCTGAAGATAACCGGCTTCATATTCGTCATATCGCTGATCCTGAGCCTTCTTATGGAGTTTGTCGGAGAGGGTGTCATGGCATCGTTCATGACAGACGCTCCGGTAGCCGGCACCATCGTGACGGCTGTCATAGGTCTTATTCCAAACTGCGCCGCGTCTGTGGTGATAGCCCAGATGTACCTGGAAGGGCTGCTTACCTGCGGCCAGCTTATGGCGGGCCTTCTGGTAGGAGCGGGAGTAGGGCTGCTGGTTCTGGTGAGGACAAATAATAAGACCAGTGAAAACGCCAAAGTGATAGGCGTTCTTTTGGCGCTGGGCATAGCCTGGGGCATACTCATAGATCTGCTGGGGATAACGTTCTAGAAATGATCACAAGCAATTACCTGATAATCAACAAGAAGCCGCAGAAGTTCAGCTCGATGCGGATCGCCGGTAAGGCCGCGGTCTTCATTGATGCGGACGGAAGACCGGTGGATTTCGGAGTACTGGCGCTTGACGACTCGATCTACACCATGCTGGTGTGCGGCGGGTTCAGACTGGTCATGCTCGTCATAGACAGGCATGGAGAGCGCAGGGTCCAGGGCATATTCTGGCTGAATGATGAAGACTATGAAGGCTGCGTCAGCGCTCTTGCCGGTGCCGCGGGCCTCAGGCCGTCGGTACAGGATTCCAAGATCAACAGCTACGCCTGGTCGATAGCAAAGAAGCTGGATCAGGGCGTACGCGTGAAGGTGACCGATGCAGTGGACGAAAGCGAGATGACGGTGTGCCCGGAATGCGGCATGCTGAACCCCAAAGGCTCGGAGTATTGTCTTGATTGCGGCGCGGAACTCTTGCCCTGACCGGCCTGAATATATATAATAGTTCCGTTGCAGCGTTGACAAAACCCGCGGTGTTACCGCGGAATATGATAGAAAAGGGAAGAACAATGGCAGAAGAAAAGAAACTGACAGAAGAGACCAAAGAAGAAGTACAGGAAGCAGCCGAAGAGGTGAAGGAGGAGGCAAGACCTCTCTCATCCACGGAGGCTAACCGTAAAAAGAAAGCTGAAAGAAGAGAAGCAAAGGCCGCCCGCAAAGAGGCCAACAAGGTCGAAGAAAAAAAGAGAAGACCTAACAACGGCGTGCTTGCCATCCTTATTTTTGGCGTTCTTATCGGTATGTTCGTATTCGTAGGCGTTTACAATCATTTCAGCAAGCCTGCAAACATTGAAAAGTATATGGAAGAGAACAGCATGGCGGATATGTACACCGACGCGCCGGTCGATGAATATACGACCGTGACCATGAAGGCCGACAAGAACACTCTGAAGATCTGGCTCAAGATAGCGGAAGACGCGCCTGAGGAAATTGTTGAACAGTATCAGGGAGAAGACGGCACAAAGCTGCTCAAGCAGTGGGGCGCTTACTACCTGACATCTTTCAGGCCGCAGGCCAGAGGCATGGGTGCCGAAGTCAAGGTCAAGGCGAAGCAGGGCGATGAATCGGTCAATTATGTGAGAATGTCGTACAAGGAAGCCAAGAAGTTCCTTGAGGAAGCTCAGGAAGAAGCGGAAGAAGAGGCCGAGGAAGCCGGAGATGACGCCGAAGCCGAGGATACGGAGACAGAAAGCGACGGCGAATAAAGAAAAGACAGACAATAAAAGATGCATGCGGAAAGCAAGCATCTTTTTTATTGCTTTATGAAGACCCGGCTAACGGACAGTGAACCTGTATCCCAGGCCGCGCACCGTGATGAGATAACGCGGGTTCGAAGGATCATCCTCTATCTTCTGTCTGAGTCTGTTGACGTATACCATGATGGCGTTCTCGTCGATTATTGTCTCGCCCCAGATGACGCTGTAGATCATGTCCTTTGAGAAGATGTGATCTACGTTGTCGATGAAGAGCTTGATCATGGAGTTCTCTTTAGCCGACAGAGGGATCTCCTCGCCATTCTTGTAGAATCTGAGAGTCGAGGTGTTATACGTGAACGGACCCGCCTCGATGATGTTGCTGGTGTTCTGCGGCGAGCGCTCGCGGCTCCTTCTGATAAGGGCCTTTGCCTTTGCCACGAGGGTGACCGGGTTGAACGGCTTGATGATGTAGTCATCCGCGCCGATCTCAAGACCGTAGAGAGCGTCCTGGTCTTCTTTACGGCCGCTTACTACCATTACCGGTGTAGTAAGGCCTTTGGATCTGATGCGCTGTATCACTTCAAAACCGTTGATCCCGCGCATGTTTATATCCAGCAGGATCAGGTCATACTGATTGGTCTCAAGCAGGTCGAGAGCGGCCTCGCCGCTGATGGCCAGGTCGTTTTCGATGCCGTTGCTCTTGAGAGCCTTGTGTAGCATCGTCAGGATCGCTTTATCGTCATCAACTACCAGGACTTTGTCTGCCATGTGAGCCTCCTATCTGTAAGGTTTTGTCTCTAAGACCCCCATACATAGTGTAATAATAACATACTTGACCCTAAATATGTACGTTTTTATGTCACTTCATGTTAGAATATAGCAGACGGAGGACAAGGCTTGGATAAGAAAACGGGAAGAGCAGTATTTATAATAGCGCTGGCTGTGGCTGTCGCGTGTATCACGGCAGGCGTTTTTAATGTCTGGAAATCATTCGAAAGATTCGACGAAAACATACTGAACGAAAAGGACACCCAGTTCTACAGCCTGATGCGTTCCGGCGACATCAATATGGAGAACTCCATCAACGCCATCGAGCGTGAGGCCGAGACATTCCTCAGCCGCGAGAGGCTGAGAAGCGAGATAGAAAACTGGAAAGAGGACGGCAAGACTGACAGTCTCAAATCATATATCGCAAACAATACACTGACTCCTAATCCGATCTACGCGGACCTTGTAATGTACAACAAGGATAAGATACTCTGCACGGCTTCGGGCAACAAGGACTACACTTCGGTAACAGGCATCGATCCCAACAGTATGCATCTTTGCGCGGACGGAAACGGGGTCTACTATCTGGCTTACAATCACGAGGCGTCGGACGGCATAAGCTATGACGTGCTCATAGACCTGACAAAACTGTACAGCTCGGCCATAGGCACCAGCCCGGAGCGTGAGACCATGCTGGTGGATTACACTTCTACTCTGATGCTCACATCCGATGCCGACGGAGTCATAGTCAAGTCTGTGAGCGAAGAAACAGATGAGAAGACTGCCAACTTCAGAGACTATCTGATCAGATGTCAGCAGGAGGGCATATCGGACGGGATGTCCGTAGAGCTGACTGATGACAGCGGAGAGACTTATACAGCCAGGATGGTGGCACTGCCGAGCGGCAGCACCGTGAACGGCGAATTCGCCATGGGCATACTCGCAAACTATGAGGAAGCGGTCGCTCCTTCGAGAGCGGCAGCCGAGGAGATACTTCTTTTCGGAGGCCTCGCCATGCTGGGTGTAGTGGGGCTCCTTCTGCTGCTCATCTTCATGAGGAGGGAGAACGCCACAAGCTCCGCGGAACTCCGGGTGCTCAAAAAGAAAAACGAGACGATGGAGGAGATCAACCAGAAGATGCAGGCGCTCGCGCACCATCAGAGGCTAGAGACCATCGGAACAATGACCGCCAGCATCGCGCATGATTTCAACAACCTGCTGACACCTATCATGGGCTACAGCATAATGACCATGGAGATGCTTCCTGCCGATGCTACGGATCTTCAGGACAATCTGATGGAGATATACGATGCCTCCGTCAAGGCCAAGGATATCGTGACACGGCTGGCTGAGCTCACCAAGAAAGGCAAAGAGGAAAACTTCGCGGAGATAGAGGTAGACGAGATAATCCAGAGCGCTCTGAAGGTGACCTTGCCTGCCAAACCAAAGGAGGTAGAGGTCAAGGCCAACTTCAACGACGAGGGCAATCTTATAAAAGCCGACCGCACGCAGATCTCGCAGATGGTGATGAACATAGTGCTTAACGCCTACGATGCAATGAGAGGAGAGGGCGGCACGCTCCTGGTATCCACCAGGATCTCGGGCGAAGAGGTGGTGCTGAGGTTCAAGGACAGCGGCTGCGGCATGGATACAGAGACGCTCTCCAGGATATTCGATCCGTTCTACACCACCAAGGAATCCGGCAAGGGCACCGGCCTGGGCCTGGCCATAGTAGCTCAGATAGTGGAGACACACGGAGGCAAGATCTACGTGGATTCCGAGCCGGGAAAGGGCACCGAATTCAGGATCTACATACCGCTTGTCGGAGCGGATGTGGAGAGCCTGGCATGGGGTCAGGGCGGAGAAGGAAAGTTCGATACGAAGCGTTACAGCGCGAATCTGATCCGCAAAGAACTTGCGAGGATACAGGCGGAAAAGGAAGAGGAAGCGAACGCACAAAAATAAGACCAAGAAAGTCCAATAAAGACCAAGAATGGCAGAGAAAAACCCGCATTATTGTGATACAATATATGCGGGTTTTTAGCGGCGTTTTTCAGGGCAAAAACCCCGGGCGCCGTACTCGATCACAATAATGAAAGGAAATCAAGATATGATCATTCTGGTAGTTAACACAGGAAGTTCATCCCTGAAGTATCAGCTCATCAACATGGACGACAATTCCGTACTCGCGAAGGGTCTCTGTGAGAGGATCGGTGAAGACGGTCACATGAATTACAAGACTGACGCCGGCACCGTTTTCGATCATGACGTTCCGCTTCCTGATCACGGAGTAGCGATGCAGCTCGTCATCAACGCTCTGACAGATCCTGAGCACGGAGTCATTGCCGACATGAATGAGATCGGAGCTGTAGGTCACAGAATAGTACAGGGCGGATACCTCTTCGACAAGTCGGAGATCATCACCGACGAGGTAGAGGCAGGCATCGAAGAGCTCTGCACGATCGGACCTCTCCACAACCCTCCTGCACTGGTCGGCATCCGCGCCTGCAAGAAGGTGCTGCCTGACACACCGGGCGTCGTTGTATTCGACACCACATTCCACCGCACCATGCCTGATGAGTGCAAGTACTATGCTATTCCTTGGGAGTATGCTGAAAAGTATCACGTCCAGAGATACGGCGCTCACGGAACCAGCCACCGCTATGTTTCGGAGAGATGCGCAGAACTCATGGGCAAGGACCCTAAGGACCTCAACATCATCACATGCCACCTCGGCAACGGATCATCCATCACAGCCGTCAAGGGCGGCAAGTGTTACGACACTTCGATGGGCCTGACGCCGCTCGAGGGACTCGTAATGGGCACACGCTGCGGTTCCATCGACCCTACAGTCGTCAGCTTCATCTATGAGCAGACGGGAATGCCGGTCAAGGAGATCACAGACATGATGACAAAGAAGTCCGGACTCCTCGCTGTATCCGAGATCTCCGGCGACGTCAGAGACGTCTGCATCGCAGAGGCAAAGGGCAACCACAAGGCTCACGTCGCGAGAGAGATGCTGCTCAGATCCGTAAAGCGCTTCATCGGAGCTTACATCGCTGAGCTCGGCCAGGTAGACGCCATCGTATTTACAGCAGGTATCGGCGAAAACGACGCCGAGCTGAGAGAGAAGGTCATGGACAACTTCGGCTTCATGGGCATCACCATCGACAAGAAGAAGAATGACTGCAGAGGCAAGGAAGTCGAGATCACGGGCAAGGATTCGAAGGTAAGAGTATTCATCATTCCTACAAACGAAGAGCTCATGATCGCAAAGGATACTCAGGCGCTCGTAGAGGCAATGTAGCATCCGCACGCCAGAGGGCAAGGGACTAACCAACTTTCGGAAATAATTATTTCACCATATTATTTCATAAAAAGTACTTTTTACTAATTATCACTCAATTTCAAAATCTTTTTATAAGGGAGATGAAAGAATGAAGAGACAATTCAAGACAATGGACGGCAACAACGCTGCTGCACATGTCTCCTACGCGTTCACGGAAGTATCCGGTATTTACCCGATCACACCGTCCTCGCCTATGGCTGACTATGTAGACCAGTGGGCAGCAGCCGGCCGCAAGAACATCTTCGGATCGACTGTACAGGTAGTCGAGATGGAGTCTGAAGCAGGCGCAGCCGGAGCAGTACACGGTTCACTCGGAGCCGGCGCTCTTACGACTACTTACACAGCTTCCCAGGGACTCCTCCTGATGATCCCTAACATGTACAAGATCGCAGGAGAACTTCTTCCGGCGGTATTCCATGTATCGGCTCGTACGGTCTCGACTCACGCTCTGAACATCTTCGGAGACCACTCCGACGTATATGCGTGCCGTCAGACAGGATTCGCGATGCTCGCTGAGGGCAACGTTCAGGAAGTCATGGACCTCGCGCCTGTAGCTCACCTCGCAGCTATCGAAGGCAGAGTTCCTTTCCTGAACTTCTTCGACGGATTCAGAACATCCCACGAGATCCAGAAAGTCGCTGTATGGGACTATGAGGACCTCAAGGAAATGTGCAACATGGATGCCGTCAAAGCGTTCCGCGACGCATGCCTGAACCCTGATCACCCGCATCTGAGAGGATCTCACGAGAACGGCGACGTATTCTTCCAGCACAGAGAAGCATGCAACAAGTTCTACGATGCAGTTCCTGATGTAGTTGAGAAGTACATGGGCAAGATCAACGAGAAGCTCGGAACAGACTATCAGCTCTTCAATTACTATGGCGCAGCTGATGCTGACAGAGTCATCATCGCAATGGGCTCAATCTGCGACGTTGCTGAGGAAGTTATCGACTACCTCAACGCAAAGGGCGAGAAGGTCGGACTCATCAAGGTAAGACTCTACAGACCGTTCAGAGCAGACAAGCTGATCGCAGCACTTCCTAAGACATGCAGGAAGGTCGCTGTTCTTGACAGAACAAAAGAGCCTGGATCACTCGGCGAGCCTCTCTACCTCGACGTCATGACAGCATTCGCAGAAGCCGGCATGAACGACGTAAAGGTTATCGGCGGACGTTACGGACTCGGTTCGAAGGACACACCTCCGGCATCGGTATTCGCAGTTTATGATGAGCTCTGCAAGGACGAGCCAAAGAAGAGATTCACGATCGGCATCGTTGATGACGTTACGAACCTCTCGCTCGAGGAAAAGCCGGCTCCTATCACAGCTGCAAAGGGCACCATCGAGTGCAAGTTCTGGGGTCTCGGCGGCGACGGAACAGTCGGAGCCAACAAGAACTCCATCAAGATCATCGGAGACCACACTGACAAGTACGTTCAGGCTTACTTCCAGTATGACTCCAAGAAGACAGGCGGCGTAACCATTTCTCACCTGAGATTCGGTGACTCCCCGATCAAGTCTTCGTACTACATCAACAAGGCTGACTTCGTTGCATGCCACAACCCAAGCTACATTGACAAGGGATTCAAGATCGTTCAGGACGTTAAGCCGGGCGGCATTTTCCTGATCAACTGCCAGTGGAAGCCTGAGGAAGTCGGTCACCACCTTGACGCAGCTGCCAAGAAGTACATCGCTGAGAACAACATCCAGCTGTACATCATCGACGCTATCGACCTCTGCGCCAAGATCGGAATGGGCAAGAGAACAAACACGACTCTCCAGTCCGCATTCTTCTCACTCGCTGAGGTACTGCCAAAGGCAGACGCCATCAAGTACATGAAGGATGCCGCTACGAAGTCCTACCTCAAGAAGGGCCAGGATATCGTAGACATGAACCACAAGGCCATCGACGCCGGTGCTGACGCTCTCGTCAAGATCGACGTTCCTGCTGAGTGGGCAAACCCTGCTGCTGATGCTGAAAAGGCTCCTCTCGAAGGACCTGAGGCTCTCGTTAAGCAGGTCAAGAACATCCTCATGCCGATCGACAACATGGACGGCGACAGCCTGCCTGTATCCGCATTCATGCCACACGTTGACGGTGAGTGGGAACTCGGAGCATCCGCTTACGAGAAGAGAGGCGTTGCGGTTATGGTTCCTGAGTGGGATTCGACAAAGTGCGCACAGTGCAACAGATGTGCTTTCGTATGCCCACATGCTACTATCAGACCATATCTGCTTGATGAGGCTGAGATGGCAGCAGCTCCGGAGGGATTCAAGGCTGTTGACCACAAGCTGAGCAAGGGCGCATACAAATACGGTCTCGCCGTATCCCCGCTCGACTGCATGGGCTGCGGAGTATGCGTAACAGTATGCCCGACCAAGTCGCTGACAATGAAGCCGCTTGAGGAGCAGCTTCCTGAGCAGAAGAACTTCGACTATGCTGTAAAGAGCGTATCCGTCAAGAAGGAATTCGCAGACAACAGCAACGTTATCAAGTCGCAGTTCAAGACTCCTCTCCTCGAGTTCTCGGGCTCCTGCGCAGGATGTGCTGAGACTTCGTATGCAAGACTGATCACTCAGCTTTGCGGAGATCACACTTACATTTCCAACGCTACAGGATGCTCGTCCATCTGGGGCGGCCCTGGAGCAACTGCACCTTACACAACTGACGCATGCGGACATGGTCCTGCATGGAACAACTCCCTCTTCGAGGACAACGCTGAGCACGGTCTCGGAATGAGAATGGCTGTAAAGGCCAGAAGAGCCAAGATCAAAGCTGACGTTGAGGCTCTGGTAGAGGCAGGAGTACCTGCAGAGGTCAAGGAAGCTGCTGAGGCATGGTATGCAGTATTCGACGATCCTGTTGCTTCGAGAGAGGCAGGCGACAAGCTCGCTGCTGCACTCGAGAAGGCAGGTATTGGCGCTGAGATCGTAGAGCGCAAAGACCTCCTCGGCGAGAAGACCGTATGGATCTTCGGCGGTGACGGCTGGGCTTACGATATCGGTTACGGCGGACTCGACCACGTACTCGCCAGCGGTGAGAATGTAAACGTAATGGTATTCGATACCGAGGTTTACTCCAACACAGGCGGACAGGCTTCGAAGGCTTCCAACATCGGTCAGGTAGCGCAGTTCGCTGCTGCCGGTAAGGCAATCGAGAAGAAGTCGCTGTCGCAGATCGCAATGGCTTACGGCTATGTATACGTAGCTCAGGTAGCCATGGGTGCTGACCCGAATCAGACTCTGAAGGCAATGAACGAAGCCATCGCTTATGACGGCCCATCCCTGATCATCGGCTACTCGCCATGCGAGATGCACTCCATCAAGGGCGGCATGGTCAACTGTCAGATGGAGATGAAGAAGGCTGTAGAGTGCGGATACTGGAACCTCTTCAGATTCAACCCTGCTGCAAAGGCAGAGGGCAAGAATCCGTTCACACTGGACAGCAAGGTACCTGCAGGCGGATATCAGGAATTCCTGAAGAACGAAGCACGTTACAACAGACTGACCAGAGAGAATCCGGAGAGAGCAGAAAAGCTCTTCGCGGAGAACGAGGCAGCCGCAATGGCACGTTACGACAAGCTCGTCAAGTTCGTAGACTTCTACGCACCTGCAGAGTAATCATCAGTCGCAGCGCGGCATAAAAAGCATAAAGAGCCGGTCCCCGGACCGGCTCTTTTAGTGCTTGTAAGTACATAAATATACGGGTAAAATATAAGTGTGTTTATGCATGAAAAGGAGGTAATTTTATGCCACTTGTAACTTCAACAGAAATGTTCAAAAAAGCTTATGACGGCGGATACGCCATCGGAGCATTCAACGTAAACAACATGGAGATCGTACAGGGTATCACTGAGGCAGCCGGAGAACTCCGCAGCCCTGTTATCCTGCAGGTATCCAAGGGCGCAAGAGCTTATGCGAACCACACTTATCTGGTAAAGCTCGTAGAGGCAGCTATCATTGAGAATCCTGATATCCCTATCTGCCTGCACCTTGACCACGGCGATTCATTTGAGCTCTGCAAGAGCTGCATCGACGGCGGATTCACATCTGTAATGATCGACATGTCCTCGAAGCCTTTCGAGGAAAATATCGCGGTCACAAAGCAGGTAGTAGATTACGCTCACGCTCACGGAGTAGTAGTCGAGGCTGAGCTCGGAACTCTCGAGGGAGTAGAGGATGAGGTAGTAGTAGAAGCCGGACAGGCCAGCTACACACGTCCTGAAGAGGTTGAGGAATTCGTAACAAGGACAGGCTGCGACTCGCTCGCCATCGCCATCGGAACATCCCATGGTGCATACAAGTTCCGTCCGGAGCAGTGCACAAGGAACGAGGAAGGCATTCTTGTACCTCCTCCACTGCGCTTCGACGTTCTTGAAGAGGTTTCAAAGAGACTGCCGGGATTCCCTATCGTACTCCACGGATCTTCATCCGTACCGCAGGAGTTCGTAGAGATGGTCAACAAGTACGGTGGCAACATGCCTAACGCGATCGGCATTCCTGAGGAACAGCTCCGTCAGGCAGCCAAGATGTCCGTTTGCAAGATCAACATCGATTCGGATATCCGTCTCGCAATGACAGCTAATATCCGTCAGCACTTCTGTGAGCATCCTGATCACTTCGATCCTCGTCAGTATCTGAAGCCGGCGAGACAGGCCGTAAAGGACATGGTAGCGCGCAAGATCGTCAACGTGCTTGGATCGGACAACAAGATCTAAAGTTCATACAGTTTGGACTGAATGCGGCGCGGAATGATTCCGCGCCGCTTTTTCAGTGCCTGCAGGCGATTTTCATTATGTATATTCTGTAAGGATACAGTCTGTGCAATTTTGAAATGTTATAATACATCTGGAGTATGGTCTGACGACAGACCACTACAGGGAGGATATAACTTGTCTCACACCATTGAATTAAGAAAGGTCTCGAAATACTATGCCGGCGAAGATACCGTCAGCATGGGTTTTTCGCGTATCGATCTCAATCTTGACATAGGTGAATTCGTAGCCATCACCGGCGAGAGCGGAAGCGGCAAATCCACGCTGCTCAACGTCATAAGCGGCCTCGACACTTATGAAGAGGGCGAGATGTTTGTGTGCGGTGAAGACACGACCGCATACGGTACCGAGGATTACGAGAACTACCGCAAGACTTACATTGGTAACATCTTTCAGGATTTCAACCTGATCAACAGCTATACGGTCTACCAGAACATTGAGACCGTCATGCTTTTGTGCGGAAAAAAGAAAAGAGAATGCAAACAGCGTATCAACGAGCTGATAGACCTGGTTGGCCTTACCAAATACCGCCGCACTAAGGTGTCCAAGCTTTCCGGCGGCCAGAAGCAGAGAGTCGCGATAGCGCGTGCCCTGGCTAAGGATGCGCCTATCATTGTGGCTGATGAACCTACCGGTAATCTTGACAGTGCTTCGGCTCAAAGCGTAATGGAGACGCTGGCAAAGGTATCTACTGACAAGCTCGTTGTTATAGTTACTCACAACTATGAACAGGCTGAGCCTTACGTGACGCGCAAGCTTACGATGCACGACGGCAAGATCATCGAGGACAAGACTGTCGCGCCTCCGCGCCTCAGCTCGGCTGAGCAGTACATTGCAGAGACGGGAACTGCTCAGACAGACGATACCAAGCCTAGAGAGGGCCGTGTTGCGCGTGCCGAGAAGGCAGAACAGGCCGCTGAAGCAGGAAAGGCGACAATGCATGCCGAGCCTGTATACAGGCCGAGGAAGATGCGCAAGGGTTCGGAACTCAGACTGGGCCTGCGCAACACCTTCAACCTGCCTGCCAAGTTCATTCTGCTCTTTATCGTATACTTCTTTGTGTCGACTGCCGTACTCAGCCAGTACGCTACGACTATAAACAGCATGCATGAAAGCGAGCTCCTTGGAAGCAATCCGTACTTCGTCAATTCCAGCTCTGACAGGATAATAGTCAAGAAAGCCGATGAGACGAGTTTCACGGACGCTGACTTTGCCGCGCTTGAATCGACTCCGAACATCAAGCAGGTCGTCAAGAACGATCTCGCTGTGGATACCGGAGTCAGCTTCAGCATGGGAGACTTCTATATTGAGGGTCCGGTCATGCCTGTGAGCGATGTCAAGCCTGAAGACATAAAGTACGGGCATTTGCCTGAAGACGAATACGAGATAGTCGTAAAGCTTGATCCGACCAGTGACGCTCTCATAAGCGTAGGCAATGGGGGCGAGGATTACATCGATCAGGCCGTTGTGCTCAAGGACATGTCGCAGATGCAGACATATGAGTTCAACCACAAGATCAGGGTTGCCGGGATCATAGTTGATGAGAGTCTCAATGAAGACTCTGATTTCTCACTCTACGGTTATTCAACTATATATGCCAGCGAAACGGTCAGCAACGAACTTCTCGTCTCGATGATGGCTGCCATGTCGAAGTCGGAGCTGAACTTCGGCGGTACAAAGGTAAGCAATGATTATGACAGAGCTATCTTTTCAACTTCAGCGGTACCTGAAGGCAAAGCATATATCTTTGAGGATCAGACATATTATTACGAAGAAGAACAAGCTGTTGGAAAGGACTTTGGCCTAAAGGTAAGCAACAGATTCTTTGAGTCGACGGGTGAGTACAAAGTCGATAAGGTGATCACCAGCAAGAACTGTAAAGATCTTGTCGGTATTCCTACTGATGAATACGATATGTATTACAACTGCGTATTCATAAGCAACAAAGATTTCAGAAAGTTATTTGATAAAGGCTTTTTCCAGGTAAGCGCGTACATGGACAATGAGCAGGACTCCGAGGAGACACAGGCCGCGCTTCGTGATAAGGGATTCACGACGCTTGCGATCAAGGATTCGCTGACTGATACGACCGGCGGATTCAACGTCGTCATAGGTCTCATGACCTACGGCAGACTGCTGCTTGAGTTCATCATCCTCTTCTTCATCGCGTACGCTGTCATCAGGCTGATAATGAGGTCCAGAAACTCGTACTACTCGACACTCAGGATACTTGGCGCAACCAAGAGCAATACCGACAACATCCTCAGAGTCGAACTGATACTTATGATGGTGATCGCTTACGGCATGGACATAGCGTTCGTGGTACTCATGAACAAAGGCATCATACAGGAACTGGTGCACAGAGATCTCAACGAGGTCACCAAGCTGCTGTACTATCTGACGCCTCTCGATTACGGCATCCTGGGCGGACTGCTTCTGCTGATGTCGCTCCTTATCGCCAACAGATATTCAAGGCACATCTTCACAAGAAGTGCCATGAAGGCATTCAGAGAGGGGGCGTAGCGGCATGATAAAGATCGAAAAGGTCAACAAGTACTATAACAAGGGAAAGGCCAATCAGATCCACGTCATTGACAATACGACGATGACATTGCCGGATAAGGGCATAGTGTGTCTGCTCGGACCTTCCGGCTGCGGCAAGACGACCCTGCTGAACGCCATAGGCGGACTCGATAAAGTCGACAACGGAACTATCACCATTGACGGCCAGAGGATCACGAGATTCAGCTCAAGCAAGATCGACAGCATACGTAATGCGCGTATCGGGTACATATTCCAGAATTTCAACCTGCTTGATGACAGAACGGTATTTGAGAACGTTGCCATCGCGCTTCGTATGATAGGCATCAGAGACAATACCACTGTTACGGCACGTGTAAGGTACTGCCTTGAAAAGGTGGGCATCGACCAGTACAGAAACAAACTGGCAGGCTCGCTGTCCGGAGGGCAGAGGCAGAGAGTCGCGATCGCCAGGGCTATCGTCAAGAACCCTAGCATCATCATCGCGGATGAGCCTACGGGAAACCTCGACAGCGCCAATACACTCGAGATCATGAACATCATCAAGACGATCTCGAAGGAGAGGCTGGTCATCCTCGTAACTCACGAGCGCAACATAGCCGGGTTCTATTCGGATCATGTCGCGGAGATGAAGGACGGCCGAATAGTCAAGGCATATAATAATGACTCATCAAGATACCTCGATTACCAGCTTGAGAACAAGATCTACTTAAAGGATATGGCGGTCCATAAGGGCTTCAGCCAAGATGACGTGAGCGTCGATGTGTACAGCGACGAGGAGCGTCAGGCCGACATCAAGGTGGTCATCAGAGGAAACAACCTGTACATCAATACAGGCGGCAGGCTCAACGTAGTAGACGAGACATCCAACATCGAAATGGTCGATGAACACTACACGGCCATGGATGAGAGCTACTTTGAAGACAAAGACTTTGACTATACTGCCTGTCTCCCTAACAAGTACAAGGCAAAATACACTTCCATCTACAGGCTGACAAATATGATCAGCAGCGGATGGGGGACAGTAAAGGGCTTCAAGCGCATCAAGAAGTTCCTCATGATAGGATTCGTATTTGCGGCGATGTTTGCCTTCCTGGCAATAAGCAACGTGCTGGGACTGCTTGAAGTAAAGCCTGTCGACTACAGGACGACCAACGGAAATTACGTCACCATAGCCAACACCTCGAAGACCGAGGACATGATAGAGCTGGTGGAAAGCCTTGAAAGCGTTTCGTTCGTCATACCGGGAGATACAAGGGTAAGCATCACGCTTCCTATGGATGACTATTTGCAGTCCAGCTATGCGCAGGAGGATCTGAACGTTTCCCTGGTCATGACCAAGGTGCTCAAACCGGGCGATCTTGTCGCCGGAGCCATGCCTGCGGAACCGCACGATGTGGTCATCGACAAGACGCTGATCGACACATTCCTCAGAGACGGTCTGGGCAATGCGATAGGACTCGACACGATGGAAGAGTTCCTGGGCCGCAAGCTCAGAGTCCAGAACCTGGATGATTACGTGATAGTCGGAATATCTGACACCGAATCTCCGTCACTGTTCGTTGATGAGGGACAGGTGATAAATATACTGACGAACGGCAGCAGTGCTGAAGACGATATCTCGTTCATGGAATTCGGAGACGATGAGGCGGCTGAGGATGTTATCAAGTCCGGAAGAGTCATGGACCTTGCTCTTGCAAAGAACAAGATCAAGATAAAGAAGGGCGATAAACCTGAAGCTGAATTCGAAGCCATCATCAACGCCATCCATGAGGATGAGATAGCGATAGGCAAGAACCTGCCTGTAAAGATGGGCGGACATAAGCTGACAGTTGTAGGCTACTACACCAGCGACAATGCTGATGACGATACATACTACGTGCATGCCGATACCATAAGAGCGGATTACATCAGCAAGCAGAAGAATTTCACGGCATATTCCGACAACGCCGCATTGCTGAAGTCCATGCTCACAAAGGAAGGTCTGTCCTCAAAGGTAAACGACAATCGTGACAAAAAGGCGTATATAAGCGCGCGCAAGGATCAGCTGACATCGGCGATAATCGTAGCCGGCATCATCATGTTCATCTCACTTATTGAGATGTTCCTGATGCTGAGATCCTCGTTCCTGTCAAGGATCAAGGAGGTAGGTACGCTGAGAGCCATCGGCCTTAAGAAGAAGGATATCTACAGGATGTTCACCGGCGAGATCCTTGTGATGACATTCATCACGGCTATCCCGGGCATCGCAATAATGTACTTCGCGCTTATGCAGGTGGTCAAGATAACGTATTATCTTGAAGGACTGTACATGATCACTCCTGTGATAGCGGCAATTACATTCGGCATCATACTGGCGTTCAACCTGCTTGCAGGACTCATACCTGTCTACTCAACAATGAGGAAGACGCCGGCGCAGATACTTGCCAGAACGGATATTTAAAAGCATCACAAAAGCCTGCCTTTGCGGCAGGCTTTTTTCATGTCTGAAAATTCTAGAGGTAGGTCACTTCGACTTCCTTCAGATAACTGCGCTCCAGCGCGCGGGCTATCCTGTCGACGACAGGGAAGCGTACGCCTATCTTGGCGGCAGCCGCAGGGTCATCTGTGTCATTGTTGATCTTTGTGCCCATGACTATCTGCAGCTGGTCGATGTCTCTGAGTATCCTTATGATACGCTTTGCCGGATCCTCAGGCATTTGCTTGAGAAGGACCTTCTCTTCGAGGCGTTCTGAGACTTCTGTCAGTGTCAGCATGCCCTCGGTGACCAGCTCTATGCCGTCAATGATGCTTGCAGGCGGCAGGTTTCCGGATGGCGATCTGTCCGCCTTAACGTCTTTTCCGAGCTCGCGCGCCACTATCTTGGCGGTCGTTCCGCCGCATACTATGACACGTCCGTCAAAGTCTTTTATAATGGTACCCAGCTGCCTGTCAGACTCGCGGCTCCTCGGAGCTCCCGTGACCAGCATGGCACGCTTTGGCTTTCTGACGGATACAACAGCGCATGTGATGTCATCGTTGGCATGATAGCGGTCGCGCTTATACGCTTCGGTGACTATTGCTCTTGCCAGATCCCTCGAATTGATATACGGATCCTTCTGAAGGAGGCGGTGTACGAATTCGCGGACGTTGTCCGTGCCCCATTCACCCAATTGCGCATCCGTGGAATGGATGCGTTCAGTGTCCACCCCCGGCAGAGAGCCCAGAACCAGACCGGACTGAGCGACGCCGTCACTGAAGAATATGAGCCTGTCGCCTATCTTCATGTCAAACGATGAGGTGTGAACTATCTCTTCCTTGACTGCTGCCTTGCGGCGCAGCTTTGTGGATGTCTTTTCCCATTCCACAGGCTCGTTATCCACAAATCTGAGGCTTTCCGGATTGTCATATTCGACCAGTTCTACATTAATAAACGACTTGTCATCGGAGAAGGCGACCTTCGCGATGGTGAAAGTAGAATAGCTGATGCCTTTCTCCCTGTCTACCGGCAGGGTGTCCATGATGATCTCTGCCGAATGTGAAAGATCCAGCGGAGAGAAGGACATCTTGTTGGCCATATGCGATGTAAGTGTGGCCAGTACGCTGGCTTTGACTCCGCTGCCCAGACCATCGGAGAGGGTGGCTGTGATGACATTCGAACCCGGGCTCCTGTCAAGCAGGAACACATCGCCGCCTATCTTCTGACCGTTCTTATATATCTGAGAATAGTCGATGTCGATGCAGATATCGTTCATCATTCGTCCGTACCGCCTTTATCTACTACCAGATCGCTGCTTCCGCGGTTCTCAGCGCCGATATTGAATTCTTCGATGATGGAATTCAGAACCAGCTCTGTCTCTGCCGCGTTCTCTCCAAGCAGGGATGCGATCTGCTGCACTGTGCTGAGTGACTTTGTGATGACTTCTTCAGCCTTTTCTACTACAGCCTCTCTTCTGATGACCGGCGTCGTGATATCTTCGAACATAGCGCCCAGCATAGCCTTGTTCTCGACCAGGAAGAAGGTGATCCTCATGACTTTGTCGCCATGCCTGAACCTGTACTGCTGAGGTTTGTTCATGAAGAACTGCTCGCGGAACTTCTCCTCGAACGGAACGAATACCGATACAGGCGTGCCGTGGAATGACCTCAGGCCTTCTGCGTCGAGGAACTCATCCGGATAGTCTTCGAATATCTTTATGAAGAGACGGTTGCACTCTACGATATTGAGGTCGTTGTCTACGATAACTACGCCGTGCGGGATAGTGGAGAGCAGTATGTCCACCTTGCTTTCAGCGTCTTTACGCATCTTGGTGACGCACATCTCGGTCTCAGCGAGTCCGTCAAGCATGGCGCGCGCCATGTCGCGGCATGCAGGATATCCGCAGCCGCCGCAGTTGAGCTCGTCTTCAGGTGTGGTCTTGCCAAGCTTGGCGAGCGCCTCAGTGATCTCTTCTTCTGTATGATTAAAACCGTCGACTGCTGCCGGCTCAGGTGCCGGCGCGCCGTCAAGAATACCATAGCCTTTCTCATAGACTTCTCTGGCGAATTCCCCGTCCCCGTCGAATACGTCAGGCTCACCCAGGCGTTCAATGACATGTGATGCAATGGCTTTCTTGCGGACTACCGCGGAGTCTTCGTGTGAAGTTCCCGGTCCGTTGATGCATCCGCCGTCGCAGTTGAGAGCCTCAAGGAAGTCGTTGGTGTGTGTGCCGCTGAGAGACGACATGACGCGGGTAACTCCGGATACGGAGAGGGCAGACTGCTCTATGAAGCGATTCTCCCATATCTTGGAAGTTTCGATCTGTCCGTTCTCGATAGGATATATGGCAGCCTTGCCGGCCTTTGAAGGTACAAAGTCTACAGGGATGCCGGTATCCATGTTGGCGAGGTCTATGTTCTCTTCTTCAAGCCATTGGCGGACCTCCCTGAAAGTGAGCGATATGTCAGGATAGCCCGGATGCTCATCAGCCTCTATCTTCTTTGCCACGCATGGTCCGATGAAAACTATGACTATATCGTTGCCGTAAAGCTTGCGCAGGTACGCGCTGTGTGTCTGCAGCGGGCTTGGGACCGGCGCCAGTGCATCGATGCTTTCAGGGTAATACTTTCTTACAAGCTGGACTACGGAAGGGCAGGCCGTGGATATGAACGGCGCGTTGCCGTGATCCTGCATGTACATGTCAAGAGCCTGAGATACCAGAGCCGCGCCTATTGCGGTCTCTGACACGGCATGGAAGCCAAGCTTGTAAAGCGCTCTTATGAAGTTGTCCTCATAGCCTACGAACTCAGAAACATATGAAGGCGCGAGCGAAACTATCACCTTGCGGTTCGACAGGAAAGCCATCCTGACTCTGTCGGTATCGTCCCTTATGACTTTTACCGAGTTAGGGCATTCATTCACGCACGTGCCGCAGAAGGTGCAGCGCTCATATATTATCACCGCGTGGGCGTCTTTAATCTGGATCGCCTTTACAGGGCAGTGCCGCACGCAACGATAGCAGTCGCGGCAATTGCTGATCTCAGTATAAATAGGTTGCTTTTCCAATTGGTTACTCCTTTTAACAGCAGATGAAAGCGTGCCTGACGATAGTTTTTCACCTGCTTTTAGAACAGTTTACAAGTAAAATTATAGCATAATATCTGCAGAATACTTTGTACTCGCTTGTATTCCTTGTGCTATAATATAAAAGATTTTTGGAACAGAGATCCGGAGGTATTTATATGGCATTTGCAACAGCAGAAGAATACAAAAACATGGCAGGCAACTTCATCCATGACATCATCGATGAAGATCTGGCCACGGGCAAGCATAAAGAGATAGTGACAAGATTCCCGCCGGAGCCTAACGGCTACCTGCACATCGGTCACGCCAAGTCGCTTTGCCTCAATTTCGGCACCGCGCTCAAGTACGGCGGCCGCTGCAATCTCAGATACGATGACACCAACCCTACAAAAGAGGACATCGAATTCGTAAAGTCCATCGAGGCTGACGTCAACTGGCTCGGATTCCAGTGGGATGAGAAGCTCTGGGCTTCAGACTATTTCGACACGATGTACGACGCTGCAGTCGAACTCATCAGGCAGGGCAAGGCTTTCGTATGCGAGCTCACTCCGGATCAGATAAGAGAATACAGGGGCACGCTCACACAGCCGGGCAAGGAGAGCCCTTACAGGAACAGACCTGTCGAGGAGAACCTCGCGCTCTTTGAGAAGATGAGAGCCGGCGAGTTTGCTGACGGAGAAGTCTGCCTCAGAGCAAAGATCGACATGGCAAGCCCTAACATCAATATGAGAGACCCTGTCATCTACAGAGTCGTCCACGCGTCTCACCACAACACGGGAGACAAGTGGTGCGTCTATCCGATGTATGACTTCGCTCATCCTATCGAGGACGCAATTGAGGGCATCACGCATTCCATCTGTACTCTCGAGTTCGAGGATCACAGACCGCTTTACGACTGGGTAGTGCGCGAGGTAGGCTGGTGGCCAAATCCACCTAGACAGATCGAATTCGCACCTCTCAACATCACTACCATGCTGATGAGCAAGAGGTTCATCCGCAGGCTGGTAGAAGAAGGCAAGGTAGAAGGCTGGGACGATCCGCGTCTGTGCACGCTGGCAGGTATCCGCCGCAGAGGCTACACGCCTGAGGCGATCCGCAAGTTCTGCAACGATATCGGAGTAACCAAGGCAGACACCATGATCGACATCGCCCAGCTTGAGCAGTGCGTCAGGGAAGACCTGCAGCTGAAGGTACCGGCGATCAACGTCGTAAAGAACCCTATAAAGGTAATCATCGACAACTATCCTGAGGATAAGACAGAGATGTGCACCGTCGAGAACAACTCCAAGGTGCCTGAGATGGGGACCCGCGAGATACCGTTCGGACGCGAACTCTGGGTAGACGGGGATGACTTCATGGAAGTCCCTGTAAAGAAATATTTCAGGCTCTTCCCGGGCAACGAGGTCAGATTCAAGGGCGCGTACTTCATCACCTGCAACGAGGTAGAGAAGGACGCGGATGGCAACATCGTGGCACTCCACTGCACATACGATCCTGAGACACACAGCGGATCCGGATTCGAAGGCCGCAAGGTCAAGGGAACCATCCACTTTGTCGAGGCAAACAGCGCTGTTAAGATCAAGATCAGAGAGTACGGCTACCTCATGAAGGAGAACGAGGAGACGGGAGAGCAGGAATTCGATCCTGAATCGCTCGTTGAGACATGGGGCTACGCGGAGCCATCCGCAGCGAATGTGAAGCCGGGCGAAAGATTCCAGTTCTTCCGCAAGGGCTACTACATAGCAGACTCCAAGCTCACGACAGACGATGAGAAAGTATTCAACAGCATCGTAGGACTGAAGAGCAGCTGGAAATAAGAAACACCAAAGAGGTGCAGGAAGCTGCACCTCTTTTAGCTTTTGTTAAGGTTTAAGTAATGCGTTCCTTTTGAGACTATAATTACTATGATTGGATAACTATGTGCGGCTGAACACTAAAAGGAGAAAGCTATAGAGACCGTATTAGAGAAGTTACTGAATTTCTCCGCTGAGAATCCTGAACTCGCGGTACACATCACCACCGTTTTAAGGTGGATATTTGTGGTGCTCGCGGCTTACATACTTCTCATCGCGATCGTGTCTCTGCTAACTACCAGAGCGACTCCGGAGATCTGGGGCTACTACATGGTAGAAGGGGGCGGCAACTTTCCGATCACCCACTGGGAGAACGTCATAGGCCGCTCGCGCTCAGCGGATATCAACATCCCGCTGAATATAGTCTCAAACAATCACGCGCTTCTCATAAGGCGCGATGAAGACAAGTGGATGATAAAAGATCTCGGCTCCAAGAACGGGACCAAGGTCAATGGCTTTGACCTGGATCCGCAGAAGCGGTACATCATAGGCCCGGGCGACCAGATAGACATGGGCGGAGTCATCGCTACCATCACTCCTCCAAGTATCGAGGAGACACGCAACAACAGATTCATGAGGCGCCTTGATAAGGAGCCTGTACATCCGTGGAAGATACTGCTGGCCATCACAGTGTTCCAGATACTCACGATAGTCCAGCTGGTGATAGGCATGGGCGAGGAGATGACAGCCTCCGCGCTGTTGTCGATAGTTTTGCTCTGCGCTGTAATGTGGGCATACGTCATGTTTTTCCATGCAACAGGCAGGCGCGGCTTTGAGATGGAGATGATAGCCTTCTTCCTGTCAACGATCAACCTTGCGGTGACGGCATCTTCGGACCCGGGAATCGTATTGAAGGAATTCATAGCGATCCTCATAGGACTCGCTCTCCTGATATTCATGTGCATCTTTATGCAGGACCTCAACAGGAGCCGCAGGATCAAGCCTGTCCTTATAGGCCTTTCGATCGTGGCGCTGCTGATCAACCTGATCTTCGGTACCGCTAAGTACGGTGCTACCAACTGGATAAGGGTAGGGGCCATTACCGTGCAGCCGTCCGAATTAGTCAAACTGGCTTTCATTCTCATAGGCGCAGGCGCCCTGGAAGAGCTTTACGACAGAAAGAACACCGTGGTCTACGCGCTGTTCTCGCTCTTCTGCCTTGGCTGCCTTGCAATGATGAGCGACTTCGGTACGGCACTCATATTCTTCGCGACTTACCTGGTCGTTTCATTCCTCAGAAGCGGAGATATCTCTCGTTTCGCTCTTACGGCCGTAGCAGCCGGCGCGATGGGGCTTATCGTTCTGAGGTTCAAGCCATACATAGCATCGAGATTCGATGCATGGGGCCACGTCTGGGAGCCTGAATTCATGGACGACCTGGGCTATCAGCAGACGCGCACCATGTCATTTGGCGCAGGCGGCGGAATGCTGGGCCTCGGAGCGGGCAACGGCTCGCTCAAATATGTAGGAGCATCCAATACCGACCTCGTGTTCGGTTTCGTAATGGAAGAGTGGGGCTTCATAATCGCAGTCCTGCTGGTGCTGTGCATAGCAACACTTTCAGTATTTGCGGTAATGCACATCGTTGCAGGAAGATCCACGTTCTACACTATACTCGCGTGCAGCGCTGCCACGATGTTCCTGGTGCAGACAATGCTCAACGTCTTTGGCGCGATAGACCTATTCCCGCTCACAGGAGTCACCTTCCCGTTTGTTTCGACCGGAGGAACGAGTTTGATGACCTCGTGGGCGATGCTGGCGTACTTCAAGGCGGCCGACATGCGGCGTAATGCCGGACTCGGCACGGGAAAGGAGGAGTAGCCATGCGGAAACAGGAGAAGAGGGCAGTCATCTGCCTCATAATGGCGCTGATGCTGGTTGCGGGCCTGGGCATATTCGGCTACAGGCTTGTAAAGCACGGCGGAGAATGGGCCACTTTCTACGGAAATACACAGATATATACTGACGGAGCCATCAACCGCGGCACCGTCACCGACAGGAACGGAGTAGAGCTTCTCAGCTGCACTCCGGAAGGATTCGACTATACTGATGATTATGAGCTGAGAGTCGCAACCGTGCATGCGGTGGGCGATCCTCTGGGCAACGTATCCACCGGGGCCATCACTGTCTTCAGGAGCCAGCTGATAGGCTACGATCTGCTGAACGGAACATACGACACCAGCGCTAGCGGAAAGAAGATAGCGCTGACCATAGACGCCAATGCCAACCGCGCGGCTTACGAGGCTCTCGCGGGCAGGACCGGCACCGTAGGCGTTTACAACTGGAAGACAGGCGAGATAGTCTGCATGGTGAGTACTCCGGGCTTTGATCCGGCGTATGAAGAGGAGACGGTAGATGACGGGGAGCCTATCTACTTCAACAACTTCCTCAGCGGACTCATCACTCCGGGTTCCACATTCAAGCTGGTCACATCGGCAGCCGTCATAGATAAGATGGATAACAGGGATTCGTTCACATATGACTGCGACGGCATCAACCAGATAGGCGACACCAAGGAGTCCAGACTGATCGACGTAAGCGCGCATGGCGAGGTGGACTTCAGGGAAGCTCTTGCCCAGTCGTGCAACGGAGCCTTCGGAGCGCTGACGCGGGAGGTCGGTGCCAAGGCAATGAAGGAATACACCGAGAAGGCAGGACTCACAAAACCTGTCAATGTCGATGGCATAGAGACTGCCGCAGGAGTATTCGACTTCCCGGATAATGACGACATCAGACTCAGCTGGGCGGGCATAGGCCAGGCGGGCGACATGGTCAACCCTTGCGCCATGATGGTGTACATGGGAGCCATAGCCAACGGCGGAGAAGCCGTGCAGCCTACGCTTATCAAGAGCGCTACCTTCCTTAAGGACATAACCGGCGGCAAGAGCCTCGGCAGATACCTTGATCAGGATACAGCAGGCGAGCTCAGAAGCATGATGAAAAATAACGTCGTGGAGAACTACGGCGAAGGCAATTTCCCCGGCCTGGACATTTACGCCAAGTCTGGGACCGCAGAAGGAGAGTCATACCAGCCTGACGCGTGGTTTGTGGGATTTACGGACAGTGAGGAGTCCCCGTACGCATTCGTAGTATGGGTAAAGGGAGGCGGCTACGGCGCGCAGGCAGCCGCACCAATAGCAAACCGCGTCCTTCAGACGCTCGGATCCGGCGGAGAATAGCCTGTTTTGTGAGAAAAAACTTTCCGGGCCTTAATAATCGATCATGTTTTTGTTTAAATTCACAAAATGGCTTGACTTTGTTTTTCTTTGTATTTATTATCTACACTGTAAACAAGTGAATAACAACTGACCCGATAGAGGTCGCAGAGATCAGGAGTAACGGTCACAGAAGCGCGGGGGCGCGGCCGTGAAAGGGTGATCTGCCGAAGCTTACCGGAATCCCAAGCCGGCAAGCTGGGACGGTGCAATAAGATGTACCGGACTGTCACGAAAGTGGAGCGCTATCATGGTTGGGTAAATATCATAGTAAGTTACCAGATCCATGGCAGAATCGTTTCATGCGTTATTCATGGATCTTTTTCATTATTAGGAGGTAACTTTTTATGGACACACCTGCACTTTATGCAACAGCATGGGCGGTTCTGCCGCCACTCATTGCCATCGTACTGGCACTTATCACAAAGGAAGTCTACAGCTCGCTCTTCCTGGGCGTAGTCACGGGCGCTATCCTCTATGCCGGCGCAGATTTCGACGGCATCGTAAATCACATTCTCAATGACGGTATCATCGCGTCGCTCAGCGATGGCTGGAACGTGGGAATCCTCATCTTCCTGGTCATCCTCGGAATGGTCGTAGCACTGATGAATCTCTCCGGAGGTTCAAAGGCATTCGGCGGCTGGGCTCTCAAGCGCGTCAGAACACGTGTCGCGGCTGAGATCGCTACAGTACTGCTGGGCGTAGTAATCTTCGTAGACGACTACTTCAACTGCCTGACAGTAGGGTCCGTCATGAAGCCTGTAACAGACAACTTCAATGTATCCAGAGCTAAACTCGCCTACATCATTGACGCGACAGCAGCTCCTGTATGCATCATCGCTCCTGTATCCTCATGGGCTGCAGCTGTATCCAGCTTCGCTGGTGAAGGAGAGGGCATCGCGCTGTTTATCAGATGTATCCCTTATAATTTCTATGCTCTGTTCACACTTGTAATGATGATCGCCATCATCGTCATGAGATTCGACTATGCCGCTATGGCAAGGTTCGAGATGAACGCGATCGAGAGCGGAGATCTGTTCACAGTACCTGACGTCAACGCTGAAATGGCAGATGCTGCAGACGAGGGAAGCGACAAGGGCATCGTAATTGACCTCGTATTCCCGGTAATCGTTCTCGTAGTGAGCTGTGTGCTCGGAATGGTCTACACAGGCGGATTCTTCGACGGAGCCGGATTCGTCACCGCTTTCTCGGATTCCGATGCAGCTGTCGGTCTTTCGATGGGAGCTCTCGTAGCGCTCGTCATCATAATCGCTTACTACACGATCAGACGCACCATCAGCTTCAGTCAGTGCATGAGCTGCGTACCTGAAGGAATGAAGGCAATGGCTTCGCCTATCCTCGTTCTGACGCTCGCATGGTCGCTCAAGGCCATGACAGACAGCCTGGGACTTGCAGATTACGTAAGCGGCCTTGTAGAGGGAATGAGCGGATTCGCAGTAGGTATCATCCCTGCGGGACTCTTCCTGATCGCATGCGTTCTGGCGTTCGCTTCCGGAACATCCTGGGGAACCTTCGGTATCCTGATCCCTCTGGGTCTCGCTATTACACAGTCGCATCCTGAGCTTGCTACACCTATCATCGCGGCATGCATGGCAGGCGCTGTATACGGCGACCACTGCTCACCTATCTCGGATACAACGATCATGGCTTCTGCCGGCGCAAACTGCAACCACGTCTCGCATGTATCCACGCAGCTGCCGTACGCGACCACAGTCGCTGTTGTCTCTGCAATCTCTTATGTGATAGCAGGTTATGTAAGCAGCCCTGTAGTTCCGCTGATCGTCGGAGTCGTACTGCTGCTTGGAGTACTCTTCTTCCTGAGAGGAAGAGAGGGCAGCTACAGAGTTCCTGACGAAGCAAACGTCAATCAGGCTGCAGTAGAATAGAATACATATCACGCTTAATGCTCAAATACTATGGAAAACACGGCCACGCGATTCCGCGGATGTCCGTGTTTTTCATTGAGTGAAATAGTATAATTGATAAAGAAAAAGGCAGTAAACATAGATTGAGGAAAGGACTGTGAGATGAATTTCACTTCCAGCGAAACCGATTTTGTACTTGAGAACGAAGCTTATGTGCCTGTTCCGGAAAACGAAAAGCGCCGGCTTGAGACTGTGGAGGATTTTGACGCTGAACTTGGCAGGATGCGTGACGCGGCTGCGGCCGGCGCCATGCCTGACATGCGCCACTGTGTCATCAAGGGTCTCGATCTTGCCGGCCGCGATCTTACCGGCATCGACTTCAGGCGCTCCGCTTTTGAAGGCTGTGATCTTCACGGGACCGACTTCAGCGGCTCACAGATGGACAACATCGCGTTCTATGACAACGACCTTGTCGGCATGAAGCTTTGCGGATGCAAGGCCAGGGGGTGCAGTTTCAGGTTCCAGGACATGACAGACATCGACCTCAGCGGGGCCAACATATATTCATCGGTGCTTGAGGACGCGCTCAACCAGGACAAGGTGATCACAGATGATGAGACCAAGTGGTATAAGATGCGCTGCCCGGAGGAGGGCGAGGCATTCATAGCATGGAAGTGCTGCACCGATCTCCGCGTTGTGATGATGCTCGTGCCGCGCGATGCCAAGCGCTGCATGGCCACGATGGAGACCGGCAGAGTTTCAAAGGTAAAGGTGCTGAAGATCACCAGCATAGATGAGACAGAGAACTACACATGGGCACAGTCTACGGTCGACCCGGACTTCTATTACGAAGTGGGCAAGTGGCTGGAGCCGGCGAACGGCTTCCAGGAGGACAGATGGAAAGACAGTTCGCCGGGCATACACTTTTTCCTGGACCGTCAGCAATGCGTAGACTACCAGTCAAAGTGACAGAGAAACACGGAAGCAGGGGCAGGGCTCTTGCTTCTTTTTTGTGCAATTCATGTCATTGAAAGCAGTAATACTCCGCGTTATAATTAATCCAGTAAAGTATCGTGTTTCTTCTATATTATTATAGAAGCTAATGATGGCGTAAGGGCATTCAACATCAAATCCACGGAAGCGCTGAAAGGCGTTTCCGATATTATGTAAAAGGGAGGAAATGCTTTATGAAAGTTATCATGTCCGGTAACGAAGCGACTGCCCGCGGAGCCTGGGAAGGCGGCGCGAGATTTGCTTCGGCATATCCGGGAACACCGAGCACGGAGATCCTCGAGAACATGCCTCAGTATGGAGCAGATTGCTACTCCGAGTGGGCACCTAATGAGAAGGTTGCCACAGAGGCTGCTATCGGAGCATCCATTGCCGGCGTAAGATCATTCTGCGCGATGAAGCACGTAGGAATGAACGTAGCTGCAGACCCTATCTTCACATTCGCATACACCGGTGTCACCGGCGGATTCGTAATGGTAGTCGCTGACGATCCGGGTCAGCACAGTTCGCAGAACGAGCAGGACAACAGAAACACCGCCAAATCGGCAAGACTGCTCATGCTGGAGCCTTCTGACTCGCAGGAGTCAAAGGACTTCATGAAGAAGGCCTTTGCTCTCTCGGAGAGATTCGACATGCCGGTGCTCTTCCATGTCACAACCAGAACATGCCACTCTAAAGGCCTTGTGGAACTGGGCGACAGAGAAGAGGCGGCCGTTCCTGACTACGAGCCAAAGATCAAGAAGTACGTAACAGCTCCTGCGAACGCAAAGGTGCTGAGAGCGACACTCGAAGACAGGATCGCAGCAGCAAGAGAATTTGCTAATGACTGCGAGTTCAACAGAGTCGAGATGCACGACACAAAGATCGGCGTTATCACATCCGGTATCTCGTATCAGTACGCCAGAGAGACATTCGAGGACAACGCATCCTATCTCAAGCTGGGACTCACATTCCCAATGCCTGATGATCTGATCAAGGACTTCTGCTCAAAGGTAGACAAGGTCTACATCGTAGAAGAGATGGATCCGTACATCGAAGAGCACGTAAAGATGCTTGGCATCGAATGCACGGGCAAGGATGTGATCCCAAGATTCGACGAGCTCAACACGGACATCGTCAGAAAAGCATTCCTGGGCGTAGAGCCTGAGACATACACGACTGACATGAAGACTGTCGTAAGACCTCCGGCACTCTGCGCAGGCTGCCCTCACAGAGGACTGTTCTACTGCCTCTCAAAGAGACAGAAGAAGGGCGACCTCATGATTACCGGAGACATCGGATGCTATACGCTCGGTATGGCTCCTCCGCTCAACGCGGTCCATACCACCATCTGCATGGGAGCTTCTCTCTCGCAGGGCCACGGTGCTTCTATCGCCATGAAGGACGCGGGCAAGGCTACAAAGGTAGCGTCCGTCATCGGAGACTCCACATTCTTCCACACAGGTGTCAACTCGCTGATGGATGCCGTATATAACAGCGGAAGCAACCTGTCCATCATTCTCGACAACCGTATCACGGGAATGACAGGTCATCAGCAGAACCCGGGTACGGGATACACTCTCATGGGCAAGGAAGCTCCTGAGGTAGACATCCCGGCTCTCTGCAGAGCTATCGGTGTCAAGGATGAGAATATCATCACGGTGAACCCTAATCACCTCGACGAAGTCGAAGCTGCTCTTGACAAACTCCTCGGTAAGGACGAGCCGACCGTACTTATCACAAGATGGCCGTGCGTGCTCAAGAAGTTCAGCCAGCAGGATATCGATGAGTTCCCGACACTGCACAAGACACAGTGCGTGATCGATCAGGACAAGTGCAAGAACTGCAAGATGTGCGTAAAGACCGGATGCCCGGCTCTGATCTCCACAAAGGAGAAGGTCGTCATCGACAAGACGAGCTGCAACGGCTGCACAGTCTGCAAGCAGGTCTGCCCGTTCAAGGCTATTGAGGAGGTGACAAGATAATGAGTGAAGTAAAGAATATCCTCCTGGTAGGAGT
>JAKSSP010000013.1 GCA_024403035.1 Mogibacterium sp.
AGGGAAATTAGAAGAATAAAAAAATAGAGAGCATGTGGGATACGCCCTGGAAGTTAAAGAGCCCGGAAAACCCCGGAAGTCTTTTGTATTTGCCTTGCTTCAGCGACTTAAGAAATATAACCCATTCGTTTTGAGATTGCTTCTGCCGTGGCAATCACGGCATCTCTGATAAGAGGTATTCTTTCATCAGAGAGCTCGTATATGTCACCGCTGACGCTGACGCATGCTACAGCTTCTCCCTTGAAATCGAATATAGGCGCACCCACGCAGCGCCTGCCGATAAGGTATTCTTCATCATCTATAGCCCACCCGTCATGCCGTACTTTCCGTAGATGACGTTTGTATTCGGCCGCGTCAGATATGGTGTTAGATGTATATTTTTTGAGAGGGCTCTTATAAAGAAGCTCGTCAAGCTCTCGTCCCGAGAGCGCCGCCAGAAGGCACTTCCCGATGGAGGATGTATAGGCAGGCACTCCTATGCCTTCCTCATCACTCTTTCTGAGATTCTTCCGATCTATAAGCTCAATATATATGACTTTGTCTTCGATCACCTTTCCGAGGTGGACAGTCAGCTTATATTCTGAATACAGATCCGCCAGAAATGGCCGGGCTATAGTATGAAGCTCAAGGTTCTCAATGTAGTAGCCGGCAAGCTCTATTATTTTCGGACCAAGAACATAACCTGCGGAGTCCGTTTTCTCTGCGTATTCTCTGTTGCAGAGCGTCTGCATGAGCCTGAAAACCGTTGTCTTACTAAGCGATGTTCTTGATGCCAGCTCGGTGAGACTGACCGGAGATCTTTCTTCGGCAAGTATCTCCATCAGATCCAGGATCCTGTCAACACTTCTAACATTATCTGCCATAAGTCACCATCCCTTTTTGTTACCGATCCATTTCGGATATCTTATCATTTTGTTCCGCTGTACGGAACACCCATTTCGCATAATGCAATGACTGCATTGTTAACCTTGCCAGAAAACAGAATAGTATTAATGTAAAACGCATTCGGTTTTATTGTTTCAGAAAGGAGACTCGTTATGTTCTGTCCAATAATTGTAACAAGCACAGATGCTGATGTTTTCAAGGCGGCAAAAGAAGTGTCATCAGCTGCCAAGGTCAGCGATCTGAAGGCCGTATTTGCATACTGCAGCTGCGACTATGATGTAAGAGCGCTCATATCCGCTATAAGTGATGAGCTTGGTGTTCCGGTATTCGGCAATACATCGTTCACCGGGGTTATCACAGCTGATGGTCTCTTCGGAGGAGATAAGCCGTTTGTCGGAATCATGGCAATTGCTGACCCAGATATGACCATAGGGGTAGCCGCTCTTGAAAAAGACGGATGCAGCGTTGCAAGGGGTAAAGAACTTGCTGTTGCATGCAAGAAGGCTGCAGGTAAGGACTGTGCACCTGACTACTTCTATATGGCCGCATCGCCAGCAGAGGAAGAGTTCTATGTAAGAGGTATCACAGAAGAGATCGGCAGAGTTCCATTCTTTGGCGGCAGCGCGGCAGACAACTCCATAGAGGGCAAATGGGTCCTTTACGCGGACGGGAAGTTCTTCGCGGATGGATGCCTTGCCGCATTCTTCTATGGCGGGCCTAAGATGTGCAACCTCTTTACGGGAGCTTACAGAGAAACAGATGACTTCGGCATCATTACCAAAGTAGATGGGAACCGCAGGCTGGTAGAGATAGACGGTATCCCTGCGGCAGACAAGTATATGGCATGGAGAGGCCTTGACAGAGAAGCTGTAAGCGGCGGCAACCTGCTTGTGACGACTATCATTTCGCCGCTTGGAGTCAAGGACAGGCTCGAGCGTCTGATCGCCATCCGCCACCCGATGAACGGAAATGAAGACGGCTCGTTCGATATAGGCGCGAACCTCGCTGAGAAGACAGTCGTCATCCGTATGGAGGCCAGCGTTGATGAGTTTATCGATTCGACAGGCAATACGCTGAAATCGCTCATAGAGAAGACCCCGGGCAAGCCGCTCGCGTTCCACCTCGTTCACTGCGGAGGACGCCGCGCAGGCATCGGTGACAGGATCGATGAAGTTGCTGCACAGCTCAAAGAAGCTGCAGGCGGAGTTCCGTTCATCACGGAATTTACTTTCGGCGAGTATGGATTCGAGAAGGATGACTGCAATACGACAGGAGGCCTGATGCTCTCATTCACAGCATTCTATGAATAGGCCTCACGACCGATATAATATAAGGAGGAAACAGCCATGAAAATGTTGATCGGCGGCAAGGCAGCAGATGCTGCAGACGGCAAGACCATAGACGTAATAAATCCGGCAACGGGCAAGCTGGTGGATACGATCCCGGCAGCTACAGCTGAAGACGTGGCCAAAGCGGTCGCATACGCCAAAGCAGCTCAGAAAGAGTGGGCAAAGATCCCTGTATACGAGCGTGTCGAGATCATGTATAAGTTCATCGAACTCGTTGAAAGAGATAAGGAGGATCTTGCACGTACGCTTTCTGACGAGACAGGTAAGTGCATAACAGAGGCGCGCGCTGAGATAGGCAATATCCCAATCGCCTTTAAGGCTTTTTCTGAGAGAGCAAAGCATTTCTACGGACATACCATTCCTGAGGGAATGGAAGCGGGACAGGATAAAAACATCCTGATAATCAAAAAGGAGCCGTTGGGTGTAGTTGCGGCAATAATTCCGTTCAATTTCCCTTGTGATCTGTTTGACCAGAAGGTGGCACCGGCGCTTCTGACCGGAAATGCATGTATCGTAAAGCCTTCGACTGATAACCCGTTAACTCTCTGTAAGCTTTCGCACCTCATGAATGAGGCAGGAGTCACACCGGGTGCGATCGAGATCGTGACGGGCCGCGGGCCGGTAGTCGGCACAGAGCTCACAAAGAACCCGGATGTACACCTGGTAACTCTTACAGGTTCGACAGCCGTAGGCATCGAGACTGCAGGCTACTGCGCGCAGAATCTCACACATGTAGCTCTTGAGCTCGGCGGAAACGATGCATTTATCGTTATGGATGATGCCGATGTTGATCTTGCTACAGACGAACTGATCTGGGGTCGCATGTACAACACAGGGCAGGTATGTTGCGCTTCAAAGAGATTTCTTGTTCACAGATCGCGCGTAGAGGAATTCACTGCCAAGGCCATTGAGAAAATCAGTAAAATCAACCGTGCTGATCCGGCTACAGACGAAGCAGAGATGGGATGCCTTATCAGTGAAAAGGCGGCCATCAAGGTCGAAGAGCAGGTGAATAAGACAGTTGAACAAGGAGGAAAGATCTTGCTGGGCGGCAAGCGCAACGGAGCTTTCTATGACCCTACTGTCATCGGCGATGTTCCTAAGGATGCAGACGTAGCGATAGATATGGAGATATTCGGACCGGTAGTTCCGATCATAGCGTTTGACAAAGAAGAAGAGGCTGTTGAGATAGCAAATCGCTCTATTTTCGGACTTTGCGGCTGCGTATTCACAAAGGATATGAAGAAAGCCGCGAGAGTTGCAAACGCCCTGGAGTGCGGCGGTGCAGTCATCAACGGAGCCAGCTTCTTCAGGAGCTTCGAGATGCCGTTCGGAGGCTATAAGCATTCGGGCATAGGCACGGAAGGAGTGTTCAGCACATTTGACGAGATGACACATACAAAGTCGATCGTGCTGAAGAACGTGCTCTGAAGCAGCGTTAATACAGTTGTCATTTGATACAGATGAATGCGAGGCAGCAGTCCATATTGCTGCCTCGTTTATACATTCGGGATGAACGGCATTTCGAATGCACGATGCCGACTGTTGAAGAAATAGAAACTGAGCTGGCAGATTAACAATTAAGGAGATATGGAGGTATTTAGGAGAATTTAAGAACATGTGGGATACGACATCCGCTGACCGTTGAAATAACTGCGTCACAGGATTTCGCCTATCGTCATCAGCTCCAGGACTCCGGACTTGTTCCGGAGTTTTCTTTTACAGTGATTTCGGTAAATGCGGAGAAAGCAAACGCGAGCGCCGTTTATGGTATACTATCCGTTGTGAATAGCGGAAAAAGAGACAATGATCATCAATACCTGTGGTTTCTGCCACTGTACCTGCTCGCTTTCGTGATCGTGGAGAGGGTCAACATCGACGCTGAGTATCACACCGTCCACATGTTCATGGACGACCTGATACCTTTCAGTGAAATTTTTGTGATCCCATATCTTTTGTGGCACGTTGTTACGGTGGCAATGATAATCTACCTTTTCCGAAATGACAGGGAAGTGTTCAGGAAGATGATGCAATTCTTCATAGTCGGAGCTATCATGTCTTTCGCCGCTTTTCTTATATATCCGAGCTGCCACTCACTGAGGCCGGACAGCTTTGAGCGTGACAACATGCTCACATGGATAGTATCGGTGATATATCTTGTCGACACACCCACCAATGTATGCCCGTCCATGCACGTTATCGGTTCGATGGGCATTATGTTTGCCGCGATGTACGCAAATGAGAAGTTGTCGATCCCGGCCAAGACTGCAATGGCTGTGACCGTGTTCTTCATATGTGTATCCACGCTTTTTGTGAAGCAGCATTCGATAGTCGACGCTGTAGCCGCTCTTCCCGTCAGCTTTGCCGCATGGGGCCTGTCCTTTAATGACGCAAGTCCGGAGGTCGGAGTTAAGCTGCGGGAGGTGATGAGCAGAAAGAATATAGTAAATCTTCCTAACGCCATAACACTGTTCAGGCTGCTTCTTATCCCGGTGATCGTACGCCTGTATCTCGGAGAGATGTATGCCGGCAGTTTCGCCGTTATCACAGTGGCGGTAATTACCGACATGATCGACGGTACAGTCGCGAGACGGACAGGCTGCGTCACGGATTTCGGAAAGTTCTTCGACTCGGCGGTAAGCAAGGTGCTGATCGCCGCGCTCATAATATGTCTGGTGCCTGAGTACAGATGGATGTGGCTCCTCCTGATGGTAATGATGTTCAGGGAACTTAGCCAGATCATATACAGTTATATTCTGTTTTCAAGATACGACAGGGCGTATAGCTCAAAGTGGTATGGAAAGATATGCAAGGCTTCCATGACCGCTGTCACCACGGCGCTGATCCTGTGGCAGGGCATCCCAAGGCTTGCGGCCAATCTGATGATCATTACATGCTCTGTAATAGTACTTTTTACGCTGCTGATGTACACGCGCCTGTATCTGCAGGTCGTCTGGGGTGATGATTACCCGGCCAATGTTTCCGCTGCATCAAGGACACTCGTCATTTCGCTGTGGGTCATGGTCATGATAGTCGCGCTTTGTCTGCACGACAGGATATCTCTCAGCGCCATATTGTCATATACCCCTTCAGAGCCGTATCTGGCGGCTATAGTGATGCTGCTGATGTTTGCGCTGAAGACACTGTCGGTGTTCTTCTACTCGGGAGTTCTCTTTCTGGCAAACGGAACGCTGTTCAGCCTTCCTGCAGCCATTGCGATGAACATCGCAGGAGCTCTTGTCATGATGTTCGAAGGATATTTTATAGGTAACAGGCTTGCCGGCGAGCAGCTTCAGGACATCGAAGAGAAGTATTCGAAATTACGCGGACTTGTCAGACTGAAAAATAAGAAGCCGTTCATCTTTGTGCTGCTGCTGAGGCTTCTCAAGATGATGAACTACGACATAGGGAGCATGTATATGGGCGCCGCGAGAGTGAAACTGCCGCAATACATAGCAGGCAGCCTTCTGGGGATACTTCCGAACATCATCCTCTACGCGATGATAGGGCGCGGCCTTGGAGATCTCAATATAAGCAGAACTGCCGCGGCCGCGATCGCTTACGTCGGACTGTCCGTCATGTCTATGGTGGTGATCAAGCTGCTGGCTGACAAGTACGGTGAAGAATAGATGCGGCATTAGTTTTTGTAATATCGGATATGCGAAACAACCATTTTACTATTAGCCACAAGAGTGTTATTTTTTTATCAGATAAAAACAGCCGCGCGTCAGAACACTGATGCGAGCGGTAGGGAAGATAAAAAACAATAAACAGGAGGAAATAAAATGGTAGGCATCATCGCAGCAGTAGGAATCTTTGCAGTATCCGGAATCATCACTTACGAATTCGAAGAGAAGATCGCTCCAAAGAACAACTAATCCAGACAAAGAATCGTTAATAATTCCATATTAGCTAAAAAGAAAACGATCCGGTATTGCCGTATCGTTCTTTTTAGCGTATGTTTTCCATTATGTATTTGATAACAAATTTTGCAAGTGGACCTGCGTAATCATGCGATCTGATCCCTATCCCAAGCGTGCGGTAAGCTTCGGGGACGAGCGTCCGGGTATCGTAGCTTCCCGGGAACTCGTTGATGGTCAGTTCCGGAAGTATGGCTAGTCCCAGTCCGCGCTGTACCATTGACAAAACAGCGAAATCATCCCTGGAGTAATATCTTACTTCAGGAAAGAAACCTGCTTCTTCGAAAACCCTGTGCGGATCCTGGTCATAACTTTTATAGGTCATGATGAAAGGATGATCCTTCAACTTACCGACAGGCACGCGGTCGTACTTGCTCAGCTCGTGACCGGGAGGTAAGACAAGAAGCATCGGATCCTCAAGGACCGGTATGAAATCTATGCTGGCCCTGTCTCCCGGATAGCTCATAAGAGCGATGTCCAGCGAACCTTCAACAAGCCGGTCTATCATTTCGTCGTGACCAAGCTCCTCGATCTGGAAAACGACCTGCGGATAATTGTTCCGGAAGTATTCTATGATCTGAGGCACCCAGTAAACGGAAGTGCTGACATATGTCCCTATCCTGATGGTGCCTTTGCGCAATCCCTGCAGCTCCGCCACTTCCTGGTCAAACTGTTCTTCGCTTTCGATAAGCCTCCTCATTGCCGGCAGTAAATTTCTGGCCTCCTGCGTCGGTTCAACACCGCGGTTGGTCTTAACAAGGAGAGGAAATCCGACTTCTTCCTCGAAGACTTTCATTATCTGTGTAAGGTATGACTGCGTATAGCCGAGAGCCTGGCCGGCCTTGGTGAGGCTGCCTTTGTCTATGGCAGTCAGTAAGATCCTGATTTTCTGAGTGTTCATATTGCCGTTCTCCGATTTGTTAAGTCTCACTAAGGATTGTAACAGAGAGGCGGTGCGGAATCAAAAATGTAACTTGCCGGAGTGTCGCCATTTTTCCCCGGAATGATAAATAATAGAATAATTTAAATTCTATTGACCGGGACGATCGGAATTCCGGTGATCGTCACTTGTCCTTCTATGGGAGATCAGAGCATGAGAAAGTCTTTTTTTATTTATAGCCATTTGTTTTTCCGGAAAAGCCACAGCATGAGGGCGATGATGCCAACGCTCAGCGCGATGACGAAAGGATAACTGTAGACCCAGCCAAATTCCGGCATCATGAGGTTCATTCCGTACCATCCCGCGATCAGGGAGAGCGGAAGGAAGATGGATGTAACAACTGTGAAGAACTTCATCAGGTTATTCTGTTCTATGCCAATGTGAGCTTCATATGCCTGTCGTATCTGATCAAGGTATTCCTGTGTGCGGAGGCAGTGGTTAAGAAGCTTGTCGTATTTGCTGTCAATGAAGCTGTAGGAAGGATCTATCACAGCCAGGTCAGTGGTCAGCATT
Source organism: Mogibacterium sp. (assembly GCA_024403035.1). GTDB lineage: Bacteria > Bacillota > Clostridia > Peptostreptococcales > Anaerovoracaceae > Crickella. The sequence goes on from JAKSSP010000013.1 coordinate 7,608, forward strand.
TCCATTCTCTCAAAATAACGTCTCATGCCCCAGCTGTCATTGCGGAAAGCATGGATGGCCCCGAAGTTTTCCTCGGTGACACCCTTGCCGTCAAACAGGTTCTCTTCGAATGAAATGACCTGATCGTCAAGATCGTTCAGAGCCGCAAGATCGTAAGTGGCGATCGCGATCAGCAACCCAAACAGTTCATTTCCCTTTGAGTCATCCGCGTTTTTCGCGAGTTCGAGGATGTCCTTGTTTTTTGCCCAGAAATGGGTCTCTGAAGGTGTTGAATAGACCATCATTGGGGAATTATCGATCCAGCGGGATGACAGCAGTATACCGTTATCTCCGGTCTTGATCACGTAGTCCAAAGAGGTCCGGAGTCTGTGGGCTGTTTTTGCATCTATAAGCGACAGGATCTTATCGCGTGTATCATGAATGATCATATTATCACTCCTCCTTATCATCGTTTGCTTGTATTCTATTTATATGAGTAGCAAAATGTCAATAAGCGGTCGTCTGCTAAACTGATAGAATGAATGGGAATTGTGTGATATCATCTCAAAGTAAAGACTAAAGCCCCGGCGCGAAGGGAGGATATGGACATGTATCATGAGATAGAAGGAAATCTCAGCATAGAACCCATTATCTTTGATGATGACGAACTGATAGCCCGCGGTCAGCACTACCCGTATTCCGAGATCGAGTCGCTTGAGATCACCAGCGCCCCGCTGTTTTCCTCATACGGGATACTGACCCTGCGCACACAGGGCAAGGACCATGCCATCCCGTTTTACCGTTCAAGAAAGAGCAAGCTTGAACTCGCGCTGAGAGATTTCAATAAATTGCGGGAGGGCGGAGACACCGGTCAGCAGGGCGCCGCGCAGACCGGTCAGACAGCCGGGACGGCAGCTACCGACCCTTACGAGGAACTCAAGAAGCTGAAAGAACTGCTTGATCTGGGCATAGTCACTGAAGAAGAATTCAATATCAAAAAGAAAAAGCTGCTGGATCTTTAAGACCCGGCAGCTTTTCTCTTTATGTTTTATTGTTATAGAGGTTATATTTTGATTACAGAACGTGCTTTCCGTACATAGCATCCTGCTCTTTTCTGAGTTTATAGATCAGAGTGTTCTTGTCGAGCTCTACCATGTCGTATGTGATGAGGTCGCCCTTCTTGCAGTCAACCTTCATGACAGCGTTCTTGTTGATCAGACCGAATGGTACATAACCCTTCTCTGTAGCTTCCTTCTCTGTGCAGATGGAGCCGAGTGTTGTGTATCCGCCGATTCCGTCGAGCTTGTCGCCGGCCTTGAGGTCGATCTTAGCCTGAGTAATGCACTCTGCTACGAGGCCGTCCTTGGCAACGCATGTCTTCTCACCGTCGATAACTGCCTTAGCCACTGTGAGCGGAGTCTCGAGGTTGCAGAGGTGATATGGTCTGTAGAGTGTCCAGAGTGGTCCAGGACCCATGCTGTGGTAGCTCAGCTGATAAGCGATCTCAGCATTGTCTGTGGAGACTGTTACGAATACTCCAGGAGCGATTCCGTTTACATACTCAACTACGCCGTGCTTGTTGAGGATTCCGCCGTCTTTCTTCAGCTTGAAGATCTCGTTGAGTTCCTTAACGCCCTCTGTTCCAGGAGCTGTCTTAGGGCCGTGTCCGCCGATAACGTCAGGAACGAGTCCTGTGTAGTTGCACATAGCGGTCATCTCTACCATTGTCTTTGTGCCGTCCTTGAAAGCTGTGAGCATCTTAGGGCTCATCTTGCGGCGTGTAGCCTCTTCGAGAACTGTATCAGGATTGCAATCGTAGTCGATCTTGTTGTTCTTGCCCTTGCCCATGACCTCTACGTTGAGTCCCATGGCCTTTGCGAAGCAGTAGAGCTCCATTACAGCGCCCGGCTCATCACCGGCGGAACCTGTGTAGATAACACCGTGCTCCTTAGCGAACTTGTCGAGGTAAGGTCCGATAACAACGTCTGTCTCAACGTTGAGCATTACTACATGCTTGCCGTTCTTCATAGCGTCTGTAGCAACCTTGGCGCCTACATCAGGAACTCCTGTGCAGTCGATGACGGCGTCAACGCCTTCTGCTGCGGAAACGAAAGATGCATCACCGCATGCAACGTACTTGCCTGCTGCGATACCGGCATTTGCTTCTTCGAGAGTGTTTGCAACAACGATCTCATCGTCAGCAACCTCTGCATACTTGAAAGCCTGTGCTGCAAGGTCAATGTTGATGTCAGATACGATTGCAGGTGTCATTCCCTTCATGAGAACCATCTGTGTAACCATTCCGCGGCCCATCTGTCCTGCGCCAACGATACCGACCTTGATGATCTTGCCTTCTTTTTCTCTCTGCTCGAGTTTCCAGTTCATGTTAAGCATAATAGTAATCCTCCTTAGATCGATCCTATGCTTTGATATGAGTTTTAATATTTGAGTGAAATTGTTATTTGATTTAGAAGATCTGTATGACAGCTCCGTTCACAACATCCTCTGCTGTGACGACCTCTCCATCCAGCATGATGCAGCCGGGACGGTATGGTTCCGGATCTGCGCTGAACGCGAGTGTGCAGTGCCCCAGTGTTGTAAGAGTCTCGATAGCCTCATCGCCGACAGCTGTGATCGTATAAGTCTTCTCTCCGATCTTCATGGTGTCGCCAGGGGCCGGTGCTTCTTTGAGTTCACCTGCTGTATGCAGGATAGCCAGCTCAGCCAGTTCAGGCGGTGCGTCTTCGTTGAAAAGTATTACGAACTGCATTTCCATTTCCGGGTTGAGGAACGCCAGCGCCATAGGGCCGAGGCCTGTAACGGTAACGTCGTATTTCATGTTGGACCTCCTGTTAAATCCAGTTAATAGGGTTTTACCTTCTGTATTATATGTTGTATTTAATCGAACTTCAATCTTTTTGTTCTGAACATTTGATTAAATCGAGTACGTTAAATGCTAATTTCAAACATATGCTTTTATGTAGAAATGGTGAAGAAATTGTTAACTTACAATGGCTGCGCGCAGTTGCTTTTTGTCGACCCTCTTCTGTATAATAAACACGTAATAACAACAATTGTGTTTATCCTTTTGTATTATTAGAGAAAATGGTGCTTAGGTATGAAAAAGATCGTAGATGACGAAAGACTGATTTACAAAGTCTGCAGTCTGTATTATCAGGATGACATGAACCAGCAGGAGGTAGGAGACTTTCTGGGTGTCTCAAGGTCCTCAGTGCTTCGTATGCTGCAAAAGGGCAAGGAACTCGGGATAGTCACCATCGAGCTTCACAATCCGCGCTTCTATGATTACGGAGATATGGAAAAGAAACTCGAGAAGGCATATGGGCTCAAGGACGTACTGATCGTAGAAAAGAGCGTGCTGGACACAAGGCAGGAGGACGCATCCTACATGTTCGGGAACGCGTCGGACTATCTCAACAGCTTTTTCAAGGACGGCGATAGGATAGGCGTGGCTATGGGCAATACGCTGAACAACGTCGTGAGTACAAACAAGACCTATGATAAGGACAGAGATCTCATGTTTGTCGCGCTTGAGGGAAGTATCAGCCGCATCACTGTTGACGGCACAGACGTGCAGGGAAACGAGCTCGCGAGAAAATTCGCTGCTAAGTTTGGAGGAACGTATACACAGTTCCTTTCGCCGGCGGTCTTTTCCGACTGGAAGGTACTGGACTTCTTCATGAAGGAAAAGGCGGTCAACTACATTCTGGATGAATTCAAGGACCTGAATGTAGTAGTCGTAGGTATAGGAGTCCCGGACGGTACGGAACACACGCTGGACAAGGCAGGTTATATTACGGCCAGCGAACGCAGGACTCTTGTTGAGTATGGCGCTGTGGGAGATATGTGCCTGCAGTTCTATGACAGAGAGGGAAACACGGAGCCGTTCCGTTTCTTCAATGACCGTGTGGCGGCGATGCGCCTGGCAGACATACGCAAGGTGCCAAACAAGATCGGCATAGCCGGCGGCGAGAGAAAAGTCGAAGCTGTGCTTGGCGCTATAAAAGGCGGCTACATCAATATCCTGATAACGGATACTGAATGCGCCCAGAAGATGATCGAGCTGGCTGAGCAGAAAGAAGGATAGGTGTCTGCGACAGACAAAGAGGCAATCAAAACGGCGGAAGCCCTTCACAGGACTTCCGCCTCTTTATATTGCGATATTGCAGTTCTTATTGAGCTTTTGTGCCGAACACCTTGAAGTAGTGCTCGAGGCAGTCGTTCATTCCCTTCTGGAGGGCACTTCTTACCTTGAAGTAGTCGGAAGCGTCAGATTCGCTCAGGGACTTCATAGCTGCGAGGTAAAGGTCTGTATAGATGTTGACCTTGCAGATACCTTCCTTTGCGCAGCGGCTGAGGTTGTCATCTCCGGAGCCGGATCCGCCGTGAAGGACAAGAGGAACGTTTGTCGCCTGACGAATGGCTGCGAGCGAGTCGAAGCTGATCTCAGGGATAGCCTTTGCCTTGTAAACGCCGTGAGCTGTTCCGATCGAGATGGCGAGTGAGTCGCAGCCGGACTGCTCAGCGAATGCCTTAGCCTCGGCAGCAGTCGTGTACATAGCCTCGGTGTCGTTCTCATCGAAATTGCTGGCTACGTGTCCGATCTCCGCCTCTACCGTGACGCCGCGGGCGTGAGCGTACTCAACTACCTTGCGTGTCGTCTCGACGTTCTCTTCGAAGCTCTTCATGGAAGCGTCGATCATGACGGATGTGAACCCGAGGTCGATGGCTTTCTTGCATGTTTCGAAGCTTTCGCCGTGATCGAGGTGCAGAACTACAGGGACGCTTGCTTCAGCGGCGTACTTTCTGCCGACCACAGCGGCGTCCTCAAGGCTGATGTTGTCACCGAGGTGGCTCTCAGCGATACCGACGATCAGCGGGAGACCGAGCTTCTCAGCCAGGCTGATATGGTTCTTGATGCTCTCCATGTCGAGCACGTTTGCCGAAGGAACGGCGTAATGGCCTTCCTGAGCCTTCTGGAACATTACTTTCGAATTAACAAGCATTTTTCTGTATCCTCCTTGTCCTTATTCACCCATGATAACGACTCTGCATTTTCTCGGACGTTCTCTTGTCCTGTCAAAGTCTACGAAATATACATATCCTGTGGTGCCGACTGCGAGCTTTCCGCCCTCAACTTCCAGTGTGGCGCTGTTTCCGAGAAGAGTAGCCTTCATGTGAGCGTCGCAGTTGAGAAGGGCTGTCTTGTCGCCGCCCGGCAGATATGCTTCTGCATCAGGCCAGGAGGCAACGTCTGCGTAGTGCTCAGGACCAGGATACATGTAAGGGCCTGCCGGCGGGATCTCTGTCTGGTCAGGAATGATCTTGGCCAGAGCCGCGTTCAGGTCTACCTGCAGGAATTCCGTGCCGTCTTCCGTTGTGTCGTGTACAAACTCCTCAAAGAATACGGAGCATGTTGTGTGCGGGGAGATGATAGTCACGATGCCGCTCTGGATGCCGCTCTTTGCGATGGCTTCCTTTACCTGAGGCGTGATGTTGATAAAAGTAGGTGTAACTCCATGCGATCTGAGATCGATCTGCTCTTTGTAGATTTTCATTTGCTTACCTGTCCTTTTCTGTGATCAGTGTTATCTTCTTATTAATATTATTCAGTTCTTTCTTTGTATGCTTTTACGATCGCTTCTGCCATTTCCTGTACGCGGACTGCAGGCGACGGAGCGTTCAGGATGCCGGATGTGGCCCCTGTTCCGTCAGCGCCGAGTCTTACTACATTGTAGCAGTCATCAGCTGTAACGACTCCGGAGGCGATCATGACCAGTACGTTAGGGTTTACCTTGTGAAGGGCTTCTACGGTTTCCATTACATAAGAGTCATCAGCGGTCTTGCCTGTGCCGATGAGATCGGTAGGCTCAGCCAGAACGATATCCGGATCAAGGCATGCGACAGCGGCAGCTTCCATTGTGCTGTCAGCGCATACGACTGTGATCATGTCGAGCTCTTTTGCGCGCTTTACACAGGCGGAAAGCTCTGCGACTGTCTTAGGGTTCTCTGCGTGATTGAGGAATACCGCGTCAGCGCCTGCTTCCTTGAGAGATTCAGGAAGGACGTGACCCATGCCGCGTCCCGGTGTCAGCGGATCGAGAGACTGCGCGCAGACGACCACGTGGCTTGTATTCTCTCTGATCAGACGGATATCGGCGTATGGGCAGGTGAAGAAGATCTGAAGTCCGGTCTCGGCGGCTGTCTTGTCTGCTGCCAGAGCAAGTTCCAGGCTCTTCTGCCCGTAAAGATATGACTTTGGATTAACGATCAGGAATGGTCTTTCTGCTTTTGCCATGGACGTGTTCCTCTCTTTCTTTTTATATATCTTATGCAAAAAACACTATAGCTCCATTTTTCGAATTCATCATAGTTCACACTTAAACAATTTTCAAGAACATTTGCGTAGATATTGATAATAATTTTTAAATATTTTTGCCGGAAAAACGCCCAAAAGCTTTGATAATAGAAGTATATGCATAAATGTCGACGCCTTATCGAAACATTGAAACATAAGAGTCCAAGCAAAGGGTAACAATCATTAATTAACTCATATGCTCAGAACATAATTCTTGATATATTGATTTTTAGAGGTTAAAATGATTACATCGAAAATGGGATAATTTATACACACAGGAGGAAATACAATGAAACTCCCGGGAGTATCCGTCCTTCTTCTGGTAATACTCATACTGATCATAATGCAATCCATCGGAGGATTTCTTCAGATCCAGGATTACAGAAAAGCGGTACGCAGGATGCACCAGCTCGGAAACGTCGGCATGGGGCAGAAACGCGGAAGGTTCCTGGACGGACATGTTGCCATAGTTGCCTGTGACAGCGAGGGCATCATCACCGGTGTAGAGGTGATGGACGGTATCGGCATACTGTCCCGCTTCCATAAAAAAGAAACTCTCATGGGAGAACCTCTGGTAGGCAACAGCATCTATACATTCCTTGACATCGCGGCGGGACTCGACAAAAATGAATGGAAGAGACTGCAGGGATACTTCAGAGCTTTCGAGGCTCTTGAGGTCAGACTAACCGACAGGGAGCTGACAAGAGAGCAGGAAGCCTACATGGAAACAAAGAGGGGCAAAAAGGGAAAGAAGCTCAGATAAATCATTTCGTTATGCATCACCGGATAAAAGCAATAGGGGCTAATACTGCTGCAGGCTGGTGCTACATATAAGTACGTTGGATCCATATGTGATATTATATGGAGACAGAGCTAAATCGAATGGAGGATTTTATGGAATTTATTAGCAAACTGGCAGAAGGCTTTATGTCACTGTTCACTGCCGGCGGCGAGACCTTCATGGGTTGGGTATCGGGCATCATCCCTATGGTTGTCTGCCTGATGACATTCGTCAACTCGATCATCAAGCTTGTCGGAACTGAAAAGGTAGAAGCTTTTGCCAAGAGAATCACAAGATTCGCGGTCCTCAGGTATACGTTGCTTCCTCTCATGGCAGTATTTTTCCTCGGAAACCCGATGTGCTACACATTCGGACGTTTCGTTGAGGAGAAGTATAAACCTGCTTACTATGATGCGGCAGTAAGCTTCGTACACCCGATCACAGGACTCTTCCCGCACGCCAATGCCGGCGAGCTGTTTGTATACCTCGGCATCGCTGAAGGTCTGCAGAGAGCCGGACTCAGCGTAGGCGGACTCGCTGTTCGTTATTTCATCGTAGGTCTCATAGTCATTCTTATCAGGGGTCTTCTCACTGAAAGGATCTATGCGTTCATGACAAGGAACAATTAGTGAGGGGAGGAAAAGACATGTATAAGACTATTAAGATCAACGCTGGAGACGGCGGCTGGGGCGGCCCTCTCACAGTTACACCAACAGAAAAATGCCACACTGTACTTAGTGTAACAGGCGGCGGAATCCACCCGGTAGCTCAGGCTCTCGCTGACCTTTCCGGCGGCGTTGCTGTTGACGGATGGAAGACAACTCTCCCTGATGACGAGATCATGATCGCAGTAGTTGACTGCGGCGGAACAGCAAGATGCGGCGTCTATCCTAAGAAGGGTATCTACACAGTAAACCTGATGCCTGTAGGACAGTCCGGCCCTCTTGCTCAGTTCATTACACCGGACATTTATTGCTCCGCTGTAAAGGAAAAGGACATCGAGGTTCTCGGCGAAGCCGCAGCAGCAGCCGCAGCAGCACCTGCAGCAGCAGCCGCAGCAGCTGACAAGGGGCCTAAGACAAAGGCTGAGGCAAAAGCTGAAATCGCTGCTGCCAACGAAGGCAAGAAGCAGGGATTCGTAGTTCGCCTCGGTAAGGGAGTAGGTTATGTAGTAGGCCAGTTCTTCCAGGCAGGCCGTGAGACCATCGAGATGGTCATCAAGAACATCCTCCCGTTCATGGCGTTCACAAGTACTATTCTTGGTATCATCAGCGCCAGCGGACTTGGTAACGTTATCGCTAACACGATCGCGCCTCTGGCCGGAACACTTCCTGGCATGCTGGTGATCTGCTTCATCTGCTCGCTGCCGTTCCTGTCACCGATCCTCGGACCTGGAGCTGTAATCGCCCAGATCGTAGGCGTGCTCATGGGTGAGCAGTTCGCAGTAGGAGCTATCCCTGCGGCTTACGCACTTCCGGCTCTGTTCGCTATCGACGGACAGGTAGGATGCGACTTCGTACCGGTTGGTCTGTCCCTCGGAGAGGCAGAGCCAGAGACCATCGAGTATGGTGTTCCGGCAGTTCTGTTCTCCCGTATCGTAACAGGCCCTGTCTCGGTTCTGATTGCATTTGCATTTAGTATCGGACTGTTCTAAACTAATAATCAATAAGAGTGCGGAAGGATCCTTCTTGCTGTGACAGCCAGGCCCCGGCTTGATCAGAACAAGAAGACTTGTTAAAGGCTTCCTGCTGAGAAAGCGCTTATCTGTCAGGCAGGCTCCGCACATGATCCGTCAGGAAGGGTCGGACTACCTATTGATTCAACCTGTATGACCGGGGCGGGATACCGCGCCGGTCATACGGGCAGAAGAACAAAAAGGAGAACACTATGGTATCAAAGAAAATCGTCATCAGTGACCCACTGGGAATGCACATGCGTCCGGCCAGCCGTCTTGCAAAAATGGCAGCTGAATACGAGAGCAGTGTAAAAGTTGATTTCAATGGAAAAGCATTCGACTGCAAGAGCGTCATGTTCCTTATGACCGCTTGCATTAAATACAATTCGGAGATCGAGCTTGTATGCGAAGGTCCGGATGAAGAAAAAGCGCTTGCTGAACTCTCTGAATTCATTGAGTCCGGCATGGGCGAATAATAAAGACCATACTTCATGTGCTCCCCTGCGTTTTTGCGGGGGAGCATTTTAAAAACGGAGGACAATAAATGTATAAGGGAATAGCCGCGTCACGCGGAATCGGAATCGGCAGCATCTGCCGCATTGTCGAACAGGATCTTTCTTTTGAGGCAAAACTGGTTTCAGATACAGCCGCGGAGAAGGATCGTTTTCAGAAAGCCATAGACGACTTTGTTGAAGAGACATTCGCGGTGGCAGAAGATGTAAGAAAGAATATAGGGCCTCAGGAAGCTGACATTCTTATGGGCCATGCTGTCATGATCCAAGATCCTGCGATGTCCGGAGAAATGTTAAGCATGATAGACGCCGGCCAGTGCGCTGAATCCGCGCTTACGTCTGTCTGCGACATGTTCCATGGAATGTTCTCCGCAATGGATGACGAGATGATGCGCCAGAGAGCGTCGGATATCGCGGACGTCAAGGTATGCATCCTCAAGAAACTGCTGGGGATACAGGATGTCGAGATCAGCAATGTGGCTCCGGGCACAGTGCTCGTATGTAAGGATCTTACTCCTTCGATGACATCACAGATAGTAAAAGAAAACGTTACCGGTATCATCACAGAGACCGGCGGCGTCACATCTCATTCTGCCATCCTGGCAAGAGCTCTTGAGATCCCGGCGGTTCTTTCCGTACCGGGTATCGTAGATCTGGTAGAGGATAAAGACACCGCAATCGTAGACGGTACAGCCGGTGATGCATTCATCAATCCGGACGGAGATGTCCTTGCACAGTATCTCATCAAACGCGAGGAATACATCAAAAAGCAGGCAGAGCTCAAGAAATTCATTGGCAAGGAAACACTGACTGCCGATGGCGACAAGCTTGAGATCTTCTGCAACATCGGTACTCCTAAAGATGCGAAGAAAGCTATGGAATGCGACGGAGAAGGCGTCGGCCTCTTCCGTACAGAGTTCCTGTTCATGGATAATACACATCTTCCGACAGAGGAAGAGCAGTTTGAGGCATACAAGGAAGCTCTCCAGACCATGGAGGGCAAGACAGTAATCATCCGCACGGTGGATATCGGCGGCGACAAGGACATCCCTTACATGGATTTTGAGAAAGAGGATAACCCGTTCCTCGGATTCAGAGCCGTAAGATACTGCCTTGCCAACACTGACATGTACAAGACGCAGCTGCGTGCCATAGTAAGAGCCAGTGCGTTCGGTACAGCCAAGATAATGGTACCTCTCGTGACAAATGTCGAAGAGGTCAGACAGGTCAAAAAACTTGTTGAGGACATCAAGAATGATCTTCGCAAAGAAGGCATTGCGTTCGATGAGGGAGTAGAGGTCGGATGCATGATGGAGACAGCTGCATCCACGATGATCGCCGATCTCCTCGCGAAAGAGGCTGACTTCTTCTCGATCGGAACGAATGACCTTACAGGTTATACGATGGGCGTAGACAGAGGAAACGCAAAGGTAGCGTATCTCTACTCCGCTTTCGAGCCTGCTGTGCTCCGCTCTATCAAGAGGATCATTGAGTGCGGCAAGGCTGAAGGCATCCCTGCAGGAATGTGCGGAGAAGCTGCGGCGGATCCTCTCATGATCCCTCTGCTGATGTCGTTCGGACTCGATGAGTACAGCGTAAACCCTGTGCTGGTCCTCACGGCCCGCTGCATCATTTCAAAGTGGACAAAGGCAGAGGCAGACGCTCTTGCGGAGAAGGTCCTGGCAATGGATACACAGGAAGAGATCGTAGCTGCTCTCAGGGCAGCTGCCAAAGAATAAGGGCATAAGGAGAAGGCCATGACAAAAGAAGAAAAGAAAGAATTGATGAAACTTGCCTGCAAGGTGAGGATGGGTGTAGTAGAAGGCACCCATGCCGCCAAGTCAGGCCATCCGGGCGGAAGCCTTTCCTCGGCAGATGTGTATACATATCTGTATTTCAAGGAAATGAATATCGATCCAGAGAATCCGAAAGACCCTGACAGAGACAGATTCGTTCTGTCAAAGGGCCACACCGCGCCGGGACTTTATTCCGTACTTGCCAACAGAGGATTCTTCCCTGTTGAAGAGTTGCTGACGCTCAGACACATCGGAAGCCGTCTGCAGGGACACCCTAACATGAACGAGACTCCGGGAGTGGACATGTCCACAGGATCCCTCGGTCAGGGCGTATCTGCCGCCGCCGGAATGGCTCTTGGCGCAAAGAAGCAGGGCAAGGATCTGAGAGTATATACACTGCTTGGCGACGGCGAGATCGAAGAAGGCCAGGTGTGGGAGGCGATGATGTTCGCTCACCACTACGGACTCGACAATCTCTGCGTGATAGTCGACAACAATGACCTCCAGATCGACGGAAGGATCGCGGACGTTATCGACCCTTATCCTATCCCTGACAAGTTCAAGGCATTCGGACTCAATGTAGTGGAGATCGACGGCCATGATTTCGACCAGATAGAAGATGCTTTCAACAAGGCAAGGGCGACAAAGGGCGTACCTACCGCGATAATAATGAAGACGCTCAAGGGCAGGGGCGTAAGCTTCATGGAAGACCAGGCCGGATGGCACGGCAAGGCCCCTAACGATGAGCAGTACGAACAGGCTATGGATGAACTCAGAAAGCAGCTCGAAGAAGTGGAGGCGATGTAATATGGCAGATGTAAAGAAGATCGCGACAAGAGAGAGCTACGGCAACGCGCTCGCAGCACTCGGTAAGGAACATGACAATGTAGTCGTTCTTGACGCTGACCTTGCGGGAGCTACCAAGACGAGCACTTTCAAAAAGGAATTCCCTGACAGACATTTTGACTGCGGTATCGCAGAGAGCAACATGATGGCCGTAGCGGCCGGGCTGGCGTCCATGGGTCTGGTGCCTTTTGCGTCAACATTCGCGATGTTTGCTGCCGGCAGGGCGTTCGAGCAGGTCCGCAACTCGATCGGATATCCGCACCTGAACGTCAAGATCGGCGCGACACATGGAGGCATCTCCGTAGGCGAGGACGGCGCGTCCCACCAGTGCTGCGAGGACTTCGCTCTGATGCGCAGCATTCCGGGCATGACTGTCATCTGCCCTTCTGATGACGTTGAAGCACGCGCGGCGGTAAGGGCTGCGTATGGATTCGAAGGTCCGGTATACCTGAGATTCGGACGTTCCGGAGTACCAGTATTCCATGATGAAGACAGCTTCAAATTCGAGATCGGCAAAGGAGAAGTACTTCAGGACGGAAACGATGTGGCGATAATCGCGACAGGTCTTATGGTTTGCGAAGCTATGAAGGCAGGCGAAGAACTGAAAGCAGATGGTATCAATGCCAGAGTCATCAATATGGCTACCATCAAGCCGCTTGACGAAGATCTGGTACTCAAAGCCGCGAAAGAATGCGGAAAGATCGTCACCTGCGAAGAGCACTCCATAATCGGAGGACTCGGCGAAGCAGTCAGCTCGCTTCTTGCTGAGAAGCTTCCGACTCCGCTACGCCGCATAGGCGTAAATGACGAGTTCGGTCATTCCGGTCCTGCGGCAGATCTGCTCAAGGACTTCGGCCTTTCGGCAGAGAATATCGTTGCTACCGTAAAGGCGTTCAAATAAGCGATTTCTTAAGGAGGAATAAGCAATGAGATTTTTCATTGACACAGCTAATAAGAAATCCGATGCATGTCACGGACTGCGCTCTTGCAGGCGGAGACATCGCGACAGTACCGTTCGGAGTCCTGATGAAGATGATCGATCATCCGCTGACGGATATCGGCATCGAGAAATTCAAGAAAGATTACATAGCGGTATTCGGTGAATAAAAGAAATGACTTCCGGTCACGGCCGGAAGACTTTTTTATGTTTTCACAGGTTTATTTATATAAGTGAGGCATCAGCTTAGGCGCCTCTTCATCGAGGACGTAATACGCGAATTCGCCGACTTCTTTCTCCGTGTCCAGCAGGGCCATGTACATCTGGCTGCCCATGGCAGCATAGAAGACTGCAGGCATGCGCTGGCACATCGTGATCTTGCCGTCATAACGCGCAAGTATCTCATCGCGGCTGTGAGTATGGGTAAACCTGTCCTTGGTGCCCACGAAGACGCAGTAGCGGAAGTTAGGTGAGATAAAAACAAAATTCATGTGAAACCTCTGTCTTTCCAATGCCCGTGAAACAACCAAGAAAGCTGTATTCCGTTGTTCTTTTGATAACACCACATTTTCCTACGTTAATTTGAAAGGATATTCACGGATATTCACATTTCTTATATTCACGGATATTCACATTTCTTACTTTGTTTTAGATATAATTAGATATTAGCGAAGTACAGTAGTATCAACGAGACGTGACATGGGAATTACAAAACTCGCGCTTAAGATAGCGGCTCCGGCGCCTAAGGTAGAGGACTTTTCAAGTTACCTCTTCATAGGACCCCATCCGGATGACATAGAGATAGGATGCGGCGCCACGATAGCAAAGCTGGCAGCGGCAGGAAAGAAGGTAAGTTTTCTTATACTGACCGACGGAAGATACGGCGACGGTTTTTCCGGGGGCATAAAGGGAGACGCTCTTGCAGAACTCCGCAGGAAAGAGTCTGTACGCTCAGCGGAAGTGCTGGGAGTGACGGATGTGCGCTTTCTGGACCTGTCCGACGGAGGTTTCTATGACTATGAGGACATGCTTAAGGGCATCGCGAAAGCCATTGGTGATATAAAGCCGGAGCTGGTCTTTGCGCCGGACCCTTATACAGGACAGGAATGCCATATAGATCACCTGAATGCGGGACGGGCGGCAGCGCATATCGCGTACTTTGCGCCGTATCCGAGCGTGATGGAACAATACGGTACGGTACCGGCGGACGTGAAAGGCATAGCCTTCTACATGACCGCGAAGGCGAACCGCTTCGTAAAGGTTACAAAGGAGCAGTTCAGGCTTCAGAATGAGGCGATCTTCGGATGTCACACAAGCCAGTTTCCTGCGGGCAGCGATGAAGCCAAACAGCTTGCGCTGTACATGAAACTGCGTTCAGCGGACTTCGGACTGCGCAGCTTCTGCTCCCATGCAGAAGGCTTCCGCGTACTTGGACAGACACACATGCACTGTCTGCCTGAGAACGCCTGAAAGGAAGCACAAATGATCCCATATATCTGGAACAGGGGGAAAGGGAAATGTATAACAGAGAATTCAAAGAAATAAAAAAGCATCTTGCTTTCGGCATGATGAGACTGCCGATGAAAGATGATAAGATCGACAATGAGCAGGTATGCAGGATGGTGGATCTGTTCCTTGAAAAGGGTTTCAACTATTTTGACACCGCTCACGGATATCATGACGGACTCAGTGAGATCGCGGTAAAGGAGTGCCTCACATCAAGGCACGACCGCAGCGAGTACGTCCTGACGGACAAGCTTACGGACGCATACTTCAAGACGGAAGAGGATATCAGACCACTGATCGATTCGCAGCTTGAGGCATGCGGAGTTGAATACTTCGACTTTCTGCTGATGCACGCGCAGAATGCAAAAAACTTTGAGTTCTTCAAGCAGTGCCGCGCATATGAGACTGCCTTCGACCTGAAAGCTGAGGGAAAGGTCCGCCATGTGGGACTGTCGTTCCATGACAAGGCAACTGTACTGGACCGCATACTCACTGAGTATCCTGAAGTCGAGATAGTTCAGATACAGTTCAACTACCTTGACTACGAGGACGTTTCCATAGAGAGCCGCCAGGTCTATGAAGTCTGCCGCAAGCATGGAAAGCCGGTCCTTGTCATGGAACCTGTCAGGGGCGGAAATCTCGTGAACCTGCCGGAAGAGGCGCAGAAGGCGCTTGGCGATCTGAGAGCAGAGACCGGCTCCGGCTGCAGCAACGCGGGCTACGCCCTCAGGTTTGCCGCGGGATTCGACGGGATAGAGATGGTGCTGTCCGGCATGAGCAATATGGAGCAAATGGAGGACAATATCCGTACATTCAGCTGCAATGACGGAGACTTTGAGCCTTTGAACGAAAAGGAACTTGAAGCTATCGGCAAGGTAGTGGATGTATTCGGATCCATGGGAGCTATTCCATGCACCGGCTGCAGATACTGTGTAGAGGAAAACCACTGTCCGATGGAGATAAAGATACCTAATCTGTTCTCCACATATAACAGCAAGATGCTGTTCAACATGGTGAATCCATGGTCCTCTTTTGAGAACATCACCAAAGACAGCGGTAAGCCAAGCGACTGTATAGAGTGCGGCATGTGCGAGGCTGTGTGCCCGCAGCACCTGGAAATACGCGAACTTCTTAAGAAAGTAAGCGAACTTTTCGAGTAAGCCGGGCTGTATCAAATCATAAGGTTCTGGTGTTTGATATATAAAAGATAGGAAAGGAAGAAAAATTTATGGATGCAACCAACATTGTCTCTCTGTTGGGAGGCGTGGCGATGTTCCTCTTCGGAATGTCGGTCATGGGAGATTCTCTCAAAAAAGTTGCCGGAAGCAAGATGGAGAAGATCCTGTATAAACTGGCAGGGAATCCAATCAAAGGTATCCTTCTGGGTACAGGAGTAACGGCAGCCATACAGTCATCATCAGCCACATCGGTAATGGTGGTCGGCTTCGTAAACTCAGGCATGATGCAGGTAAAGCAGGCCATAGGCATAGTGCTTGGAGCCATACTGGGCACCAGTATCACCGGCTGGATCCTGTGTCTCAACAGCATAGGAGGATCGGGAGCCGGCATCGCTTCGTATTTAAGCACGGAGATGCTGACCGGCGTAGTAGCTCTTATAGGTATCCTTATGTGGATGTTCGCGAAGAAGAACGCGCATAAGAACATAGGAGGTATCATGCTGGGATTCGCTGTACTCATGTACGGCATGAGCATGATGTCAGGAGCCATCGTTCCGCTCAGATCCGATCCGAAGTTCATCGACATGATGACAAGCTTCACCAACCCTATCCTGGGAGTGCTCATCGGTGTACTGGTGACCGCGGTCATCCAGAGCGCCAGCGCAGCCGTAGGTATACTCCAGGCCCTCGCGGTCACGGGAGCTGTCGAGTTCGACATGGCATTCCCTATCCTGATGGGTATCGGCATCGGAGCTTCGGTACCTGTAATGTTCAGCGCGCTCGGAGCCAGCACCAACGGCAAGCGTACAGCTTTTGTATACCTGGTCATAGACGTACTCGGCGCAATACTGGTCGGAGGAATATTCTACATAGTCAATGCCGTAGTCCACTTCAGCTTCCTGCAGATGGAGATGAACATGGTCACCGTGGCACTTACAAATACGCTTTACAGGCTGGCGGTAGTCATCATACTCTCGCCGTGCATAGGGCTTCTTGAAAAACTGGTCGTTGCTCTCTTCCCTGAAAGCGAAGAAGCGCTGGCAGAGAAAGCCGATATGGACAAGCTTGAGCCGAGATTCCTCGACCACCCTACGCTCGCTCTCGCGCAGAGCAAGGAAGTCATCGATTCAATGGCCTCCAAGACGCTTGACAGTGTGAGAGATGCTGTTGAAGTCAGAAGGAATTACAGCAAGGAGGGTATCAAGAAAGTGGACGATCTGGAAAGTCTGATCGACCGCTACGAGGACAAACTCGGAAACTATCTCTTCAAGCTCACTACCTCCGACCTTGATGAAGAGCATTCAAAGGAAGTCAGCAAGAACCTGAGAGCCCTTTCGGACTTTGAGAGGATGTCCGACCACGCAAGGAACGTCGGAGAAGCTGTCGAAGAGATACATGAGAAAAAGATCGTATTTACGGACAACGCACTGAGAGAACTGGACGTTCTGGAAGACGCTGTTTCAGAGATAGCGGAGCTCGCCATGGTCGCCTTTGTGAACGATAACTATGAAAAGGCTCTCCTTGTGGATCCGCTGGAAGAGGTGATCGACGATCTTTGCGACCAGATAAAAGCCAACCATGTTGAAAGGATAAGCCGTCAGGAATGCAACTACGAGCACGGCTTTGTGTTCAACGACCTGCTCACGGATTACGAGCGCATAGCAGATCACTGCAGCAATATAGCCGTGGACGTTCTGGAATCGGTCACAGAAGCCGGGGGTCTTCACGCTTATCATCTGCAGCCTGACTTCAGACAGGATGATTTCTTCAGAGAACACTTTGCGGAATATCAGAAGAAATTCTCGCTCTAAAACATGCATTCGTTCACGAATATCCAGAAGTATTCAATACATGACGGCCACCACATCCAGTTCAATGTCTTCGACAAGCAGACCCTGCTGGAGGCTCAGAAGCATCCTGATGACTACAGGGATCTGATCGTACGTGTCGCGGGCTATTCCGATTATTTCAGGAATCTGGATGAAGAACTGCAGAATGAGATCATCAACCGGACGGCGCAATCATTCTAAGACAGGATCAAAGATGTAGATTTCCTTGGAATCTACATCTTTTTCTTTGACCGATTGTGTTATACTCTGTACTGACGATTGAAAACAAGCGTATAGTGATATGCAGGAGATATAAATGAGAGTAAAAGAAGAAAGCAAACACGCCAAGAAACCGGAAAGCAAGCCTGCTAAGAAAGCACAGGACGGTTTTTCGAAGAACGCAATGGTACGATTTAAAGAAGCCTCGACAGGCGGAAAGATCCTGAGAGTCATCGGCGGTCTTTTCGTACTTGGAGTCGCTGTCGTTCTTCTCTCGGTGATCATAACCGCAATCAGTGTAGGAAAGATAAATGAGGAAAGCCTTTACGCCAATATTGACCGTTCATCGGTACTCTATGACGTCAATGGCAACGAGATCGATACCCTGCACTATACCGAGGACAGAACAGTAGTACCAATAGACGAGATGCCGGAAGACCTCAAGAATGCCTTTATTGCCATAGAGGACAAAACGTTCTATAAGCATCACGGCTTCAACTGGCGCAGGATGGGCGGCGCGGTACTGTCGAAGCTCACAGGAAGATCCTCATCCATAAGCGGAACGTCTACGATCACGCAGCAGCTGGCGAGGAATGCCTATCTGTCTGAGATCAAGAGCCAGCGCAGCATACACAGAAAGCTGTCTGAGATGTTTATTGCATGGCGTCTTGAGAAGAAGCTGAGCAAGGATGAGATACTCGAGGCGTATCTGAATACCATATATCTCGGATACGGCAACTACGGTGTCAGCTCCGCGGCCAGAACATATTTCTCCAAGGAAGTGAGCGATCTGACGCTCGCGGAATGCGCTGCTCTGGCGGCCCTTCCGCAGGCGCCGGACAGCTATGCCCTGATCACGGAAGACCCGGAAGGCAATCAGGAGATAAAGAATATCAACTATTATTCGCTCGACGAAGTCAAAACCTCTGAAGAAGGCGAAGAAGAAAGCTATACAGGCAGCGAAGAAGACGAAGATGAAGAGGAAGAAGGGACAGGCTTCTACGCTAACGATCTGTCAAAGGACAGGCGTGACATGGTCCTGGATCTCATGGCTGAACAAGGCTATATCTC
Source organism: Mogibacterium sp. (assembly GCA_024403035.1). Classification (GTDB taxonomy): domain Bacteria; phylum Bacillota; class Clostridia; order Peptostreptococcales; family Anaerovoracaceae; genus Crickella. The sequence goes on from JAKSSP010000013.1 coordinate 26,316, forward strand.
GACTGCTGACGCCGGCGAGGCCAATGTGGACATCATCGACATACTTGCCCCAAGCTTTGAGCAGAAAGAGAACGCATATACATACTTCAGCGATTACGTTGCAACTATCGTTACAACTGATCTCATGGACAAGTATGGAATGAGCGAGGAAGACGCTCAGCGTATGGTATATACCGGAGGCCTTCAGATCCACACGACACTCAAGAGCGATGTCCAGAAAGCGATCTATGAAGAGTTCCAGAAAGAATCCAACTTCCCTTCTACAGAGGACGGAAGTAAAGTCCAGGCCAGCATGGTAGTGACTGAAGTAGGTACCGGACACATCGTCGGATTCATGGGCGGACGCGGAGGCGACGGCTCCAAGCTTTTCAACAGAGCCATAAGCCCAAGACAGCCGGGATCATCTATAAAACCGCTTGCCGTTTACGGGGCCGCTCTCCAGAAGAGCTATGAATATGCCGCGAAGAACAAGACCTTCGAGTACACCGATTATGGCTTTGATAAGCAAGGTACACAGGGCTGGGGAGACTACATCACCGCGAGCTCGGTCGTTGTGGATGAGCCGCTTGAGATAAATGGAGAGGAGTGGCCTCAGAACTTCTCGAGATCGTATTCAGGCAAACAGTCACTGAGAAAAGCTCTGCAGCAGTCGATCAATACCTGTGCAGTAAAGATACTCTGGCAGGTCGGACTTGATTACTCTGTTGAAATGCTGGAAAAATACGGACTCACTACCGTTGAGACCGATACGAGCCTTGCGGCAAATGATGTGAACCCTGCCGCCCTTGCGCTTGGTGCCATGACATACGGGGTAACGCCTCTTGAAATGTCGCTCGCTTATGCTGTCTTCCCTAACGGAGGAGTCCACAACACCGCGGTATGCTACACGACAGTGGACGACGGCAACGGCAAGACGCTTCTGAAGGGCGAGTCCCAGACCAGCAAGGTCCTTGATGAGGGCGTTGCGTGGATAATGACAGACCTTCTCAAGTCAGTAGTTTCCAACGGTATAGCCGGCAACGCAGCCATTTCAGGAGTACAGGTAGGCGGAAAGACCGGAACCACGAACGATACATTCGACATATGGTTTGACGGATTCACGCCGGATTATTCGGCTGCTCTGTGGATAGGCACCGACCTGAATGTGGAGATGAACACTACATCCACAACAGCGGCAGCGCTCTGGAGCAGAATAATGAGACAGATAGAGGGGATCAGGGATGGAGAATACCTTGAGATGCCTTCAAATGTCATAAAAGAGAACGGTGAGTATTATACAAAGGGTACTGAGAAAAACCCTGGAAGATATGTCGAAGAGAAGAAGGAAGAACCTGAAGAATTAGAAGAGGAACCGATAGAGCCTGAGATCACAGACGATGCGACAAACGTACAGCCGGGAACGGAACCTTCCGGAGGTGATAATACCGGAGGCGACAATACCGGTGGTGACAATACCGGAGGTGATAATACCGGAGGCGACAATACCGGTGGTGACAATACCGGTGGTGACAATACCGGTGATGATCCGGGCAGTGATCCGGGCAGCGATCCTGGCAGTAATCCGGCGGAAATACCGGTGGAGACCCGGGCGGTGATACCGGAGGCGACACCGGCGGTAACCCATATAATCTGTGATATTCTGAAATAAGGCATCTGCCCGGATATGCGGGCAGATGTTTTTAATGTGTGCCGGGCATGGCACAGTTCTAACGGGTGAAAGTCCCGTCACGGGT
>JAKSSP010000014.1 GCA_024403035.1 Mogibacterium sp.
AAAGGTACGAGCGTTGGCTCTTTTTCAATTTACACCATTATATGGACTTAACCAAGTGCTCTCTACGCAATTGGTACTTCAAACTTCAAGTCTATGCTTGAGGTACCATTTTTTTGGTACCTATTTGCCATTAACGGCCATTTGTGTACCAACTATCATGCTGTGGATCCGGTTTGTCTGGGCAAAAGCAGCTGCTCTTGTTTCATCAACACAGGAATGAAGCATCATCTCTTCCCTTTATGCGAATAGCCATTCGTCACTTGTAATAAATATGCAAAATTGACCCTGCGATCACCGGTGAAGAACAGTTTGTCAGAATCTCATTGGTACACAAAATGGCTAATCGCACTTGAAGTACCAATTTGTTGGTACTTTCTCTCCTTTCTTGACACTTTATGTACCAATGCTATCGTCTCGGCGGATCGATCTCAGCATCTTAATGGGATATGTTCACCATCATACCGGGGTTGGGTTCACCACCATATCGGGCTGCCCCGGAAAGCCCGCGCTGGACCGTGGGAACTACTTCACCCGCGGTACAGCTGCAAAGCAGGCTTTCCGGCAGGCAGCCCCCGCGAGCCAGAGGAGGCGAGCGGATATTAAAAAAGCGCGGGTCAAGTGCCCCCGTATCAACGCTCATACAAAGTGCTTTTAATGTTGAAAAAAGTGCTATTTTCGTTTGCCGTTTCTCCGGGATGGTTGTAGAATCGTGTCCCCTGAAAAAAATGAAGGTGACAGGCTATGGCTATGATAGACGCGGAACTGAATCACAGACTAAATTACGAGATTGAAATGCTGAGGCATGCGAGGGAGCAATACTCCACCCGTCTTGAGCGTCTCAGCGATTGTAAAGATGCCTTTCTCCACCGGACAATGCGCAGTAACGGCAATCACTATTACTATGTTAAAAAGCACGGCAAGAATTATCGTTATCTGGGCAATCAGAATAATCCGACCGTCTGCCGCATACAGGAAGCTCGTTTTTTAAAGGAAGCTATCAGGCGGATCGATCATGATATAAGTCTGATAAACGCTCTTCAGCGTGGGTTCGAGCCCTATGACCCGGTGTTTGTTAACGAAGGCCTTCCCGCTGTATATCGATGTGACATATATCCGGTATCGGAAGCGTATAAGCGCAGAAGCAAGGAGTGGATGGCGCAGCGGCTCGGTTTTCAGAAGAACTTTCCGGAAAACTATCCTCAGCATAAGACACAACGTGCATCTGACGGAGTTATGGTCAAGACGATCAGCGAACTCGTTCTTTACGAGCGGTTCAAGGATGCCGGCTTTGCCATAATTTATGAGTTACCTCTGCCAATGAATGATTATGGACCGCCTTTATATCCGGATTTCACCATATTGTCTCCGGTCGATATGAAAACAGAAATACTTGTAGAGTATGTTGGACGGCTTGATCAGCGTGGATACCGCGAGGAATTCGCCAGAAAAATCGGCAGATATATTGCAAGCGGCTATATTCCGGGGGTTAATCTCTTCTTTGTATTCAGTGATATAGACGGCCATATAGATTCCATGCAGATCACGAAGGTTATAGCTGATATTCTCGGGTTAAAAGGAGCATTATAAGTTTTATCTATAGTTCAGTGTATAAAAAACGGAGTATATTAATTGTGTATGGTCATTGCATATTACAATGACAGACAGTTTTAACAGAATATGCAATTGCTGTATATTATCGGGCAGCAAATACTGTCAAAAACGACACAACGGAGGTAATATAATGAGAATCGACGCAGGCGGCAAGCAGTGCCCTATTCCTGTAATCATGGCAAAGAAGGATCTCGAAGCAGGCGAGCAGGACGTAGAGATCATCGTTGACGGCCCTACTCAGGTCGGAAACCTTGAGAGACTCGGAGACGCTCTCGGAAGACCGGCAACAAGCGAGCCATTCGGCGACAAGTTCCTTGTCAAATTTGCCAACGGCGAGACCATCAAAGGCGCAAGCGTGGCAGAGGCTGACACATACGCAGTCTTCTTCAACACAAACGCTATCGGCAGCAATAACAGCGAGCTGGGCGGCAACCTTGCCAAGATGGCTATCTTCACACTCAGCGAATCCGAGAAGATCCCGGCTTACGTGCTCTTCATGAACGAGGGCGTCAAGCTGCCGGCAGGCGATGAGCCTCAGATCATTGAGAACCTCAACACCCTTATCGAAAAGGGCAGCAAGGTCCTGGTATGCGGCACATGCCTCAACTTCTACGGCATCAAGGACGACCTGAAGGTTGGTACTGTCAGCAACATGTATGATATACTTGGCGCAATGCAGGAAGTCAGCAAGGTAATCAAGCTGTAAGCGGAGCAAATAAACTGTAAATGAACGAATACTATCTTCTCACTTTTGAATCCACACACGCGGCTATCTCAACTGAAAAGCTGCTGAAGCCGGCTGGAGTCACGATAATGCCGGTGCCTAGGTTCATCTCGGCGAGCTGCGGCATTTCTGTGCGCATAAGTCCGGACAAGAAGAACATAGCAGAGAAGATATTCCGCGAAAACAGCCTTCTGACACCGGAAGAATATGCCTACTACCACATAGACACAGGCGGCAGCGAAACAAGCTGCGACAGATTGGAAGCGATCAGGTAGTAAAAGAAAACCAAAACTAAAGGAGGCAGCGATCATTCGCTGTCTCCTTTCATTATGGCCCGGATATTTGGTCCGGCCCTTGCCTTGTAAGCGCCAAGTAATGGGGTGGATTGTGCACCAGTGAAGTTGACCTCATAATAATAGTTGGAATATGGATCATTTCACTCCATATACAGAAGTGGAATTGGATCATTTTACTCTAACTACGTGAGGTATAACATGAACACCAGGAACCTTTCCCCCGAAGAGCGCTATGAATTAATACTTGAATGCCGAAGCAGCGGCCTCACCGATCATCAGTGGCTTGAAGAACACGGCATTCGAAAAAGCACCTTCTACAACTGGATATCCACCTTTCGCGAGAAGGGATATCCGAATATACCTGAGCCCCTGCGGCAGCATTCGCGACATAAGCCGCAGGTCCAGGAGGTTGTCAAGCTCAGTATTGCACCGGAACCTGTATATATGGACCAAAGTGTTCCAGGTCCAACAGCTGGAGCCGGAATACAACCGGTCATGGAGATCATATCCGGCAAAGCCATCATACGGTTTTCCAACAGCGTTGATCCCCATCTTCTGGAGACAGTGCTCCAAAGCCTCGGAGGCGGCATATGATCGGCGACATCTCCCTGGCTACAAACATTTTCATAATCACCGGCTATACGGATATGCGCCGCTCCATCGATGGTCTCTACGCCATAGTCATGGACAAGCTTGGCGAAGAGCCGGATAGGTTATCCATATATCTGTTCTGCGGAAAGCGCTGCGACAGGATCAAGATCCTTCTCCGAGAGAAGGATGGCTATACGCTCCTGTACAAAAGGCTCGACCGCAATGTGCGAGGCAGGTTCCGCTGGCCCAGGAACGCAAATGAGGTCAGATCCATCACATGGCAGCAGCTCGACTGGCTGATGACAGGCCTTGAGATAGAACAGCCTAAGGCCCTCAGGATAGCGCAGTGACGATGCGGTTTTTGTCTCTGCGGGCAGGCCTCAAAGCCTTGAAAATACTGCGATTAAGCTGTATTTTATTGCCTGAAACTCTTTTTTTGCATCTGCATATTTGGTAAAATATATGCATAAGAGAAAAGGAGTTTCAAGCCATGTCACAGTCGGCGAAAGATGTCCAGCTCCAGGAACTGAAGGACATGATCGCACAACTGAATAACACGATCAGGACTCAGAGCAAGACCATTGACGCGATGACCAGTATGCTTGCTGAGAAGGATCAGCGTCTTGCCGAACTGACGGAAGAACTTCGCCTTCTGAGGCAGAAACTATTCGGCTCTTCAAAGGAGCGCAGCGCTAAGCTTGCGAATTCTGATCAGATCAACATGCTCGCAGAGCTCGGTCTTGAACCTGCACCGGATTCTGAACTCGTTGATGCAGAGTTCATAGAGGTCAAGGCTCATAAGAAAGCCAAGAAGAGCAAAGCAACCTTTGACGAGCAGTTCGAAGGCCTCGAGGTCAGGCAGGTCGTGGTCGACACACTCAGCGACGAGGACAAGACCTGTCCTAACTGCGGCACTAAGATGAAGCCGATCGGTACCGAGTGCATCAGGCGTGACGTGGTCCACGTAAAGCCTGAGATGTATGTGATCGAGTATATCGCCACCACATATGAGTGCCCGAAGTGCAAGGATACTGAGGATCCGCAGTTCATCAAGGATGAGGGTGCTCCGCCAAGGCTTCTTGACCACAGCTATCTCACTCCATCACTTGCAGCATGGGTCTTCTACCAGAAGTTCGCACTCGCGGTCCCTTACTACAGGCTCGAGAAGAGCTTCGAGGAACTCGGTGCAAAGATCAACCGAACCACCATGGCGAGCTGGTCAGTGGACTGCAATGACCTGTACTTCAGGCCGATGACGGAGTTTTTCCACAGGAAGATCCTTGAAAGGATGTTCATCATGATGGATGAGACTCCGATCCAGGTGCTGAAGGAACCGGACAAAACGCCTGAAAGCAAGTCGTATGTATGGCTGATGCGGACAGGCGATGACGGGCTCCCGCCGATAGTCTACTACCAGTACTCACCGACAAGATCCGAGGATACTGCGGTAGACCTTACAGCCGGGATAGCTCCCGGGACATATGTGATGTGTGATGGCTTCTCTGGCTACAACAAGCTGAAAGACATCAAACGGTGTACCTGCTATGCCCACATCAGGAGATATTTCTACGAAGCCATCCCTAAGGGCCATGGTAACGACATAGCTGAACCTGCTGTGCAGGGTGTTATGTATTGCAACAAATTATTCGAGTATGAACGCAGATACGCTGAGCGAGGCTACAGACCTGAGACCCGCATGAAGCGCAGGCTCAAGGACGAAAAGTCTGTGGTCGAGGCTTTCATTGCATGGGCCGACAAGCAGAACGTCTCCGGCAACGGCAAGTTTGCTAAGGCAGTTACTTATCTCCGCAACCGCAGAGAATACCTGATGACCTATCTGGAAGATGGACGCTGTAGCCTCTCCAATAACTGGAGCGAGAATTCCGTTCGCCCGATCACAGTTGGCAGAAAGAATTGGCTGTTCAGCACCTCCGTTGACGGAGCCAATGCCAGCATGGGCATCTATACGATCGTCGAAATGGCCAGTCTGTACGGACTGAGCCGTTACAAATACATTGAATATCTGCTTGAGCATCGTCCATCCATGGACATGTCCGATGATGAGTTGGAGCATTTTGCTCCATGGGATCCGGACGTTCAGGCAGCCTGTGCTAAGAGCGGTAAATGATCAAATTAGATCAAAATGCTCCAGGTCCAATTGGACACCCCGTTACTTTGCGCTTACTTTTTAAAAGCTAAAATCCTGTGTTTTAAACGTCTTTTCAAAAAGCAAAAAAGAGGCGGCTCCCGAACCACCTCTTTAAGGTCATACAGTTATGAAAAGAAACAGGAGACAGCGATCTGCACTGTCTCCCGTCTGTTCGTTTCAGTCAGGCATTGTTTGCCTTACCTGTTCTTATTCAGGTACTTCCTCCGCAGCATCTGATGCCTTTGAAGCTGTCTTATTCAGAACAGCCGAGACTACCTGTACTGCCAGGATACCTGCCATAAGCGGCGTCCACTTGTCGAACGCTACCGCTGCATCTGCCATATTCTCCGTGAGGAAGAATGCGATCGGAGCGGCTACTCCGGCAAGAGCTCCCGCGATCTTAGCAGCAAGCATCTTCTTGTCGGCATCCTCATCCTCGTACTCGTCTTCATCCTCTCTCTTGCGGAAGAGCGCGATGACTGCTCCGAGTGCTGTCAATGCAGCCAGCGCGAGATTTGCCACAGCCCATGTATTAGACATAGGTGTAGGCTCATCATCGATTGCCGTTGCAGGCGGCTCTGTAGTCGATGTAGGCTCATCTGCTATATCGTCTGCAGGCGCTGCAGGTGCTGCTGCTGCGGCTGCTGCGGCTGCGCCATCGCCTGTGCCTCCGGTTCCACCGCCACCAGTAGGAGTCGGTGCCGGGATCGGAATTGCTGTGAAGGTTGCTGTATAAGTAGCATCCCCTGTGACCTCTGCGATCTCAGGATCCCATCCTGCGAATGTATAAGTATACTGAGCCGTTGCCGGCTTAGTCGGATCAGCCGGCTTTGCGATATCTGAAGCAGCTGTTCCGTAATCATAGTCAGCCTCACTGATCGTAGAACCGTCCTCATTGACGAATTTGACCGTATACTTGTTCACAGTTTTGTCGTAAGTTGCGGTATATATCGCATCGTCCGTAACTTTTGCGATATCAGGAGTCCATCCGGCGAATGTATAGGTATACTGAGCTGTAGGATCTTTGGTCGGATCGGCCGGCTTCTGGATTTCATCTGCCGATGTTCCATAGTCATACTCAGCCTTGCTGATCAAGGTACCGTCATCATCGACGAACTTCACCGTGTGCTTTTCGATCTCCCAGACCGCATAAAGTGTCAGCACTCCATTAGTTGTATCCTCTACATCAATGCCCTCTATAGTATCACCAGGCTGATAGTCAGCCTCTGTTGTTCCGGACTCTAATGCCCAACCCGTGAAAATGTAGTGGGCTCTGCTTGGCTCATCCGCAGGGATCTCAGCATCAGGTGAGATCTCAGGCTCATATGTTTTCACGCTGGTCGGCATTCCTGTGACATCGTCCTCACAGTTCTTGTCAAACGCGACTTCGATGTATACCGTGAGAGTACCGATAACCGGTTCGTCACTGAATTTATAATTGTATTTCGATGCCGTCGATGGTTCTGTTCCCCAATCATCAGGCTTGCCCCAGTCAAAATCAAACCCATTGTCGACTTGTCCCACTTCTGTTCGGGAACCGGTGGTTCTGAGATTTAAAGTGTCATCCCCGTAAAGCGTAACTGCCCCGCCTTCATATGAGATCATCTTCTCTGTGCCGTCCGGGAGCGTCACCTTTCCTCCGGCAGTAAGGGCTGTTCCGTCATATTTCTTCTCATCGGTATCTGTTGATATCTTGAGCTCTGCCTGTTCTATGATCAGCATTCCGCCTTCGATATCCATGAAAGGATTATCAAACAGGCGTGTCATGTTGCCTAAAAACATATAATACAGCGGCGCGCTTACAGGGGTCGAATAGTGACCGGCATTTGTGCCGCTGGCCCTGATATTACCGACATAGGCATAGATATCTATGCCGAACACTGACGTATCGCCAACCTTTACATAATTTGGATCTCTGGACCAAGGCGTTCCTCCGGTAACACCGGAAACGCTATGTTCCCCAGCATCATAGGTTACAGTATCACTATTTGCCGTCAGTTTAGTCAGTTTGTTAAAGGATAGTATCCCCCAAACAGCATACAGATCAACGTTCGTTTCCCCAGTCTGGAATGTTGCTCCAGGATAGTACTGTGGATTGTCAGCATTTGGATTTGTTGACCATCCACGGAAAACATAGTTGATGCCCAGTGTTCCCGGTCTCGTAGGAACCTCATCCCACAAATCGGTCTGCCAGTTCTTTCTGATATTTGTTTCAGACCTTATTACCGTATCTGTGCCATAGTTGCGGTGATAGCGAATGATTATTTTATTATCATGCCCATCTGACCATTGTGCATACAGCGTCATACCGCCTTCAGGCATAGTAATGGACTGCCCACCGTCATACGAATTACCGCCTCCATCAGCAGCCGTGTTCCAGCCATCAAATGCAAATCCGCTTTGAGAGCCGAATCCAAGCGTTACTGTGTTGCCAACGCCTCCCTCAAGATCATCAGGAACCGTTGCCGCTTCGCGTGTGTTCTTATTGTAGTGGATAACGGCAGCACCCGTATACTTGCCGTATACTGTCATATGGTTCTGGACGTTCGTGAATACGGCATCATTCTGCATACCATCATCTGAACACCAGCCGTAGAATGTATACTCTACACCGCCGGATTCCTTTGGAGACTCCATGGCAGGGATCTGATCAGCTGGAACTGAACTTCCTTTGTATACCTTTACGGGCTCTCTGTACGGAGAGAAACCGCTTTTCCCGACATCCTGAAGCATGAATGTTACTTCCATCTTTTCCGGCTTCAGTGTTATATAGTAGTATTCGTTATGATATGATCCCGGAATCGGTGTGCCTATGAGAGGCATATATCCGATAATATTTCGATAGGTGTGTGTGATGGTAGCACTCCGATCCTGAGCAGTGGTGTTCTGATTTGTAATCGTAGTACCGCTGAAGAATGAGTAGGCGCCGCCTTCCGACGCTCTCCAGGAGTTATCATATGAACCTTCATCAGATTCAAGCGTGGCTGACTCTCCGTATTCTATTACCAGACGATGGCTTTGTGAATTTGCCCCTTCGCCATCTCCGTTTGGATCATCTACGCTTGCGCCGGATACGTAGATTGTAAAGTGGGTCGTGTCAAATACCTGAGTATTTGAATTCGCTACACTCGTTCCCATCTCTGTAACGCTGCCTGCGTCATCAGATACACGGAATACGTCAACGCTGCCGCCATCAAGTCCGGTGCCGCTGAATGTGACCTCTACTGACCCCTGTGGCTGGATATCGTTCCCGTCTTTATCGACAGGGGTAACGTCAAACGCGATCGCGTCAACAAGCACTCTGCCTTCTGCTTCCAGTCTCTCACCTACAGCAGCAAATACATCGTTTCTGTTTACGCGGTGTGCATTGAAGTCTGCTCCTTCAGGAAGCACTCCTTCTTTAGCGAAGAGCGTTATAGTAACGCCATCCACAGTTTTGCTTTTTTTGAACTCAGGATACTTTTCTTCCTCTTCAGGATCCTCTGCTTCCTCGCCTTCAACGAGTTCTTCATCCAGGGCGTCTTCTTCTAAGACATCGCCGAATACCTCATCGGACGCCTCCTCCCCGCCTTCTTCCGGTACTTCGGCATCAAGCTCCTCAGATCCACCCGAAGGTTCCGAGTCTACCGAAGCAGGCGCAGGATCTGCAGCAGGTTCCTGTGGTGGCTCCGCTGCAGGTGCGGGCGCAGCAGGTGCAGGTGCAGGTTCGCTTACCTCAGCCGCAACCTCTTCACCGCTCGTTTCATCTGCAAATGCCATTCTTGGTGAAGGCATATACATGACGAGCATAGCCGCACAGAGAAGGAAGGCCAGGAATCTTTTGATCGATGCTCTGTCTTTCATACTCTTTCCTTTCTATAACACAAAAAAATATATAATTGAAAAAAATTAAACTATATGAGATTATTCCCTGTCAGCCTATTATTGTATATGAAACCAAAGAAAATTTCAATTTTTTAGGTAATAATACAGGGCCGCACTCTTGATTTTTACATACTATCACAAAAAGCGTCATTAATGCCGTCTGTTTTTTTCTTATTATTTGTAAACCCCTTATAAAACGGAACAACAGAAAAGAGTTGACAGAAAACGGGAAATGGCCCGTTTCAGACCATTTCCCGTTATTTGATCATGCGTTCATGCTCTTAGTCTCCTGCCGACTTCGATCAGCAGCCAGGCTTCCAGCATCAGCAGAGCTGTCACCAGTTTGCCCAGAAAAGAGGTGAACATCGCAGCCGTGAAACCGATCCGTGGCACATGCGCCTTCACCTTTCCTATGACGTTATCGTACGTCACGGGATTCACGTCCCGGGCCGCATTGGCATCGCCCTTTGTGATTATTGTGCCTGCAGCCGTATCGTTGCTTACGACCCTGTGCGTGATCGGTGCCTTGCTGCGTGTGTAGTCATTAAACACTATGACGTCGCCGCTTTGCAGGAGCTTAGGGTCTACCGGCTCGGCATACACTATGCTTCCCACCGGTATCGACGGTTCCATGCTGCCGCTGACGACCACATAGGTCTCGTAGCCCGCGATACGCGGGATGGCCAGACCCAGGCACACGGCAACGATGAATACCATAAGAACGGTCCCTATTGCGATCAGGATCCGCCCCAGGACTCCCGTGCCTTTGCGTGAGTCTTTTTTTACATCGTTTTCATTATTATTCACCTGATTTAGTTCTGTACTGCTCATTTCTATTGCCTGTGCAATGTCAACATCCTTTTCATAGTTCAGGCTGTTCCGGGACTATTCCCAGCCCATGACCTGTGCGAAAACTTCTCCTATCTTCTCGTGGATCACAAGATCCGCCGAGCTGTCTGCGCTTGTCGCGCTCATGTTGATGAGCACCAGCTTCTTGCCGTGGAAATAATGGATCAGTCCCGCGGCCGGATACACTATGAGTGTGGTCCCGCCGACTATGAGCGTGTCGGCGTTAGATATGGCTCTGACGGCTCCGTCTATAACGTCGCTGTCGAGTCCCTCTTCATAGAGCACAACGTCAGGCTTTACCCTGCCGCCGCACCTGTCGCATGTCGGCACCCCCTTTGACTCCAGCACTTTCTCAAGGCTATAGTAAGCATGGCAGTTCTCGCAGTAGTTTCTGAGGGTCGATCCGTGGAGTTCCCATACCACCTTGCTGCCCGCCTTCTGATGCAGGCCGTCGATGTTCTGGGTTACTATCGCCTTTACCTTGCCCTGTTTCTCCAGCTCGGCCAGCGCCTTGTGGCAATCATTAGGCTCTGCGTTCTCGTAAATGAGTTTGTCCTTATAGAACTCAAAGAAGTCTTCAGGATGTCTCATGTAGAAAGTATGAGAGATCATCTCCTCCGGCGAGACGGTCCTGCCCAGGTCCTGGTTATAGATGCCGTTGGCGCTCCTGAAGTCAGGAATGCCGCTTTCTGTGGATACGCCCGCGCCGCCAAAGAAAACGATGTTCTTGCTCTCGTCGATTATCTTCTTTAATTCCTTGATCTTGTCGTCCATAACTGCCTCCCTTCTTTTCCGTGGTCGCCGGTCTATTTACGGCCCGAGGCCATCATGTAGATGTTGAATATGTCCTCTGTATTCAGGACTTTGAAATTGCCTATCGTGCGGGCATCCTGGAACGTGACGCCGAGGGCCGCCTTGCGGCAGGCTGCCTCATCGAAGTCGAGGCCAAGCCCCTTTATGTCAATAGGCATGTCGATCGACCTGAAGAACGCTTCGAATTTCTCTATGGTCTTTTCAGGGTCGCTCTCGCCGAATACTCCCTCGCCCAGTTTGACGAATCTTTCAGGATCCACGCTGAGCACATATCTTGCCCAGGATCCCCAGATTGCCGCAAGGCCTGCGCCATGCGCCACGTCGTATTCGGCGGAGAGTTCGTGCTCTATCTGGTGGCAGGCCCAGTCGCCCTTGTTGGAGTTGCCGGCTGCCATCAGGCCGTTATGCGAGAGCGTGCCGCACCACATGAGGTTGGCGCGGGCATCGTAGTCGTCCGGCTTCTCGAGAGCCACAGGCGCCCACTTCATGACTTCCTTCAGAAGCGTGAACGAGAGCTGATCCGTGGAGTCGAGAGCGTAGCCCTGATGGAAGTACCTCTCCAGTGTGTGCATCATGATGTCTGTTGCGCCGCAGGCTGTCTGGTACTTTGAGACGGTCGCCGTAAGCATAGGATCCAGCATCGAGAATTTCAGTCTGCCGAAATCGGTGTTGACGCCTCTCTTGTAGGTCGGGTCCGTCTCGTCGTTTGTGATGACTGAGGAGTCGCTCATCTCGGAGCCCGTGGCTGAAAGTGTCAGCACGCAGCCGACAGGAGCTGTTCCCTCTACCTTGCGCTTGCCGCAATAGAAATCCCAGACATCTCCGCCGCCAAACACTCCGTAGCCGATCGCCTTGGCGCTGTCCAGAACGGAACCGCCTCCGACTGCCAGGATGAAGTCGCAGCCTTCGCTCTTGTAGAGCTCTATGCCCTTTCTGACGAGCGATACTCTCGGATTAGGAACCACGCCGCCGAGCTCCACATATTTGATGCCGGCCTCGTCAAGCTTTTCCTCTATGTTGTCGAGCAGGCCGGTCCTTCTGACCGAGCCGCCGCCGAAGTGCAGCAGCACCTTGACTGCGCCGTAGCCCTTTAGTACATTACCGATCTCGTCCTCAGCCCCTACGCCAAAATACACATGAGTCGGCGTATAGTATTCCATGATTGCCATGATCTTTCTCCTTTACTGATCTTTGCCTGTTTTGTTCTGCTGTCAGATGCGTCCCATTTCCTTGTCTATTTTGCGGTTCCTTATATAAAGACAAACATCTGTGGTCACCAGCAATATATCAATGAGATAGAACCAGAATGAATACTGGAGTTCTCCTGTCTCGCGGAAAATGATAAGTTTTGCAGCCACCCCGAAGAGATAGCTTATGATCACTATGATCTCGAAATATACGCTCTTGCCCAGAGTCGTTTTGCTCTTTATCGATTTGGCTATATTGAAAGGCCATGAGCAGCCAAAGCCTATGAGCATGATGGTTTCAAATAGTACTGCTGTTTTCATTTATCTTCTTTCTTTTAATGTATCGTTATTTTCTGTTCTCCTCGAACAGGATGGCCTCGTAAGGCTTCATATGCATTATCTCTTCTATCTCTGCGTCCTTGCGCCCCTGATTCGTCATGCGGATCGTCAGCTCGTCGAGCTCAAAATCGCCCGGCATTATGAAGTCCGCGCGCGTGCCGGAGAAGTTGCCGACTATCAGGAAGCGTTTGCCGTCCAGGCATCTGCTGTACGAGATGATCTGCCTGTCATCCGGATAGTACTCTACCGTTTCGCCGGAGAGCAGTGCCGGCTCGCTCTTTCTGAGCGCTAGCAGCTTCTGGTAGAACCTGTATATCGACTTGCCGGACGCGAGGTCCTTCTCTACATTGATGTCGCGGTAATCCGGGTTGACGCACTGCCACGGTTTTTCGCCTCTGTTGAATCCCGCATTCGTGGTAGCGTCCCACTGCATAGGCGTCCTGGCGTTGTCACGTACGGCCCATCTTATCAGGCGCAATATTGCCTTTTCCGGGATGTGCATGCCCTTCATCATATCGAAGATGAAGTGCGATACAGGGTCTTTCATCTGGTCCATGCTGCTGAAGCGGGTATTTGTCATACCGATCTCTTCGCCCTGGAAGATAAACGGTGTTCCCCAGCCAAGGAAGGTAATCATCGCCAGGAAGGTGGCCGCCTCATAGCGGTATTTCTTGGTGTTGATGCCAAAGCGGCTGACACTGCGCGCCTGGTCGTGGTTCTCAAGAACCAGTGTGTTCCAGCCCGTCCCGTGATATCTCATCTGCGGATCCAGAAGTCCGCGCTTGAACTGTCTGAGGTTGAACGGCTTTGCCACCATCTTGAGGCCGAACATATTGTCTGCCATGAGATGTTCGAAGTGGAATATGCTGTCCAGCTCGCCGGACTCCTCATGTATGTATCTGTGCGCGTGCTCTTCATCAGGCGTATAGGACTCGCCCACCGTGAATGTGTCGTAAAGCGAGAGCGCGTTGTCGTTCAGCTCTTTAAGGAACTCATGCATGCGCGGTCCGTCGACGTAATACTGCACGCCCTTCTGGAAGTGCAGCGGGTTCTTGTCGTCCTTGAGCGGGTAGACCTTTGAGATCATGTTGAACACATCGAAGCGGAATCCGTCCACGCCTCTATCGAGCCAGAAGCGGAGAGTATCCGCCATCTCTCTCCTGACCGCCGGGTTCTCCCAGTTGAGGTCAGGCTGCTCAGGAGCGAAAAGGTGCAGGTAGTATTCATCAGTTCCCTCGACGCGTTCCCACGCAGGACCTGTGAACGATGAGGTCCAGTTGTTAGGCGGCACGAGTTCTCCGTCCTTGTCGCGCTTGCCTTCCCTGAATATGTACCAGTCACGGTACGGGGAATTCTTGTCGGCAAGCGCCGCCTTGAACCATTCGTGCTGATCGCTGGTGTGGTTAAACACAGCGTCCATGATGACTTTGATCCCGCGCTTGTCGCATTCGGCGATCAGCTCCTCAAAGTCCTCCATAGTGCCGAAAGCCGGATGGATCGACTTGTAGTCAGCGATGTCATAGCCATAGTCCTTCCACGGCGACTTGTAGAGCGGCGAGAACCATATCGCGGTCGCCCCAAGATCCTTGATGTAGTCAAGCTTGGAAATGATGCCGCGGATATCGCCGATGCCGTCGTTGTTGGCATCCATGAAGCTCAGCGGATAGATCTGGTAGACTACCGCGTCTTTATACCAATTGGTTTTTTTTGCCATATTTAAGACCCTTTCGTATTTGTAACGGCCGCGCGTCGGGATCATGTCCCGAGGTAGCTGCGGTCGCCTTCATGCGTTTGTAACAGAGAGCAGCACCGGCAGCAATTGCTTTTTGCGGCTCATCACTCCCGGCATATCATAGATCTGCCTGGCGATCTTCGCGTAAGGCAGGTCGCGGTTCGACCGGCAGTCAGACGCGAGCAGCACGCTGTTTTCTCTGAGCACGTCGGTGACCATGAGAAGCGTCCAGTCCAGCCCCTGAGAATCGGCGATCTTCTGCAGCGCTTCGATGTATTTCGAAGCGTATTCCCTGACGTCTGTAAGGGTCGTGACTTCGCACTGGCCAACGCCCATCTTTGTGCCGCTGTTCTCGTACTTCTTGAAATCCGAAAGTATGGCTTCGTTCGGGTCCTGAGTCTTGAGGTTGTCTGTGATGCTGAACAGCTTCTCACCGAATTCCTGCACGCTTGGCACCTTTGCGAGCCTCGCCAGCATCTCCACCGCCTGCATGTCCTGCACCGTAGTCGTAGGGCTGCGGAGGATGAGCGTGTCGGCGATGATACCGGTGAGCATGGTCCTTGCCGCGTATTCATCCGGCATTATGCCGTGTCTCATGTAAAGCTGATAGATTATTGTGTTGGCGCTGCCGAGCGGCTCGGCCGCGATGAATATCGGTGTCGACGTCGAGAGCGAATCGAGCCTGTGGTGGTCTATGATCTCCACTACCTCCGCAGTCTCTATGCCTTCCACGCTCTGCGCCGGTTCGTTGTGGTCGACCATTATCACTTTTTTGACCGGCTTGTCGAGGAAGCAGCGTCTTGTGACGAAGCCTTTGAACTCTCCGTTCTCCATTACCGCAAGTCCCCTGATGTGGGAGTTGGTGAATATCCTTTTGCCCTCTACGAACAGATCGTCTATGTCTATGGTCTCCGTCGCCAGCTCCATCATGGATTCGACCGTCTCCGCGAGTCTGATCCTTCTGAGTGTCTCCGCCGTGCCGAGGTCCGTCATGAATACCGATCCCTCGTAACCGCTGTAGTCAACATCCGGCGCCTCCTCAGACGCTGTGATGATGATGGCCGGTACCTGCTTTTTTATGGCGCACTCGATGTGTTCCGCTCTCGATCCCAGCACTACGATGCAGTCGCCTATCTTTTCAAGCAGTCCGCTGAACGCCTCATAGGAGGCAGCGCCTACAAGCAGGGACCCCTCTATCGTATCGTTCTTCCCCCTGTGTACCAGCTTACCCGGTATTACCCGGAGAATGTTGTCCACCGTGAGTTTGTAGGTAGGGATCTCCTCTTTGTTGTCCGACAGGAACCACTTGGTGATGTCATCCACGCTCAGCAGGCCCTTGAACTTTTCGCCGTCATAGATAGGCACGACCGACGGGTTCTCAGCGCTGTACGCGTTGACAAGGGCAAAGATCGGCGCGCCTGCCTGGATATGTGTCTGCGGCTCAAGCATGACATCCCTCACCTTCGGATAGACGTCTTTTCTGTATGGCGGGATCCTTATCCCCATCGCTTCCATCTGCTCCTTTACCTGGTCGGAGACCGGGCTGCAGTGGATGGCGATGTATTCGTTTTCCGGATCGGTCATGTTCTTCAGATTTGCGTAGGCCGATGCGGCGCACAGGCTGTCAATGTCCGGATTCCTATGTCCCGTGATGTAGACTTTGCTCATTGTTTTTATCTTTTTTCAAATATGTTTTTAGCCCTGTAAAGCACCGCGACGATGCTCCACACGTATGCAACTGTAACGAATATATTAAGGCGCATGTTTTCCCTGAAGACTATCATCAGCGCTGCGAACAAAGCCGTTCTCAAAGGTGCTGAGAAGAGCATTATTGCGGCTCACCATATATACGAAGACGAGATCATATATGAGCTCGAGATAATCTACCTTTTTCTCTTCGTTCTTCAGCTGGAGCATTTATTTGAGATGTTTCTCCGCCCAGCGTGTCACGGCCTCTCTGGCTGACGGGCACTTGCTCCCCTGCACCGCCAGTGTCTTTCCGACCTTTGCGCCGGTACAGAACTTCTTGAGGTCGCTCCTGCTTTTGGCCTCACCGCTGCCCTCGTGGGTCATGACAGGCCATACATGCTTGCCTTTGAAATGCAGTTTCTCCAGCTGTCCGAATACGGCGCACGGATATGTGCCCCACCAGCACGGACCCGCGATAACGATGTTGTCATACTCGCTGATGTCGTGCAGATACTCCTTCAGTTTTGGGCGTGCATTGTCACGCTGCTCCTGCTTCGCGACCTCGGTGCACTCCATGTAGTCGGCCGGATATTCCTTGACTGTTTCGATCTCAAAAAGATCAGCGCCTACCGCGTCGCGTATGTACTGGGCGATCAGTTCGGTGTTGCCCACTTCAAGGTCCACCAGCTTGCCGTCCACATAATTCTGTCCCTTGCGGGAATAGTATATGACCAGATTATTTGCCATTTCTGTTACCTTTGCTTTGTTCTCCCGGCGTATATTTGTGCCTATCGTTTCATACTATTGTACCACACCTTACACATAAAAAAGGCATGGACGTCCATTCGTTCCATGCCTGTCCTTCGTTTTTCTTTGAGTATTGATTACTTTTGCGCTGTCATGCTGAGCGGAAGCTCCATGCGGTTGGCTTCAAGGAGTTCCCTGTTGCTCAGTATCTCTTTTGCCGGACCGTCCGCCGCTATGCGACCTCCCGAAATGAGGATGACCCTGTCGCAGGTGTCGAGTATCATGTCGAGATCGTGGGACGCGATCAGCTTTGTCTGCTCAAGTTCGCGTATCGTGTTGATCACCAGGCGGCGGTTGAACGGATCGAGGGCGGATGTCGGCTCGTCCATGAGTATGGCGTCCGGTTCCATCGCGAGTATCGTGGCGATGGCTCCCATGCGCTTCTCTCCCCCTGAGATCTTGTGATTGTAGCGGTGCTTGAGATATTCGAGGTCGAGTCTCTTCAGCACTTCATCGACACGCTTATCGACCGCCTCGCGGCTGAGTCCGTAATTGAGCGGACCGAAGATCATGTCCTCGTATACTGTCGGCATGAACATCTGGTTGTCTGAGTTTTGCAGCACAAAGCCGAGCTTTGCGCGGATCTCGCCCAGAGTCTCCTTCTTTACCTCGATGCCGTCTATAAGGATCTGCCCCTCGCCCTGCAGCAGGCCAAGCAGCAGTTTCATGATCGTGGACTTGCCGGCGCCGTTGGCTCCTATAAGACCCACCGATTCTCCCTTTTCGATCCTGAACGACATGTCGTGCAGCACATATTGATTCTTTTCATATGCGAAGTTCACATTCCGGAATTCGATCATAGTTTTACCTCACAACCAGCCCGCCAATGAGCTGTGCTATATCCGCGTATCTGAGCAGGAAGAAGAACGCGATGCAAAGCGCCATGAACAGCGCGTCTTTGATGTTGAACGGTTTTATGTCCGCGTAGTGGAAGTGCTCGTGGTAGCCGCGCAGCATCATGCTTGAGAAAAGCTCCTGCGCGCGGTCCATACTTCTGAGAAGAAGCTGTCCCAGGAATGATCCCCACGCTGAGATGTGTATGCCCTTCTGCCCCGGCGCTCTCAGAGAGTAGGCATCTGTCATGACTGCCAGCTCTTCTGTCATCACACCCACGTAGCGGTATGTCAGCTGGAGAAGCGACACCAGCATCGCCGGCACGTGCAGCTTCCTCAGGGCTGCGCACAGGCTGTCGATCTTGGTGGTCGCCATCAGCAGGAACGACATCATCAGGCAGAAGACTCCCTTGAGCATCAGCGTGATCATCGAGATGACTCCGCCGGATATCCCTACACCGCCTATGGTCACCATTATCTCCTTGTCAAAGAACGGATTGAACAGTCCCACCGCCATCACAAGAGGCAGCACGATGCGGAGCTTATAGAAACACGTATGCACATCAACGCCGCTGACCTGGAACATGATGACCGGCCACAGCACCATAGGTACCAGGCCGCTCAGGTCGTACTTGTCGAAGGACAGCGTGACAAGGATATATACGATTGTGGTGATCAGCTTTGCGGCGGGATGCAGAGAATGTATGGGGGACTGACGCGCTGCCAGTTCATCCATCTCCGAAAGCTCGTGCAAAGCCTTCTGCATTTTGTTCATTAAGCGATTCCTGTATTAGCAGTAATAAGGGGCACCCTGCGATGCCCCTATCAATATACCATATTCCGAGAGAGAATAGAGTATGGCCTATTCAGTTTGTGTTTTTCTTCTGCGGAAGAAACCTCCGATGAAGCATATCAGGATGGCAACTCCTGCTACGATGGCTGCCCCGACTATGCCGGATACCGTCGTGCCTGCCGCCGACTCACTGCCCGGGAATGCGTAATCAGGCAGGAATGACGTCTTCTCCTGTATCGATCCTGCTGTATCCGCAGCTCCACTGGATACTCCGAAGTTGTCCTCATCGAGTCCCATGTTTGTGGAATAGCCGGCGTCTTCATTTCCGAAGAGTGCCCACTCCAGACCGTCAGGATCCGAGCTGGCCAGCAGGCTGAGTCCGCCGCCGACTACGAGAGTCACGATGGCAAGGATGGTAACGACTGACTTGAGAGAACGCTTAGGCTCTCCTTCACCGCTGAGATCCACACCCTGCAGAAGCTCCGGACGTGAATTGTAGACGAATACCAGTACCGCGGCAGTGATCAGTCCTTCTACGAGACCGATAGCCAGATGGATCGGCTGCATCAGCGCACAGAACGCGCCAAACGGCAATTCCGTTATGCCCGACAAGCTGGTCTCAAGCACTACCGAGAATGCTCCCAATTGCAAGGTTATTATGCAGCCTATTATTGAAGCCGCGATTATGCGTCCTCGTTCAGCGCTCTTGCCCTCGCCGAACCACTTGCCGTTCATTATCGGACGCCAGATCAGGAAGTAGCCGACGAAGCACCCGTAGAAAGCCATGTTCCAGCAATTGGCTCCCAGGGCCATTAGCCCCCCGTCGGCAAAGAAAAGACATTGTATAGCCAGGATCACGATCATGGATAAGAACCCGGCGTACGGCCCAAGCAAGGCAGACAGCATCATGCCTCCGCACATATGTCCCGAAGAACCCGTTCCCGGGATAGTATAGTTTATCATCTGTCCGGCAAATACCAGGGCGGATGTCACTGCCATTACAGGCAGCTTCTGCGGCTCATCATCCTTCTTAAGCTGATGGATGGAAACACCGGCTGCTGACGCTGACGCGACATACATGGTCGCAGCTACTGCAGGAGCCAGTAAAGCATCTGCCATATGCATAAAATGCACCTCCCTTTTTCCTTTGATACTGAAATTATATTGTCAGTTTCCATGGCCCACAAGCCCCCGTAGGGGATGGAAATTCTTAAAAAAGCATAAAAAATGACCCGGGTCCAAACCCGGATCATCATGATCATTCATAGTCATAAAGAATAGTCTCTATAGCACAACAAAGGCTCGTTTTTACCGAAGTCCCATGTATGTGTTGAGTCTCCTCCGCAGATGAAGCGTTCGGGGCATTCAATACATTTTGAGCAGGCGGCTGTAAGTATTCCGGCTCCGCATCAGCTGCTGAGCGATCAGATACGTCTGGGCGTCACGCGGAAACTGTCTCAGATCGCGGCTGTTGTAATAAACGGTCCTTCCGCTGTATCCCGCCGGATCCGCTGCCGGGGTGTTTTTGAATTCCACCGCGGCCATCAGATCACGCCATTCAGGGTACTTCTCAAGAATATTCGATTGTGCTTCATTCAAGTCGAATCTTATATCCATATCCATCCGGCTTCCGTGGACCGGGCTTTTTAGCTCCTGTTATTCCTGTATCCATAATAACACAATCACTGCATAATAAATCCCCGGAGTTATTTCCGGGGACATAAGAAAAGAACGGTCTGCGGACTCATAATAAACAGCCACCGCAGACGCGGTGACTGTTTCATATCATATGCTTTTACATCAGACAGGTACTACTCTTCTACATTTTTCTTGAGCAGGGCGAGCATCAGAGCTCCAACGACCGAACCTACTACAAGCGCTACGAGATACATAGCTACGTTACCAACTACAGGGAATACGAAGATTCCTCCGTGAGGTGCCATGAGTGTGCACTTGAATGCCATCGAGAGTGCGCCTGCGATTCCGGAGCCGACCATCAGTGAAGGTATCACGTGCAGCGGGTCAGCAGCTGCGAACGGGATAGCGCCCTCTGTGATGAAGCTGAGACCCATAACGATGTTTGCAGGTCCTGTTTTTCTTTCAGCTTCTGTATATTTCTTCTTGGATACCATTGTGGAAATAGCGATCGCGATAGGAGGTACCATACCGCCAACCATTACTGCAGCCATGATCATGTAGCCGATCTCATTCTGGTTTGCGAGCGCAGCAGTACCGAATACATATGCAGCCTTATTGAGCGGACCGCCCATATCCGTAGCCATCATGGCTCCGAGAATAAGTCCCAGAACGACACTGGAGCCCGAGCTCATTCCCATAAGAACGTTTGAGATCCAGCTGTTAAGCACGCCGACAATAGGGTTGATCAGGCACATGAGAACACCGATTATCAGTGTTCCGCACAATGGATATATGAGCACCGGTTTGATTCCTTCCAATGACGCAGGAAGCTTATCACAGACTTTCTGCATGCCTTTGACGATGAATCCAGCCGCGAATCCGGCAACAAGAGCGCCGAGGAATGCGGATGGGACGCCGCCGCCCGGATTTGCGAATGTAGAACCGGATGCAGCGAGAGCGCCTCCTACGAAACCGACTACGAGAGCCGGACGGTCAGCGATACTGCGTGCGATGAATCCCGCAAGGATAGGAAGCATGAAGCCAAACGCTGTGCCTCCGATAGACTTGAACCATGCAGCAACCGGAGTGTTGGAACCAAAGTTGCTCGGGTCTATCGAGTAGTCGTCCAGGAGGAACGCTATTGCGATCATGATTCCTCCGCCGATAACGAACGGAAGCATGTGCGATACGCCGTCCATCAGGCTCTTGTAGATGAATCTTCCTACACTCTCTTTATCGGATGAACCGCTGTCTGCCGCAGCTGCGCCGGTGTGCTGATATACAGCAGCATCTCCCGCTACAGCGCGGTCAACGAGACCCTCAGCGCGGTGGATGGCATCAGCTGTCGAAGCATTGATGAGTTTCTTTCCATTGAAGCGCGCCAGGTCAACTTTCTTGTCGGCCGCGATGATGACAGCGTCAGCAGCCTGAATGTCTTCAGCGGTGAGCACGTTCTTGGCTCCGCCGGATCCCTGTGTCTCTACCTTGATGCTGACTCCCTTTTTACCAGCAGTCTGTTCAAGCGCTTCGGCCGCCATGTATGTATGCGCTATGCCTGTCGGGCAAGCGGTGATGGCGACGAGCTTTTTGCCATTGGAAGCTGCGGACGCAGCAGCTGCAGCAGCAGGCGCAGCCTCTTCTGCCTTGTCTTCTGCTCTCTCGTCTTCCTTAGCGTCGATCAGTGCCAGGAATTCCTCAGGTGTCTTGGCAGCGACGAGTGACTGTGAGAATTCCGGATCCATGAGCATCGTCATGAGGCCTGCAAGGACTTCGAGGTGAGTGTCAGCAGCTCCTCCCGGTGCCGCGATCATGAAGAACAGGTTGCTGTCCGTTCCGTCAGCGCACTCATAGTCTATGCCGCCCGGTACAGTGATAGCCGTCAGTCCCGGATGCTTGGCCGCATCGGTCTTTGCATGAGGTACAGCGATACCCATGCCTACAGCAGTCGAACCCTGAGCTTCTCTGGCCAGGATAGCTTCTTTATAGGCTGCCTTGTCGTTAAGGTTGCCTACTTTGTCGTGGAGATCTACCATGATGTCTATGACCTCGGCTTTATCGGCCGGCTTAAGACCCAGGGAGATTCCCTCCTTCTTCAGTAAGTCTTTTATCTTCATAAGTTGTCCTTTCTGCGCGCAGCGCGTGCTTTAAGTGATGCCTCTCAATACCTTTTTTATATATTCATGAAACCATTTGGTAAGTGCCTACAGGGTTTCGTAAATGCTGTTGATCAATTCTCCTGTTGCGAGATCATCGGAGAACGCGGTCGCGGATCCCGCTGCTGTACCCATATTGAGGGCTACGCGGTAATCGTGCGACTTCATGTAGCCTGCTACAAAGCCTGCCACCATGGAATCACCGGCGCCTACGGAATTCTTTACCTTTCCCTTCGGAACGCCTACGCGGAACCTCTGGCCGTCCTCGGTTATGAGCATCGCGCCGTCCTTAGCCATCGAGATGAGTACGTTCCTGGCGCCCATTTCCTGGAGCTTCCTTGCGTATTCTTCGATCTCATCATCTGTTTTCAGTACGACTCCGAACATCTCGCCAAGCTCGTGATTGTTTGGCTTGATCAGGAACGGCTTGTACTTCAGGACTTTCAGGAGAAGGTCCTTTGTGGCGTCAACTACGAACATGATGCCCTTGCCGTAAAGACTTTCAAGGATGATCTCGTAGACATTGCTCGGCAGTGTTTTTGGGATGCTCCCGGCGAGGATGAGGACGTCTCCCTCCTGCAGCTTATCCAGCTTCTGAAGCAGCTCATCATATGCCTCGTCGCTGATCTTAGGGCCCTGGCCGTTGATCTCGGTCTCCTCATCGGATTTGATCTTGACGTTGATCCTGGATATGCCTTCCTTCAACATTATGAAGTCGGCGATTATCCCCTTTTCGTTCACGCTCTTCACAATGGCCTCTCCCGTGAAGCCCGCCGCGAATCCAAGAGCTGTGTTCTCTATCCCGAGGTTCTTGAGTACCGTGGATACGTTGATCCCCTTACCTCCGAAATAGCATTCTTCGGACGCGGATCTGTTGGTCATTCCCGGATCGAGCGGCTTGTCCATCCTGACGATATAATCGATCGCCGGGTTGAATGTTACTGTGTAAATCATGTTGACCTCCTGTAAATTAGTACAGCTTTGCTCCTGCAGGGATCCTGTCGTCTACGAGCAGGAGGTTGAGCATCTCCTCACCATCATACTCGTTGGCTGCGCTGATAAGCATTCCGTTGCTGTACTCTCCCATCATCTTTCTCGGAGGGAGATTGACGATCGCTATCGCAGTCTTCCCAACGAGCTCTTCAGGATCGTAATACTGCTTGATGCCGCTCAGGATGACTCTGTCCTCGCCGGATCCGTCGTTCAGGACAAACTTCAGCAGCTTGTCGCTCTTTTTGACCTCTTCGCAGCTCTTGATCTTGACCGCTCTGAAATCGATCTCGACGCGCTCCTTCCTGGAGCCGCCCTTGCCTTCCAGCTTCATTGTCGGGAGTATCTCCTAACGAAGGAGACGGCTTCATTCCAAAAATTTTTAGCATTTTGGCACCTTGTCTGGTCAGGCACAGACCATTTTTGTGAATTCAATTTTTTTGATTTGAAGACTCTCCGAAGCATATGGGACAGTGTCTGGGGTGAAATGGGGTAAGATCATTTAGTTTTTGTCACTAGGCTTCCTCATGCAGCCAATAGGTTTTTCTCCAATGTCCAGCAGGACCCTATTCCATTCGCGCACGCTGAACTTTCCTTCATATTTTAATAATAATAAATACATTGCGTCAATCGGAGAGTTTTCCTGCAAACGGAACGAGGACATCCTCAGCAAGTGTAACGACTCATTGAAACCTAGTTTCATAGCCACGCACACGGCTATGATCATTTCCTTCGTTGGCCGATACTCATCTTCGCACTTCATCCTCCTGATAGTCCGCTCAGATAGATCAGCTTTCGTTGCCAGACTTTTACAGGTATAACCATTCTCATCCATAAGCTGCTCCAGACTTTCGCCGAAGCCAACTTTATACCTATCTGTCCGGGTTCTTATTTTAGCATCTTTGAGTTGGTCCCTAAGGATTTTGTATTCTATCTCATCCATTGTATCTCGATTTTGCTGCTTCAATATAAAAGATTATTCTTATTATATTTTCGAATTCCTTTATGCAGCAAGTTTACAAGATAGCACTGATTTTCCCTTCCTAAACTTTAACCTGCCGGGTTTCCGGCAGGTTGTATTTTTAGCTATCTACTCAAATGCTGATGTAAAGAAATCTTCTTGTTCCAGAAACAATGGCACAATTATTTTCTATACTTGAAGTATTTCTAGTAAAATCCAGAGCAAGTTTTCGGTTCGGAGCAACAGATCCCTACATTTTTCATACGATAATGCTTTAATCGTTTCTTTATGTGCTCCTTTGTTTCTGTAAGCATCAGCTATGTGATAGATCCCATCACGAATAAGCTTTAAGTTGTCGACTTCACTGCTATTAAAGTGCTTTTCCCGGTAGTTTGATGAACTCTTCCCCGTCACAATTACAGTCTTAATATGCGGTAACAATTCTGTATTGAGAAGAGGCTTGCCACGATAGCGCTCAGATGAAGCCCTGTTAAAATTCTCAACCATTTCTGCATATTTTTTTAGGGTTAGAGGCTTATCGTTGTTTTCGCGATATGTCCATTCACTATCGTCAGAAACAACATAAATGTAGTTTAGCAACATTTCTAAGCTACGTGTTATTGGTATGAGTGCTGCAGAGTAATCCATGCTATCCTTATCAAAAGATGATGAAAGGAATTCATAGGTTACATCGGCGGTAACAATACTGGTTTTAATTTGTTTACGGATATCTTTATTTTGTATTCGAAGAAATAGATCTTCAGGTTCTTTATTGTTAATGTTTCTTCTCTGAAAGCTAATCATCGCTCTTTCAAGACGGTCTTCAGCAGAGTTAATTGAAAGCACTTGTGATGCTTTATTCTGCCAGGAAACAATTTCCTGATCTAACAAAGGCAGAATATCCTCATCAGAAGCACCTTTTTCAGCTGTTGATACTCGTATTGCATCTAATCGAGTGTTCATCTTCGTCACGTCGTTTATCACTAGTGAATCTACATGCTGTTTTAAAGAAAAATATCTCGCTTCAATCTTGGCTAAATCGTCTTGTTTGTTATAGTAATCCTTTATCAGGTCCCAATCTGCAACAAATGCACTTGCCTTGCGACGAAGTTCTTTATGAACAGATATTTCTATCATGTCTATAAAGTCACCTGCATCTTGTACCGTTTTCTTATCCTTCTTGTATTGTTCTGTGAAGAGCATTGCTTTTTCATGGTCATTAGGAAAAATGTCCGGAGCGTACATGTTTTCTATGGCGTACTCATCAGGCAGACGATTAAAGATCGCTGGAGAACCTGAAAAAGCATCCATTACACTAACTGCGAGACTTGTTACATACTTCCCTGGAATTTCTTTGTTGCCATAGTCATCAGAATAAGATGAAAGAATATCAATAAGGTTCGAAAATGGTGCATTATGGTAAGCCTTGTATGCTTTACTTAGTTGTTTCATAGTCACGAAAACATCTCTGATTTTGTTTTCCAAAACCTTTATCTGGGTGCCAGAAAGCATCATATCTTCGCGCCAAAATGAAAGGAGCTGCTCAGTTACTACAGCATCATTTGTATCTTCAATTATAGAAGCAACTAGTTCATCATATTTTTCATCAGGAAAGCTTGTGCTTGCGTATACTCTTGTCGCAATAATAAACTCCCCTGCTTCACAGGTATAACCACAAACAGAGAGTAATTCAGGTGAAAATATATACAAGTTAAAGGACCGATGCGAAGCGGCACGCGTTACTCCCGGAACACTTATCGACAAGAGATATCCCGAAAGATCTCTTGCAAATTCTCTCCCATCAGCTTTTAGTATGTCATAAATACTCGGATGCCATCCAGAGCAAAGAGATTGTAATCTATCTCGCAATAGGTCTGTAAGCCACTCGGCTTTCCAGCCATATTCTTTTCCACTTGTCTGACTACTTTTACCTATCTTCAAAAGGACAGGGCCAATGAATTGATTAAGGATGTTTACTGCTGCTTGAGTGTCCTTGGATAAATCTGCTGATCTCAGTAGTTCAAGGAAAACAAAAAGTTTCTCAAGGTTCTCATCGTATTCATCATAGTCAGAAAAAGAGCTCTGTAAAAACATGCCCTGTGGCATAGCAAGTTCTTTTAGTTCTCTATTTCTTTTCTTCCTTTTTCTTACTTCTGCTTCATACTGGCTTTTGTGTTTTTCCGATATTGAATCAGAAAGTGCAGTTATGTTTTCTATGGAAAAATAGTCTTTCCCAACTGCCTTCGCGGTTTCGTTTCCGTAGAGTTTGTATAATTTCTCCGGAATATATCTTGCTTCATTTGGAGCAAACCATGTACCCGTATCTATTCCATTTGATATGCGTTGCTCCGCTTCCTGCTTGCCTATACATCCATTGATTTCAGCTGTTTTTGAAAATATATCGAGTGCCTCTTCCCATAACTCCATCGTTTTGTCGGAATTCGAAAAGACCGTTCTCATCTGATTCATATCAAATCTAGACGGATTTCTGAATGCAGAACACAGGAATCTTATAGCCGAACCAGCTGCACCAAATCTGATAGCTCTTCTTAGAAAATTTGCGAAATGCTGCTCAGCCGGTATCACATCGTCATTGTCTGGCTGGAAAATCAGTTTCTCTGTTGTAAAAGTTGATGTAACTGCCAGATATAGCTCAAAACCATTCAGAAAGTCCTCAGCACCTAGGATTCTTACTCCAAAAAGCATATAATCCCCCTTTTCCGTCAATTTATATATCTATTTTCAACCAATTGTTATTGTTAAACTGCTGTGTCAGTCAAGTCCACAATTGAGTGTAAATAGCCTTTAGGCAAATGATTCGTTCTGCT
>JAKSSP010000015.1 GCA_024403035.1 Mogibacterium sp.
ATTCCTACACATTTGACCACAAGATTCTCTGTCCTACAGATATTTTGGATACCCGAAACTGGTTCCCTCGCATTCAATTATAAAGGGGGAAAGATATGGGCAGAAAATACAAAAAAATGCACGAACGCATTTTAGCCGTCACGCTTTGTGCGCTTATTTCTTTTACCTATATTCCTTTCCCGGTCTATGCTGATGACGATGAAATAGACAAAGATGCTTCAGAGACCGTAGAACTTATCGAAGCTGAGGAGACGCAAATTATCGCTGATGACACTCAGGAAGATGCAGATGATTTGCTTGAGGGTTACATGGACAGCCGCATCAAAACGGAGCTGTCAGGAGCCAAGCGTAAAGCCGATGAATCCAAGCGGAGAGAGACTCTCAATAACAATGAGAAGATACTCTACGACAGGATCAAGACGTTCATAGACAGAGTTGCGTCCGGAGGAGAGAAAACGGCAACGACCACGATCGATGTCACGGAGATTTTCAGGCCTTATCTGGTTCAATCTTCAGGATATAACGCTGTCACAAGCAAGAGCCTGGGAATTAGTTCTGCCGTATATGTTAAGAAAAACATAGACGGGAATACATTCTGGACATTCTCTGATGAAGCAAAGGCAAAATTATATGATTTTGAATCAGTCTACAATGCGCTGATGGCAGATGAGCCATATGCCTTCTATTGGTTTGACAAGACAGAAGGGGTTTTATTTGGACTTGATGTCCTGATCGATTCGTCAGCCAGCACATCAAACATTTACTTCAAGGGGAACCCCGCATTCACACTCATGTTCACTGTTTCCCATGATTACAGAGCTGAAGGCGGAAGTGAATACGATGTCGATACATCAAAGACATCAGCGACAAGTGCTGCGGTCTCCAACGCAGCCGGCATAATCACAGCAAACTCTTCCAAGACAGATTATGCCATACTTAATGCATACAAGGAGGCCATCTGCAGCATGACAGATTATGACGACGATGCTGCTGATGAGGGCAATAATGTCGCGTATGGTGATCCGTGGCAGATGATATACGTCTTTGACGGAGATAAGGATACTAATGTCGTGTGCGAGGGTTATGCCAAGGCTTTTCAATATCTTTGCGATAATACGGATTTCAAAACGGATATAGATTGCGATTCTGTGACCGGCTACAGTCTGTATGGACCTCATTCAGGACCGCATATGTGGAATATCCTTCACATGGATGACGGCAACAATTATCTGGCTGACATAACGAATTCAGATACCGATGCCATAGGCGTTCAGGGAGGACTGTTTATTTCACCTGCTATGGAAGGCGGATCTGTTGATAACGGTTATAGTTATAATGTCGCCTACAATAATATCAGCACTGTTTTAACTTATCTGTATGACAGTTATACTCGTAGAACATTCTCAGATGATGAACTGACGATGTCATCAGACGGATATGTGCAGCCTGCACATGTGATACCTGATGCCGAGTATGCATGGGCTGATGACGGCAAAAGCTGTATTGCAAGCGGTATGTGTATCGACTGCAATGAGACTATTACTGATTCAGCGACCATTACAAGTTCCGTCAGCATACCGGCTACATGCAAGAAAAAGGGTACGACAAAATATACAGCACGGTTCACTATAAGAGGCTTTAAGACACAAAGGAAAGAAATAGAAGATATCCCTGTAAATGACAAACATTCATGGGACAGCGGAAAAGTGACAAAAGCCGCAGCAGAGGGCGTGACAGGTGTAAGAACTTATACCTGCTCTGTGTGCAGCAAAACCAAAACGGAAAGCATTCCGGCAATAGTCCTGCCGACAGATCTGCCTGCAGTTAAGATAGCGAAGCCTTCGGTGGCAAAGAAAAAGCTTACTGCAAAGTGGAAGAAGGTCTCAAAGAAGAATCAGAAGAAAATAGGCGGCATTGAAATACAGGTCCAGGGGCCTAACGGATACAACAAAACCTTTACTGCCGGCAAGAGCAAAACTTCCAAAAAGATCACCAAGCTGAAATCAAAGAAAAAATACTCTGTACGCATACGCGCCTACAAGTGGATCGGAGGAGTCAAACACGTATCCAAGTGGACAAAGTGGAAAAAAGTAAAAGTAAAATAAACTGATAATATTAAAGAAAGGCGGGATCATTGATGATCCCGCCTTTTGTGTTTCTCCGCTTTTTAGTTTTTTATGTATTTACGATGCGTCATCCAGTACTTCATAGATATCCATCTCGTCGTTGCTGTATACCAACTCGTAATCATCATTGCTGAGATCACCGGCATCATTGAAGCGCTTGGACACCAGTACATAGTCTACATCAAGTGACCTTGCAAGATCGCCGCGGTCTTCATTATCTGCATCCATCATATCGTTGATATTATGTATCATCTCACGTCTCAGCTCGTATTCGTCCGGTGTAAAGCTGAAGCCTGAGCCTTCCAGATACTGGTCTCTTTCGGAATAGATGGCATAAGCGAAATGCGTATTATGGCTTCTGGATACAACTGAGTAATCGTCCAGTGATACGCTGTAATAACGGTCGGAAGCTATGAGTGAATCTTCGTCCGTGTTGTCTCTCAGCCATATCAGGCCTTCGTATTCGGAAGCGCTGACTGCCCTGTATACCTGAGACTCTTTGTCGCGTTTCTCGTAGCGGGATTGAGCTTTATCTGCCATTCTGAACATGTCCTGAGCTACCGTTACAGTAGTAAGGCACAGACAAATGATAAATATGACTTTTACTGCTTTGGCAAAAGAGGTCCTGGATATCTCTAGATCTTCAAGATACCAGAAGGAGATGACCGGAACCAGTATAAGCGAAGCGAATCCGAAGTATACCTGGCTGTGTCCGCTGTAGTTGAGCAGCAGCAGAGCAAGATATCCGACCATGCATGACGCATATACGGTCACTTTGCTTAGGCTGAAGTCCTTGTGTCCGGACAGTACAAGGAAAAGCTCTCTTATATAACCTATAATGAACGGGACCGCAAAAGCCGTGAGCGACATCAGCACAAAGAATAGCAGCAGCGCAGGGAGTCCTGCGGCTCTGCTTGGGAAGATATCCAGGATGCGGTTCTTAAGGAAGAAGATATCCGTGACTTCCCATGGGTTGAGAAGGGTGCCACCGTGACCGTTAGTCTGACTGACACCGCGCGCGCCGACTACATATATATAGATAAAGATGAAAGAAGCCGTGCCTATGAGGGTCGGCGGTATGACCTTCCAGCTGAGCTTGCGCATTATGAGTCCCAGCAGTACAGTGCCGATCATGCCTCCGACAACAACTACTGCCATAGGTCCTTTTATTCCCGTCGTAAGCATTATCATTACAGCCAGGAATACGACATCTTTAAGGGATTCTCGTTCCGACTCGCGCTCAACACCCGGATCCCACGTCTTCAGGACAGGCAGGATCACAAGCATGCCCGCAACTCCCATCCCGGCGTTGTTGATATTGCTGAACAGATGATACAGGAACCAGGATGAAGGGTAATCCTTCAGTACGAACATATTTGAAAGTATCAGGGCAAGACAGTAGAAACCGCACTTTTTGCCGTCAGCCACAAACTCCCTGAAGAAGCTGTACAGCGCACAACTCAGAACAGGGGTGATTATATATGGCGTGCATGACAGCAGCACTTCTTCTGAATGGACTCCGAACAGCCTGACCGGGATAGAGTAAAGCATCTCAGTAAAGAAATGATAGTATATGCTCATTCCCGAGACCCATGGATTGTCAGGAGGGAATCCTTCAGCCAGCCCGTTAATGATTCCCGCGTGGAAACCGAAATCGAGTTTTATCGTCGCGAAAGCAGCTTTGTAAGGCGGGATATAAGTGCACTGGGTAGTGAAGAAGGAATATAAGAATACCAGCGCGACAAACAGGAAAAGACCTGCAGGGATGTTCTTAAGCAATGAACACAGGCTGACTTGCCTGTCAGAGCGCCTGCGGACGATCCTGATCACCGCTAATATCGAAAGCAGCGGACAGACAGAATACATGAGTATGCTGCTGCCGATAATATCCGTAACAAAATAGATTAATATGTTGACCGCAAATCCGGTGAAGAAGCCTTTGATAAGGAATGTCGATATGTGATCGCACTTCAGACCGGCGGCATCAACGATCAGGCAGCCCGGGAGCAGAACATAGAACAGCATAAATGCAGCCATTATCAGAAGCAGAGAAATATCGGCGCCAAAGAATATAACGCCGATACAGCCTGAGATAATGACAGCAGCAACACTTAACACTTTTACGATATTGCTTACTATGGAATTACCTGTCATTCTGTTGTTCCTCCGGTACGATGCGGTGGTGAAAAGTCACAGCAATTGATTAATACTGCCGGTTTAAAGTATAATATATCGATAAACGTTTGTAAAACCAAAGGAGCTGAACTATATGAAGATACTGGTTACCGGCGCTGCCGGATTCATCGGAAGCAATTTTGTATTCCATATGCTGAAGGCACACCCTGATTACGATATCGTAGGGCTTGACGCACTTACATACGCGGGCAATCTCGAAACACTGGCATCGGTCATTGATGAGCCACGCTTCAAATTTGTGAAAGCGGACATCACGGATGCCAAAGTCATCGATAAGCTCTTTGAAGAGGAAAGATTCGATGTCGTGGTCAACTTTGCAGCTGAGTCGCATGTAGACAGATCCATAGAAGACCCGGGCGTATTTCTTCGCACCAACATACTCGGCACACAGGTGCTGATGGACGCATCCATAAAGTATGGTGTGAAGAGATTCCATCAGGTAGGTACGGACGAAGTATACGGAGACCTGCCTCTTGACAGACCGGATCTCTTTTTTGTGGAGACCATGCCGCTCACGGCTTCGAGCCCGTATTCAGCATCCAAAGCTTCGGCAGATCTGCTGGCGATGGCATACCATCGTACATACGGACTGCCTGTGACCATCAGCAGATGCTCAAATAACTATGGACCATACCAGTTCCCTGAAAAGCTTATCCCGCTGATGATAGCCAACGCGAGAGCGGACAAAGCCCTGCCTGTGTATGGCGAGGGTCTTAACGTCCGTGACTGGCTCTATGTTGAGGATCACTGCAGGGCCATTGACCTTATTCTGGAGAACGGAAGAGTCGGAGAGGTCTACAATATCGGAGGCCATAACGAGAAGGCCAACATAGAGGTCGTTAAGATCATCCTGAAGCAGCTCGGCAAGCCGGAGAGCCTCATCACATACGTTACGGACAGAAAAGGCCACGATCAGAGATACGCGATCGACCCTACAAAGATCCATGACGAACTTGGATGGCTGCCTGAGATCAAATTTGAGGATGGCATCAAGAAGACAATTCAGTGGTATCTAGACAACGAAGACTGGTGGCAGAACATCGTGAGCGGAGAATACCAGAACTATTACGAAAAGATGTACGGAAACCGTTAAGAAAGCCGGCTGTGGCGGTTTATAAATGGAGACGAAAGATGAAGATCAGTTTTAATGTTCCTCCATACATAGGGAAAGAACAGGACTATATCATGGAGGCCATCAGGGCGCACAAGATCTGCGGAGATGGCGAGTTCACAAAGAAGTGCAATAAGTGGATCGAGGACAAGACCGGTGTGAGCAAGGCTTTGCTGACGACGGCGTGCTCGACCGCACTTGACATGGCAGCGATACTGACCGATGTAGGCCCGGGAGATGAGGTGATCCTTCCTTCGTTTACATTCGTATCAACTGCCAACGCTTTCGTATTGAGAGGCGCAAAGCTGGTCTTTGTAGATATCAGACCCGATACTCAGAACATAGATGAGAAGCTCATAGAGGATGCCATCACCGACAGGACAAAGGTTATAGCGCCTGTCCATTATGCCGGAGTCAGCTGCGAGATGGATACCATCATGGACATTGCCGCGCGCCACGATCTTCTTGTAATCGAAGACGCAGCGCAGGGTGTAATGTCTGAGTACAAAGGGAGAGCTCTTGGAGCGATAGGCGATTACGGATGCTACAGTTTCCATGAGACCAAGAACTACAGCATGGGTGAAGGCGGAGCGCTTCTTATCAAAGACGCAGCCAAGGTGGACCGCGCAGAGATCATCAGAGAAAAGGGTACTGACCGCAGCAGATTTCTGAGAGGACAGATCGACAAGTACACATGGGTAGACATGGGGTCGTCATATTTGCCAAGTGAAATGAACGCAGCTTATCTGCTTGCTCAGCTCGAAGAAGCGGATATGATCAATGAAAACAGGATGGCAAGCTGGGATGCCTATTATGAGCTGCTGAGCCCGCTCGCTGAAGCCGGACGCATTGAGCTTCCGGTGATCCCGCCTGAGTGCAAACATAACGCGCACATGTTCTACATTAAGGTGAAGGATATTGAAGAGAGAACCGCTCTGTCGTCATATCTCAAGGAGAACGGCATACTCGCAGTATTCCATTATGTACCGCTGCACAGCGCGCCGGCCGGATCCAAATTCGGAAGATTCCACGGCGAGGATAAATATACTACAAATACATTTGAGCGCCTTCTGAGGCTGCCGATGTTCTACGGACTGAAGCCTGAAGAAGTCGAATATATTACTGATAAGATAAAAGAATTCTACAAATAATGACCGGAGGGCCTGATGCCTGCTGAACAACCGCGCCCGCTCATAGGGTTTCTGACAAGAAATATAAAGGAAGAGAACAACAAGCTGATAGTCAGCGGACTTTGTGTTGTCAAATTCTCAAAGAGCAAAGAAGTCATCGATACCGGAAAGATAAGGATCGATGTTCCTGTCAGGAAAGACGCGGCAAAAGTGAGTTTCGGCTCAAGATTCGGGGTGCCGGGTCCAAAGGGCTACCGTCTGAATTCCTGCAGGATGGAATTTGATATCGATGAACTGAGAGACTTCGATATCCAGAACAAGCTGCTGGTCGTGTATGACGATAAAGACGGCAATGAGAATGTCGGCAGAGTGCTGTATTCCGCGGCTGACATGAGGCACGGAAAGAACAAAAACAGCGAGATCTTCATCCATGATGATTTCTCGGTGTACTTCCGGCAGAATATCCACAACACGACTTTCCTCACGGTGAGGGACACCAACCAGTACGATTATCCTGA
The DNA here is from genome assembly GCA_024403035.1 of Mogibacterium sp. GTDB lineage: Bacteria > Bacillota > Clostridia > Peptostreptococcales > Anaerovoracaceae > Crickella. Next base: position 7,082 of record JAKSSP010000015.1, read on the forward strand.
AGGGCAGGAACGCATCAGAAAAGCGCATGCCAATGCCGCGAAGCTGAAGGACAATGACATCGTGCTGCTATATGAGAAAAAGTGTCAGAAGTATGAGGAAAGCGCGTCGGTGCTTTATGAGAAGCTGATCGACATGGGATACGATAACGCCTATTTCATCGTGGACAAGTCGATACCGGCCATACAGGATCTGCCGGAAAAGTATAAGAAGAACCTTATAGACAAGGACAGCGACAAGCACCTTGAGTACTTCTTCGCAAGCAACAGATTCATATCGACAGAGACAATAGAGCACGCCTTGCAGCTTCGCATAGCAAACAAATATGCTCAGGACAAGATCAACAAAAATACCGGTGATCTGATGTATGTGTTTCTGCAGCACGGACCGACATACATGGTATCGCTCAACATGGATCTCAGAAACGGTTTCCGCAAGAAGACCGACTACAAGCTTCATAAGACTGTTGTATCGTCACAGCTTGAGGCAGAGCACTTCATTGAACGCGGAGGCATGACAGAGGACGACCTGTACATAACAGGAATGGCCAAGTTCGACAGAGCGTTCAGACACGAAGGAGCCGACAGGATAGTCATTATGCCGACGTGGCGCAGATGGGAAATGAACCAGGCCAGGGACGACATAACCCAGACCAACTACTACAAGATGATGAGGCTCATGTACGACTCTGTTCCTGAAGAACTCAAGGACAAAGTTATAGTACTGCCGCACCCGCTGATGGCTGAAAGGTTCGAGGATATTTCCAAAAACGATAAAGGCAAAGACGCGGAGATGTGCAGACGTATCCTTGTGACCGACAGCTATGAGAACGTGCTGAGAGATACGGAAGTCCTGATCACGGACTATTCTTCGATCTCATACGATGCTTTCTACCGCGGAGCAAAGGTGGTATTCTACTGGGCGGAAAAAGATGAGTGCATGACTCATTACGGTGAGAATACGAAACTGATGCTGAACCTGGACAATGTATTTGGCCCGGTCGCCATGAACGGGAAAGAGATAGCGGCAGCTGTCCGTGATAATTACGGAAAAGAGCAGAGGCCTGATTATCTCGAAAGATACAGAAAAATAATCGAATTCCATGACGGTAAGAATACCGAAAGAATAATAGAACACCTCATAGAAGACGGGGTCATAGAAAGAAAGGCCTGAAACGAATAAGAATATACTGAAAAGCGTAATAACGATGATCCTTGCTCTGACAATGGCAATGCCGTTGCCTGTGTTTGCGCTGGAAGGAAATGACGTTGATGATCAGGAAGAAACTCCGGTCACAGAAACTGTTACCGAACCGGGCTTTCTGACAAGCGTTGCCATAGAGGAGAATCCTACGGGTACGGTCGAAGTCAGATGGAATGCCTTTGACGGCGCAGAGTACTATGAGGTATCATCTCCTTCTATCAACGGAGGCAAAGCAGTAAGGACGGAAAAGTGCGCGCAGCAGTTTTCCGGGCTGAGACACGGCGCCAGATACGATTTCACCATCGCGGCATTTGATGAAAATGGCGAGGTAGCGGCAAACGGGGCGATATCTATCAACACTGTCGCATACAGGATCAACTTCAATGAGGCGCTTTACAGAAGACTCGGCAGCAGGACCGTAAGGGCAAAAAAGATAAAGGGCGTCAACCTGCGCACCATGATAAAGGAAAAGCGCAGCGGATACGCCGTGGTCCAGGGCGGATGCACGGATGGCACATACGCTTATTATCTGATGGTGTCAACAAAGACACAGAAGGGCAGGGTCCTCAAGGTAAGGCTGAAAGACAGAAAAGTCGTCAAAAGATCCGGAGTGCTGAAGACATGGCACGGAAACGGCATGACATATGACAGCAAGAGGAACAAACTGGTGGTCAATTCCCGAGAACATAGAAAGCAGGAGATCACCTGGATAGATGCTGTTTCACTCAGGATAACCAGACAGCAGAATGTCAAATACAATAACTACAGAGGAGCGGGCAACGACTCTATCCCGCCGCTGCATCAGCGCCAGGGACTTGCGGCCATCGCATACGTGCCAAAGTATGACTGCTATATAGCGCTCGAAAGGGTCTATCACAATCTGCTGATATTTGATCCTGATACGTTCGAGGCGATAGGCATGGTACGCACCAACTTCACGGACAAATATCCGGGGACGTTCCAGGCGATGGACGCGGATGACAAGTATGTATACCTGCTACTGAGCTACTACAAGAGCGGCGGCAAAGTGCAGCCATACAACCTGATACTTGCGCTTGACTGGAACAGCGAAAACCTGCTCCCGGTTGTCAATGCAAGCAAGAGCAAAGATCTCAGGTTCGTTCAAAAGGCATGGATATGCAATAACAGCGGAAACGGGATGCCGGATGCCGTCATCAGGATAAATACAAAACGCGAGGCGGAAAACATCTATCACACCACTGACAGCAGCGGCCGGGAGCATTTCTATCTGTCGGAGTACTGTAACAAGCCGGTGTATAAAATGGTGACTAAAAAAGTCAAAGTAAAGGGCAAGTGGAAACGCAAAAGAGTAAAGAAAGTCGTTGATAGCAAAAGAGATGATTTTGTCTATGATCTTGGGATCATCTGATAAAGCCAACAATAACGGAAACGAGAAATGCCGGGAGTCAATTACTACTTAGGAAAAATAATAGAGGTATTGGTAATAAGCGTAGCGGTCGCTTTTGTGACCAGCCCGCTTAGCATACGCATAGCAAACAGATTCGGGATCATCGATAAGCCAAAGGACGGCAGAAGGGTCCACAAGAAACCTATCCCGCGATTCGGCGGCATGGCTATCTTCCTGGGCTCCATGCTTGCTATGCTGATACCTGCAGGCATGAACCAGAATATAAAGATCGCCATGATGGGCGGACTTCTCATGTATATGCTTGGGGTCATCGATGACATATTCGATCTGAAAGCTGCCGTGAAATTCATGGGGCAGTTCGTAATAGCCAGCCTGGTCTACGCCATGGGCATCAGGATCACTTTCATCAGCAACTATTTCGGCGCGGCTGTCACGGATTCACACGCGAATGTGATACTGAGCGGCGGCGCGGGATATATCCTGACTGTATTGTGGATAGTCGGCATAACCAACGCCGTAAATCTTATGGACGGACTTGATGGTCTTGCTGCGGGATCGGTGGCCATAATGTCGCTTTCTCTTGCGTATATTGCATATATCCATGGCACGAGGCTTGGCTCCATGCCGGTCTGCATAGCGCTGGTAGCGGTGGCCGGAGGCTGTCTGGGCTTTCTGCCATATAACTTCTCACCGGCAAAGACGTTTATGGGTGACGGAGGGGCGCTGTATCTGGGTTACATGATAGCCGTACTGTCGGTAGTATCGCCGCTCAAGAGGGCGACTGTCGTCGGAGCGCTGGTGCCTATGCTGACGCTCGCAGTGCCTATCTTCGATACTTTGTTTGCAATGCTCAGACGCGCGTTGAGACATGAATCGATAATGAAAGCGGATAAGGGGCATCTCCATCATCACCTGATGGCCGCAGGCTTCGGACAGAGACGCTCTGTGCTGATCATGTACGGAATAGTTGGCATAATGGGAATAGTGGCGGTGCTTATAAGCCGCGAGTTATATAAAGACGCATTCTTCCTCTTCATGATAGCCGTTCTGTACCTGGGGATAATAATAGTACCGAAACAGTCCAAAAAGGGCATCAAGAAAGTAATCACTCAAGATACGAGCGAACTCGAAAAGGAATTCTTTACCGAGTATCTTAATTACGAGAGAGAAAGACGCAAGGCATTGCGCGAGGCTGCACAGGCTGCGGCAATAGAACAAGTAGATAAAGAGGAAGCGGAACTGGATAATGGATCCAAAGAATAAAGAAGACGTTCAGAAGAATTTCAAAGAGATAATAGCCTATCTGGTGTTTGGCGTACTGACCACCCTTGTAAACATTGTTGTGTACTGGGTGACTGCGCATCCTCTGGGCATCAAAACAGTACCCAGCTCTATTATCGCCTGGATCGCTGCGGTTTTATTTGCCTATGTCACAAACAGGATCTGGGTATTCCACAGCGAGACAAGCGGAAGGAGCGGGATACTCAGGGAGATGTTTTATTTCTTCAGCGCCAGACTGGCTACGGGAATAATAGACTGGGTGTTCATGTATGTTACTGTTGATGTGCTGAGCTTCAACGACGTGTACATGAAAGTGATAGCAAACGTGATAGTCATTATCCTGAATTACGTGGCTTCAAAGCTGCTGATCTTCAGGAAACCGGAGAATAAATAATGAAGCAGGCATCTGAAAAGAAAAAACACGCTCTGGATGAGAAAAGACGCGCTTTTCCGCGCAAGCCGGCATACATAGCCGCCCTGGTGGTTATGGGGCTTGTTACGGTTGCGTTTTTTATAATGCTCATCCTTGCCGATCTGCTTCCGCCAGATCTGACCATCATCATATCAATGATAGTTATCGCGCTTCTTTTGCTCACTTGCTTCATGTTTTCAAGCAGGCATAAATGGAAGAGGATAGTAGGCATATGTCTGGCAATCATCTTTGTGGGAATGCTGGCCTTCGTCACTAACTTTATGAGATGCACATACGCAATGTTCAACAAGATGGGAGAAAGCACCATCATAGCGGAAGGGCCAATCGCAAAAGGAGTAAGCGTGACAGAAGAACCTTTCAATGTCTACATAACCGGTATCGACCAGTTTGCATACGAGAAAGGCATGGATCTTGAGCGCAGTGACGTCAACATGATAGTCACAGTCAATCCGGTGACCAGAAAGGTATTGCTGACATCCATACCGCGTGATACATATGTAAAACTGCATTCCATCCAGGAGATGGACAAGCTGACTCACTCTGGCGTATATGGAGTCGACGAGACCCTGAATACTGTGGAGGACTGGTTGGGAGTAGACCTCAATTATTACGTAAAGATGAACTTCACGGGAGCCAGAAACATCATGACTGCCATGAACGGCATCGATGTTTACTCTCCGGTCGAGTTCGACAGCAGTCTTAAAAACTATCATTACAACAAAGGATGGAACCACCTCAGTGGCAAGGAGGCACTTTACTTTGCCAGAGAGCGTAAGGCCTTCGAAGGGCAGGACTCGATACGTGTTGAGAACCAGCAGCGGGTTATGAAGGCAGTAATAAAGAAGATGACATCATCATCTACCATCCTGACCAGATACGGAGCCATTATGGACGCAGCAGGCGACAACCTGACTACCAATATGTCTGCGGAGGAGATGACCGAGCTTGTAAAGATGCAGATGACAGAGCTATGCGAGTGGGATGTCCAGACTCAGAAGATCGAAGGAGAATATGATGAGGACTATGTGGCCTCCCTGACACAGTCACAGAAGTTCTCTATCTACAGGCCTGATCCCGCATCTGTGTCCAGCTGCCGCGACGGTATCAGCTCAATACTGAATCCTAAGGCTTCCGAACTCGAAGAGGCAAGAAAAAACAGAAGCAAAAGCTTTGTTGTAAACATGGCTAAAAGCGCGTACGACCGCGTAGTAAACGGTAAAAACGAAGAAGAAGAATGAAGCAGAGGATATACAGATACGACAATATAAAAGCGGTTCTCATTTTTCTGGTAGTAGTCGGTCATATGACCACGGACTACGCCCCGGACTCATGGCCGGTAAGGTGGTTAACGGTATGGATATTCTCGTTCCACATGCCGGCTTTTGTACTTGTCAGCGGATTGCTTCATAAGAGATATATAACCGGGGAAAAGGCGGCTGCCGGTATAAAGGGCCAGACCGATCTCAGATGGGACAGGATAATCGGCTACGTACTCTGCGCCTACGCACTGAAGGCATTTCTGTACTACAGCCGCATGCTCATATGGCCAAACCCTCCGTGGCACTGGCTGTCAGAGCATTCCATTCCGTGGTATCTCTTCGTGATGGCGGAGTATGAGCTGCTCTTTTATGTTATGAGACGCATAGACGGCAGGGTGAAGCCGTGGATCATAATAGCGGCATCCTTTGTCCTCTGCTCAGCGGCAGGCTATTTCAGACTGCCGGAAGAAGGCGATTTCTTCTGCCTTCTGAGGTTCTTCAACTTCCTTCCTTTCTATGCCATAGGCTATTACCTGGACATGAAGGACTTTAACGAGTGGATCGACAGGCGGTGGATGAAGATCACAGGCTGGGTCATTATAGTCGTATCCCTGGCGGCCTTCGCGAACTCGCCGTGGGGGATATATGGCTGGAGAAAATGGTTCACAGGCAGACGCTCATACGAATGGCTGCTTGAGTACTTTGACTTCGCGGTCAGCAGCGGCTGGTGGGTGAGACTCGCGTTGTGGGGCTTTTCTCTGCTGACGGCACTGGCCGTGATAGCCGTCATACCTGACCGGGACCTTGGACGCATTACAGTGATAGGACAGCGGACTCTCGGCATTTACTTCTGGCACAAGCCAACACAGTACTTGCTCAAGATAGGCAATGTGCTGCCGAGGCTGGTGGTGCTGTTTGGCGGAACATATAACGAAGCAGTGGAGGGTCCTGCGCATGGGCTTGCCTTCGGAGGGAGCAGTTTCTCCATGATCGCCGGCTTTACGGTGTATCTGCTCATCTGCGCTCTCATAACCGCGTTCTTCAGCCTAAAGGTATTTGAACACCCATGCAGCGACCTGATGAAACTGGGAGCAAAGATAAGCGGGATATGGCAGAAAAAACCGCGTAAATAAGTCAAAAAACGCTTGAATTACGAGCGTTACAAATATATAATACACGAGCGCGTCAATAGGGACGCAGACCTACTGCACCGGGAGAGCCGGTGCCAATAAGACCACAGGAGGTGTCAACATGAGAGATTATGAACTTCTATTCGTGCTTGATCC
>JAKSSP010000016.1 GCA_024403035.1 Mogibacterium sp.
CATTATATTGCGGGAATCTGTACTGTTCACACTTCGGACAGTACGGCGCTGTCCCTTCATTCTCAAGTTCTTTTGGTACCAGCTTGGTACCGCATTCTCTGCAATAATTGCTGCTCATAGTCTTTCTCTTTTTCTGAAATGTTTGCTAACTAATAATAGCACATAGGCCCCTGATTTAGGTCTATATGCTATCGATTTCATCTCAGTGCTGCCTCAGAAAGAACAGCACTTCCGTTATGAGCCACAAGCTGCCGATGGCTGCGCACACTTTGTTGGCCAGCCGGTCAGCGTAGAACCAGCCAAAACTTATCCCTTTCTTAAGCGGATAGAATATCCGCACAGGCCGCTTGTTTGTCATGTCGAGTATCAGGTGCGACGCGAAAGCGATCACAAACGGAACGGCCGCCGCAGGGAATACGAGCCACAGCGAAATGGCTTCAAGCGCCAGCGCTGCGAGCGAATGCGAGAAACCGCGGTGGCTGGAGACGCTCGCGAACGCACAGGCGAGAGCAAATCCTGCTGCACCCGCACACCACACATAAGAGCCGCTCTGCGCGAGCGAACGCCACATGCCCGCGTCTATATGATAGTCCTCAAACAGAGCGGCGGCCGCGACGGCGAACATCACCAGCCTCCAATGCGAGGAATCCTGCTTCTCACGGGGATTGTCACAATCCAGATCGCAAACGAGGCATCCTAAGGATGCCCCGGTTATGACCGGCAGCGCCTCCGGGATCGAGTCCGGTGCCGCTATCGTTAATGCTGCTGCCATTCCTATAGTGATATGCGCTTTAGCTAACATTTGTGTTGATTATATACCGCCCAGAAAAAACGTTACCGCGAATACCGTCAGTATTATTGCGACATGTCTCATTACTTCCTTTGTATTGACCATCGTGTTCACCTCCTGCCGCGAATTAGCTTTGAGTGTACCTGATGGCCATATATTACAAAGGTATACAGGTCAAAAAACGCCCTTCAAACATCAAAAATAGGGCTGCTGCCCTATTTTGATCTTTACAGTGAAGGAAGGAACGGGATCACCGCCACGATCACCCATCCGATCAGGAATGCTATCAGGTGTTTCGGCTCCCTGTGGATAGCCACGTATTCGCGGATCAGCGCGCTCGGCCAGTAGTATGCCGCTACGCGGCTTCCTATCCCCGTGCACTTCAGTCCTATCTTACGGCAATATCTCAGCGCCCTGTAGACGTGGTAATTGCTTGTCACCAGCGCTGTGTACTTGCGTCCTTCTCTCGCGTCGATAAGAGCTTTGGAATTCTTCAGGTTATCCATTGTAGTTTCCGACTGATCCTCAAGCAGTATATCTTTCTCCGGTATGCCTTTCTCACGCAAATACTCCGCCATTGCCTCTGCCTCGGATATTGTCTCGTCTTCGCCCTTGCCGCCTGATGGTATGAGTATCGTAGGCGACGGATCCGTCGAATAGACCAGAATGGCCTTGTCGATACGGTCGGACAGCAGTCTGGAAACCTTATTGCCCTCAAGCAGTCCGGCACCGTGGATTATCACGTAGTCGAAGTCCTTCTTGCGCGGAAGAATCATCAGGAACAGCGAATAGAACAGGAACAGCAGGAAGCTCACCGATACATAGATAACGGACAGCGAAATGAACGCAATGATGTTTGTAAGTATGCTGTGTTTTACGGCAAAATCCGTATGCCAGCCGGTCAGCACCAGATAGACCGTGCCTATCTCGCCCAGTCCTATCGCTATACCGAACAGCAGCGACAGCATGTTGGAGAGGCTGCGGCCTTCCTTTTTATACATTACCACGCCGTTATGGATGAGGAAGACAGGCACCAGGAATATAGCGATCCCCGTCAGCACCGCTACAGTGAGCAGTGTTTCGGCCTCATGTCCGTCAGCAAACATCGTAGCCGCCACGACCGTGGAAACCAGAGCAAAGAAAAGGAAGTAGCAGTTGCGATACCTGCTCCTGTCCTTCTCGAATGATACTGTCAGCACTACCCACCAGAACAGCGCAAACAATGATGCCAATATCTCGGCAGCGTCCATCTAAAATCCTCCCTCCGCAGCCGGCCTAAATTCCGTACTGCTGTGATAGTTCTTTTATCGTTTCCTTCATCTGCTCCACCACGCTGTCCGGCGCCACTATGCGCACATCGCCGTCTATCGCCATGATCCAGCCAAAGAACTGCTTGCTCACCGCGACAGTCACCGTGGTCCTGAAATGCTCATCATCGACCGGCACTATGATGATATCCTTGCCGAAGCGGTCTATTATGACGCTCACCAGCCGGTTCTCAGCCTCGAGCATGACTTTGGTCTCATCGCCCGCATACATGCCAAACAGCGTGTTGGTGTAATGCGCGATGTTGAATTCCTTGAATGCCGATTTGCCCTCGCGCTTCTCATCTATGACCCGGATATCAGTCATCTTATCAACGCGATAGTGGATCACTGTGTCGTGCGAGGAATCATACGCGACCAGATAGTACTTCTCGTCGTCCCACATGAGAGCCCACGGACTCAGCTTGTACCAGCGGCCGTCATAGCGGGGCTCCATTTCTTTCTTGAGGTTCCAGTCGAAGTACTTGAAGCGGATCTGCCTGTCAGCACCAATAGCCTCGTGCAGCTTGTCTACGTTGTAGTAGATGCTTTCGTTCATGGTCTTGACGCGCCCGGCGATTATCACCTGACGCTGCAGACGTGAGCCCTCGTACTTACTGACCAGCGACTCCAGCTTTTTGATCAGCTCTTTTGACTTCTTGTCGGTGATGAACTTGGATGACTGCACCGAGTCCACCAGGAGCTTGAGCTCCGGCAGCTCAAAGTCGCGGCTGCCGAGGTGGTAGAAACAGTTACGGCCTTCCTTGGTCGTGATGATATCGAGTCCGAACCTGCGCAGCTCTTCAAGGTCGCGGTAGATCGTCTTGCGATCCGCGTTGACGCCGTAGGCCTCCAGCTCTGAAATGATCTGAGGCATGGTAAGGGCGTGCCCGTCATCAGTCTCCTCATGGAAGATCTTGACGAGGTACAGCATCTTCAGTTTCTGGTTGTCGCCTTTACGCTCAGCCATGGCTATTTGATAAGGCCTGCTTTCTTGGCCTCTTTGATGATCTTATGGAAGTCCTTGAGCGATACTTCCACATCATGCTTGTTTACAAAATCCACAAACTCCGTGAAAGTGATCTTGTTGTCAGCAAGGATCTCATCGACCTCAGCCTTGAGTTTTTCATCAGTATCATACTGCTTTATGAGTTCATCTACAGTTGCCATATTATTCCTCCATTTTTTAAAAATGCCTATTTCGAATTGCAGTGCACAGCGACGCCTTTGTCAGGTGTCGACTCATCTCCGATCTCGATGACCGGCAGCGGCGCGCCTGCCTTTTCACATTCACGTCTTATCTTGTCGAAGCCGACGCCCCAGGTCTCTGTCTCGCCTGCCGCAAAGAAGAGGCTTGCTATCTTGGGATTTGCCGGATACGAGGAGTGATCCTTGTAGACATCCTCCACTCCGAGCCTGGTGACCGGCCAGCGGCCCTCATTGAACACACTGACACTGTCTTCACGCACCTTTATCTGTATCGGGTTGCCGCTCTGGTAATCCTTGTTGATGACCGCGTTTATAAGCACCTCGCGGAACGCTTCCTTTGGCCAGAAGTAAGTCTCTACCCACTGGGTCTCATCGTCGATGATGTCCGGTTTCATGTATTTTGAGTAGATCAGATCCACGGCTGTGTCGATCTGCGCGAGGAACGGTCCGCGTACCGTGTCATAGTGGATTATCTCTCCCAGCTCATCGAAGGACCCGATATTTATGAACGCGCCCGTCACGTACTGTTCAGGGTCCGGATGGAAGAAGAGCAGGGCCGCCCTGCTGAGATGTCCTTCCCTGTCGACGCACTTGAGATCCTGCAGGATATCCTCTTTGGATCTGTCAGACTTCTTCCTGAAGATGTCAAAGGCGCTGTCATCCAGCTCATCGATCTTGGCGGTCGGCATTATCACCTCATCCCAGGTCTTTCCGCTGCGCTCAAGGATGAACTTCTCAAGTTCTATTCCGTTCAGCTCCTGGAGCGTGCTTCCGGAACGCTTGTATGCCTTGCCGTCGCATGACACCATGTGCGGATACGGTTCCACCACTATCTCAAGATAGTCGAGTGTCCCGTCCTGATTGACTATCACAGGCTCTTCGGACTTCCACTTCTTGAGTTTCAGCTCCTGCTGCTTGTCCTTTGGCTCAAAGGTGCCGGCCGCGTACAGGTTCTTGTCCCTGTCTCTTATCTCGGCCGGGATCTTCCTGTTGGATTCCTTTGTGCCGTCAGTGCCGTAGCGGATGTTGACTCCGCGGCGCTCGGCGCTGTGGTAGCGGACTTCCGCGATGATGCCCATCTTGGTCTTGATCTGGTTTGGCAGTTCTTCCAGCAGCCTGCGGTAATTCTTCAGGCCTACGACAAATCCGTCGTCATTCACGCCCACAAACAGATGGCCTCCGCCAACGTTTGCGTAGCCGCATAGCCACTTGAAGTACTCGTCGTGCCACGAGGCCTTCCATTCATTGTTCTGAGATTCAGGCTGTGCCTGAGTATATGTCGCTTCCATATATGTCACCTTACCTGTGTTTACTGTCAGGCTCCTTCGACTGCTGCATGTTAAGCGCTTTCAATACTGTTCTAATAATAACATATCGGCAGCAAATAAAATGCCCCGGAGTTTCGTTCCGGGGCGTTTACTGTTACTGGTTGCCAAAATCTTTTGATTTTTTCACTGTCCTCTTGACGGGTAGCAGTTCAAAATAATTAGTTATCCCGACTTCCTGTTTTGTTTTTGTCTTTGGTAATCTCACATTCTCTGAAGGGTCTCTGTGCTAGTCCATTTTCTGCAATTTCTACAGATTAGTCCTGTATGGTTTTGGGAAGATTCCTTTATAGAATATGATTACCCTTTTGCTATCTGTTTCTGATGCGGCGTCTTCTGGATGACATCACTACCAGGGCAATGCCTGCCAGAGCTATAAGGACCACGATCAGGCTCATTGTAGCTGACACGTCTCCAATTCCAGTTATCGGAATTCTATCCAGCTTGTTCGTCACAACGACAGTAGTAATGCCATTGTTGTCCTCGGACAGTGTTCCGGTCACTTTCGCCGGATCCTTTACTTCATCAGTACCATTATTGATTTTGAAGGAAACAGTATAGTTTTCCTTAGCATCTTTTTCTTCTACCGAGAAGTCGCCGAGAGGCAGTTCGTCCAAAGTCTTGGTGCCGTTGTCTCCCAAGACAAAGGTCGACTCAGGAACAGTGATTCCGGAATCTGCTGCCGGTGTAATCGTTACCTTGAAGTTATACTCTGCAGTCTTGTCTGCCATGAGGCCCTTGATCTGCTTTTCGACTGTCAATGAAACGGTCTTCACATGAACAACGAATGCCACATCTGTGGTAGCAGCCGGAACTGTTTTACAAATCTCAGGTGTGCAGGTCCTGGTGATCTTTCCGGCACTGATAAGGGCTGCTGTTACGTCAGCACCGCCAAGCTTGATCACAGCTTTTACAGGCACGTCCTCTTTCACCTGAACATAGCCGTTATCAAAGGCTGTTGCAGGAGTCGGAGTAAGTGTTACTTCCACAGTCGGCTTGGTATTGTCCATGGTGGAAGGCGCTTTATTATCGCCGTTCTTCCAGGTGACATCGCTTGCGCTAGGCAGTGTGATCTCCTCGCCATAGTACTTGCTCATGTCATCAAAGGCATAGCTCGGCGTATAAACGTGGATCTTGAAGGCTGCATCTGCTGTTGCTTCCTCACCGTCCAGATCTTCGACCGTACAATCACGTTCAAATGATACTTCGTCCGGATATGTCGTAAGCAGGTCGACACCACCGTTTTTCACTGCTGTCACTGCAATCGTGTAATCACCTGTCTGATCCACTGTCGTCCCGGTAACGCCGGAATATGTGTAGTTCAGGGTCGGCTTAATGGTATCCATATCAACTTCAGTATCCAGCTTGCCGCCGCACTTCCAGACGATCTCAGTAGGAACTACGTTGTCCACGTTGATCTGGTTGCCCTTGTAGTACACATTCTTGTCCGCGTAAGTCAGAGTCGGCTCAAACACGTTCAGATTAATGCGGCCTACTGTCTCAACCGGAGTCAAACTGTCATTCTTGTCTTTGACAATAGAATCGATCGTGTACGATCCGGCAGGCAGAACAGGTGCGGAACCATCGATGCTGGCCCAACCGGAGCCTTCATCTGATGGGGTTTTGCCCGCAGGTATCCTGTAGGTGCCTTTAACATCATTGCCATCCTTGATCAGGAGTTCATAATTCACGCCGGCATTATTCACGCCATTGAACAGATCATTAAAGCTTACCTCGTTACCGCCGACCATAAATTTCAAGCCGGAGAAGGTCTCCGCCAGCCGATCCTCCGTAGATAAGTAGATATTTCTTTTTGCATTATTCGGCTCGATGGCTTTCAGCGCAAACGGATTATTCGGTATCGGGAAAGCTCCGATTGGTGTAGTAGTCCCATCCGGATAAATACCGGAATTCGATCCATTCGTATCGATCGTACCGCCGAGGAAATTCGGACCCGGTTCAACAATGATCTCTATAATGAGTTTTTTGCCGTGTGTACCGTCTTTCTTGGCTTCTTCGGTTACGCAGTTCGCATTGTAGTCAAAGCCTGTGACATTGACGGTGTTGCCATCCTCGCCTGTAACCGTATGGATGCTGCCGTCAGTGACTTCCGTTCTCGTTCCCCAGCTGTTATTTCCGTTATAAGGCTGCGTATAGAACTTAACAGTTGCGCCTTCAAGAATCTGCAGCTGCGGTGCGATGATATCCTTGACCACAGTTGAAGATCCGAGATCAATCGTAGGAGTCGCGATCTGCTCTGCAATACTCTGGAAGATATCATCAAGAGAATCGGCATTATTAGCTGTCAAATAATATCCACTAGCCTGTCTAGGGTTATTCTCTGTAATAGTATATCTAATATATTCGATAAGTCTAATGTTAAAAACCGTACGGCTTAATCCGATTTGTTTTATACTTCCAAAGTTAGAAGACAAATAATTCAGGAAGCGATTGCCGGCAGGAACATCAGCATTTTGAACATCACCGAAGAAAAAGAGTCTCAAATCATACCAATAGGAATTAATATTGCCATTGGAGTTATTAGTGTGTCCGCTGGCTCCGTATAGCTCATTCGGATCTGCGCCACCAAATATACCAACAGTAAATATTGTAACTCCGGCGTCTTTTATCATTGCAGCTGCATTCAATGCGCCATCTGCTACTCCAGTACTGAAATCAGTTGATGTTGTCGGTACTCCATCTGTAAATACAATTACAACCTTCTGCCTATTAGTATTTGGACCATCATAATTGTATTCGGAGTCTCTCGGATTCGCGCCAGTAAGTCTCGTAGCGCGACCCATACCAGCTGCAACATTTGTTGCGCCACTAGGAGACTGAGGCAGATTGCCGACAAGACTGTTAAGGGTAGCATAGCCCGCATCATCTACATAAGTCCAACCGGCAAGATCACTTGCATCGGATCCGAAAGTAACAATGGATATACGATGGTCAGCACTATCGCTATACTTATTGTGAACAGTAGAAATGAAGTTCTGGACTGCGTCCTTCATTGCCTTCTGACGTGAATTTGCGTAGCTGGATGAATTTCCGTTGAAATCATATGCCATGGAACCTGACTGGTCCAGAACCAGCACGATGTCTACCGGCGTACTGATTTCCTGAGAAGTGATCTCACCGGTGGTATATGATTCCAGCGTAATGGTATACGTACCGTCACCGTTATCCGTCAGATTCTTATCCATTTCCAGGCCATCAGGATTATTATTCGCCTTGGTGTTACGCATAAGCGCTTTCTTCAGACGCCTGTTGCCTGCCACATTGACCGCAGGCTTAAATGGACCGGCTTTAGTCTTTACCACAGTCTTCGGATAGTATTCAGGGCCCAGATTATTTATATAATCCTTCAGGGCCTCGATCTGTTCATCGCTAAGAGTTGCGAGGGCATTCCTCATTTCCTCGTCCGACATTACCAGTAAAGCAGCATACTGTGCTTCCGGAGTCAGATCCGCAAATGTTGTTTCAGATTTACTCTCCTCGGTAACAACCTCCTCAGGCTGGCCTTCCTCAGATACGCTTTCCTCAGGCTTGACCTCTTCGAGCTGTCCTTCTTCAGGCTTGGCTTCATCTGAAAGCTGTTCTGTCGCCAGGGCCTCTTTTTCGGTCGGCTCGACTTGCTCACTGTCGGCATATGTCATGCTAAGACTGCCCAGAACCAATGTCATGGTCAGGAAAAGTGTGAGCATACGCATAATTAACGTTGAATTCTTATTATGTCTACGCATTATTCTCACTCTCCTTTCCTAAATCTTCTCAGGCAAACAAGAAGTATCAATGCCGCGGCTGCTACAGCAAGCAGTGTCACATACATTTCCATATCGTTTCTGTCACCAGTAGCCGGCTTATCAGGATCCGGTTCCGGCTCAGGTTCCTCAGTTTCGTACTCATAGGTCGGGTCAAATTCGACCTCGTTGACCTTGACGTCTTCGTCAGTGTCTTCAGCCGTAAGCATCTTGAGCTTAAGATCCGAACCCGGTTCGTTGATGATATAGAACGTGATGGTCATGACACGGCTCTCGAAGTAATAGCGGTCTGCATTGACCTTCTCATTATCTGTTGCCAGATCTCCGGTTACCGTGTATACATACTGCCCAGGTTCCGTAAAGGTAAATGTCAGATTTCCCTGCAGGTCAAATACCGTTTTATTACCATCTTTAACGCCCGTGCCGGATGTTCCGTCATAAGTGAATACTCCCCCTACATCTGCTTCTGCAGGCAGAGGCGCGTTATCTTTTGGCGTGATAACATAGTGGAACAGACTGTCCACACTTGTATCCGTAGTCGTATACAGATGTCTGTACGGCAATTTTACCTCAAGAGGCTCGTAAGCATTAGCTGCGTATGCCGTTTTGAAGACAGGCAGCATCAGCATGACCGCAAAAGCAAAGGCTAGCGCTCTCGGTATAATTTGCTTTATACGTCTCATATTCTTATCCTTTTTATTTCCCTGCTGTATTCTTGTTATTGTTTTTTCGGTCTTTCCCTCTGTCGCTGCGTAGCAGCAGAAAAATCAGAGCGGCCGCCAGGGCGATCCATACCAACACGGGCAGGGAAGTCAACATGTTGGCATATTTATTTGATACATCGAGGCGACGTACGACCGGTGCGGGTCTTTCCTGTAAGTGCAGCTGTTCGCTGATCTTTCCGACAAGAACGTACCTGCCGTTTGTGATCTCGCTCGTGCAAGTTGACAACAGCACTAGCTGATCCTTTTCAGATACAGGAATATCCCGTTTCAAGGATGCCCTTTCAAGCAGACGATTGAGATAATACTTCCTCTGATCCTCCCCCGTTATCGCGGGAGACAGCAGATCATCGTCATAGGCATCCGTCAAAATCAGAGCGAAAAACTCAAGTCCATGATCCTTCCCATCAAAGAACAGGTTCCCGTAGGGGTGAGAATCAAAATAAGCTTGTTCTACAAAATCGCTCAATGATCCGAACATCATCTTCTGCTCCATGTGGTGGCCGTAGAAGATGCTGTTGAAGTCATCAAATGAAGGACTGTTACGATAGTCCAGGAAGATAGCTCCTGATAATGTATACTGCCCTTCTGCGTTGGTGTTAATATACTTGGAGTTGTCATCCGCCTGCGCCACCGGATAGTCGATTGGCGTGTCATTGACAGTCAGCCATGCAAACACTTCCGGATTGATCCTTCTCAGTTCATCAAAACTGACAGTGTCATTTTCCGTCGGATGAAACGTCGCGTAATTGGAGGCATCGGCAGCGTCATAGACCTGTTTCGAATCCCAAAGAGAATAGCCTCCAATCAGAAGCGCCACAATCAGCGCAATTTCCAGAATTATGTCACTTATCCGATCTATAATACGGATCACTTTCATACCCGTTTTCAGATCTCCCTATAATTCTCCTTTGCCATCAGGATGACCTTACTGATGAAAAAGGCTTGTCCGTACGGGGGCCCCGCCCCCGTACGGAATGATTTTAATTACTTCGTCTATTACTCAGACTGTAATTATGCTTCGCTTCTTCTCTTCTTTGCAAGATAGAGAATGCCAACAGCAGCAAGTGCTACGAGCATGATGTACGGCAGATTGTTGATTACAATACCGGTCGGGATGAGATTCGCACGGTTGTTCTCGATGCTAACTGTCTTGCCTGCTTCTACGACAGGGCCCTTTCCGGCAACTTCACGGTTGCCGTCAACAAGAGCTGTATCCTCGGTTACAACAAAGCCTGTGATCTTGCTCTTGTATGCAGGATCCTGTGTCTCAGCAGCGGTAAATGTAGTACCAGCCGGCAGCTTAGAGAACTTGATGGCATCGCCATCTGCCAGGTCAGCTGTAACTGTAGTTCCGCTCAGTGTTCCCTTGCTATCATCTGCCAATGCGACGTCCGCAGCTGTTGCCGTGGATGGTAATGTCAGTGTCACTGTAACAGGGAAAGTCTTGGTCTTGTCAGCATAGTCGCCTGTGATTGACTTGCTGACTGTCAGAACGACACCGTCTGAAGGTGTCAGCTCTTCCTTGTATTCGTTCTTGAAGATGAAACCGTCGCTGGTAGGATCGACCTTTTCCTCAGTCTCACCACTGACTTTAGCAACGGTGATGCCCTGAACTTCTTTGCCGTTAGTACCATTCACAACGTATACGCGAACGTTGTACTTGGTGCTGTCAACAGTCAGCGTCTCTACCTTGTCAGTAGTAGCTGATTTATCGTCGAATCCTTCTGTTTTCTCAACGACTTCGTACATGTACACACCGGCATGCGGGAAAGTTTTTCCACTAAATACTTCCGAAAGTGCTACCTTGCCGGTCGCCTTGCCGCCTGACTGTGCGTCAACAGTAACAGTCTGCTCAGCGATTGTCGGAGTTTCAGCAAATGTTGATGTGTCAGTAGCCTTAGCGGTAAACGAGAAGGTAAAATCCTTTACTGCTAAAATATCGATACCGTCTGCTACTGTCAGCTCTTTATCAAGCTCTGCCTTGCTGAGATCATTGTATAAGGTCGCTCCACCTTCTGCCATAGCAGAAACAGCACCCATAGTCAGCACCATAGCAAAGGCTAAGAATACCGTAATCAGTTTCTTTTTCATGAAAATATCCTCCCTATATAGATATAACATATAGATATAACTATTTATATCTTGCAAATCTGGTCATCTCGATTTGCTTAGTACCATATTTGATCAAGTCAGAAATTCCGCCGGCGGAATAGTCCTATGATGCGCCCTTTTACGGCGTCTTTGGCAACACAGCCGAATATCCGGCTGTCCACGGCATACATCCTGTTGTCACCGAGGACAAAGATTTCGTCGCTGCCTACTGTCAGTGGAAATGAAACGCCCTCTTCATATGCAGTCGTCTCACCGATCACCTGCGGCTCCTGGACGTATGAACCGTTGACCATGAGTCCGGAAGATGTGATATCTACTGTATCCCCGGCCACCGCGATGACACGCTCCGTCAGATTTTTGCCCTCGTAGCGGATCACGACCGTGTCTCCGGCACCATAATTATGTTTGATTCGGTAAAACACGATCAGGTCGCCATCCTGGAATGCCGGCTGCATGTTCAGGCTCAGATTACGCGTCAGTCCGAAAACATATCCCAGTACGATCACCAGGATCACGGCAATCACCACAAACTTCAGTATCAGTTGCCGAAGCTCATGCAGGAATTTCTGCCGGTTCTTTGTGGAATCATCCGGGGTGTTTTCCATGGTCATGTACGCGCTTTCATCCCCTTCTATTGTGCGAAGTATATTCTTAATACTACTACGCACACAAAGAGATACTCCAACATTTATACATATTAAATAATAAAGCATATGCCAGGTTTTAGCAAACCTTTTACCTTGGACTTTTGGTTAAGTCCATATAATGGTGTAAATTGAAAAAGAGCCAACGCTCGTACCTTT
>JAKSSP010000017.1 GCA_024403035.1 Mogibacterium sp.
CCATTTTCTTTCCTCCTTTCCTATGCTGCTCCGCTCTTGCCTTCCTTCTTGTGGACGACTTCTCCATCGTACAGGACGCCCTTGCCCTTGTATGGTTCAGGCGGTCTCCATGCTCTGATGTCGGCTGCGTAGTTGCCTACCTGTGCCTTGTCGATCCCCTTGATAAGGATGGTGTTTGCATCCGGAGTCTCTGTAGTAATACCTTCCGGATCCTCGAGTTCGATCGGGTGTGAATATCCCAGCTTCAGCACGAGCTTCTTGCCCTGCTTTGCAGCGGAGTATCCGACTCCTACGATCAGCAGCTTTCTCTCGAATCCCTTTGTAACTCCCGTGATCATGTTGTCAATGAGAGTTCTTGCCAGACCGTGCTGCGATCTGTTTTCTCTGCTGTCATCAGGTCTCTCGACTTTGAGAGTTCCGTCTTCGACGTTGACCTTCATGGAGCTTCCGATCTTGCTGCAAAGCTCGCCCTTAGGTCCCTTTACCTTGACGACGTTTCCATCTTCTACCGTTACTTCTACGCCGGCAGGGATGGTGATTGGTCTAATACCGATTCTTGACATTTCGTCTACCTCCTACCAAACGTAACAAATAACTTCTCCGCCGATACCGAGCTTGCGCGCTTCCTTATCGGTGATAACACCCTTGGAAGTGGACAGGATGGCGATACCGAGTCCTCCGAGGACCTTCGGTACTCTGTCAGCCTTAGCGTAGACTCTGAGTCCCGGCTTTGATATCTTCTTGATTCCGATGATCGTCTTCTCGCGGCCAGGGCCGTACTTGAGATCGATCTTGATAGTACCCTGAGCATTGTCAGAAACTACTTCATATCCGCTGATGAATCCCTCGTTGAGGAGGATCTCCGCGATCGACTTCTTCATCTTCGAAGCCGGTACGTCTACGGAAGCGTGACCTGCAGTGTTCGCGTTTCTGATTCTTGTCAGCATATCTGCGATTGGGTCTGTCATTGACATAACAGTAAGTTCTCCTTTCTTAACGTGGTTCCCTATACTCTACATATTTATATATAGGGCCTGCGAAAATGTTGTCTGTTGTTTACCAGCTTGCCTTCTTGACACCAGGGATCTCGCCCTTGTAAGCAAGCTCTCTGAAGCAGATACGGCAAATGCCATACTTCTTGAGCACGGAGTGCGGTCTTCCGCAAACCTTGCATCTTGTATAGGCTCTTGTCGAATATTTCGGCTTCCTTGTCTGCTTAACTTTCAGTGAAGTCTTTGCCATTTTCTCCTCCTATACTAGCGAGCGCTCTTCTCAAACGGCATTCCCATGAGCTCCAGCAGTGCCTGAGCTTCTTCGTCAGTCTTCGCTGTTGTTGTGAAGACGATGTTCATGCCCTTGATCGTTTCAACGTTATCGTACACGATCTCAGGGAATATGAGCTGCTCCTTGAGACCCATGGAGTAATTGCCTCTGCCGTCAAACGAGTTCCTGCTGAGACCCTTGAAGTCCCTTACTCTCGGAAGAGAGATGTTGAACAGTTTGTCAGCGAATGTGTACATTCTGTCGCCTCTGAGAGTGACCTTGGCTCCGACCGGCATTCCCTCTCTGACCTTGAAGTTAGCGATGGACTTTCTTGCCTTTGTGACTACAGGTCTCTGACCTGCGATGAGGGCGATCTCCTTGACCGCGCTCTCGAGCACCTTTGCGTTGTCCTTTGCTTCGCTAAGTCCCATGTTGATCGTGATCTTGGTCAGTTTAGGAACTTCCATAGGGTTGGAGTAGCCGAAACGGTCCTGCATGGCTTTGAAAACTTCTTTTTTATACTTGTCTTTAAGTCTGATTTCCACTTTTGCTCCTCCTTTCCTAGTCGATTACCTTACCGCTCTTCTTCGAGACTCTTACCTTCTTGCCATCCTCTACCTTGTGACCGATTCTGGTGGCCTTCTTGGCATCCTTGTCATAGAACATAACGTTGGAAGCGTCGATAGGTCCCTCCATGTGCTTGATCTCGGAACCGGATGTCCTTGTTGCCTTGGCATGCTTTGTCTGCATGTTTACGCCTTCAACAACTACTTTGTTCTTCTTAGGGATCGTTCTGAGGACCTGGCCTGTCTTGCCCTTGTCCTTACCTGCGATCACTACTACTGTATCGTCTTTCTTGATCTGCATCTCTTGCACCTCCTACAGTACTTCCGGTGCCAGGGACACGATCTTCATGAAACCGCAGTCTCTCAGCTCTCTTGCGACAGGTCCGAAGATACGTGTACCTACCGGTGTCTTGTCGTTCTTGTCCTTGATGATGACTGCCGCGTTCTGATCGAACTTGACGTACGAACCGTCAGTTCTTCTTGTGCCGCGCTTGGTCCTTACAACTACTGCCTTGACTACATCGCCCTTCTTTACGGCGCCGCCCGGAGTCGCATCCTTGACTGTGCAAACGATGATGTCTCCGATATTCGCATACTTGCGGCCTGTGCCTCCGAGGACTCTGATGCAGAGCAGCTCTTTAGCTCCGGAATTGTCGGCAACTCTTAATCTTGTTTCTGTCTGTATCATGATCCGTTGCCTCCTTACTTAGCTTTCTCTACGATCCTGACGAGTCTCCATCTCTTGTCCTTGGACAGAGGTCTGGTCTCCATGATCAGGACCTTATCGCCGATGCCACACTCATTTTTCTCGTCATGGGCCTTGAACTTTACAGTCCTCTTGACTCCCTTGCCGTAGAGAGGGTGTCTGACGATCTCTTCAGTTGCGACTACGATAGTCTTATCCATTTTGTCGCTTGTAACGACTCCGACTCTGGTCTTTCTTCTGCTTCTTTCCATCTGTCAGTCTCCTCCTTTCTACGCGTTCCTGCCCTGCTCGACCTCTCTCATGATGGTCTTGACTCTGGCGATATCTCTTCTTACTTCTCTCATTCTGACGGGGTTCTCCAGCTGTCCTGTGACGTGCTGGAATCTCAGGTTGAAGAGCTCCTGCTTCATTCTTTCGAGCTCAGCAGTTCTTTCCTGATCTGTCATTTTTCTGATCTTGTTCAGGTCCATTACTGCGCTCCTCCTTCCTGTCCCTTAACAACGAACTTGCACTTGATCGGCAGTTTGTGAGCCGCGAGTCTCATAGCCTCTCTGGCCTGAGCCTCTGTGACTCCGTCGATCTCGAACATAACTCTGCCCGGCTTTACTACAGCTACCCAGTACTCAGGAGCTCCCTTTCCGGATCCCATACGTACTCCAATAGGCTTCTTACTTACCGGCTTATGCGGGAAGATCTTGATATAAACCTTACCGCCTCTTTTGATGGACCTTGTCATCGCTACACGGGCAGCCTCGATCTGCTTCGAGTCGATCCAGCCGCGTCCGTCAGCCATGAGTCCATATGTACCGTATGCCACCGCATTGCCCTTTGTTGCAATGCCCTTCATTCTGCCACGGTGCTGTTTTCTGCGCTTAACGCGTTTTGGCATTAACATGGCGAGTTTCTCCTTTCCTTAATACTATGCTTCTGTCTCCTGTGCTGCTTCTGCCTGTGGCTCAGCTGCCGGAGCAGGAGCCGCCTTAGGGGCCTTGCGAACTCTAGTAGTTGCAGGCTTTACCTCAGGCTTAGCCTCGCGGCCGTCAAATCTTCTTCCGTCTCTTCTGTCGGACCTTCCGGCTGACCTTCTGTCCTTGCGGTCATTACGTCTGCCCTTCTTGTCTCTTCTGTCCTCAGCCTTTGGTACGGAATCCTTGAGGCCCTTGTCGAGAATCTCGCCGTGGTTGATCCAGACCTTTACGCCGATCTTGCCGTATGTCGTGTCAGCCTCAGCGAATCCATAATCGATATCCGCTCTCAGAGTGTGCAGAGGCACGTTTCCTTCACTGTACTTCTCGGATCTTGCGATCTCGGCACCGCCGAGTCTGCCGGAGCAGACGATCTTGATGCCCTTGGCACCGGCCTTCATTGTGCGGCCGATAGGCTGCTTCATGGCTCTTCTGAACGAAGTTCTTCTCTCGAGAGACTGAGCTACGCTCTCTGCCGTGAGCTGCGCGTCGAGTTCTGTCTTTCTGACTTCCTCGATGCTTACGTCTACCTTCTTGCCTGTCAGCTTGACGAGTGCCTTCTTGAATTCGTCGATTCCCTCGCCGGATCTTCCGATGACCATACCAGGCCTTGCAGCCATGACGATCACCTTGACCTCGTCAGCGCCCTTACGCTCGATAACGATGTTCGAAACGCCGGCGTTGTACAGTTTCTTCTTTACGAATGCTCTGATCTGATTGTCTTCTACCAGGAGATCCGCAAACTTTGATTTGTCGGCATACCACTTGGAGCTCCAGTCCTTGTTGACGCCAACTCTCATTCCATGTGGATTAACTTTCTGTCCCATTAGCGAACCTCCTCCTTCTTAGTTTCCTTTGCCGGTTTTACAGCGGCTTCTCTTTCCTTCAGAGTAACGTAGATGTGGCTAGTTCTCTTCAGGATCATGCCCGCTCTGCCCTGTGCGCCCGGTCTCCAGCGCTTCATTGTAGGACCCTGGTTTGCGTTGATCTCTGCTACATAGAGCTTGTCAGGATCCATCTCGTGATTGTTCTCAGCGTTAGCTGCTGCGGACTTTACTACCTTCTCGATAAGCTCAGAACCCTTACCCGGGGTGAACTTGAGAATTGTGAGTGCTTCATTCAGGTCCTTACCTCTTACCAGATCAGTAACAGGTTTGAGCTTGCTTGAAGACATTCTTACATACTTGGCTACTGCTTTAGCTTCCATAGTATTTGCTTCTCCTTTCTGTTACTTTCTGTCTTAGAGTTTTCTGTCACCGGAGTGACCCTTGAATGTTCTGGTCGGAGCAAACTCGCCGAGCTTGTGTCCAACCATATCCTCTGTGATGTATACAGGCACATGCTTGCGTCCGTCATGGACAGCGATCGTGTGACCGATCATCTGAGGGAAAATAGTTGATGATCTTGACCATGTCTTAAGTACGGTCTTTTCATTGGCTGCGTTCATTGCCTCTACTCTTTCAAGAAGCTTCTTGTTTACGAACGGGCCTTTCTTAAGCGATCTTCCCATTAATTTGCTCCTCTCTACTTGCCGTTTCTTCTCTTAACAATGTACTTGTTAGAGTCTTTGTTCTTCTTACGTGTCTTGTAACCGAGTGTCGGCTTGCCCCATGGAGTGACAGGACCCTTACGTCCGATCGGAGCTCTACCTTCACCACCGCCGTGTGGGTGATCGTTAGGGTTCATAACGGAACCTCTGACTGTAGGTCTCCATCCCATGTGTCTCTTGCGGCCGGCCTTACCGATCTGGATGTTGCCGTGATCGATGTTGCCAACCTCGCCGATTGTGGCTCTGCACTTCATGCTTACCATTCTGACCTCTCCGGACGGGAGTCTGACCTGTGCGTAGTCTCCCTCCTTGGCCATCAGCTGAGCGCCGTTACCGGCTGCTCTTACCAGCTGTCCGCCCTTGCCCGGCTTGAGCTCGATGTTGTGGATGATCGTGCCGAGAGGAATGTTTGCGATCGGCAGTGCGTTGCCCGGCTTGATGTCCGCGTTCGGACCCGACTCAACGACGTCGCCGACTTTCAGCTTGTTAGGAGCGATGATGTATCTCTTCTCTCCATCTGCGTAAACGAGGAGTGCGATGTTTGCCGTTCTGTTCGGATCGTACTCGATCGTCTTTACTGTTGCAGGGATATCGTCCTTCGTTCTCTTGAAGTCGATGATCCTGTATTTAGGTCTGTAACCGCCTCCTCTGTGTCTGACGGTGATCTTGCCTCTTACGTTTCTTCCCGAGTGCTTCTTAAGGGTGACGGTAAGAGACTTTTCCGGCTTATCGGTAGTGATCTCCTCGAATGTGGAGACCGTCATACCTCTGAGTCCCGGGGATGTCGGTTTATACTTTCTGATTCCCATTTCCTACTGCCTCCTTAATTACATGTCTGAGAAGAGCTCGATCTCCTTGCTGTCAGGAGTGAGTGTAACGATCGCCTTCTTATATGAAGATGTCGTTCCGAATGTTCTTCCCAGTCTCTTTCTCTTTCCGCTGACGTTCATGATGTTGACCTTGGCTACGTCTACGCCGAAGATCTCTTCGACAGCCTTGCGGACCTCGGTCTTGTTTGCGGTCTGCGCAACCTTGAATGCGTACTTCTTTTCCGCAGCCATATCCATGCTGTTCTCAGTGATGATAGGCCTCAGTAATACGTCGTATCCAGTCTTCATTATGCGTACACCTCCTCGATCTTCTTGGCTGCTGCCTTGGTGAGCACGAGTGTGTAGTGGTTTACGATCTCGTATACGTTCATGGTGCTTACCAGTGCTGTCCTGACGCCCGGGATGTTGTGAGCGGATCTTACAACGTTTTCATCCTTCTCATCCATGACGATCAGCGCCTTCTTGTCTGCCTTGATGTTCTCAAGAACCTTGACCATTTCCTTGGTCTTAGGCTCTGCGAACTTGAACTCGTCTACTACGATCAGCTCGTTGTCAGCAACCTTTGCGGAGAGCGCCGACTTGAGAGCGAGTCTCTTGAGCTTCTTGTTGAGCGAGTATCTGTAGTCTCTTGGCTTTGGTGCGAATACCACTCCGCCGCCGACCTGTGATGGGTCTGTCGAGCTGCCCTGTCTGTGGCGTCCTGTTCCCTTCTGTCTGAAAGGCTTGCGGCCGCCTCCTCTGACCTCAGCTCTTGT
Source organism: Mogibacterium sp. (assembly GCA_024403035.1). Taxonomy (GTDB): domain Bacteria; phylum Bacillota; class Clostridia; order Peptostreptococcales; family Anaerovoracaceae; genus Crickella. The sequence continues at coordinate 6,635 of JAKSSP010000017.1, forward strand.
CTTTGCGGACTGGGTTCCCTGTCTCTGGTTTGCCAGGTAGTTCTTGATGACTGCCTGTACTGCGAATTCGTTTGGCTCGATTCCGAAGATCTCATCGTTCAGAGTGATGTCTCCGACCTTCTTGCCTTCAACGTTTACTACGTTCAGCTTTGCCATTTTCAGTTCCTCCTTTCCGCTTACTTATCCTGACCCTTGACCGCCGGTCTGATCTTCAGGAGTCCGCCCTTCCTTCCCGGAACGGCGCCCTTGATCAGCATGATGTTGCGATCTTCGAGCTTCTTAACGAGCACTACGTTCTGAACTGTGACTGTATCTCTTCCCATTCTTCCAGGTGCCTTGTTGCCCTTGAAGACTCTTGAAGGATAAGTACCGGCTGCCAATGCTCCGGCGAGTCTCTTGTGCTTTGAGCCGTGGCTCATCGGTCCTCTGCGGTGGCCGTGTCTCTTGATGTTACCCTGGGTTCCTTTACCCTTGGATGTTCCTGTAACATCGAGCTTCATGCCTTCTTCAAAGTCCGCTACCGTGATTTCCTGACCTACTTCGTAAGCCTCTCCCTCGCCCGGCTTAAACTCAGCGAGGTACTTCTTTGTGCCAACGCCTGCCTTCGCGTAGTGTCCTGCGAGCGGCTTGTTGACTCTCTGCGGCTTCTGATCTTCGTAGCCCACCTGGACTGCGTCATAGCCGTCTGTCTCGACAGTCTTTACCTGAACGACTGCCACCGGGCCTGCCTCAACGACAGTTACCGGGATGACTGTTCCGTCTTCTGCGAAGATCTGAGTCATTCCGATCTTCTTTCCCAGCAATGTTTTCATATGTGTTTCCTCCTGTTCTTACAGCGGATCACTCCGGTTTGGCTCTGCCGGTGCTTGGGTCCGGCGTCCCTCTCGTGTGATCTTACTAATACGGATTAGAGCTTGACGTAGATATCAACACCTGCAGGTGCGTCGAGCTTCTGCAGAGCCTCGACCGTCTTGTTGGTCGCGTTTGTAACGTCGATGAGTCTCTTGTGTGTTCTCTGCTCGAACTGCTCTCTGCTGTCTTTGTACTTATGGACCGCTCTGATGATAGTTACGACTTCCTTCTCTGTCGGCAGCGGAATAGGTCCGCTTACATCAGCGCCCGTCTTCTTGACTGTCTCTACGATCTTCGCAGCATACTTGTCCAGAAGAGCGTGGTCATAAGCCTTCATTCTGATCCTGATTTTCTGTAATTCGCTCATTGCTTTCCTCCTGTTTTGGTTTTTCGTACTAATTTTCGCTATGCTTGTACAGGACTTCGCCTGCGCCTGCCTCTCGCGGGGCTCCATGCAACTCATTGGAATCCCTTGAAATTTCAGCGTTTTTGCTGTCCCTGTGCCCTTCGCCGAAGTGCCTTACACTCTTTCGCGCGTTTCCTACGGTATGGCACACAACAAAAAAGCGAAACCCTTCGCCCCCATCGTGTGAGGACTTCTCGGCAGAAATTATCCGCTAGCACGGTAACTTCCTGCTTCTTCGCGTTTAACAAGCCTTTGAATTATATATACAGGCGCACCGGAATGCAAGCCTTTTTTGAAATGTTTTTTGAGTATTTTTGAAGGTGCACAGAGCCTGAAAAGCTTGAAATTTGGGGCTTTCTGATCGCGGATGCCCAACACTGTGTTCCGCGTTTCCTCCACCACCACAGATAGTGCTCCCCCATGCCCCCGCCCCACTATATATAGATTGACGTTCAGCAGCTCTCCTGACTGTATATTGAAACAAAAGAAAACGGTGCATATTCCGTTCATTTATCCGGAATATTCACCGTTATTTCAGACAAAGCCCATTGGCCTTTAGCCCGGCGGCCACTGCATTGCGCGCTTGCCGAGTATGTGGATATGCAGGTGCTTTACTGTCTGCTGTCCGTCCTCTCCGGTATTGATCACGCAGCGATAGCCGTTATCCAGGCCCTCCTGCGCGCAGACCTCCTTGATCTTGAGCATCATGTGCGCCATGAGGTCAGCGTGCTCGTCAGTCAGGTCGTCGAGCGATGCCACGTGGGTCTTAGGCACCATCAGCATGTGAACCGGAGCCTGCGGCGCGGCATCGCGGAACACAGCGATCTTGTCGTCCTGGTAGACCATGTCCGTAGGGATGTCGCCGTTCGCGAGTTTGCAGAAGATGCAGTCATCCATGTCTCCTATCCTCCTTTTTATCTTTACAAACAGCCTTTGTATCTTCGCTTTAATTGTATTCTTCATGGCTTTATTATTCAAGAACCGCCAGAGCTCCGTCCCTGAACGTGCGGGTCAGTACGGCTTTGTACAGCTTGCCTGCTTCGATCCACCCTTCCGGATCCTCTATATATGCCTTGATGTAATTGCCTGTATAGCCTGTCGCGTAGCCATCGCAGGATTCTTCAATGAGGACTGTGTGCGTAATTCCCAGGTTTGCCCCGGTGAATGCTTTTGCCGCCTTCTCACCGAGACTCTCGAGCGCCTCCGCCCTGTCCTTCTTGATCTGCTCGGGGACCGCGTCCTTCATCGCGGCTCCGGCTGTACCCTTGCGGGGCGAGTAGCGGAACACGTGCGTCCTGCCAAAGGCCGACTTCTTTACTATATCCCGCGTGTCTTCAAAGTCTTTATCCGTCTCGCCCGGGAATCCGACGATGATATCCGTTGTGATGCCAAACAGCGGGTCATGGCTGCGGAGCATGAACACGATGTCCAGATACTCATCGCGTGTGTAATGCCGGTTCATGGCTTTGAGCACGGAGTCGCTGCCGTTCTGAACGGAAAGATGCAGATGGTGACACAGCCTCCTGTGCCTGATTATCTCTTCGACATTATCCTTGTCCACTACCGTCGGCTCCAGCGAACTGAGCCTTACGCGGAAGTCTTCGGAAGACTCAAGTTCATCAAGCATGGTCAGGAGTTCTGACAGGCTGCATTCCGCCCCGGCTTCCGTGCCATAAAGAGCGGTGTTTATCCCCGTGAGGACCACCTCCCTGAATCCTGCCTCGACCAGATCCCTCACCTCTTCGACTATCTCTGCTGCGGGCCGGCTCCTTACCGGACCCCTCGCGTAAGGAATAAGGCAGTACGAGCAGAATCTGTCGCAGCCGTCCTGGATCTTTATATAAGCGCGGGACATTTCATCGCTGGCTGACTTTATCTTTCCCAGGTCCTCGTAGAAAGTGAGCTCATTGCGCGGTGTCACCAGCACTTCAGCGCGGTTGCTGTCTGAAGCGCCTGATCCTTCTGCCGAAGCCGCTGTGCTGCTTTTAAACGCTAGCTTTTCCATCACAAGACCGCATATCTCAGACTTGCGGTTGTTGCCCATGATCAGATCGACTTCCGGCATGGCCGCGACATCATCTGAAGCAACCTGCGCGTAGCAGCCCGTCACGACTATGACCGCATTCGGATTGGCCTTCTTTGCCCTGCGGATGAACTGCCTGGACTTTCTGTCCGCTATATTGGTCACGGTGCAGGTGTTTATGATATAGACGTCGGCAGGGTCTTCCTCCCCAACGATTTCAGCGCCACGGGAAACGAAGGCCTCCTTTATGGCCTCCGTCTCATAATGATTAACTTTGCAGCCCAGCGTATGGAATGCGACTTTCATTTGACCTGTGTGTGCTCCTTTTGGATTTGTCAATTGAGTCTATCATCCTGCCGGCCGTCGGTCAACTTTGCCCGGCGGCTGTCTCTTCAGCCGCTTCATCGAAAGGGAGCTCTTCTGCCTGTTCGTCAAACGCCGCCTGTGTTTCCGCGTGAGCAGCAGCAACAGGTTCCTCGGCTGCTGCAGTATGTGCCTCTGTATGTGATTGTGCTGCTTCCGGACGCGGGGCATTGTTGATGTATCTCAGTCCGTATCTGCGGGCGAGCGCCTTTACGAGAGTCTCCGCCTCTTCCTCAAATAGCGTGATGCCCTTAGTCATTCTTGTATGCTCCGGGTCCCACTCACGGATATCCACCTTTGCCTTGCCTCCGTTCCAGGCTACGATATTTACCTCTTTGGTCCACCCGTTATCCTTTTTGGCGAGCACCCCGATATGTTCCATCAGATCGAAGCGGACTTTGTCATTGCTCCCCTGTGAGTAGTTCTGATTGTATGCCATTTTATTCTCCTTCCTGGTGAAGTTTCTCTGTTATCAATGAGTTTTGATGGTTATCGATCGCGCTCCCGATGTGTCTTGATGGTATATCTTTTATATAAAACTGTCGAACCGAAAAAGCACTTATTCCTGCACTCAGAGCACTTCTTTTGATGTCCGGCACTTTTTTCGAGTTTTAGTATCTGTTTTGACATCTAATAACAAATTATCTGTTGAGCAAATACTCTTGCACTAAAAAGGACGCTGCCGAAACAGCGCCCTTGTAATTTGTAAAACGCAGGATTTTTT
>JAKSSP010000018.1 GCA_024403035.1 Mogibacterium sp.
AAAAAATCCTGCGTTTTACAAATTACAAGGGCGCTGTTTCGGCAGCGTCCTTTTTGTTAAGCTTACATTCATCACACGTTCACAATTGACGGACACAGTGTGCTATAATCCGACTGTAAGAATCATTTGATAAAGGAGGAAACAAGAATGGTAATCAAACTGACTGGAGATACTTATGAAAACGAAGTTATGAAGGCTGAGGGCACTGTGCTCGTGGACTTTTACGCAGACTGGTGCGGACCTTGCAAGATGCAGGGACCTATCGTCGATCAGCTTTCCGAGGAAAGACCGGACGTGAAGTTCTGCAAGCTCAACATCGATGAGGCTATGCCTATAGCTATGCAGCTTGGCATCATGAGCATCCCTACCATCATGGTCGTAAAGAACGGAGAGATCACGTTCAAGGAAGCCGGCCTGATGCAGAAGGCACAGCTTGAGGCGCTTCTCTAAGCTGTGCGCAGGATATAAAAAGGGGGTATAAAAATGCCGCATATCGATATCAGCATGTTCTCGGGAAGGACCGAGGAGAAGAAGAAAGAAGTAGCTGAAGCTGTTGTGGAAGCCATGATGGAGTCGCTTGGATGCGAGAGAAGCCATCTGTCCGTTGCGATCCATGATATTGATCCTGCAAAGTGGAACGAGGAAGTAAAAGCAAAAGTGGACGCTTCCAAGGTATACGCGGGCGAAGTGTTTGAGAACAAATAGTGCTGCTGCGAACTGGAAAATTGTGAATTTTCACAAAGAAACTTGAAATATTTTTGTGAAAAAACACTATAAATTTGTTGACCTGTTATTTGCTTGGGAGTAAAATACGACCAGCAAAAGGGTTAACATATAAAGCACTTACGTTGGGTCGGCATATGTCGGCTTTTTCGTTGTCTGCAATTATTTGAGTGATTATACAGATGATTGTGATATACTCAACAGGATGGGATTCATTGAGATAAAAGACCTTAGAATCGAATTTACTAAGATCGACGAAGGCGGTAATGAAGTACCCGGAAAGGTAGCTCTGGACGGTGTCACTCTGGACATCGAGAAGGGCAGCTTCGTTGCCATCGCCGGCATGAACGGCTCGGGCAAATCAACGCTTGCCAAGTGCCTCAACGGCCTGCTGACACCTACGGCGGGTACTGTTGTCGTGGATGGTTTTGATACAGCTGATTACGAAACCATATGGGATGTCAGGAGCCGCGTGGGCATGGTCTTTCAGAATCCTGACAATCAGCTGGTGTCGACCATAGCTGAGGATGACGTGGCTTTTGGCCCTGAAAACCTCGGCATCGATCCGGCGGAGATAAGAGAGCGTGTAGACAACGCGCTCATAAGGGTAGGTATGTTTGAGCTCAAGGACAAGGGAGCCCACATGCTTTCCGGCGGACAGAAGCAGCGCATAGCGATCGCAGGAGCGATAGCAATGATGCCGGACTGCATAGTCTTTGACGAGCCGACCGCGATGCTCGACCCTAAGGGCCGCGCAGGCGTGATGGATATAATCAAAGAGCTTCACTCGGAAGGTATTACCTGCATACTCATAACGCATTTCATGAGCGAGGCAGAGCAGGCGGAGCGTGTAATAGTCCTTAAGAACGGCAAGGTGCTGTGCGACAGGACGCCGGCGGCTCTTTTCTCCGATAAGGAGATGATAGAGAGAGCCGGACTTGAGATGCCGCCTGAGATAGAGCTGCGTGACAAGGCGGGCCTGCCTGAGAAACTGACGACTGCTGAGGATATAGCGGACTATATACAGAAATGTCGATAGAAGTAAGGGACCTCAATTACATATACAATGCCGGCATGCCGGGCGAGACAGTCGCGCTCCGCGACGTCTCTTTTGATGTGTGTGACGGGGAGACCCTGGGCATAATCGGTCATACCGGATCCGGCAAATCGACATTGCTTCAGCATCTGAACGGACTGATCAAGCCGGCCTCAGGCGAAATAATCGTGAATGGTCAGTGCATCACGGACGGAAAGACGAAGATGACCGAGGTCAGACGCAAGGTGGGCCTGGTCTTCCAGTACCCTGAGTACCAGCTCTTTGAGGAGACCGTCGCAAAGGATGTGGCGTTCGGACCTAAGAACCTCGGCATGGAAGAAGAGGAGATCGAGGAGAAGGTCAGGAACGCTGTCGGACTTGTGGGTCTTGACTATGAAGAGATAAAGGACATGTCGCCGTTCGAGCTTTCCGGCGGAATGAAGCGCCGCGTAGCTATAGCGGGAGTCATCGCGATGGGGCCTGAGATACTTATTCTTGATGAGCCAACAGCGGGACTCGATCCTTCCGCTCACAGAGACATACTCGCCATGGGGAGACGCATACACGATGAAATGGGCATCATACTTATCTTTGTATCTCATAACATGGCAGACATAGCTATGCTCTCGGACAAGGTCATCGTGATGAGCGAGGGAACGATAGCGCTTTCCGGAACACCTAAGGAGGTGTTCTCTCAAAGGGAAAGACTCGAGGTAATGGGACTGGCTCTGCCGCCTGCAAGGGAGATCACCGAGCTCATAAAGAGCAAGGCGCCGGCGTTCAAAAGCGACGCTATCACCATCGATGAGGCAGCTGAAGATATAAAGACTTACTTGGAGGAAGCCCGCGGATGATAAGAGACATCACTCTGGGTCAGTATTATCCGGGCGATTCTGCGGTCCACAGGCTCGACGCCAGGACCAAGATAATCGCGACACTGCTCTACATAATAGAGCTCTTTGTCGTAAATAATTTCTGGGGATTTCTCATTGCCGCGGCTGCGCTGTTTGCGGTGATCGCGGTATCGAGGGTGCCGCTGAAGTTCATCTTCAGAGGACTTACGGCGGTGTTCCTTATCATAGCTTTCACGTTCGTCCTGAACCTGTTTATGGTAGAGGGCAGGGTGCTGTGGCACTGGAAGTTCCTGACTATCACGTATGAAGGCGTGCACCGCGCGTTCTTCATGGCGGTCAGGCTCGTGCTTCTCATCATCGGATCTTCGGTAATGACGCTGACAACAAAGCCTGTCGAACTGACCGACGGGCTGGAGAAACTGCTCAAGCCGTTCTCAAAGATAGGGCTGCCGAGCCATGAGATAGCGCTGATGATGACCATTGCTTTAAGGTTCATCCCGACACTGATGGAGGAGACCGACAAGATCATCAAGGCACAGCAGGCGAGAGGCGCGGACTTTGAGTCCGGAAACCTGCTGCAGAGAGCAAAGAGCCTCATACCTATTCTGGTGCCGCTCTTTGTAAGTTCGTTCCGTATCGCGCAGGACCTTGCGCTGGCCATGGAGGCCAGATGCTACCGCGGCGGAGGCGGACGTACCCGCATGAATGAGATAAAGTTCAGGCGCGGCGACGCGGTCGCGGCGGTCCTGATGGTGCTTTTCCTTGCTGTAATAATCGCGTCACGGTTCATAACGCTATAAAAACCGGCGGCGAAAGACCATACATGAGACAGAGAAAACTCAAAAACCTGGATGCTAAATACGAAGCCTACGCGGATCTGCTCATCGATGATCCGGCTGCGATGCGCGGGCGCTGGGGTGAACGCTCCGGCGGCGCGCCGCTTTTCATTGAGATCGGATGCGGCAAGGGCAAGTTCATTTCAGAGCTGGCGGCGCGCGAACCACAGCACTTTTTTGTTGCGGTCGAAGGAAACAAGAGCGTGATGCTGCGGGCCATGGAAAAGGTGCGCAGGCTTGGCCATAAAAACGTTGCCTTTGTGCCGGAGCTGGCCGGAGACCTATCTGAATGGTTCGGCAATGCTGAAGCTGACGGCATCTACCTCAACTTCAGCGATCCGCTCCCTAAGAACTACTGGTACAAGAGGAGACTCACTTACAGGGACAGACTGAAATCATATTTCAGGGTCCTTAAACCTGAGGGAAGGGTCATCTTCAAGACGGATAATACCGATCTGTTCAACTGGTCGGTCCTTGAGATCATCGCGGCGGACCTGAAGATTCTGGATATAACCAGAGACCTGCATGCGGATCCCGAGGCGGTCGCTAACAATATAGAAACAGAATACGAAGCCAAGTACAGCGGCTTCGGTGAAACAATAAAAAGAGTAGTCATCGGACGGTGACTGCAGACAGAGGAAACGATTATGAAAAGCATGGCTGCATATAACGGACGAGAGATCCCTAAGGAAGATAAAGTTTTTGCCGCGAGCGGAAAGGCCCTTGATGCGGCCGCGAAGTACGGACCGGCGGAGGTCATAAATGCCACTGTCGGAGCGCTTTACGACGATGAGGGAAAGCTTCTGGTACTGAAATCGGTAGAGAAGGAGATGAAGAGCCTTCCTGCGGACAAGTTCGCAGCGTATGCGCCTATCGCGGGAACTCCGGGATTCAAAAGGGCAATCCTGAAAGCGGCTCTCGGAAGCTATGAGCCGAAGAGCTATGTCTGCGTGGTGGGCACACCGGGAGGCACCGGCTCAATAAGGAACGCCATCGCGAACTATTCGTGCCCGGGAGACAGGATACTTACGCACAGCTGGCACTGGGCTCCGTATAAAAGCATAGCGGCTGAACTGTACCGTGGTATCGAGCGCTTTGATATGTTCGATGACGAAGGCTGTTTCAATATTGCTGATTTTGATTACAAGGTAAAGAAGCTTACGAGGAACCAGGAACACCTGGTCATCATCCTCAACACACCGGCAAATAACCCGACCGGCTACGCGCTTACGATGGACGACTGGTACGGGGTGAAAAAGGTGCTCGATGAGGTGCCTCTGGATAAAAAGGTAGCGCTGGTGCTCGATGTGGCATACATCGATTTCGCGGGCGAGCCGGAAGAAGTGAGAAGGTTCCTCGGTGTCGTGGACAATCTCAGATCGAACATACTGCCTATCATAGCATACAGCGCCTCAAAGACTTTTACATTATATGGGGCAAGATGTGCGGCAATGATATGCCTGGCTCACAGCCCTGAAGTCGCCGAGGAGTTCGGACGGATCAACACGTTCTCATCCAGGGCGACATGGTCGAACCCGCCAAGAGCACCTCAGGAAGTGATAGAACGCATATACGCCGAAGAGGGTCTTCTGGCTGAGGTGGAGGCTGAAAGGGCAACGGCGCGCGACATGCTGCTCGCGAGAGGAAGGGCGTTCGAGGAGAAAGCCTCTAGATGCGGTCTTGAGATAGTACCTTTCAGCGCGGGATTCTTTGTGACAGTACCGTTCAGCGAACCTGACAGGCTCTGCGAAAAACTCAATGAGAAGAACGTGTTCCTGATACCGCTAGAAAGGGGCGTGAGGGTATCCGTCGCGGCGAGTTCTGAAGAGAATTGCAGAAGGCTGCCTGCGATGATAAAGGCGGCAATGGATGAACTGATCTGACCTGCCTTGCTTTATGGCTACAGATAAAATTAACTGATTCAGGAGGAAAAAATGAAAAAACTAATATCAATAATGGCGGTTATGATACTGGCCGCTTCCATGCTGACAATGGTCTCTTGCGGAAAGTCTGAACTCAGCGGAGAGCTGATCGATGATAAAAGCATGACGGTCACTGCCAGCAAAGCGGACACTGGAGGTTACTTTGTGACAGGTTCGCTGGAGTTCGAAGAAGGTGAGCAGCTCAGCATCGAGCCGAATCTGGAATCCGGCGAGATGACTATCGAGTTCATCAGCGCTGAAGGAATGGATAATCCGGACGAGCTTCCGGAAGTGGACGGCGAAGCTCAGTATACGGCCTTTATAAGCGGCACGAACGCGCAGAAAGTCAGCATGCCAAGCGGATCATATATGATCAAGGTTACCGTGACAGATAAGGCGACGGGAACTGTCGCTATAAATGTCGTCGGAGCAAATCAGTAACAGGCAGATGCTAAGCGGCACACTGATAACCTTGCTTGGAGCAGGGCTCTGGGGACTGAACGCAGTAGTCAGCAAGTACCTCATGGCCCGCGGGGTGGATACGATGTGGATGGTGAATTTTCGCATGATCGCATCGGGATTTGCCCTGCTTCTGTTTGCTTTTTTCAGGAACAGACGCGGTCTTTTCGATATATGGAAGGACCGCGCTTCCGTTATAAGGCTGCTCATTATAGCTGTGTTCGCTTTCGGCCTTTGCCAGCCGACATACTATATTTCGATCGATTACAGCAACGCGGGCATAGCGTCCGCCATACAGCAGACAGCACCGGTGTTTGTGCTGATTTATGTGATAATCAAGGAACACAGAAAGCCTGCTCTGGCAGAACTGGCGGCGCTCGCGCTGGTAATAACGGGATCGCTCCTCATTTCCACACATGGAGACATAAGCGAGCTGGCAATACATCCGCTTGCACTGATATCCGGACTCATATCCGCGCTTTGCTGTGCTCTGTATATCACGCTTCCGTCAAAACTCATAAAGCGCTACGGCACTTTTGAAACGGTGGGCTGGGGGCTCTTCGTAGGAGGCATAGTAATCGCTCCGTTCTGTAAGCTATGGAACTTCCCGGCAGTATGGGATGTCCAGATGATCTGGGGCATGATATTCATAATCCTTCCGGGCGCCGCGTTCGCCTTCGCGCTCTTCCTGTACGGCACAAGCATAGTCGGTCCCGTCAGGGGTGGAGTCTACAACCTCTTTGAACCGGTGACCGCGCTGGCGGCATCAGCCCTGTGGCTCAGCCAGAGCTATCACATCACCGAGATCTGCGGTACAGCCGCCATCCTTGTGGGAATCGCGATACTGACAGTTGCAAAGGAAAAAACAAACTGACAAAACAGGGCTTCTGCGGTATACTGTATAAGCACAATAAATGCAGGTGTAGTTTAATGGCAAAACTTGAGCTTCCCAAGCTTACGTCGAGGGTTCGATTCCCTTCACCTGCTCCA
>JAKSSP010000019.1 GCA_024403035.1 Mogibacterium sp.
AGGTTCATCCCGGCGAAGGCGTCGCTGCCGGCGTAGTTGGAGATGAAGAAGCCGTCGACGATGGTGTAGACGGACGTGACGAGCATTGTCAGCACCATAGGTACCATGGTCCTGACGATTCTGCGATAACCGTAATGTCCTTTGAGCTCTACCTCCATCTTTGGAATAGTTTATGCTAAATATAAAGCGCGTCTTTCTGAAACGGACGCAAAGATAGGCCAATTATCGCTATATTTGAAACATGAACACCAAGTTGCTGATATCTATCGTCCCGTTGCTGCTGTGCGCAGGCTCTGCCTACGCCCAGAACAATGCTGGACGGGAGTTCGGGAATGCCGGGTCTTCGGCCATAAGGAATGCCGAGGCCTCTCTTGAATTCCTGGAGGCACCGGATCCCGTTCCCGATTTCAAGAAGATCGAGAGTTTCTCTGCAGTCAGGACGGATTCGAAAGACCTGGACATCTATAATCCTATGATCCAGTCCTACGGCTCCGGAGGCTGGGCGACTCCTTTCAACGGGCTGACTGTGATCGGCACGCATTCCTATACCGAGCAGCCTTTCCTGCTCGTGACAAGGTCCGCCGCGATGGGCCTAAATTATACCCATGGCAGGTTCTCCGCAACGGTCACAGGCACAGCGCGCAACCAGGCTCCTATGGGATTCGCTTCGTTCAATCAGTTCGGTGTCGATGCGATGCTCAGATATCGTCTCACTCCATCTGTAAGCTTCACTGCCTTCGGAGAGTACGTCAACAGCGCGCCGTATCTCAACGCGGCCCTCTATCCTTATATCCAGTCTTCGCGCTACGGAGCATACGTGACCTTCGAGAGTGACCGCGTAGGAGTAGACCTCGGTGCCCAGCGATATATGGATCCTATGACCGGACGTATGGAGGTCGCTCCTATCGTCACTCCGTTCATCAAGTTCGACAATGGAATCTCCATCGGTCTTCCGGTCGGAGGTATGATAAAGAACGCCTATGATAATTCTCATAGGCGCGATATTCCTCCTCCCCCACCTCCTCAGAGACGTTAGCTATTCAAAGTTTACTGTTCGCGTATTTCCCTTATGATTTCCTGCACCCATGCGGGTGGTATGGAGATATCCCCAAGGTATTCATTTTCAGGAACATTCGCAAGTCTTATCCTGATTTTCCTTTTCTCTTCCGGGCCTATGCCTTCTGGTCCCAGCGCTCGTATGGCGGCTGAGATGAGCTGCATGTCACTGTTCCTGTAGTCGAATATCTTGACTTCAGATGTATGGTTGAAGTAGATTTTCCTACCTTTCGCCAGATTGATCTTCCTCGGAGCACCGTCAGTGAGATACTTCAAGTCCGATATCCTAAGACCTGTCAGTCCAAGCTGGTACGCAGCCTGATCTCCATAAGGGGTTATCCTTACTCTTTCCTTCTCTGCAAGCGCCATGGCAATGGTTTCCTCTGTCGGCAGTACTATCTTCGGTGCATAGCCATCGCTTATTCCAGGATAGCAGTAGATACCTCTCGCCAGCCTGACGATCATGCTCTCCGATACCAGTCTCATCAGTGCTATCCTGACACTCCCCTGGCTCTCCATGTCTGAGAAGTCGTCGATGAAGAATATGCGACCCCTTTCCCAGGACGCAATTCTTTCCCTTACCGATTTCTCCGTTCCAATCATCTACGTTAGTGTTTCTTAACAAAAATATCACATATTTGTTATTTAAACAACAAAACCTAAGCAATAATAAAAGAATCTTTGTCCTGAAAATTGCTGAAACCAGAACTGTATCGATCCGCCGTCATGACATATAACAAATAAGGGAGCACAGCGTCTGCTGCACTCCCCTACCCTTTCGGTAAAAATATCTGGTTTAGTCTAGTATATTCTGATTAGATCAGCTTGATTGAATTGATAATCCTGCCGCACTCCCTTCCTTCGCGGCGAGCTGAGAAGAATTCCTCGTTCTGATATGTACAGATTCCGGTCATATGGATGTTCTCCTCTGGAATTCCTGATTCTGTGAGAGTTATCTTCACCACCTCATGCAGATCGATGTGATGGCCACCGGCCATGCTACCTTCGGTCCTAGGTCCACGGAACGACCAGATCCTGTCCACAGGAAAGCCGGACTGCTTGAAAAGCTGGGCGACCTCCTCCCCTACCTGGAAGGCATCGGCTCCGATTCCTGGTCCGACGACCGCGATCAGGTCCTTCGGCTTCGAGCCATAGTTCAGGGCCATGGCACGGATCGTCCAGTTGGCGATCTTGTTTATGGTTCCACGCCATCCGGAATGTGCGGCTCCGATAGCATGGTTGACCGGATCATATAGAAATACCGGCAGACAGTCGGCGGTCCTGATGCCGATCGCCACTCCCCTGAGGTTGGTGACCATGGCATCGACTCCCTCGAGCTGCTCGCGGGTATAGTCATCACGATCTATCACAGCTACGTTGACAGAGTGCGTCTGATGGGCCTGGATGACTGGATATGGCAGTACACAGTCTCTCCTGGTAGAGAATGCCTCAACCTCCGGAGCAATGTCGTATACTAATAGTTCGTCTGTCATTTACTTGACTTTCAGTAGGTTATATAACTTTATTTAATCTTCTTATCCAATTACTTTGGCCTTATTCTCTGCCATTTTCGTCATCAATCAGGTTTCCCCGGTCAATTTCGGCCTGTATGAAGTGCTTTCTGGCGTATTCCCAGAGGACTTCCGACCCTTCTGCGGATCTTGCATTCCTGCGAAGCACTTCCGAGAGCTTCCTCTCCCCTTCCCTCCACGCTCTGCCTCCACTTGCATTCTGAAGGAGCAGCGGCTGGAAGTTGTCCAATGCATGGGCGAACTTCGCCTCCGGAGTCTCCCACTCCTCGAACTCATCCCAGAGAGAGCGGATCTTCTGTCCGAGATTCTCAGGTAGCTGCGCGAAAAGCTTGTCTGCAGCCGCGAGCTCCCTCTCCCTCTGTGTCTTCATACCTTCTATATCATACGCGAAGGTATCTCCGGCATACACCTCGACAAGATCATGCACCAGCAGGATGCTCACTACCTTGAGCTGATCGACCTTCTCGTTCGAGTAGTCCGAGAGAAGAAGCGCCATCATGGCCATGTGCCACGCATGTTCCGCATCATTTTCGAAGCGCTCACCGTCTGACAGATAAGTCCTTCGCTGCACGAACTTTTCCTTATCAATCAATCTGCAGAAGTCAACTATCTGCTGGAGTTCAGATTGCATGTCGTTACTTAACTTCATAGTCAAGCGATTTCAAATAAAATTCCCTTCTCTGCTCAGGACTGATGTCGCTGTAGGTGATCCTGTACTCCTGAGCAATCCCCTCCTCCAGGTTGCAGGCATAGAGACGCTCGGCGCAATGGAGGAAAAGACGTGCATACCGTAGTTCATTTCCTTTCTGCAGGTCGATGGTGTAGTTCACGGTCTTGAGGACCTGCCACTCATCAAGGAAATCCTTGCTGAAGACAAAGAGTCCGAACTCGTTGAACTCGCCATAGAACCCGGACGACACCTTCCCCACCTTGCTCGCGATCACCTCCTTCATCGGGAGTGCGAGCTTCCAGTACTCAAGCTCGAGGCCTCCGACATACCTTCCGTCGGTCAGGCCGAAGCCGTAACCTGTCTCGAGGATCTCGGCCACGAGGCTGTCACCGCTTCCATGCGTAGAGGAAATTCCGGCCAGATCCTTCAGCATCTGCTGGGCCGCAGCCTTTCCGCCATCCATCGCCCTGGTCACTTCTATGCCAAGACGGGAGCCGTCAGAGCTCTGAAGATCCGGACGATCCTCGTTCACAAGATCATCGAACTTGTGTCCAAGCAGGGTCCTGAGAGCAGCCATGGCATAGCGCTCAAAGAAGCAAGTATCGTATTTCCTATACGCCATCGTCCTGAATTCTCTATAACAAATATACGAAATCTTCCTTGTATTGCCTACAGAAATAGCATAAAATCTATGAACACGAAAACTGTGCAAAACTTTATTTCTTTATTTAAATCTTTATTTAATTAAACATATCTTTATATAAAGCATTAAATATATTAGACTACAAGGCACTGCAAGGGCATTTTAGTATTTAATAAATATTTAAATGCTTAAAGTTTTATTTAATTAAACATTTCTTTACATAAAGCATTAAATATTACTTTAAATAAATAGATATTTAAATTATTCAATGGAGCGACCTTTATTTAAAGTTATATTTAATTATTTACTTAAAGCTTTATTTAT
>JAKSSP010000002.1 GCA_024403035.1 Mogibacterium sp.
ATTACTTGTTGACAGCATCCTTAAGGGACTTGCCTGCCTTGAATACAGGAGCCTTGGAAGCCGGGATGGAGATAACTTTGTCTGGCTTCTGAGGGTTTCTGCCTGTTCTGGCTTTTCTGCTTCTTGTCTCAAATGTTCCGAAACCGATCAGTCTTACGCTGTCGCCTGCAACGAGTGCTTCTTCGATTGTTCCGAGTACTGCGTCAAGAGCGAGTTCTGCGTCTTTCTTCTTAAAACCAGTCTTATCTGCAACCTTTGCAACCAAATCTGCTTTATTCATAATTAATCCTCCTAAACGTAGTGATATCAAATACTATGTATATTATAGGTATCAATATATAGTATGTCAACCATAAAATCGTTGAAAATATAGGGTTTTGCCTTATTTTGCCACCTTCATCCTGACTGCCAGCCTGTATATAAGGTCACCCTTCGGTATTAGCTCGATCTCATCTTTAGTGACTGCTCCGGTCAGGAATGCGCTCACGAAATAGACCGCTGCTGCAAACATTACCGCAATAAGTGTCGATACCGCGTTGCTTGACGTGATCAGGAACAGCAGCTTGTATGAGACTATGGCTGCAGCGCCCATTATCAGAGCCGCTATAAGCGGTCTGAAGAATATGCTCTTCATGTCAAGCGAGACGTTTGTATACTTTTTGAGCGCCCTGAAGTTGAGTATGCCTGCCGTTACGTAAGCCAGTACCGAGCCAATGGCCGCGCCGTTGATATTCACCGACGATATGCCCAGAAGTATGTACGAAGATGTCGCCTTCACTATAGCGCCTATAAACAGGTTGTATACAGGAAGCATCATCTTGCCTATTCCCTGCAGGCACGACTGGAGCGTACGCATTATCGAAAGAGTGATTATCGACAGAGCGAGTATCTGAAGAGCCGGGACCGCCAGCAGCGCTTCATCGTACTTTCTGTAATAGAGCATCGTAAGGATCGGCTTTGCCAGGACGATAAGTCCTATCGCGCACGGATAGGTGATTATCATCATGGTCTTGAGACCGGTCTTTATGTGGTCATCCATGTCTTGCTTGTTATTAAGTGTGTAAGCTGTGGTGACCGCAGGCATCAGGCTGATGCAGATAGCGTCAATGAAAATATTAGGCAGGTTGATGATTGGATCGCAGAATCCTCCCATCAGACCGTACAGTTTCTTTGCCATGACAGGATCCCAGCCTGTCGCAAGGAGTCTTCTGACAATGATGCCGGCATCGATGTTGAACATTATAGGCATCACGGACGCGCCTATTGTTATAGGAATAAGGAAGGCAAACAGTTCCTTAAGGCGTTTTTTATCGGTCTCAGGTTTTACGACAGATCCCTCAAGGAGCTTGCTGCGCGGTTCCCTGTCGCGCGCATAGATCACCGCCATCGCGACAAGAGCAGCTATGATGCCGGCAGAAGCGCCGAATGTAGCTCCTGCTGCAGCGTACTTAAGGTTTGTCTTATAGAACATATACGCGAGCGTAAGTCCTACGGCTACTCTCATCATCTGCTCTATGACTTCAGTAACGCCCGTAGGCTTCATGTTTTGCCTGCCCTGATAGTAGCCTCTCATAGAAGCGACTACAGGAGTAAAGAGCAGCGCCACGGATATGGCTTTCATGGATGCTTCCGCGCCGGGATTCTTATAGGCGGCAGCTATCGCTCCCGCTCCGAAGAACATGACAATAAATGACACGATCCCAAGCGCCCAGGATACCTTCATGGCAAGCTTGTAGGACTTGTGAGCGTTGATGAAATCGCCCTCGGCTATCCTGGATGATACCATCCTTGATATAGCCACCGGGAAGCCCGCAGTCGCTATTACAAACAGCAGATTATAAACCGCGTATGCCGCGCTGTAATAAGCCTGCCCTTCGGCGCCGATCATGTTGGTCAGCGGTATCCTGAAGATGGCACCGAAAATCTTGCTCACTATACCGGCTATTACCAGTATGGTGGCTCCTTTCATCAGAAGCGCGGATGTCTGCTGCCCTTCCTTTTTTTCTTCGTTGTTTCTGATATCTTCTTCTCTCATCTACAGTCTTTTAAGTATCTCCGCCTTGGCGTTCTCGGCCTCAGCGCATGTCTTTTCTATATCTATGAATGTATATTCGCCGTCCCTGTAAAGAGTCATGCCGTCACACATCGTAAGACACACGTCCTTTCCGTCAGCAGAATATATCAGTCCGTTTGCGATGTCGTCGCAGGCTGTCCAGTTAGGACCGCTCTTGTCAACGACTATCAGGTCGGCCTTGAAGCCTTCCTTCACAAGACCGCAGTCCTCACGACCCTGAGAGAGCGCTCCGGCTCTTGTGGCGCTTCTGAGCACCTGCTGAGGAGTCATCGTCGCAGGATCCATCGAAGTCACCTTGCCGGTAAGCGCGAAGAACTTCATCTCCTCAAAGAAGTTGAGGCTGTTGTTGCTCGCAACGCTGTCTGTACCGATCGCCACGTTGATGCCCTTTTTATACATAGGAGGCACATTGCACATGCCGCTTGCCAGTTTCATGTTGCTGCATGGATTGCTGGCTACGGTCACGCCCTTTTCCTTAAAGATATCCAGGTCG
The DNA here is from genome assembly GCA_024403035.1 of Mogibacterium sp. GTDB lineage: Bacteria > Bacillota > Clostridia > Peptostreptococcales > Anaerovoracaceae > Crickella. The sequence continues at coordinate 2,568 of JAKSSP010000002.1, forward strand.
CTGTCCGTTACCCACGTACAGTGCGCTGCAGTACAAGGAACGTCGAACATTCCGGCTTCAAGGAATACTTCAGCAGGAGTCTTTCCATACTTTTCGATGCAGTTTTTGTGCTCGCTCTCCGTCTCTGACAGATGTACATGCGTCCTGACATCATAGTGCTTGGCCATGTCGGCGATCGCCTTTATCATCTCGAAGTCGTTAGCATACTCGGCATGAGCGCTCGCGTCAACAAGGATGCGGCCGTCCTCAAATCCGTAATACATCTCTATGGCCTGAGCCGCCTCCTTCAAAGAAGCGCTCTCTGATACAGGTGTCCCGAAGTTGGCGACACCCCGCGAGATATTTGTCTTTACGCCAGAGTGAACGACTGCTCTCACCATGTCATCTATAAAATAGTACATGTCGGTTGTCGAGACTATGCCGAATCTTATCGATTCCGCCATGGTAAGCATCGTTGCCCAGTACACGGCTTCGCTGTAAAGCTTGTCCTCGAACGGGAAGATCCTGTCGTTGAGCCATCTGTCGAGAGGCAGGTTCTCTCCGTAGCCTCTCATGAGGCTCATCGGGGAATGACCGTGCGCGTTATAGAATGCCGGCATAAGTACCTTTCCCCTGCCGTCGTATGTCTCAAAGAACACCTCCTCGTTTTCAGGAGGCTTGCTGTCTATGTACACGATCCTGTGGCAGTTGGTGCCCACATACATGTTTTCTTTATATTCGAAATTCTCGTCAATGAGTCCTATGTTCTTAAAAAGCATTTTCAACCCCTTTGGTGCCTTTCAAAATCGACTTATTATACGGTATTAACATACCGATGTGAATAGACCTAAACACTTATTTCTATTGTTCAAACTGCTTAGAGTCCTCTTTGGCTGCTCTTAAGAACCTCATGAGTCCAAGCAGCTTCTCCGTTTCTATAGTCTTCCCGCTGTGATACTGAAGCATGGTCACCCTTCCGTCTGAAAGCGCCACCTGTTCTCCGTATTCGGACTTGGCCATTACAAAGACGTACGGATGCACTTTGACATTGTCCGCAAACCTTATCTGAGTCCATCTTTCCTTTTTACTGATGTTTGAAACACCTAGGTATTCCGCGTGAGCCCTTATCTCCGCAACGTTGATAAGGCTGAGCGCTTCATCAGGGAGATCTCCGTATCTGTCTGTGAGCTCATCAATGACGTCCATTGCGTCTTCGCTGTCGAGTATGCCCACGATGCGGCGGTAAGCCTCGAGCCTGAGTAACTCATCCGGTATGTAGGACGCAGGGATGGAAGCTTTCAGAGGAAGGTCGATGGTGATGGCTGCTCTTGATTCTCCTACATCTTCGCCTTTCAGCTGTCTGACCGCCCTGTCTATTTCCTTGCAGTAGAGTTCATATCCTATGCTCTCTATGTGTCCGCTCTGTGCCTCGCCGAGTATGTTGCCTGCGCCTCTGAGCTCCAGATCTCTCATCGCCAGCTTGAATCCAGCGCCGAATTCCGTGAATTCCCTGATTGCCGCGAGCCTCTTGCGGGCTATATCTGTCAGCACCTTGCCCGGCTGGTACATAAGATATGCGTATGCCAGCCTGCTTGATCTGCCGACCCTGCCCCTCAGCTGGTACAGCTGCGCCAGGCCAAACCTGTCGGCATTGAGTATTATCATCGTATTGGCATTAGGTATGTCGATGCCGTTCTCGATTATCGTAGTGGCTACCAGCACATTTATGCGCCCCTCTATGAAGTCGAACATGGTATTCTCCAGCACTTCTTCGTTCATACGCCCGTGACCGACACCAACTATCGCTTCAGGGACCAGCCTCTTGACCGTTTCCGCGACTGTTGAAATACCCGTGATCCTGTTGTTGACTACAAATACCTGTCCGCCTCTGGCCAGTTCGCGCGTGATTGCGTCACGCAGTATCTCCTCTTCGTAAGGAGTCACGTATGTGCGTACCGGGAATCTGTCTCCCGGGGGCTCTTCTATAAGGCTTATATCCTTTATTCCGGTGAGCGACATGTTGAGCGTACGCGGTATAGGTGTAGCTGAGAGCGTAAGCACGTCTATGTTGCATCTCAGCTCTTTTATCTTCTCCTTGTGGCGGACACCAAAGCGCTGCTCCTCGTCGACTACCAGCAGACCGAGATCTTTGAAAGTGATGTCATCAGATAGCAGCCTGTGAGTGCCTATTACAAGATCTACCCTGCCGCTCTTTATGCCTTTTACCGTTGCCGTCTGGGCGGCCTTTGATCTGAACCTTGACAGTTCTTCTATCTCGAACGGGAAGTTGTCGAAGCGCTCTCTCAGATTGTGATAATGCTGATTGACCAGAAGAGTCGTAGGCGCAAGTATCGCCGCCTGCTTTCCCTCGGATATGCACTTGAATACTGCCCTCGCGGCAACTTCCGTTTTCCCGTATCCGACGTCACCGCAAAGCAGTCTGTCCATAGGAAGAGGCCTTTGCATGTCGGCTTTGATTTCAGCGGTCGCTCTGAGCTGATCGTCAGTTTCGGCATATGGGAAGGCGTCCTCGAATTCAGTCTGCCAAACTGTATCTTCACCGAAGGCATAGCCTCCCTCTGCCTGGCGCTTTGCGTAGAGACGCACAAGGTCCTCGGCTATCTCCATTATGGCCTTTCTGGCGCGCTCTCTTGTGCGCTTCCAGCTGCTTCCGGACAATCTTGAAAGTGCCGGCGCGTTGCCTGAATTGCCTATGTATTTCTGTATCACGTCAAGCTGCTCTGTCGGTACATACAGCATGTCTGATCCGGCGTAGCGGATCAGCAGGTAATCCCTGGTCGTTCCATCCGCAGTGACGGGGCTTATGCCCTCAAATCTGCCTATGCCGTGGGCTTCATGCACTACATAATCGCCCGGCTTGAGATCGGAGAAGCGTATGCTTTCCCTGGAACTCTTCTTTTTTTGTTTCCTGCGCGGCTGCTTTACGGCACCTGCAAATATATCTTTCTCCGAGATATAGCAGATCTTCTCATCATCCATAATGAATCCGTCCGACAGGCTTCCGGAACGGTATGAAATGTCACCGCTCACATCTGCTATCTCCAGATATTCACGCACCCTTTCATTGCGTTCATCTGATCCGGCAGCGATCACGATCCTGAATCCGGATGCCGCCAGCCTTCCTACTTCGGACGCAAAGAGCTCTATATGTCCGTTGAACGGCGCTATCTGTCTGCTCTTTACATTGTCTATCCTGTCGAATCTGTCCGCTCCCGCCACTTTCTCAGGGAATGGAGTATAGATGTCGATATCGCGCTTTGAAACTGTGCCCGCGGCATCCTTATATATCTCAAACCACTCATCCTCTGTCCTGTTCTCAGGTATGGAGCTCACTATCGAGGATGGATCAGATACCGCTATAGCGCAGCCGTCGGCGTAATCCCACAGTCTGCATTTTTCAACATCAAAGAATTCGATCATGTCCGCAAAGATCTGGGAGTTCCCGTCCTGAGCAAACAAATCTTTCATCCTGCCCCTGTGGCCTTCGACTACGTCTATGCGTCCATCGCTCACATCAGGATGCGCGTGCTCTTTCTTATATCTTTTCACCATGCGGTCGTACTCTTTCATTACGGCCGCAAGGGCTTTTTCTTTCTCTTTACTGTCCGGAATGAATTCCGAAGCAGGTACTATGGTGACTTCATTCAAGGCTCCTGTGGACCTCTGCGTCTCTCTGTCATAGGTCCTGATAGAATCGACCTCGTCATCGAAGAACTCAATCCTGACCGGGGCATCCATCGACGGGCTGAATATATCGAGTATTCCTCCGCGTGATGTATATTCTCCCGGAGATTCCGTAACATCCGAGGCCTTATAGCCCGCATCCGAAAGAGTCCTCCTCAGCAGCTGCGGATCTTTCCTTTCTCCGGTTTTGAGCGTGGTGAATGTAGACCTGAATCTTGACGGGCTTTCCGTAAGCTTCAAAGCCGCGCTTACAGGAGCTATAACAGCAATGAGGCCTTTTCCTTTTTCGGTATCCGCCTCATCAGACGGCTTTGAAGAAAGCGCGGTAAGCGCCTTGATACGGGTGACGAGCGAGCCTCTGTCACGCACCTCGTAAAGCACCCTTACGTCTTCTTCCTCAGAAAGAACTATAGGATCCAGTTCGGGCATATAAAAAACGAGGTCATCGGCCAGACGAGACGCCGCTTGTCCGGACGAGACCACCGCCAGAAGCTTTTTCTTCTCCCTTATCTTTTCGGCCAGCAGATAGGCTGTCCTGCTGCCGCTTATGCCGCTGTGGTCAATTATCATTCTTTTCTGTCGCTACATGATTGTGCCTGTTCATGGCATTATCCACTCCGATGGTGATTATATCTTTAACGGCAGCTGCAGCTTCGGCCGCCGCCTTCTGCAGCAGTTCGCGCTCAGCCTTTGGGACCTCGCCTATGACTCTGTCTACCAGATCCTCACCTGCTTCAGCCGCGCCTACTCCTATCCTTATGCGCACAAAGTCCTTGGTCCCCAGCTGCTCCACAACGCTCTTCATGCCGTTATGGGTGCCGGCTCCGCCTGACTTTCTGACCCTGATGGAGCCGCTTGGCAGATCGATGTCATCATATATTACAATGAGGTTCTCCGGAGCCACATTGAAGTACATTGCCACCTCTCTGACGGCGATACCGCTTCTGTTCATATATGTCTCCGGCTTTACAAGTATCACCTTCTTGCCGGCTATGCGTCCCTGTCCTATCAGGGAGTGGAATTTGTTTCTGCGTATTTCTATATTCTCATCAGAAGAAAGCACATCTATGGCTTTATAACCCATATTGTGCCTTGTCTCCGCATACTCTTTGCCGGGATTGCCCAGGCCAACTATGACATAGCTGTCCTTTGCAAATCCCGGCTCATTTTTCTGTCTTCTGAAGAATCCCATTGAACAATACTATGAATTGAACATTACGGATATCGCCTTGTTGGAGTAAACTCTTGAGATCGTCTCCGCAAAGATGTGTCCTGCAGAAAGTACTGTGATCTTCTTGAGCATCTTTTCCTCAGGAATAGGTATCGTATTCAGCAGTACCATTTCCTTGATAGGAGCTGCCTGGATACGTTCGATCGCAGGTCCGGAAAGTACTGCGTGAGTAGCACATGCGTATACGCACTTTGCCCCAAGCTCATCAAGCGCCTTTGCGGCGTTACAGATAGTGCCCGCAGTGTCGATCAGGTCATCGAGTATGATGCAGTTTTTGCCTTCAACATCACCGATGATGTTCATTATCTCGCTCTTGTTTGGCTCCGGACGTCTCTTGTCGATGATGGCGATCGGGCAATTGAAAGGTTTTGCCATGTTGCGGGCTCTTGATACCGAGCCATGGTCCGGAGAAACGATGACCAGGTCTTCAAGATCTTTGAGCTTAAAGTAATCTGTCAGCATAGGCTGGCCAAGCATGTGATCCACAGGAATATCAAAGAAGCCCTGCTCCTGTGAAGCGTGAAGATCCATGGTTATGACTCTGTCTATGCCTGCGGCTGTGATCATATTTGCAGTCAGCTTCGCTGTGATCGGATCTCTCGCCTTTGCTTTACGGTCCTGCCTGGCATATCCGTAATAAGGCATTACTGCTGTCACGCTGTTGCATGATGCCCTTTTGAGAGCATCCGTCATGATCAGAAGCTCCATAAGGTTGTCGTTTACAGGGTCACATGTCGACTGGACTATGAAGCAATCTTTACCTCTTACCGATTCCCAGATGCTTACGCTTGTCTCTCCATCGCTGAACTTTGTGACCGTGGATTTTCCCAATTCTACCCCCATGTGCTCAGCGATTTCCTGCGCGAGTTCCGGATGGGAATTGCAGGTAAACAGCTTGAGATTTGAAAATGCTTCACTTGTCATATTGCGTATCATGGCGCTCTTACTCCCTTCGTGCCGCTGAAATAATTACTGTTCGTCTTTGTGCAGAAGCATGTCTCCTACTTTGTAGACATCTCCCGCGCCCATTGTCATCACTATGTCGTCCTTGCCGGCAAACTTCTCGATGTACTTGGCTATATCCTCAAAGTCTTTGACATAATAGACAGGCTTTTCCGGATGTTTTGCCTTTATGGCATTCACAAGCTTATATGATGAGATATTGTATACGTCTTTCTCGCGCGCAGCGTATATATCCGTGAGTATCACTACATCGGTATCCATGAAAGCATCGACAAACTCATTGAACAAGGCTTTTGTTCTCGTATATGTGTGAGGCTGGAATATGAGCCAAAGCTTGTTGTGCTTCACGTTCCGCGCCGCCGCAAGAGTTGCCTTGATCTCCGTAGGATGATGAGCATAGTCATCGATCACCTTGACACCCTTACCTGTAGTGCCGATGTAGTCGAACCTGCGGTTCGTACCGCTGTACTCGTACAGAGTCGAAGCTATCGTTTTGGCATCTACTCCCAGATACGATGTTGTTACAAACGCAGCCATGGCGTTCAGCACATTATGCTCTCCCGGTACTTTGAGTTCCAGCTCAGCGACCTTGTTGCCTTCTTTCCAGATCTCGAAAATCGGATAACCGTTTTCATTGAACCTGATGTTCTCGGCGTAGTAGTCGTTGCTCTCGCTGTATCCATAAGTGATTTTGTTATCATGGTCTTTGAGGATACTGCGGACAAACGGATTGTCTCCGAAAGCTATTATGATGCCGTGAGGCGGTATCTGCTCTACAAATGTGCTGAATGACTTGACTATGTGCTCCATGTCCTTGAAATAATCAAGGTGATCGGAGTCGATATTAAGTATGACACCGATGCTCGGGCGCAGCTGAAGGAAGCTGTCCATGTACTCGCATGCTTCTGTCACGAAGTACTTGGTCCCGCCTATCTCGACGTTGCCGTTGATCTGAGGCAGATTGCCGCCGACCAGGATAGTCGGCTTGTAATTCGCGTTGCGCAGTATGAGCGAGGTCATCGATGTGACCGTGGTCTTTCCGTGCGTACCGCAGATGGCCACCGAATTTTCGTAGTCATCCATTATCATGCCCAGCACTTCGGCTCTCGAAAACAGAGGGATGCCGAGTTCTTTCGCTCTCTTGACCTCCGGGTTCTCATCCGATACGGCTGCCGAATAAACGATGGCATCGACGCCCTCGACGTTTTCCGGCTCATGAGATGTGAATACTTTTATCCCCAGATATTCAAGATGCCTGGTGACCTTTGACGGATGTATGTCAGTACCGCTGACGATATACCCTCTGTCGAGTAGTATCTCGGCAACTGCAGACAGACCGATCCCGCCGATCCCCAGGCAATGTACGCGTTTATATTTACTGAAATCCATAAATGATAAACTCCTGAATTCGCATTATTTCGTAACATAATTATAGGGAAAAGCCCCCTCATATTCAACAAATCTGTTACTCTAAATTAAGTGCATAATATTATTGAGATTATCTATATCAGTTATGTTATCAATTGAACAACGCCGTATTATAATGGATATGTATAAACTGGCACTGCTCTTTAGAAGGAGTTTTAATGGAAAAGATTTATCTGGATAACGGCGCGACTTCGTTCCCAAAGCCAAAGGAAGTGGCCGATGCCGTATATGAGTACATGACAAGCATAGGCGCCAATATCAACCGCGGCGGCTATCAGGTTGCTTACGATCTTGAAGGAACGGTGTTTGAGACCCGCGAGATGCTGACAGAACTGTTTGGAGCTTCGGACTGCAAGAACGTGGTGTTCACAAAGAACGTTACCGAGTCGCTCAACGTTGTGTTGAAGGGATTTCTGAAGCCGGGCGATCACATACTATGCTCTTCTATGGAGCATAACGCTGTGATGAGGCCTTTGGTACAGCTGTCTAAGAAAGGCAGCGAATTCGACAGGATACCGGGCACTGAGACCGGCGAGCTTGTTCTTGATGCAGTAGAAAGCATGATTAAGGAAAACACAGTTGCCATAGTCATGACACACGCAAGCAATCTGGTCGGAACAGTCAATCCTATTAAAGAGGTCGGCAGGATCTGCCAAAAACACGGTCTTAAATTCATTGTCGATTCCGCCCAAAGCGCAGGCATCATCCCTATCAACATGAAAGAGATGCATATCGACGCCCTCTGCTTTACAGGTCATAAATCGCTTCTGGGGCCTCAGGGAATAGGCGGTTTCATACTCGATGAAGGTATGATAGATCTCATAGATCCCCTTCTTTCCGGCGGGACCGGCTCCATAAGTCATACCGAAGAGATCCCGGATTTCATGCCTGACAGATTCGAGCCGGGCACCATGAACATCCCGGGCATAGTAGGACTGCACGCCGGACTCAAATGGATAAAAGAAAAAGGGCTCGATGCCATACGTGAGCACGAGCTTGGTCTTACAAAGAGATTCCTTGACGGTATCCTTCCTTTCGAGGATGCCGGCAAACTTAAGATAATCGGTCTGAAAGGAATCGAGGGACGTACGGGAGTAGTTTCCATACAGACACTTGGAGTGGACTGCGCTGATGCCGCGTTCAGGCTTGACTTTGACTACGGCATTGAGACGAGAGTCGGTCTGCACTGCGCGCCTAACGCTCACAAGACTCTGGGCACCTATCCGACCGGAACGATACGTTTCAGCTTCGGAAATTTCAACACCGAAGCCGATGTGGATGCCGCCATTACAGCTCTGAACGAGATTTGCGGCTGATGATGAAAAATCAAGGCCGGCGCTTAAGCGCCGGCCTTATTTCATTTTCGATCGTACTTATAACTCCGTTTTAATTGTTTATCTGCTTGGAGTACTTTGTAAGATATATGGTCCTCTGAAGCCTTGCGTCCACGCGGTCCAGCGGCTTTGCGTATTTCGCATAACATGCCGCAGCGCAGTTTTTGCTGACTATCATGGCTATGGCTTCAGCGTCACCCTTTGTCTTGCCCGCACAAACAGCCCCTACTCCCTTTACGAGAACGGCATTGCGGCCTATGGTCGAATTGAGGGCCGGCTGCTGTCCGCCCATGCGGTCAAGAGCGCCTGTCATTGGCATCTTTCCGAGGAAGCCCATCAGTGCTTTGTTAGTGGAATATCCAAGAAGCGCCCTTTCGGCTGCCCACTCGTCATTTGAAACTACCTGCATGTCTGGCCCGACTATCTGCGCAAAATCGTCTATGTATGACCCGACCGTTTTACCCTTTTCACAGCATTTCATGATATACGGGTCACTCACCACTCTGATGAAAGGGAGAGCTTTTATATCGATCTTTGATGTATCGAACCCGGCTGTCGCATCACTGTCGGCTGCCGCCACTCTGCGTTCCACCAATTTCCTGCAGCTGTCTTCAAGCGACTCTGCGCGGGAGAAAGCATCTTCCATGTCTGAACCGAGGATGAGTGTGCCGTGTCTGGCCATAAGGAAGGCTTTATCATAAGGATTGTTTCTTATGCAAGCTTCAACATGTCTCCTGAGCTTTGCGGTTCCCGGCAAAGCATAGTCCGCGCATGGAGCTGCGCTTATGCCTCTGCACTCAGCCGCTACAGCAGACGCGTAGTACTGGTGAGTGTGGATGATGAATCCAACATGGCTTCTCAGCAAATACGCGGCAGCGTGTACGCCCTTCTCGCTGCTCGGCTTGATACTTCCAGTATAAGAACAGTCTTTTATTCTGACCTTTACGAGATCAGACGGAGACAGTCTGTCATATGCCCTGCCGCTCGGAGTGATTATGAATTCATCATCACTTATCCTTGCGCTTATATTGCCCCATGTTCTGGCAATGAGCTTGTTCTCAAGGAGTCTCAGCCCTGCCTCTATCACTATCTTTCTTGCTTCAGTCTCGCTGTAATACATAGTCCTTACCTCTATTTTCAGCAGTTTTCTCTACCGCTAATAATACCATATCTTCGCCATAAGAAAACTCCGGTATGAACCGGAGTTTATCTTTTGTTGGTCTGTTATCGACTAGCCGAGCGATACCATGTGCTTCAGAGTTCTTACGAGCTGGCTTACATAGCTCATCTCGTTGTCGTACCATGATGTGACTCTTACCTCGAATAGGTGGTCTGCGCACTTCATAACGAGAGTCTGTGTAGCGTCGAAGAGCGAGCCGTAGCTCATTCCAATGATGTCGCTGGAAACGATCTCTTCATCGCAGTATCCGTAGGAATCTGTAACTGCAGCCTTCATTACAGCGTTGACTTCCTCTGCTGTGATTGTGTCGGATTCATCCTTTACGATAGCGTCGAGGATCGTGATGGAGCCTGATGGAACAGGTACTCTCATGGCGTTTCCTGTCAGCTTGCCTGAGAGTTCAGGGATTACCAGGCCGATAGCCTTGGCAGCGCCTGTGCTGTTAGGAACGATATTGACAGCGCCGGCTCTTGCTCTTCTGAGGTCGCCCTTTCTCTGCGGTCCGTCGAGGATCATCTGATCGCCTGTGTAAGCGTGGATGGTTGTCATGAATCCTGTCTGGATAGGCTTATAATCGTTGAGTGCCTTTGTCATAGGAGCAAGGCAGTTTGTTGTGCAGGAAGCACCGGATACGATGGTGTCTTCTTTTGTCAGGATGTCATGGTTTGTGCCGTATACGATGGTCGGGAGATCATTGCCTGCAGGAGCAGAAATGATTACCTTCTTGGCGCCGGCATCAATGTGAGCCTGGCTCTTTGCTTTCGATGTATAGAAGCCTGTGCACTCGAGGACGATGTCTACGTCGAGGTCGCCCCAAGGAAGCTTGCTGGCATCAGCCTCAGCATAGATCTTGATCTTCTTGCCATCTACTACGATGCCGTCTTCAACCGCCTCGACCTTAGCGTCGAATTTCTTCTGTACGCTGTCGTACTTCAGCAGATGAGCAAGCATTACAGGGCTTGTAAGGTCATTGATCGCTACAACGTCGATGTCCTTGTCAGTGTAGATCTTTCTGAACGCCAGTCTTCCGATACGTCCGAATCCGTTGATTGCTACTCTCATTATTCGATTCCTCCTTTGGATCATTCCGATCCCTGTAAATCATTATAAAAAAGCTATGGTTTGCTTACCGATTTATTTTACCATTACAAAGCCCTTTTACTCAACGAAAAGAGCCAAAAATAGCAATCATTATTCTCCGAGATCGCTTCGTATCACCTTACCGAGGTTCCAGACGTAAGCGGCCCTGCGCGCGGCTGCTTTCCTGGACTCATCATCAGTGAACGCAAATTCTCCTGTCTGCGAACCGCAGTCCATACAGGTGACAGTCCAGCACCATCCGCTGCCGTCATCAAGAAGTCCCGCTCCGCCGCAATACGGGCAGCCCGAAAGATCTATCTCGTCATATATATCCATAACCCATCTTCTCCTTTATTTTATTGTATATCCGGCTGTATTATGCCGCCGCCCATGACCCGGTTTTCGCTGTCATAGAAGACCGCTGACTGTCCCGGGGCAGGTGCTTTGACCGGCTTATCAAACACTACTGATATTGTATTATCGTCAATGCGCTCAAGATGTGCCTCTGAAGCCGCGTGATGATACCTTATTTTAACAAAAGCCCGGAGCTTTTCTCCCTTTTCAATGTCTTCTATCGACATGAAATCAAGATCTCTGACCAGGATGCGGCTTGTCATCACCGAATCCTCGTTACCAAGCACTACTGTGTTGTTATCGGGATCAATGCGCTTTACATAAGCAGGATAACCCAGCGCTATTCCAAGACCTTTGCGCTGTCCTACAGTGTAGTGGATTATTCCTTTATGCTTTCCGAGGACATTGCCCTCTTCGTCGACAAAATCTCCCGGAGGAGGCAGTTTCCCTTCCACATGCGCGTCTATGTAATCGGCATATCCGCCGTCCAGTACAAAGCATATTTCCTGAGAGTCCTGTTTATCTGCTACGTAAAGGCCTGCTTTTTTAGCGATCTCTCTTACCTCTTCCTTTGTAAGGTCAGCGAGAGGCATGAGCGTACGGGAAAGATGTTCCTGGCTCAGCTGATACAGCATGTATGTCTGGTCCTTTGCGGCATAAGCAGCCTGCTTAACGGTGTATCTTCCGCTTTCTGTCCTGGCGATCCGCGCGTAATGACCTGTAGCAACATATTCAGCGTTTATCTCATCGGCAAATGACAGAAGTCTCTCCCACTTGATATGTTTATTGCAGGCGACACACGGATTCGGAGTCAGACCGCTCAGATATGCCTTCACGAACGGTTCCGTGACATGTTCCTTGAATTCAGGCAGACTGTTCACGTTATAGAAAGGTATGTCAAGCTGCATGGCCGTACGGCGGGCGTCGCTTATGTCACAGCAGCGGCTGTAAGCTCCGCTTTCAGCCTGCCATGTCCTGAGCGTCACGCCTATTACCTGATAGCCCTGCTCTTTAAGCAAATATGCAGCGACTGCGCTGTCGACTCCGCCTGAGAGTCCAACTACTACTCTTGGAATACCGTCCACCTGCTTTCAGAATTACACCTTCCGTATTTTATCACAGACTTATGTTCAGACAAAATAAGATCCCCGCATTTCTACGGGGATCAGGTCAGCAATTATTGAAGCTTTTAGAAACCGAGCTCCTTATTGATCCATTTCTGGAAAGCTTTGAATGTCTCAGGGCCAGCTACTCCGTCAGCTGTAACGCCGAGGAATTTCTGGAGAGCCTTGGATGTCTCTGTGCCCCAGATTCCGTCCTCTGCAGCACCAACCTTCTTCTGGATGGCCTTGATCGTCTCAGGTCCGCAAATGCCGTCCTCAGCTACGCCGAGAATATGCTGAGCAGCCTTGATGGACAGAGGTCCCCACTTGCCGTCAACGTCAAGCTTGAACGCCTCGTTAGCTGCGAGCTTTTCCTCAACGGCCTTCTTGACCTCAGCTACCTTTGCTTCCTGCTGCTTCTTTACTTCAGTCATGTTTTTCTCAAAAGCTGCCTTTTTTTCTGCTGCGGCTTTTTCAGCTGCTGCCTTTACCTCTGCTGCCTTGGCTTCAGCTTCTGCTTTTGCCTTGGCTTCCTTACCGGTGATCTTGTCAAAAATACCCATATTACACTCCTTTTCTGTATGCCTTTTTCCGGCACGAAGCTATAATTGCTTAACACATTTATTATAGATTCAAACCAATATGCGGTCAATCGATAATCGGTATTTACTCCGCAGTGCCGATTATTGCCCTGACACAGTTGGCTGTATCAAAATCCTTTTTACCCATCCCGTGGCCTTCAGTCTCAATGGTCATTGATGGCATATCTACGTACTCATCAACGAAGTAATTGAGAAGAGCCGCGCCTGTAGGCGTGCAAAGTTCGCTCTTTATGTCACCTGAATAATAAGGGATTCCCTCAAGTATGAACGCCGTAGCGGGAGCAGGCACCGGGAGAATGCCGTGCGCGCATTTGACGGTGCCTCCGCCGACATTCACAGGAGATGCCGTAACACGTTCCGCTCCTATCCTGTCCATCAGCATGCATACAGCGCTTACATCAGCGATAGCGTCCATGGCCCCCACTTCGTGAAAATGGACTTCCGCAACAGTTACGCCGTGCGCCTTGCTCTCAGCATCCGCAATGATCTTATATACGTTCATCACATCATCTCTGACCTTTTCGGACAATCCCTCAAAATGGTTTACGATATGTTCTATTTCCTCCATGCCCCGGTGTTCGTGATGATGAGCACCATGGCCATGTGTATGCCCTTCCTCCTGTCCATGTACTCTTACCCGGATATGCGTTCCGCTCACTCCACACTTTACAGAAGGTTCCGCTTCCACAGAGACACCCGGGATACCCAGCTTGTTGAGCGATTCAACAAAATCATCACGTTCATTGGCAGGGATAAGTTCCAGCAGAGCGGCCGAAAGCATGTCGCCCGCAGCTCCCATGCTGCAGTCGATATACATCACTCTCATTTTTTAGCCTCCATGTGGTTTATGCGGCTGGCCATATAGCCTGCTCCAAACCCGTTGTCTATGTTGACGCAAGCGACACCGCTCGCGCATGAATTGAGCATCGATAGAAGCGCGGAAAGACCGCCGAACGAGGCACCGTAACCCACGCTTGTAGGTACGGCTATGATAGGACAGTCTGCCAGGCCTCCCACTACGCTCGCGAGAGCGCCTTCCATACCGGCTACCGTGATGATGACAGAGGCGTTCATTATGTATTCTTTATTAGCGAGCAGCCTGTGTATGCCGGCTACACCCACGTCGTAGAGTCTGACAACTTCATTGCCCAGCGTCTCAGCGGTTATCGCAGCTTCCTCTGCAACAGGAATGTCGCTCGTTCCGCCGGTGGCGATAACTATAAGTCCGAGTCCGTCAGGTTCAGGCTTTTTGCCAACTACAGCCAGACGCGCTTCTTTGCTGTAATCTATCTTGTGGTGCTCAGCAAGGGCTTCGGCCTTTTTCTCATCAAGCCTGGTCACGAGAATAGGCTCCTGCTCCTTTTTGACCATGGCATCCACTATCCCGATGATCTGCTCTGCCGTTTTTCCTTCGCCGTAAATGACTTCAGCAGAACCCTGCCTGACCCTGCGGTGCAGGTCGAGCTTGGCGTATCCGATGTCCTCGAACGGTTCTAATTTTAAACGCTCCAGCGCTTCTTCGGCTTTTATCCTGCCTTCTTCCAGTGCTTTGAGCACTTCCTTGATGTTACTGTTCATTTAGCATTCCCCTGCTTTCCCTTTTTCTGATGATCTCTCTCGAGAAGTTGATGATTATAAGGAATATGAATACGATGCCGATGTATCCCTGCGCCGGATACAGAAATTCAACCAGCTTCTTGAACCCTGTGAGTCCAAGCAGAAATCCTGCTGCAGCACCGCCGGTTATTATCCATTTCTTGTACCGTCCCGGTTTCAGCTTGGTGCTGAACCCGTAGTATGTGCTGGCTCCCGTAGAGTATACCGCTCCGTAGAGGATCACAGCGTAGATGATGCTGAGAACAGGTGACAGCCTGCCGGCAAAACCCAGCATCGGAAGATCAAGGCCCGAGCTGAATGCCATGTCTGTCAGCAGAGCTCTAAGCAGCAGTATCGTGAGTGCTCCGAGGCAGAGCGCTCCGGATATGGCTCCGGCATAAGCATTTTTACTGTCTATGGCATTGATGGCCGAGTTGCCTGACATGGTAGTCATTCCCAGCGTGTTATATGCCATGAATACCAGAGCAGATACCGGCCAGTTAGGCGACATGCGACCCGGCTGATAGCCCTCAGCCGCACCGCTCTGCGGGAAGTCAGCGTGTATAGTCAGGATTATCGTTACTACACCTACTGCAAACAGCACCGGCACGATCAGTCTGAACACCTTCGATACTCTCTCGAAGTCCCCCAGCACAGTTACTATGCACAGCAACGCGATAATGATCCCTCCGATGACTTTGCTGATACCGAACCGCTGGTTCAGAAGTGATCCTCCCGCGGCAGTCATTGCGATTATCATGGAATAATAGATCGCCGCCAGCACCCAGCCTATGATCTCATCGACAAGCTTGCTGTCGAATGGTGAAATCAGCTTGCCAAGGTCTGAGGTTCCCTTGCTCCTGGCGATATATGTGAGCATGCAGGCTATAAGCACAAAGCACAGAGTGCTTCCGACTGCTCCGAAATAGCCCTTGCTGCCAAATACACCGAAAAACTGCCAGCACTCACGCCCTGACGCGAATCCGGCACCCATTATCACGCCGATATATAAACTAGTTATCTCTATCCAGTTGAGTTTTTTCATAAAACTAAAACGTGGTAAACCCGTGTTTCAAGTTTACCACATTTCTTTCTGTTTCAATATTCAAAGTTGCGGTCTTAAGTCCGAGCCGGCTTATCTCTAAAACACGAAATTGCCGTTCCTGAATACCGGAATCTCCTCACCGTCATGAGTGATTCCGGTGATTTCAAGATCAGCGGAACCGACCATAAAGTCGACATGTGTCATCGAAGAATTGACGCCCTTTGCTTTGAAATCATCCTCGGTCATGGTATCAACTCCCTCTATGCAAGGATATGCCTCGCCGAACGCAAAATGGCATGCAGCGTTCTCATCGAACAAAGTGTTGAGGAAGAGCACACCTGACTTGTTGATAGGCGAATCATATGGCACAAGAGCTACCTCTCCGAAATATGAAGCTCCCTCATCAACAGCGATGGCTTCCTTCAGGATATCCTCGCCCTTTTCTGCATGCACCTCAACGATCTTTCCGTCCTTTACTTTGAAACTGAATCCATCAACTAAAGATCCATTGAGGCTGAGCGGCTTGGTTGCAACAAGAGTGCCGTTCATTGTGCGTCTGTCCGGAACCGTGAATACTTCTTCTGTAGGTATGTTGGCAGCAAACATTGTGCCGTTCGGTCCCTTCTCCTCCCCGCCGGTCCAGATATGTCCTTCCGCGAGATCGAAAGTCACATCAGTACCTGCGGAGTTCTTATATTTCAGTGTCTTGAATCTGTATCCGTTCATGATGTCGACGTGCCTTTTGATCTCATCGACATGATTCTTCCAGTTTTTGATGGCATCTCCTCCATCAACTCTGCAGGCCTTCAGTATCTCTTTCCATAATCTTTCAACTGCATCATCCTCGCTGAGTTCAGGAAAAACAGCCTTTGCCCAGGCCCTTGAAGGTACCGAGCATACGGTCCACGGGCACTCGCTCCTCATCATCCTCTTGCGGTATGCCTCCAGAGGTTTTGCGGCACTTTTCTGCGCTCTCGTGATACGGTCAGGATCTACGCCATTCAGGAGTTCCGGATCATCAGCGTCTATGTGCAGAAAAGCGGCTCCTTCCTCAGACAAAGTGTTGCGGAAATCTACATACCACGAGTCGACCTTGTCGAACACTTCATCAGCAGCACGCAGGTACTTCATGCGCTTGAGCTCTTCATCTTCCCACCACATTACAACTTCTTTGCAGCCCGCGTCATACGCTACCGAAGCGCAGAGTCTCGCGAAATCAGCATTTTCTATGTTGCATGTTATAACCAACCTCTGCCCCTTCTGAATATTCATGCAGGATTTTACAACAAGTTCAGCATAGTCCCTCTTAAGTTTTTCCAGTTCAGCCATTACGTTATTTATATTCCTTTCAAGTGATAATTTATTATTCAAACGGCTACAGTGCGGTGCTTATTACTATAAGAAGCAGCCCCGTAAAGTACGTCAGGCTGTTGAACCTGACAAGCCATTTGTTGTTATTGAAAACATATCTGTACAGATTCAGATCGATATCCGAGACCATGAACAGGAACGAGCCGAGACCCAACAGCGCGTAATTTGCCCCCGGCATCATCAGCATGATAGCCAGTCCTGTTATGCCATGCATGAATATCGATGAAAGATAAAATGTCATAGGCCAGCGCATCTTGCCCATTTTGATCTTATCCGGCCAGCGGCCGCTGGCAAATATGACAAAAGCAAGCATAACAGCCGCCACGGCATAAGTCCAGGCAAAATCCCTGAACCCGTATCCTCCGCGGTCCACAAGTACTATCTGTTCGTACAGTACGAAGCATATGTTGCCCGCAAGAAAGAAATCACCTCCTCTGCCGAAGTCAAATACCAGAAAGATATCCCCCAGCCACGCGAGTATCAGCGCTGCCATCAGAAGCGTCTGATAGCTTGCAAAATCATATCTTTTGAAGAAGATCACGATGGCAAACACGAGGTACATGGTTGCCATCAGGTATTTGTTTAATGCTCTGGCTTTTATATTGCCCGATGTTCTGGTCTTGAAATAGCAGCACAGAGCCAACAGGTATATTACTATAAAAACGGTCATATTCATACTCCCTTATGGATTCATGATAGGAATATCGATTATCATGTCTGGCTCAGGATATGTCGAGCACGGATGTATGTAATTGAATTTGCGGTCCGCCAGTCTGCGGAAATCATCTTTTTTGGCGATATAGTAATTACCGTGAACTACCCTGCTGTGACAGAATCCGCAGGATCCGTTGCGGCATCTGACTACCGCAGGAATGCCCGCGCGTTCCAGAGCCGTGATCAGAGTCTCATTATTGTTTGCGACAAGCTCATAGACCGCGTCATGTATATGAACAGTGAGCCTGAACTTCTTCAGGACGTGCTCGCCTTTATTTAGCGACGGGAATCTCATAAGAGTCACCAACCTGTTCTTTTTATACAGGGTGACGACTGATACTGTGCCGTCTTCTTTGAAGCGGTCCTGAGCCGGAGCTACCATCATACCTCCGCCATAGAAGCGTCCCTTCATGGTGGAAGCCATCCATACATTCTCAAAGGTGCTTACCTTTCCATCGACATCAGCAGTCGCTTTCTTGAGCTTATAGCTGCCCAGAAGGAGTTTGATGGCGATGTTGGAATAGCTTACAGGCTTATCTGAAGTAGCTCTCTGAATGTCACCTATCCTGCAGGTCTCACCATCGATGCCGTATCCTATACCGTTCACGAATCTTCTCTGTATTCCCTTGACAGTGATCAGCGGCAGATTCTTCATCATCGGTCTGATGTCGATCTTCCGTCAACAGCAAGGTGCTCGTTGTCGCGGTAGAAGTCATTTCCGCTGCCGCATTTGACGTAGTATACTGGATTTTTCAACTCATAACCGTACAAGTCATTGGCAAAGCGGTTGATCGTTCCGTCTCCGCCTGTAAGAATGACTTCATCATTCTCTTTCAGACCATCAAAGAAAGCTTTCATATCCTTGATATCCAGAAGACTAGTGAATTCACATTCAACATTGTTCTCAGCGGCTCACTGCCTGGCGTCCTGTTCGCCTTTGGAGTTATTGGTCAGCGGATTAAGTAACAGATAAATCATTGACGTCTCCTCCCTTTTCCTCAGCTGCTTTAATATTCAAATCGATTTCAGATCGGCAATGCATCTGCCGTTCTCTATTGTCATCACTGCATAGGATGGATAATAGCCCCTTCCGATCGATCCCGGATTCAGAAGCGTGATTCCCCGGCTTTCAGACAGCTGCTGACAGTGTGTATGTCCGAAGAGAGCAATATCCGCTCCGGCTTCTGCCGCCTGAGATGTCAGGGTCTCAAGATCATAGTCATACTTCACGCGTGACAAATGGCCGTGAGTAGCGTATATTGTGACTCCGCCGATTTCGCAGCAAATTGTGCTGCTTAATTCTGTCCTGAAATCACAGTTACCGCTTACCGCATAGACCGGCAGATCCGGATACTCTTCGATCACTCTTGCGATATCCCTTTCGCCGTCTCCAAGAAAGAAGCAAAGATCCGGCTTTTCCAGCTCTATCGCGGCTATCATATTTCCGGCATAGCCGTGGGAATCAGAAAAAACACATATCTTCATTCAGTCAATAAGTCCAAGTTTGCGGAATCCCCACTCTATTCCGTCTTCTTCTACAGCCGGGCAGACCAGATCGCTCATCTTCTTGAGCCTAGGACTGCCGTTGTCCATGCACACGCTTGTTCCAACAGCTTCTATCATCTCTAAATCCAGCATGCTGTCGCCAAAGCCAACAGTATCGGCTATATCGTAGTCGAGTTTTTTCGCAACAAGCCGGACAGCACTGCCCTTATCTATCATGCGGCTTATGACCTCGCCGAACTTGCAGTCCGGCTCTGAAAAGTCATGCGCTATGAACATAAGCTTATCACCAAGCTCCTCTTTCGCGGCTTTAAGCTGGTCATCGCTTTCATATACGTATACCAGTTTGTACACGGGTCTTCCGTCATATTCTTCAAGAGGATGCGGATCAAGTTCTACCCACACGGCCTTTATCATGCGAAGCAGGTGGATGTTTCTGCCCTGTTTCTCTTCGAGAAAACGCTTTGCTCTGTCGTCACAGTAACTGTCATCTTTTGATTCAAGTTCGATGGATACACCGTTCTCTTCAAACAGAGTTATCAGTCTGTTCTTCTGGTCTTCAGGCATCGGGCAGTCATGCAAAACGGTTTCACCCGCAAACACATAGCCTCCGCAGCTTGCTATGCCTCCGTCAAAGCCGTATTTATACAAAGGTTCCATCATGGCATTATTGCGTCCGGAGCACAGAAAAACCTTATGCCCTCTCTCCTGAGCCGTTTTTATAGCTCTGACAGCGCTTTCAGGCGGCTCCTGGCCACCCGGAGCTGTGAGCGTACCATCTACATCCAGAAATATAAGTTTACTGTTCATCGTTTCCCTTCTGATCGGAACAAAGTCTGTTATAGTGATTGTATCATTTACTGCCTGTTTTCCAAAGACATCAATCGGTTGCTGATACGAGCATCACTACATATCTGCTCAGGGTCTTATCATAGACACTCCAGCAGCATGTTCCATACCATTCATGTCCGGCGTCAAAATAATCTGACCAGTCTATTGTCCATTCATATATGTCAAGCGCATTTGTACCGTTTGGAAACAGAACCTCATTTACTTTTTTGAAGTCCTCAGGCTTATTCCCTCTGCTTTGCACCGGTTCCATGACAGCATACCAGTAAGGGACTGTAGTTCCACAGTTCTCGTCATTTGGTACCCACTCGGCGTCATACCAGACGTTGCCATAATAATCTGTCTTTACAATATTCGGACAGTAGAAAAACACCTGCGGATCCAGCGGTGAAAACTGTGCCTTATCGATGTCATAAACCAAAGGAAGAATCCGATCTGCAAGGTCATCACCAAACATTGACCGGTAGCTATCTTTATCTTCTATACTTTCTTCCACCAGCCATTCAAAAGCAGAACGCAATGCTTCCCTGTGAGATTTCGCCCCTTCATAAGGTTTATCATCACATAGCAGATGATAGTCGACCTCACCGACAAAATGGCGTTCTCTGTCCGAATCATATTTTTTTATAAACTCGTAGAAAGAGTCATTGTCTATTCTTTTCATAATTCATACCTGCAATATTGAGTTTATCATTCTCATTTAGCTTTCTTAGGTTTCTTTTCCGGCAGTTCTTCCCTGAAAACGCAAAAAAGTTGCCTGATTTATCTGGTAGACAAATCAGGCAATCTATCTGGTTGCGGGGGAGGGACTTGAACCCTCGACCTCCGGGTTATGAGCCCGACGAGCTACCAACTGCTCTACCCCGCGTCATTAAATTGTTCGAAGTGGTACCGGAGACCGGACTCGAACCGGTACGGGTATCACTACCCATAGGATTTTAAGTCCCAGGTGTCTACCAATTCCACCACTCCGGCATAATCTGTTAAAAATGGCTCCGAGGGTGGGGCTCGAACCCACAACCTACCGGTTAACAGCCGGTTGCTCTGCCATTGAGCTACCTCGGAACAGTTGCCGCTTGATTGCGACTTTGACATTATAGTGGATTTGGGGTGTTGATGTCAACACCCCAAATCACTCATTTTTCAGAAACTTTTTCTTACTCGGAAGCTTTGGCGAAATCCACTTCATTGCCTCTGTATCCAAGACGTATGCCTCCGTCGGTGAGAGCGTAATCGAGGATGGCGTACTTGCCCTTCCCCTCCGGCTCCCAGCCGTCAGGCATGCCGCTGTACAGATCTTCATCGATTTCTACAATGACTATCCCCTTCTTGAGATACATGATGCGGCCTTCAAAACCGGTCCCTCCGTCCTTCAGGGACATGTATGGGCCCTTATCCCGGAAGTCCTCATCGATCAGAAGATGCCACTGGCCTTTTTCCGCATCAAAATCACCCAGAAGAGTCTTGAGCTCTTTCATGTCTATGTCCTTCTGCCTCTGGTTGGTCAGATAAGTAGATGACTGAGCTTCTGTCTCTTCCTTCTGCTTCTCATTTTTGACGGTAAGCCCGGCAAAGGTACCTATACCTATCGCCATGATCAGAGTTAATATAAGCCATTTTGCGATATGTCTGCTGGATCTCATCCGGGTACTATCCTCTCATCACCGAAGCGACTTCATCATCCAGAGCCTTGCATTTTTCCCTGAGATCCTTGATCTCCTTTACCATCTTCATCTGCTCGGCATTTGACTTCCTTACAAGTTCCATATTGTTGTAAGGGACAGTGTTTCTTACTTCAGCGTCAAGAACTCCGCCATAGATTGGCGCGTTGTCAGTGAAGAGCCCCCACTTCTCGTCGCCGTAATCGAAGTGCCACCACTCTGACGGGAAGTTAGTGAATCCGACTTCCGTCATGACATTGTAGAGCATCCTGCGGTTGTCTCTTGCGGTGTCGTTGACGCCTTCACCTTCTCCGCCCTCTTCGTAGTATGTCGTCCATGCTCTGTTGGTGAACTCATCAAAATCGCTTCCCATGTCGAGTTCTTTTCCGTCCGGTCCTACTATAGTCAGATCGACTGCTCCGCCCGTGTTGTGGAGCGAAGGCAGCAGGATGTTGTACGACGGGAACGAGACGCAGAACATCGTCTGGTAATCGATCTCCTCAGGCGTAGCGTCAGGGAACTGCTCGACCTTTTTAGCCCTGTAATAGTCCCATAAGGCCTGCTGGACCGCTACCGGTCTGTAAGCGTCGTAAATCGAGAATTTATAGCCCTCAGGCAGCAATGCTTCGGCCTTCTCCACCATCTCGAAGACGGTCTTGCGGCACATGATGCTTGGACTTGAACCCGGAAGCGGATTCATGTTGTCCTCAGGCCATTTGTTGTACCACGAATTAAGAATGAACCTGCCATCCATGTAGACCATAGGCTCATCCGACGGGTCTGCTACAGGCAGCTTGTTGGAAAGGAATTCTATATTCGGGATAGGTTTTTTGTAATCTACCATGATATTTCCTCCTTTTGTGAAATCAGATGTCTATCCGACAACTTCTTTTACGATCCTGTGGAAGTTCCTGAACGCGATCTTCTCGATCTCGTCTTCACGCATTCCTCTTGCTCTGAGAATATCAAAGAGGTGCGGGATCTTGCTTGAATCTTCGAGTCCGGCTGTGACTGCATCCATTCCCGAGTATACTTCAGGGTCATTAGGATCTCCGAGGAATCCGCAGAAGTCGAATCCGCAGCCTACATGGTCGATACCCATGATATCGATCATGTGCTCACAGTGATCTGCCAGCCTGTTGATATCGCCCTTTGCAGGATCTTCATCGAGGAATTCATTCCATGCGTTGAGTCCGACGCAGCCGTTTGCGTCCCTGATGGCTCTGAGCTGGTCGTCAGTCAGGTTTCTCGGATGCGAGCTGAACTTCTTGCAGTCTGAGTGCGAAGCAATGAACGGACGGCCGTCCATGATCTTAGCGATGTCCCAGAAACCTGCCTCGTTGAGGTGGGATGTGTCTACGATCATCTTCTTGTCGATCATGTGCAGAACAGCCTTCTTTCCGAGATCGCTGAGTCCTTCGGTGCTTCCCGATGCCGCGCTGTGTCCGAAGCCGTTTTCTTCATTCCATGTCAGCATGCCGTGCCTTGCACCGAAGTCATAGTACTCATCGAGTTTGGCGAATGTCGGGTCATACGAAGCGTATGCCATGCCTTCTACTCCGATCATTATATAGAAAACTCCGTCTTCCCTGGCCTTCATCATCTCATCGTAAGTCTTTACGATCCTGAAGTCCTTAGCCTCTGCAATCTCATCGGATACACAGCTGAAGATCTCGCGAGTCCTTTTTGCGTAATCTCTGATATGAGGAGGATCCACCCAAAGTACGAATATGGAGCCCTCTACTTCACCCTTCTGAAGTCTTTCAAAATGTTGGTTGTGAAACACGTTGGTCTCACCTTTCAGTCTCTTTATAGTTACATCTGTCCAGATGTCGCTGTGTGCGTCAAAACACTTCATTTCTTTTCTCCTGTAAAAACGGGCAGGCGCTCCGGGCATGGCCCAAAGCGCCTGTCTTTGATCAGTATTCAGCTATAGTCCAAGCGATACAGCTACGATGGTTCCGAGATAGTTACCGATAACGTAGCCGAATGTACCTGTGAGCATTGCCGGTCCGACGAGGTCGACCCAGCCCTGCGAGATAGCCATACCTGCAGCTGTGGTAGGTCCGCCGATGTTCGCGTTCGAAGCGATGATAGCGTCCTCAAGGTTGAACTTGAAGAGCTTGGCAGCTCCGAAGCAGAAGATCATGTTGACGAATACCATGATAGCTGTGAGTACAAGGAAGAGCGGGCTCTTTGTAACAACGGTGTAGATGTTTGCAGGAACACCGATTACGAAGAGGAACAGGTAGATGAAGTAAGTACCGATCTCCTGAGATCCGTGCATTTCCTTTACTGTCTTTGTCATGAACGTAGCAACAAGTACGGAGAATGTTGTGATCCATACGTACTGGGATCCGAGGAACCTTACTACGAAGTTCATGAATACGCCGTTTGGCTCAAATCCGCCGAACAGTCCTGCAACCAGTCTGGAAACCCAAACTACTGTGGAAGCATATGCGATATTGATCGCGATGTCCTTGAGGGAGATGTCCTTGCGGCTCCAGAACTGAGCAGCAAGTGTCTTTGCCTCTTCGAGATCTACTGCGCCGGACTCGACTTCCTCGATCAGAGGATGCTTGAAGTTCTTGCGGAACCAGCTGTTTCCTGCGAAGAAGATAAGTACGAAGAAGTAGATAGCCATCAGCAGGTTATCCGCTACTGTAGCAGCAGCTGTTACGTCCTCACCTGCAGCATACTGAGAAGCCATGGCAGCGAAGTTTACACCACCGCCGATGTATGAACCTGTCATCATCGAAGCTACTCTTGCGAGGTCCTGAGCGTTTCCGTAAGGTCCCTTGAGCAGGAAGTAAGCGAGATATGCGCCGCAGACGGTACCCACAGCACCTATCAGGAAGATAACCAACATTCGTCCAGTCTCAGCCCAGATCTTCTTCATGTTGCACTGGAGAAGCAGCATAGGGATACCGAGAGGAACGATCACGCCCCATACGATGTCATCATAGAGTACGCATGAAGTCGGGATTACTCCCAGGTTGGCAAGGACCATAGCGATGATCAGAGCGATGATAGCGCCGGAAACCTTGGAAGCCCATGTGTATTTCTGCTCCAGCCAGATGGAGAAGAATACGCCAACGGTCATGACTACAAGAAGTCCCCACATGTCATCGGCTGCGATCAGGGACTCACGTCCTACCAATCCCATCCATAAACCAGTCATAATAAAACCTCCTTATTTATGACACAGTTGCCCGTTTTCGGGTATATTGACGACCTAATTATAACACTCTTCTTCACATATTCAACACATATCTGATAAGAAAATAACGGAGTCATATGGCTCCGTTTTCTTCTTCTCTGTTGCTATTGACTATACCGATCTTATTGCGGTATTTTGCGGCGTTTTCCTTATCCCCTGTTGCTTCATACAAATGGACAAGTTCATCCATTGCGTCCGTATTGCTCGGTGAAAGTGTCAGGACTTTTTTGAAGTCTGCGATCGCTTCATCCGCGTTGCCAAGGGATGCCTCAGCTACCCCGAGATAATACCAGAGCGGCCACCACTGCGAGTATCTGCCTTCAGTATACTTCATCAGAGTGTCCTTTCCTCCGACAAAGTCTCCGCCCATGATGCTGTTGCATCCAAGCTCTATCTGGACAGGCTCTTCAAGTTCTTCCACCCTTTCGGATATCTCTTCTCTGAGAGATGCCAGCAGCTCATCATCCATCTCATGGATCTCGGTCTCGCTTCCTGCGGACAGTCTGAGGAAGTCCTGCCATGTGAGCCTTGCCTTGAGGTAGAGGCCCATGTTTAGATAAGCATATCCAAGGAAATAATATCCCATCGCGAAATCCGGATGGATCATAGTCAGGAGTTCGAATGTCTCGGAAGACTCGGCCTTGAATAGACCTATCCTCTCCTCATCGCCCATGCCGTCATCTGCCGCGGCCGCTTCCGTCTCATATGCCTCCTTGCAGGCCCTGGCATAAAGGTAAAGAGCATCTCTTGACTTAGGGTCAAGCCTGAGAGCTGCTCTCAGCTGCATGCAGGCATCCTCAAAATCGCCCATGTCAGCTGAATGTGCTCCTTCGGACACCAGCATAGCTACAGCGTTCTCTCCTACCGCGTGTTTGATGAAATTCGCGTATTTATCCGCGTAGAGGAAGAGCGGGTCGCCTCCCATGATTCTCGCCATGTTGAGGACGATGTTTTTAAGGTCGATAGTTCCTTTGGCGTCGCTCCCCTCTATCCCGACAGGAACGGGGATCCCGCTGAGGATCTCAGCCGCGTTGGTCCTCTCAAGGTAGTCAGGCGAAAGCTCCGCGAACATCATATTCTGAATTCGCGGAGAGAGGTATTTGCTTATTCTGTCTTTGTTTTCTGCTTCGTTCAATCTATATCCCAGCCTTTTATATCGAACTTCTTGATCGCTTCTTCCGAGATCATTGTCTCAAGATCCGCGTAAATGACGTCCTTGAGGATGTCGAGCTTCACAGGATCGGCGAGGTCGTCGTACAGACCGCCGGCGAACGCGAAGAGTATGCGTGCCAGATGCTCTTTCTTGCGGGTCTTGCTGCCAAGACCTTTCTTTGTGATGAATGAGGAAAGCCTGCTGAACAGATCGTACGGTTTGATACCCGTGTCATTCAGCACTCTTGGGATGGACTTCTTGAATCCGCCGTCACCTACATAGCTTTCGACCGTGCGGGCAATGCCTCTGATCCTCAGCATCTCTTCCGCGGTCATATGGCTCGTCGCGATGACCTCATAAGGAGAATCATACGCGAATACATAGCCGTACGCGTTAGAATCTGCTCTGAGATCGGTGCCCTTGCTTATATAAAGCCCATCGATGTGGACCGGCATTCCCTCTGCCATTCCGAAGGCCTTGTTGAAGGATCTCGCGAACATCGCCTCTGTCTCAAGAGGCAGTCCGGCCTTCACGTGTATCTCCGTCACGATATTGCCTGCCTGCAGAAGCTTTGTGGTGTTGTACATGAGGCGGTAGATGTTCTCTCCCCTGCCAATGGCTGCCAGAACTTCCGCGTTTGTGCTCGCGATATCTATGTTGAATATGATCTGCCCGTCTCTGGCTTCAGAAAGCAACCTTATGGTCTCTTCATCAAGTTCATCACCGTTTACATTGAACTCGAAAGATGTCACGCCGTTGTCGTTGTTGATGATGTACTCAAATATCCTGTACGCTCTCTCACTGTTGTAGTTGAAGAACCTGTCGAGGAATACCACGCGGCTCACTTCCTTGGCGAGGAAGTATCTGAGCTCTGTGCAGACTCTGCCGAGGCTGAGAGCCCTTACTCTTGCATCCGGAAGATGCTGCGAATAGACGGTCCTGTCCGAAGTTCCCCTTATCGTCTCGTAATAGACAGTACCCTTGCCCGCTTCAAACTTCTCATAAGGGAAAGGCAATGATTCTACATCTACAGGCGCGTCATACGGATTGACGATTATCTCATCGTTTTCTCTGTATGCAAGGCCGGCTATGTTCTCGAAGTCGAATTCATAGTCGAGGATAGACTTGAGGAAGTTGAACATCACGCTCTCTCCCTCACCTCTGATCACATAGTCGACAAAAGGAAATTCCATCATGAAACTGCGTGTCTCGAACGACACCTGCATGCCGCCGAAAAGCACCGCGATGCTCGGTACAGCTTTCTTGACCATTTCAGCCACGTGCCTGAGCTTTGCTTCGTTTTCATCATTGGCATGGAAATAGACCATGTTGTACTGGCCTGTAGCGATATCTTCAAATATGTCCGCGTAGAGGTCAGTACGTTCATAGGTCCTGATCTGTACGTCCACCGGTGAATCGGTGACCACGCTGAACAGATACTTGAGTTCGAGGTCGGTTCTTTTGTTGTCCGATTTGATCGTTGTCAGCAGGAGTTTCATTTGTTCTTCCTTTCGTATCCGGTCGTCCGGGTTCGATTATATCGTTACATGCGTTCAGGAGCAGCTATGCCAAGCAGCCCCAGACAATTTGCAATCACGGTCTTTGAAGCCTTTACGAGAGACAGTTTTGCTGCCCTTTCCTTCTCATCATCAACAAGGATGTGCTCATCATGATAGAACTTGTTAAACGACTGGGCGATATCCACCAGGTGGCGTGTGACTATCGAAGGCTCATACTTTTCAGCCGCCTCGATGACCACCTCAGGCACTCTGTAAAGGAGTTTCGCGAGAGCGTAAGCGCTGTCGCTTCCGAGGTATGAAGCATCGATGCTTCCGAGTGAATCTACATCGACGCCGGCAGCTGCCGCCTTTCTGAGTACGCTTGACGCTCTTGCGTGTGTGTACTGTACATACGGGCCTGTCTCGCCGTCAAAGTTGAGGACCTTGTCCCATGAGAACACGTAGTCCTTGATCTTATTGTTTGAGAGTTCCTGGAAAATGACAGCTCCGATACCGACTTCCCTGGATACCTCGTCGATGTCCACTCCCTGCACTTCCTTCTCACGCATTATATCAGCCGTCTTGGCGACTGCCGTATTGAGAACGTCTTCAAGGAACACGACTCTGCCCTCGCGTGTCGACATCATCTTGATGTCATCTCCATCGGACAGGCTCACCAGACCGAACGGTACATGGACACAATCCTTCTCCCACTCGTAACCCATGAGCTGGAGGACCTTCTTCCACTGCTTGAAGTGCAGGTTCTGCTGCGATGCCACGACGTAGATGCACTTGTAGAAGTCGTAGTGCTCTTTGCGGTATACCGCGGCCGCGATGTCTCTTGTGACATAAAGGCTGGATCCGTCAGATTTGGTGATCATGGCGGCTCCGAGGCCGTAAGGCTCAAGATCAACGATCTGTGCGCCCTGTGATTCCACCAGGAGACCCGTGTCCTTGAGTTCCTGTATGAATCTCGGCATCTTGTCGGAATAGAAGCTTTCTCCCGCATACGAGTCAAAAGTGATGCCCAGCATGTCATAGACACGGTTGAACTCTTCAAGGCTCAGTTTCCTGAACTTCTCCCAAAGCTCCAGCTCTGCGGGTTCGCCGGCTTCGAGTCTTACGAAGGTCTCCCTGGCCTCGTCTTCGAGTTCAGGATGCTCTTTTGCTTCTTCATGGAACCTTGTATAGTAGCCCAGAAGCGCTTTTATAGGCTCTTTGGCAAGTTCTTCTTCGCTTCCCCACTTGCGGTAAGCGACTATCATCTTGCCGAACTGTGTGCCGTAGTCTCCAAGGTGGTTGATCCTTGTGACATCATAGCCTACAGCATCATAGAGCTTGTAAAGAGCGTTTCCGATGACCGTGCTCCTGATATGGCCTATATGAAACGGCTTAGCGATGTTAGGCGATGAGTATTCGACGATTACCTTGCGTCCCTGACCGCAGTCAGATCTGCCGTATTCAGGGCCCAGCTTGTTTACTTCTTCTACGACTTCACCTGCAAAATAGGCTCTGTCGATAAAGAAGTTGACATAGGCATTGACGTTCTCAACCTTTGCAAAGGCTTCAGAACCGCCGGCTTTGGCGGCGATATCCGCAGCGATGAGCTGCGGAGCCTTGCGAAGAACCTTCGCAAGCCTGAAGCACGGAAAGGCGTAATCGCCCATTTTCTCGTCTGCAGGTATCTCTATCATGCCCTTTATGTCCTGTTGCGACAA
Source organism: Mogibacterium sp. (assembly GCA_024403035.1). Taxonomy (GTDB): domain Bacteria; phylum Bacillota; class Clostridia; order Peptostreptococcales; family Anaerovoracaceae; genus Crickella. The sequence goes on from JAKSSP010000002.1 coordinate 31,856, forward strand.
TCCGAGCGACTCATCATATATTTTCTCAGCAATTATTTCTTTGAAATCTGTCATTTTTAGTCCTTTACTGTAATGTTTTATCTGCCACTTTATTATTCAGGCAGGTAATTATATCAAATCGGGCCGTTTATTACTATATTTCAGTTTATTTACGGTCCTTAAGTTCCACTATCGTGCATCCGTCGCCGCCTTCATTGTACGGAGCGGACTTGAATGACTTCACATGCTTGTTGTGTGACAGTTCCTGTCTTACTCCGCTTCTGAGTATCCCCTCTCCGCGTCCGTGTATCACGTGGACGGTCTTGAGTCCTGCGAGGAATGCGTCGTCGATGTACTTGCTGACCAGATCACACGCTTCTTCAAGGTTCTTTCCTATAACATTGATCTCGGTCTTTATGGTCTTGGATTTGCTTAACGACAGATCGCCGTATCTTGCTCTGTTTTTCTCCTTATGGCCCTGAGGCTCCGACTCGGCTATAACCAGATCCCTGACGTTGACATCCATCCTGATGGATCCGAGTCTCAGCTTCACATTGCCTCTTGAATCAGGCAGGCTTTCCACGTCTCCGGTCTGACCCAGCTTCATATACTTGACTCTCATGCCCACCTTGATATCTTCAGGCTCAGGCGTCTTGCCGGTCTGTATGGTCTGTACCTCCGGCGCTTTTTCAGGCTTGAGCGCGGACTCAGCCTGTCTTAGTTTTCTGCGTCCGTCTGCAGCTCCGCCCGCTATGTGGCCCTCGTTGAACCCGGCATCTTTCTTCTTATGCTGGATATCCCTGAGTTCTGCGGTTATCTCGTCGATGGTTCCCTGGGCGTCTCTCAGCATGCCGCCGGCCTTTTTACGGGCCTCTTCCACGATCCTGGCGGCCTCTGCCCTGGCCTTTGCAAGTTCTTTCTCCGCCTCTGTCTTGACTTCATGAGCGGCTTCTATCTCTCTGCCCGCTTCCGCGAGTCTTTCTTCCGCCCTTGCCTGGTCGGCTTCGACTCTGCTGACGGCTTCTTCGAATTCGAGCTGCTCTTCACCAAGCAGTTCAGTAGCCCTGTCGATTATGGTCTTGTCCAGGCCCAGCTTTTCGGATATCTCAAAGGCATTCGATTTGCCCGGAAGACCAACTCTCAGCCTGTATGTAGGCGAGAGCGTCTCAACGTCGAATTCCATTGATGCGTTCTCCACTCCGGGCGTCGAAAGAGCGTATTTCTTCAGTTCGGTATAGTGAGTGGTAGCCGCAACAAGAGCGCCGGCTTCCTTGAGCCTTTCAAGCTCCGCTATGCCAAGCGCTGCTCCTTCAAGAGGGTCCGTGCCTGCTCCCAGCTCGTCCAGGAGCACCAGGCTGCCCTCTCCCGCGCTCTCAAAAATCTCGATTATGTTCTTCATGTGCGATGAGAAGGTACTGAGGCTCTGCTCTATGCTCTGCTCATCACCGATGTCGGCGAATACTTCCTTGAGAACAGGCAGGCTGCTTTTCTCATCTGCAGGTATGTGAAGTCCGCTCTGCGCCATAAGACACAGAAGACCTATCGTCTTAAGAGTGACCGTCTTGCCGCCTGTGTTAGGGCCGGTTATGAGGAGCGTCGTCCAGTCATGCCCAAGCTCAACATTGATCGGAACCACCCTTTCCGCAGGTATCAGCGGATGGCGTCCGGTCCTTATATCTATGTAGTTATCTTCGTTCAGAAGCGGTTCAGCGCCGTCCATAAGGCAGGACAGCTTGCCTTTGGCGTTTATGAAATCCAGTTCGGCCATCAGCCTCTGGTCGTTCAGAAGGCTCTGGTGATGTTCGCCGACCCTGCTGCTGAAGAGTTCCAGTATCCTTACGATCTCCGCCTGTTCGTCCAGCTCAAGCTGCCTCAGCTCGTTGTTCAGATTGACAACTGACTGAGGTTCCACGAAGAGCGTGGCTCCCGTCGATGACTGGTCGTGCACCATTCCCGGAAAAAGGCTTATGTATTCTCTCTTGACCGGTATGACATATCTGCCGTTACGCATGGTGACTATCGCGTCCTGCAGGTGTGTTTTGGCAGATCCCGAACTTATCATCTTCTGCAAACGGGATTTTATGAGATCGTTTTTGTTGCGTATATCGCGTCTTATGGCTCTCAGTGCGGGAGAGGCGTTGTCCGACATCTCGTCCTCACTGATTATCGCATTGGAAATGTCCTGTTCTAGCTTCGTTACCGGATCGAGCAGTCCCGCGATCTCAGGTATCACCTTGAGTCCTTCAGGCATGTCGCTGTTCAGGAAGGTCTTCACCTGGCGGGCCGAAGCAATGCTGACCCTTATCTGAAGGAGTTCCCTCATGCTGAGGCATCTGCCTCTCCTGGCCATTGACACTATGCCGCTTATATCTCCGATCTCTCCTACCGGAATGCTTCCCTTATAGGAAATAACGGAAACCGCTTCCGTAGTTTCCGTTAGTGCATCCTTTGCCATGCGCGTATTGGTCATAGGCTCAAGACTGTCTATTCTTTCTTTAGCCAGACCCGAGCCTGCCTGATCGCGCAGAAGCCCAAGTATTTTATTTAATTCGAGGAGTGTGAGTATCTTAGAATTCATCTTCGCTGCTGTTCAGTCTCTTGATCGACTTCAGCTCGTTCTTGAGATTGACGTTCTCCATCTGCAGGTCGAAATATGCGTTTTCCATCTCGACAAGCTTCTCCTGAAGTTTCTTATGATCTTCGGAATTCTGGGTCTGCCTGTCGACCTCGGATGACATCTTGTCCTTAAGGTCTGTTACCTGTTTCTTGGACTGCTCCCATAACTGGATGTAGTGCTTGACGTCATTGTCAAGCTGGTAATTTTCGGTCTGGAGCTTGAGCGTCATGTCTGTATTGTCCATGAGTTTCTCCGCGATATTGAGCGCTGTCAGTACCGCAGCCTTGTAATTCGGATTGACATTGAGCGCCTTGCTTGTAGCTCTGAGCTCTTCATCTACCATCTTTGCGATCTCCTTAATGCGCTCCTCGCTCTTCTCGCTGGAAAGCACATAATTGGCTCCGCATATCATTACATCGGCTCTGTTCTTTTCCATTTCTTACCTCGCGTTGTTCTTTCTCATTCTCTGCCGCGCACAGTCTCATACATCAGAATGGCTGCGGCGACTGCCGCGTTGAGCGATTCGATCCTGCCTTTCATCGGAAGCGTCACCCTTACATCTGCCATCTCCATAAGAGCGTCAGATACGCCGCTTCCCTCGTTGCCTATGATAAGGGCTATCCCCCTGCTCAGGTCTTCTTCGTAGTACGGCACGCCGCCGTTCACGTCAGTAACGACGATGCGCCTTCCCGATCTTCCGAGTATGCCCGTCAAGGCTTCCTCGTCCGGGACATAAATGACCGGTATCTCAAATACCATGCCCGCGGTAGCCCTGAGCACTTTAGGTGAATATATGTCCACCGTACCGCTCATGGCAACTATGGCCTTATAGCCCGCAGCAACTGCAGTCCTTATAAGAGTGCCCATATTGCCCGGATCCTGGATGCGGTCAAGTACCAGAATATTGTCATCAGGCCTCAGACCGTCAAGAATTGAAGGGCTGTATTCACGCAGTCTTATGACTGCCAGCATGCCTATTCCATTCTCGGCATCCGTGAGTCCGGCGAATTCACGCGCGGGGACCTCACAGACTGTTACATCCGGGGAATCTATGCATTTCCTGATGAAGTCAGGGGCATCATCTGCCGTGCCGGCAGGTATCATTATGAATTCAACGGCAAGATCCCTGTCAAGGACCTCTGTGACGAGATTCCTGCCTTCTACCGCAAAACGCCCTTCAGCAGCGCGTCCCTTGCGGGTCGCCAGCTTTCTGACGAGTCTGATCCTGCTGTTGTCTCCAGATGTTATCCTGATCAGCATGGCATTACGGCCGGGTCGGATCGTCCGGCTTATTTAAGGAATTCTGGAATATCGAATTCGTCAGCTTGCGCAGGAGCGTTGTTGTCGTCATCGAAGAGCTGGTCGAGCTCGACCTCTACAGCATCGAGACCGTCAACAGTTATCCTTCTGACAGCGGCCATGGTGTCTTTCTCGCCAAGCGGTGTAGCGATCACAGGCTCAACGCCCGTGCCGCCAAAGTCAGTAGCGATAATGGTGACCGATATCTTGTTCTGCATGTCTTCGCTGATGGTAGCACCGAAGATGATGTTGGCGTCTGCATCTGCCTCGCTCTGTACTCTGTCTGCGATCGTGTTGATATCCAGCATTCCCATGTCATATCCGCCCGTAACATAGAGCAGGATGGACTTTGCGCCGGAGATCGATGTCTCGAGCAGCGGGCTGTGAATAGCATTCTGGATAGCTTCTTCGATCTTGTCGTCGCCCTCGCCTGTACCAACGCCCATGTGAGCGATGCCACGGCCTTCCATGACAGTCCTTACGTCAGCGAAGTCAACATTGACGAGTCCGTACTCGGAGATCAGATCGGAGATGCCCTGCACGCCCCTTCTTAGAACGTCGTCAGCCATTGCGAATGCCTCGAGCATGGATGTGGTCTTGTCGCTTGTGTCGATCAGCTTGTCATTAGGGATGACTACGAGCGAGTCAACAAAATTGCTGAGATACTGTATGCCCTTTGCGGCGCGGTTCCAGCGCTTCTTTCCCTCGAAAGTGAACGGCTTGGTAACTACGGCAACTGTAAGAGCTCCGCAGTCCATCGATGCTTTCGCAATGATAGGTGCTGCGCCTGTACCTGTGCCGCCGCCCATACCGGCTGTAATGAATACCATATCGGCATCCTGAATGTTTGCGATAACCTCGTCGATGCTTTCCTCGGCTGCCTTCTGACCGATCTCAGGGTTTGCGCCTGCTCCGCGGCCTCCGGTGATCTTCTCTCCCAGCTGGATCTTGATCTCTGCCTTGCATCTTGAGAGTGCCTGTCTGTCTGTATTGACACCGATGAATGAGACACCCTGCAGTCCGGCATCAACCATGCGGTTTATAGCATTGCATCCGCCGCCGCCGATACCGACGACCTTAATGATCGCGGCATTATCCGGTTCGGAAACAAAGTCGGAAACAAATTCCATAATGAAGTCCTCCTCAAAATAATATACTTATAAACATATATGGTAATAATAGCACAATGAAACCGTGAATGCATTAGTTTTCAGCAAGAACCACAACATTTAGGGTGTATTTGCTTTACGAGACACAATTACTTGTAAACTAGATTGCCGGCATGAACGAGGCTGAACCGTCTTCCTCGAAGGTTATGGTGCCCCTTTCTATGCCCTCGGAGAACAGTTTCTCGACCACAAGATGCAGTCTACCGTTCTCCAGATTGGTCATCAGCGTGTCGCAATCCGTCTTAACGGTCAGCGTTTCGTATATGTACGCTTTTATTTTGCTCTCTTTTTCCATGTCGATCTTTACAAAGTAAAGATCCGCGTCTGATGTCGCCCTGATGAGTTCGAGAGCCTTGTCAAGGCGGTCGCCGTTCTCGGCGCCTACCTTTTCACCAAGTTTGATCTTATTGACGACTATGCCCTCTACGAGCGTGGTTTTGGGGATATTCCTTGTCTTTTTCAGCAGTATTCCTTCACCGTCCATGACCAGATAATCATCATCATATCTGAACGCCATTTTTTCCTTTCTTTCAGTGACTTGTATCACCATGGTAGACGGAAGTTTTCTTGATACTCTTGCGCTCTTGATATACGGATTCTGCTCCAGATACTCCTCTGTCTCCTTCTTGTTGAGCCCGTAGAACAGATTCCTTCCCGGGACCGCGTGTCCCATGTTGATGATCTCTTCCGCAGTGTAGTGCTTGTTTCCCCTTACTTCTATGGAGTCCACGGTAAATATGCTGGACACCGACAGGACCGCGAAGAACGCTCCCATTATCAGAACGGTAGCAATGATGTAGAATCTCGCCCTGAATCTGCGTTTTTTCCTTTCGTTGTAACGGCGGCGGGCTGCTATCCTCTTGTTCAGCTCGCCGATCTCAACGTGCCCTTCAGGGAGTCCGTATTCGGTTTCAGTCTTTTCTTCTTCAGAAGCTTCCTCTTCTTCAGCCTCTTCACCTGCCTCAGCCTCTTCCGGAGAGCCTTCTTTCTCTCCCGGTTCCACAGCCCTTTCAAGCACGGCTGCCGCAGGCTCGGGTGTAGGCAGGACAACAGTAAGATCAGGGGCTTCATGGACAAGCAAAGTGTACTCGATATCTTCAGGTATCGAGTCTTCTTTAGTTTCGGTTTCAGCTTCAGCTTTGGTTTCAGCTTCGGTCCCGGCCTCAGTTTCTGCTTCGGCTTCCATTTCTGCTTCGCTTTCAGCCTCTTCCTTTGCTTTTGCCTGCGCTTCAGCTACCTCAGCTTCAAGAGCTTCGGATTCTTCCTTATTCAAAACTATGGTGTCCTGATAATCTTCCTGCAAATCTTACCTGTATGTCTCCATTACCGTTTTGTATATGATATCCGTCGCCTCGGTAGGCGCGACTTTTCTGCTTGCTTCCGACATGTTTTTAAGGATATCCCTGTCGGAGTCGAGTTCTCTCACTATGGAAAGGATCCTGTCTGTGATATCGTCGCTTTCTCTGACTATGATCGCTCCGCCTTCATCAGCCACCGCTTTGGCATTGTAATACTGATGGTCCGCGGTCACGTTAGGTGACGGGATGAATATCGCAGCCTTTCCGGCCATTGTTGTTTCTGCCGTAGAAAGTGCGCCGCTGCGGCTTATAAGAAGGTCGCTGGCTGAAAGCTGCAGCGGCATGTCGTTAATGAACGCGCTGATCCTTACGTTTCCCGGCGCGAATCCTTCCTCATCCAGCCTTTCCTTTATCTTGTCGTAATAAATTTTGCCGGTGCCCCATATGACCGTGTATCCGTCTTTATCCGCATACTCTCTGGCTATGGCCTCACCTACCTGATTTGTAGTCTCAGAGCCCAGGCTTCCGCCAAACACCAGTATGACAAGGTCATCATCAGGGATCCCCAGAGCTTTTCTGTCTTCAGCGATATCCCTGCCGGCAAATTCCGGTCTTACGGGATTGCCGCTGTATATTATGTTTTCTGTGCTTTTGAAATACTGGCGGGCTGACTCGAATCCGAGGAAGACCTTTCTTGCCTTTCCGGCTGCCATCCTGTTGGATACACCGGGAAAACCGTTCTGCTCATGCAGATAGACAGGTATCCTCAGTCTCTGAGCGGCAAGTACGACAGGAACGCTCACAAAGCTGCCCGTGCTTATTACGGCATCGGGCCTGAATTTCTTAAGTATCTTAAAGGCATCGCGGGTGCCTTTCATCGTTCTCCTCAGCGTGGTCACGAGTCTTTTGGGATCGCTTCTGTCCAGCCATGTCGAATCGACTTCATACAGCGGGTAGCCGTGAGCCGGTATTATCTGTTTTTCAAGTGGTTCGCCCTTGGCAATAAAAATGATCTCGCAGGACGGATCCTCCGCCTTGAATTTATCTCCTATGGCAAGCGCAGGATAAATATGGCCGCCTGTTATTCCACCTGTCAGCACTATCCTCATTTCTTTGCCGTCCTTTGTTTACGTGATACGTTGAGCGCTATGCCTATAGCAATCATGAACGACCACATGGATGTGCCTCCGTAACTGATGAACGGAAGTGTGATGCCGGTGGCCGGCATGGATGATGTTACTACCGCGACATTGATGATGACCTGCAGCCCCAGCATGACGGCGACTCCCGTAGCAAGGTAGAAACCCAGTTTGTCTCTTGCCTTGAGCGCTACCATGAACAGCCTGCAGATAAGTATGATATATACCAGCATCAATAATACGAAGCCTATATATCCGAGTTCCTCGCCTATTACAGCAAGGATGAAGTCATTCTGAGGGTCAGGCAGGTACAGAGTCTTGGCAACACTGCGTCCGAATCCGAGTCCCTTAAGTCCTCCGTTGCCCAGTGCAATGAGGCCCTGTGTTACCTGGTATCCGCTTCCCTGTCTGTCTGCGAAAGGATCCATGAAACTGTTGATCCTGTTGTACCAGTGTTCCGGTACTTTTGCAGTGATTATGTAGAAGTATCCGGCAACAGCGCCTGCCGCAGGCAGTGCCATGAACAGTATATTCAGACCTGCCACCAGCATGATGGATATCATGATGGCGACCAGTACGATAGCTGTAGAGAGGTTAGGCTGCCTTACGATGAGATAGAAGTGCAGACCCATTACGATCAGCAGAACTCCGAGACCCTTTGCAGACCTGATGGCTGAAGGATCCTTGACCAGATAGCATGACGTGAATACGATGATAGCGACCTTTGAGAATTCGCTCGGCGTGATATTAAGTCCGAAAAGTCCTCTCTGAGCTCCGCCTACAGTGGAACTCGTAAGGATAACGGCTACAAGCAGGCCCAGGCTTATGATCATTATCAGATTGCCGATCTTCATATATACATGGTAATCGATATTGGCGACTACCAGCATGATGAACAGTCCGCTCACTACCCATACCGCCTGTCTGACAAGATAGTATGTCGGATTAGGATTGGCGGTGTTGATCGTCTGATAATACCCCGCGCTGAATACCATCGCTATGCCGAACAGCGAGAGCACCAGAACAAAGACCACAACTCCGAAGTCGTAGCCTGAAACTACTCTGCCCAGCCCGCGTCCGAAGTTTCTGGTCTCATCGACAACGTTAGTGACGCTCATCTTGTTCTGACCGCGTCTTTCCCGTCTGATGGCTCTTCTGGTCGCTGCCTTTTCGGCCATGCTCTTCCTATTCTTTACTTCAGCATCTCCTTTACGCATTCCTTGAAGTGTCTGCCTCTCTGTTCAAAGTTGTCATACATGTCCCAGCTGGCGCACGCAGGCGACAGCAATACTTTCTGCCCCGGTTTCGCAAGCTCGGCCGCTTTGCGGACGCAGGCAGGCATGTCCTTGCAGTTGTAAATGTTTGTGAAGCCGGCCTTTCTTGCCGCTTCTTCTATGATCGGCGCATCCCTTCCCAGCAGCACCAGAGCCTCTACACATCCTTTGAAGTGGTTTGCGAGTTCTGTGAAGTCCTGGCTTTTGCCGTCTCCTCCTGCTATAAGGATAACACCGTCCTTAAGGGCCTTGAGCGCAATGACAGCCGCGTCTACATTGGTGCCCTTTGAATCATTGAAATAGTCTACTCCATCGACATTGCCGCTGAATTCTATCCTGTGCTCCACGCCCGGGAACTCTCTGACAGCTGCGGATATCACTTCAGGATCGATGCCGGCGAAAAATGCTATCGCGGACGCGGCAAGCACGTTCTCCACGTTGTGGTCGCCTATGATCTTCAGCTCCGATCTGTCACAGATGAAGTGATCGCTTCCGTCGAGTCCCCTGACCATGATCTTTGTGCCATCAAGATAAGCTCCGGCAGCAGGGATCTTCTTTCTGCTGAACGGTATGACTGTTGCAGCGGTGCTTTCCGCGAGCGCGTAAGCCTGCGGATCATCGAGATTGATGATCAAAAACTCATCAGGACCCTGCTCTGCAGCTATGCGCGTCTTTGCAGCTCCGTAAGCTTCCATGGTACCGTGTCTGTTAAGATGGTCCGGTGTGAGATTCAGGATCGAGGACACCACCGGTTTGAACCAGGATGTGGTCTCGAGCTGGAAGGAAGATACCTCTGTAACGAGCCATTTGTCTTCCCTGCTGCCTGCCGCTTCGGCTACTACCGGGCTTCCGATGTTGCCCACAACGGCCGTATCACGTCCCGCAGCTTTGAATATCTCCCCAACGAGTGTAGTAGTTGTTGTCTTTCCGTTGGTGCCTGTGATGGCTATGAACTGCCCTTCTCCGAGCCTGTATGCAATCTCGAGCTCGCCTGTTATCTCTATGCCTGCCTTGCGGGCCTCCTCTATATGAGCAAGCGTCGGCGGCACTCCCGGACTCAGCACCAGCATGTCGAAGGCCGTCATGTCTTCAGGGACGCTGCCCATATATGCTGTAATGCCCTCATTCTGCATATACTGGATGAACTGTGTATCGAGCTTGTCAGAGGTCTTTGAATCCTGCACGGAAACTTTGGCGCCGGCCTCATTGAGAGCTTTGGCGGCAGCTTTTCCGGATTTACCCAGACCTACTATAAGCACCTTTTTATCTTTAAGTGTCTGTATGTATTCTTTTCCTCTTTTCATTTTCTAATCTATCCTTTATGAATTTCGCGCATGCGTTATCTCACCGAGAAATACGCTATGATGCAGCAGATGAACGTGAACAGGCAGAAAACCCTGACGACCTTTGTCTCGTGCCATCCGCCGAGTTCGAAATGATGGTGTATAGGCGCCATTCTGAACACTCTTTTGCCGCCTGATTTCTTGAAATATGTTACCTGTATTATTACTGACAGGGCTTCTATCACATATATCAGTCCCGCTATCGGAAGCAGCCATTCCATGTGTCCCACTATCGCCATCGCCGAGAGCACTCCGCCCAGAGCCATCGATCCGGTATCTCCCATGAATATCTGTGCCGGAAAATGGTTGTAAAGGAAGAATCCGACCAGAGCGCCAAACAGTGCCTGTCCGGCGACTGCCATCGGCTCGCTTCCTCCCCTGACACTCATGCCGATTATCGCAAATGTGCACGCTACGATGGCGGAATTGCTGGACGCGAGTCCGTCGAGCCCGTCTGTGAGGTTTACCGCGTTAGCCATGGCGATCTCTATGAACACGACGAACGGGATATACAGGATGCCGATGTCCACTGTCTTGCGGAAGAACGGGATGAACATGGCCGTTCCTTCTTTGGACATCATGAATATCGCGAGCGCCAGGCCGAAAACGGCCTGCAGTATCAGTTTCTGCTTAGGTGTAAGCCCCTCGTTCTGCTTTTTGGCTATCTTGTTGTAGTCATCGATGAAGCCGACGGCGCCAAACGCGTACATGCTCAGAAGTATCGCTATCTTGCCCATGGTATCGCTTCCCGGCATGAACATGCTTGCTATGACTGCGACGGTAGTACCCAGTATGAAGGCTATGCCTCCCATCGTAGGAGTCCCCGCTTTGCTAAGATGCTCCTTTGGCCCTTCTTCCCTTATATACTGGCCAAACTGTTTCTGCTTCATGAAAGGGATCATGCGTGCCGTGACGAGCATCGAAACGGCAAATCCTATGGCGGCTATTAATGCGTATGTACCTGTTCCGTGAGAATTAATCATATTATTCGCTGTATATATAAACTATCGATCCTTTATCTACTTTAGTATCCGCCTTAGGGTACTGGTCGACTACTACGAACGACTGACCCTTAAGGCTCTCAGGCATGACTGTGTATTTGAGCCCGTAAGATTCTATTCTGCTGATAGCGTCAAGGCTGTCCATACCTGTGATGTCCGGCACCTTTACTTTGTTTTTCTTTGCTGCCTTAGCTTCTTCTTTCGTATACCTGCGCTCCACGCCGAGATACTCCAGAGATTTTTCCGTTATCTCCTTGACGATAGGTCCGGCTGTGTTTGATCCGTACATCTTTTTGGTAGGTCTGTACACGATACATATCATAGATATGACCGGATCATCCATTGGAGCCATGACTACGAATGATGTGTTCGTTTCATCGCTGTAGCGTTTGCCGGATACACGGTTAGCCGTACCTGTCTTTCCGCCCACTCTGTAGCCCGGAATATATGCAGTCGTACCCATTGCGTCAGAAACGTAGTATTCCATTATATCGGCCATCTTGGCTGCGGTCTCTTCGGAAACCACCTGTCTGACCTTGACATCCTTCATCTCCTCGACAGTATTGCCTTCGGAGTCTACGATCCTGCTCACGATCTTTGGCTTCATAAGCACTCCGCCGTTACCGAAGGTATTTACCGCGCAGAGCAGCTGCAGCGGTGTTACGGCTATTCCCTGGCCATATCCGGTGGTGGCAAGATCTACTCTTGTCATGTTGTCAGGATCCTTGACGATCGAATAACCCTCGCCCGGGAGATCCACTCCGGTCTGATCGTTGAATCCGAAGAGATCAATGTAGTTGTAGAAAGTCTTGGCGCCCATGTCGAGCGAGACCTTGGCAAGAGCCGGGTTACATGAGTTTCCTACGGCCTCCTTGAGCGACTGCTTGCCGTGTGTGGCCAGACAATGGAGGGTATAGTCATCAACACGGATACCACCCGTGCACTTGTATCTTGAATTTTCGTCTGCGCTCCCGGATTCAAGAGCCGCGGCGGCGGCGATGAGCTTGAAAGTTGAACCAGGCTCATATATATCGCTCACGGCGTTGATCTTCCACATGCCGCTGAGATAATCGGTCTTCTCTTCATCAGTCATGGCCTGGAACGCCTTTAGAGCTTCCGGATCGGAAGGCTGTGATGAGTTGTTCGGATCGTATTCCGGAGTCGTCGCCATAGCGAGTATGTTTCCCGTCTTAGGCTCCATCACTATGCATGTGATGGCGTCCGCACCGGTCTTTTTCATACCGGTGACAAGAGCGTCCTCCACAAAGTGCTGGATTACCGAATCGATCGTAGTCACTATGCTGTATCCGTCCTGAGGCTTGTAGTATCTGGTCTTTCCGTTTGAAAGAGTATTGCCGTTGTTGTCTGTTACTCTTACGGCCCTTCCCTTGATTCCCGCGAGCCGCGAGTTGTACTCGTATTCAAGGCCTGAGCGTCCGACATTATCCGAATTGACGCCTCCCAGCACCTGAGCCGCAAACGCGCCGTTAGGATAATACCTGGCAGCCTTTGTCTTTATAACTACATTGCTGCCGAATAACTGCTGGGCTCTTTCCACCTGTTCTCTTGTCAGACCATCCGCGACCAGCACAAGGTTTTCCTCGCCCTCAAGAAGCGCCTGCATCTCCGCGGCGTCCTTTCCTGTAACATTGGATAGGCTGAGTATCGCCTTGGCTTTGTCGTCATTGCTTATACTTTCATCCTTATAGATATATTGTGTGTACGCGTAGAGTTCATATTCGGTCACTGACTCCGCGAGCGTGTTCATGCGCGAATCGTAAATGGCTCCCCTGACAGGATCGATCTCGGTATCGACCTTCTGCATCTCGGCTGCCATTATCTTCAGCTCGTCTGACTTGTATATCTGCCAGTATCCCATTCGAAGCATCAGCGCAAACATCAAAAGAAGCATAACGCCAAAACCCGCAGCAAGTCTGTTGCGGTTTTTTGAGGTGATCACTTTAGGATTGTCTTCAAGTGCTCTTCTTCTTATTCTTTCTCTCTTCTTGTCGCTTCTTTTACTTGTGTCCATACTTCCTCATTCAAGCACAGTCATACGGATATAGTATACCACATATTGTGCCGGAATTTAAAGGCAAATACTGTATTTAGATGCCTTAGTTCTAATAAAAATGCCACCGAGCCGTGACCGGTCAGTGGCACCTTATAACGCGTGCCATAATCAATTGTATGCTTCGCTGATTATTATAGACGCCAGATTGCTTATTTCAGCCTGCACGGAGCTGAGAACAACCGTGTTTTCGGCTGACGGATAGACCATGCCGTACTTCTTTGTCGCTACCTGCTCTATCTTTGTTACCTTTGTTTCCTCGGTTATCTGGCTGCTCAGGGAGTCTATCTCCGCCTGAAGATATTCGTTCTGCATCTGCAGCACGTTGTTCTCATGCTGAATGATCGCCGCATAAGACCTCATACCAACGAGTACGAATATGCCTATCATTACTACAGCCAGAAGTCTGGCCAGGCTCCTTCTGTCCGCCTTTATTCTGTCGGCTCTGATCCTCTCTGCTCTGCTTTCCATGGTTCCCTGTGTCCTGTAAGTGTGTTTCTGTCCTATAACTTTTCGAGAACTCTCAGCTTTGCGCTTCTGGCTCTCGGATTGGTTTCGGTCTCTTCTTCAGAAGGAACGACCGGTTTCTTTGTGACTCTCTTCACATCGGCTACTTTGCCGCAGACGCATACCGGAAGTTCTTTCGGACAAGTGCAAGGATCGAGTCTTCTTTCGAACTCCGTCTTTACGATCCTGTCCTCCAGCGAGTGGAATGTGATGACCGCTATCCTGCCTCCGCTTTCGAGCAGGTCCGGGAGTTTTTCGACTGCGTCCCTCAGATGTCCCAGCTCATCATTCACTTCTATGCGTATCGCCTGGAATGTCCTCTTGGCAGGGTGCGGTCCGGTACGCCTGGCCTTGGCAGGTATCGCTGCCTTTATCACTTCAGTCAGCTTTCCTGTCGACTCTATCGGCGACTCTGCCCTCTCCCTGACTATGAATTCGGCTATCCTGGATGCCCAGCGCTCTTCTCCATAGTCCCTGATGATCCTTGTAAGCTCATCCCGGGAGTATCCGTTCACGATGTCGTAGGCGCTTAGCCTGTCGGTATCGTCCATCCGCATGTCCAGCGGAGCGTCCTGCATGTACGAGAAGCCTCTTTCCGGATTGTCCAGCTGGTAAGAGCTGACTCCCAGATCGAGGAGTATGCCCTGTACCTTTCTGCCGGCGGCTGCGGCTATCGCTTCGACATCGCTGTAATTCGCGTGTACGAATCTCTTTTCGCATCCGTATCCGGCGAGTCTTTGCTCAGCCGCGGCCAGAGCCTCACGGTCCCTGTCCACCGCTATCAGCACCCCGCCTTCCGTGAGTCTCCGGCAGATTCCTTCGGAATGTCCGCCGCCTCCCACGGTCCCGTCGACGTATATGCCGTCCGGTTCTATATCCAGGGCGTCCATCACTTCGCTAAACAGTACGGGTACGTGTTCGAATTCCATGATGTCCCCTTAGATACCGTACTCTCTGAGTTTGTCGGTGAACTTCTTGTCTTTCATCTTCTTGGCGATGTCGAAGTCCGCCTTTGCCTCAGCGCTCCAGATCTCCACCTTATCCATGGCTCCCGTAGTGATCAGATCCTTAGTGATACGCGCGTACTCTCTTAGGTTCTGCGGTATCTTGATCCTTCCCTGGCCATCGAGTTCGCAAAGCTCTGAATTTCCGAAGAAGTCTCTGATGAACTCACGGAAGTCGGCGTCCGACTGAGGAAGCGCTGATATCTTAGCGGCCATCTCCTCAAAGTCCTCCATCGTGTAGATGTAAAGACATTCATCGAAGCCTTTGGTGAGCATGCACCTGCCGCCAAGCTGATCCCTGAATTTCGCAGGGACCGCCATACGGTTTTTATCATCTATTTTGTTCTGATAAGTGCCTAGAAACATTTCCTTGGAATTGCAGGCTTTGCAGCCTCTTTTCAGTCAGTTTTCATCTTTTGTGTCAAGTCGATTTTACCCCACTTTTCCCCACCATTCAAACGTTTTCCCTTATTTTTTGTTATGAATTCCCCACTTTTTTGTGTAAAGTTGTCTTTACAAATGAAAAATTTGCAAAAAATAAAAAACAGGCACAATATGTAGTGTCTGCTTTACATTTTTGCACAATATGTAGGTAAAGATATCTTTACATTTTTTATGCTTGTGTCTGCCCTTCCGGCATGCCACAAGATATGGAAACGAACCCCTCAGGATCCGCGTTTACATGCTTATTATATGATCAGTCCACCGTTCACGGCTATCACCTGCCCGGTAATGAACGACGCGTCATCTGATGCCAGAAAGAGCATCGCCTTTGCCACCTCCGCGGGATCTCCGATCCTGCACAGCGGCGTCTCCTCCTTTATGGCCTCCACTGCTGCCTCATCGACTGCAGCGTTCATCTCCGTGTCTATCATTCCCGGCGATACGCAGTTGACTCTGACTCCGGAAGGCCCCGCTTCCTTTGCAAGTGCCTTTGTGAGCCCTATAACGCCCGCCTTAGCGGCGGAATACGCGACTTCGCATGAAGCGCCCACCTGGCCCCACATCGACCCTACGGTGATGATACAGCCGTCCTTACGGCTGATCATGGAAGGCAGCACGTATCTGATGCAATAGAACACTCCGTTCAGGTCGGTATCGATTATCTCTTCCCACCTGCTCTCCTCTATCTCATGTATCAGGTTGAAGTCTGCTATAGCGGCATTGCAGATAAGGACATCTATCTGCCCCAGAACGCTCACAGCTTTTTCCACGGCTATCCTGACGGAATCAGAATACTTCACATCGCACCTTACAGGGGTCGCACCGGTCTCCTGCCTGAGCGCGTCAGCGTCGAGCTCAGATTTGTGAAACGTGAACACGACATCGTGTCCGGCGGCTTTGAACTGCCTTACAGCCTCCGCTCCTATCCCGCGTGATCCGCCTATTATCAGGACCTTACTCATTTTTCTCTTCCTTCAAAAGATCGCCGACCTTATCCTTTGCCTTGCCGGCCGCCTCGCTGATGTCGGACATCTCGAGCTTGCCATTGCCCAGCGAGCTTGGTGTCCCGCCGGCGGCTACGATCTCAGCTTCGAACTTTTCTCTTTCGATCCTTTCTTTTTCTTTCTCCTTCTCTTTTCTGGCTTTCCTGATGCGGTGCCTTATCATCAGGAAGAGCATCAGAAGCACCGCGATGACCACCGCGACGACGGTAAAGCCAAAACTCGCTTCCGCCTTAAAGCGCCTCCAGTTGAGTTTTATGAACAGAAACGCGATCGCTATCACCAGGATCGCTATGACGGCAAGATATATGGTCGCACCGCCTTTTTTATGATTTTTCATGCGATTCCTCCTCTCTGTCACTTACGCGGACCTATGAATTCTCTCAGTATCGCGTTGTCAGGCACAGCCTCGTCAGACTCGATCCTGTCAAAGTACTTCATGAAACGGAGTATCCTTTTTGCCTCTGCATACTGCTCGCTTGACTCATCTATAGCCAGAAGCAGCGGCTCCGCGTATGTCTTGAGCAGGTTTGTCTCATATACAGTGCTGGAGTTGAAGACCACGTCTGCGGAGGAACTGTAAGGGAATATGTTTACGCTCTCGCCGGCTCTTACCTTAGGCCACGAGGCAAGTGTAGCCTCGGCATTGTAGCCTCTGAACTGGTTGTCTCTTACCATGCGTCTCAGCAGTCTTGCGTCAGCGGTTGAGACTCTGTTATGTCTGTCGACCGCGATCTGCGTGAGCGGGCTGATGTATATCTTGAACTTGTCCGCTCTTGGTATGTTCTCTGTCAGTATGTCATTCAGACTGTGGATGCCCTCTATCACGAGCACCTGGCGCTCCTTCAGGCTGGTGATCCTCTTGCCGAACACCTTAGTGCCGTTTATAAAGTCAAATTCAGGCAGGTCGACGGTCTCGCCCTTCAGAAGGTCTTCCATCTGCTTGTTGAACAAAGGCAGATCTACCGCGCCGAGTCCTTCGAAATCCGGCTTTCCGTCCGGTCCCAGCGGAGTGTGTTCCCTCTCTACAAAGTAATCGTCCGTACCGAGGTAAAGCGGATCTTCTCCGGTAAGCCTTTCTATCTCCAGACATATCCGCTTTGCCGTAGTGGTCTTGCCGCTGCTGGACGGGCCGGCTATCAGCACCACCTTTTTTCGCTCTTCCACTATTCCGGCGGCAAACTCCTCAAGCTGTCTTGACTGCAGCCACTCACTCTCTTCTATGACCTCGTTTATATTGCCAAGCTTTATCTGCTCATTGAGATCCGCCAGATAATCTATGCGCGTGTATCTGCGTATGCGTCTGCACTCGGCGTAAGCCTCATAGAGCTTGTCATCGTCTCTGTACTTTGGTATGGCATGTCCGTGCAGGGCGTTAGGCAGTCTCAGCAAAAGGCCCTGCCTGTAAGGTCTGATGTCATAGAGATCTATATATCCCGATGACGGCAGCAGGTCTGAGTACAGACAGTTCCGGTAGTTGTGAAGATTCGCTATCTCGATAGGCTCATCGTCCGGCCTGCCTTCAAGCAGTTTTGCCTTCTCCGGATAACCGAGAGAAGCCCACTTTGCTTTCGCATGGCCCACAGTGTCATTCTCTATCACAATCTCAAGGTCCTGGGCAATGAACTTGTCCATCATATCCCTGATCTTATGTATATCAGATGTGGTCAGCTGGGCTCCGCCTTTATTTATGTAACTGTAATACCCCTGATTGAGAGAATTGCCTATCGTCACATCAACGTCTCCAAGCGCCGCCTTAACGGCCTTAAGATAAATCAGGATCGCGGTATTGTGATACGCTCTTTCGTCCGTAAAAGTCTTTATCATGAAATCGTAAGCCATGTCATATCTCTTCTTTCTTATCCCGCCCGTAATGCGGTCAAGTCCCATGCTACAAGCAGTATTCTAACATATTATCCACACATATTGAATGCATGCCCTGTCATGTTCTTCACAATCCCTGTTTAAGGCCATTATTCAATTGACTAAAAACGCCGGTTGAACTAAAATGAAACTGATATGTAGCAACCAGTTTCTTTCGGTGTGCATTTTATCATTTGAAAGTAATGAGGGCAGTTATTTTTATTTCTTAGGGAGGGATAAATTAATGAAAAAGGAATATGAACCTCTATTCACTCCTTGGAAGATCGGTAACGTAGAGATTCCTAACAGGATCGTACAGACTTCCATGGGCGGAACATCCCTGTTCGGCTGGCTCGAGCCTTGCCATTTCGACAAAGAGGCAGCTCACCACATCCTCGGCCGTGCTCAGGATGGCGTAGGTCTGGTACTCCCGGGCATGCAGTGCGTCAGAGACACAATGGGCAGAAGATGGCTCTATCAGAACAAGAAGATGTTCAAGGATCTCGCTGAGTGGATGCCTGAGTTCCACAAGACAGGCTCCAAGCTGTTCATTCAGCTCGCCGGCGGATTCGGACGTTCGATGGCTATCAACGACATGTTCGTAAAGATGCTTGAGAACAAGGCTCTCGGCGCAGTCTCGAAGCCATTCGTAGACATCGAGTACTGCTGCGCTTCCGCAGGTGAGACTCCAAACAGATGGTATCCTTCGATCAAGTCGAGAATGATGACCATCGAGGAGATCCAGGAAATGGTTGAGGCTTTCGCAAAGACAGCCAAGCTCTGCAAGGACGCAGGTGTCGACGGTGTTGAGATCCACGCTGTACATGAGGGTTACCTCCTCGACCAGTTCACGCTCGCGAACATGAACTACAGAACTGACCAGTACGGCGGTTCGTTCGAGAACAGATTCAGATTCCCTGTCGAGATAGTTCAGGCTATCAAGAGAGAGTGCGGACAGGACTTCCCTGTTGCTCTGAGATACTCCGTAGTATCGAAGACAAAGGGCTGGCTCCAGGGCGCACAGCCGGGCGAAGAATTCGAAGAGTTCGGACGTGACATGGCTGAATCCGAGAAGGCCATCAAGTACCTCGGCGACATGGGATATGACATGTTCAACTGCGACAACGGTACATACGACGCATGGTACTGGGCTCATCCGCCTGTCTACATGCCTGACAACTGCAACTTCGAAGATGTAGCTCACATCAAGAAGTTCACTGACAAGCCTGTAGTCTGCGCAGGAAAGATGGACATCAAGTTTGCTGCAGAGGCTATCAAGAAGGGTGAGATCGACGCTCTCGGTATCGCCCGTCAGAACCTCGTTGACCCTGAATGGGTAACCAAGATCAAGGAAGACAGAGAAGAAGAGATCAAGCCTTGCATCAGATGCCACAACGCATGCTTCAACTTCGCGAAGTCGAAACACACAGCCAACACACAGCCTCTGTTCGACTCGCTCCAGCTGGCGCGCTGCGCTCTGACACCTTCGACGATGCAGCACAACAAGTACAAGATCGTTCCTACCAACAAGCCTAAGAAAGTCGCCATCGTAGGCGCCGGCTTCGGAGGGCTCGAGGCAGCTCTGGTACTCAAGAAGAGAGGCCACAACCCTGTAGTCTTCGAGAAGAGCGACAAGATCTTCGGTCTGTACAACACAGCTTCCGCAATGTCCTTCAAGGATGCTGACAAGCAGCTCATGAAGTGGTATGAGAGAGAGCTCAAGAAGTGGGATATCGACATCAGACTCAACTCCGAGATCAAGGATATCAACGCCCTGCTCAAGGCATACGATGATGTTATCGTATCGGTAGGTACATTCCCTAAGGCTCTCAACATCAAGGGATTCGATAAGGCCATCACATTCACGGATCTCCTGATCGGACCTAACGCCAAGAAGTATAAGAAGATCGTCTTCCTCGGCGGCGGACTTTCATCCTGCGAAGCTGCGTATGACGCGGTACTCGCCGGCAAGAAGCCTGTAGTTGTTGAATTCCTTGACGACCTGATCGCAGCTCCCGGCACATGCCTTGCAAACTCCTCGTTCCTGAGAGAGGCTCTGCCGTTCAAGGGAGTTCCTGTACATCTGAGAAGCTCTGTCACAGAGATCGGCGACGGCTTCTGCATGATCAAGAACTTCGAGACAGGCGAAGAGTGGAAGGAAGAGTGCGACTGCGTAGTAAACGGTATCGGATTCGTTCCGAACGACCAGTTCGCGTCAGTCAAGAACAAGCACCTCCACAGAGTCGGAACCTGCGTCAAGTGGGGAGCTCTGAGAGAAGTAATCTGGAGCGCTTGGGACGTAGCAATGAAGATCTAATTGCTAATCACATCAAAAGAAAAAGACTGCCGGTAAAACGGCAGTCTTTTTTATAGCGCCGGCAGAATAAGTCCTTCCGCTCGTGCCTCGTCGTCACGAAGCACAATCCGTTTCATCGGCCCTCCAATGGCCCCCGGAAATGAGCCCACTGCGCGGTCTCTAGTTTCCGGGGTTCCTTCTGTCGTCGGTCCGCTGCTCCGGTGTGACTTCAGTTCCTCCTCGGGCCATCTCGCTCAGGACTTATTCCGCCGGCGCGTTCCAGATAGCCTTGTACTCTTTGTATTTTTCAATGTTGTTTGTGACGTTCCACGGTATGAAGCCTCCGTCCAGGCCGGCATCCTCCAGACCTTTGATCTGGGCCTTCAGCTCTGCCTCGCCGTAATTTACGGTCGGAGCCCAGTACGGGGTGTTATAGCCGGTGATCCATGTGCGTGCCGCTGCAGGGCTAAGAAGCATGTCCTGTTTTTTCTTTGCCCTCTTTCCCCAGTTTTTCATTGTACCGTAAGGATCTTCCCACGCGCCCGGCCCTCCCGTGTGATCGGTATAAGGCATTGCGCTGATAGCGTCGACTATATTTGAAATGCCCGGCCAGTACTGACCGTAAGCCGTCATGTAGCCGTACACGCTCTCGCCAAATACATCAACGGAGAAATACGCTCCCGCCTCATGTATCTGGTCCGCAGCGTAGAAGCAGAAATTCTGAACAGCCTGCCCTTTCTCCTCTCCGTACGTGTTACGGAAATCAGCCACTCCGGATCCGGACATTGTGTATGTATTCTCAGGGAATCTTACATAGTCGAACTGTATCTCGTTGAATCCGAATTCCTTTACAGCCTCCTGAGCCAGCCTGACATTGTACTCCCAGGCCTTGCGTGAATACGCGCTCGGCCATCCCGTGTTTGAGCCGTAGACGATGCATTCTTCAGGATGGTCCTTTCCGTATATCGGATCATTGAAAACGACGATGCGCCCTATCAGGTATACACCTGTCTCTCTCAGAGCGTCTATGCCCTTCCTATAGTCCTCTAAGGACGCATATGCCGTTTTGTATGAGTACGGCGAGAGTTCCTTTGCCGTTTCCGACTTGTACGCCAGCACTCCGTCCTTTATGTCCACGACCACGGCGTTGCAGCCGGTATCTTCGATGATCTTGATATAGCTCTTGGGTTTCACGGCTGCCGCGCAGTTCAGATACATCGCGCGCGCGTGCGAACAGAACTCGTTCCCTTCTATAACAGGTTTTTCATACGGATAATAATCCAGATGACTGGCCTTGCCTCCGTGAAGGTCTATGCCGTATTTATCCTTCTTGGCTTTGTCGTATACGCTGTTATCGTTAAATACAGCATCGGCTTTTTCCTGAGTATCCGTCATGTACTTGCCGTACACATAACCCTCTGCGACACTGTCTCCGTCCTGGTATTCCACCTTGTATTTATTGACATATCCGTTCGCGTCAAGGTTGTCATATCCTGTTACCTTAAGACATGTGCTCTTAGGCGCGAATGAGGCTATCGCCGGGCCTGTTTCCTCGGCATATATAGTCACAGGAGTCCTCACATAGACCTCTGTTTCCTTTACTATGCCCTCAGGCGACGCCGCGAGATTATCTTCGCGAACGTACTTCGGCACCCTGCTGAGGATATCAGGGTTTTCTTCAGAGGAAAGGCTCCCCTCTTTGTTCTCGATGGCGACATACCTTACTCCATCGACCTCCACTATCCTGTTTGTTCTGTATACCGGAGTGCCTCGAACCAGTCTGTCGATTTCCTTTGCTGTTACGGTACCCGTGCCGGCCTGCTCCCCTTCACTATCCTCTTCAGTAAGAGGCTTACCTATCAGGTATACGGCCGTATCGTTCGAAGTGCCGGCAACATAAGCATCCATATGACCGGATGCGGATCTGCCGCATGTGACAGCAAGCACGGCGGCCAGTATCAGCGCAACAAAAATGACGGCAATATCCTTTTTATCGAACATGCCGGCGATCTTTTCCGCATCCTGTTTGATTTTATGTTTATACGTATCTGACACTTAGTCTTCCACCCCTTCCGTACCCAATTAAACACCATTTGTCATGGTCATTCAACCTAATGTATAATCATATGGATAAAAAAGGAGGATGCTATGAGCAAAATAGATCTTACGCCATTCATAAAGGAAGACAAGGGTTCAGAGATCATAATAGAACTGCCGTGTAAAGAGAATGAAAGAGCATTCTTTAACGGATATCAGACATGGACACCTTCATTTGAGGTAGCTCCGACAGACACTCACATCGGTGTAAAGAGAATCTTCAGATTTCTCGGAGCCCCTTGGGGCACAACCAAATACGGCGATGTTTTTTTTATGAACTACAGCGGCAAGCCGGGACGTTTCCACGGCTTTACGTATTTCTATAAAAGACATGACGATGAATACCTCTTCATAGGTTCTACTGACGAGACCAACGGCTATACGATCTTCGAATACGACATGATCAAGGGCGAGCTCAAGATAAGTAAGGACGCCGGCAGTGAAAGGTTCGATCAGAACGTTCACATCGCCGCTTTTGAGGGCGCACATGATGAAGTATTTGATGAATGGTTCGAAGCATCCGGGATCAAACGCATCCCTGCTGAGCCTCTTGCGGGCTACGGAAGCTGGTACAATCATTATGACAAGATCAGCGACGAGACCATCACTACGGATCTTGAGGGGGCCGCGGGCATCCTGAAACCCGGCGACCTCTTCCAGATCGATGACGGCTGGCAGGTGCAGGTCGGCGACTGGGACTGCAATATGCAGCGTTTCCCTCGCGGCATGAAAGCTTCTGTGGACGACATCCATGACAAAGGCTTCAAGGCCGGACTATGGCTTGCCCCGTATTCAGCCCAGTGCAAGTCCCAGCTGGTGAAGAACCACCCTGACTGGCTTCTCAGACATCACGGAAAGCCTTGGTACGCGGGATGCAACTGGGGCGGATTTTTCGCTCTGGATTTTGATCATCCGGGCGTCCGCGATTACCTGAAGCGCACTTTCGATACGGTGCTCAGTGACTGGGGATTTGATCTGGTAAAACTGGACTTCCTGTACGGAGCAGCTCCATGGCCGACTGCCGGAGGAGAATTCGACGGCGAGAGCCGCGGAGGACGCATGTGCCGCGCGATGGACTTCCTGAGGGAACTATGCGGCGACAAGCAGATACTCGGATGCGGTGTACCTCTCGGACCTGCCTCTGGAAAAGTCGAGTACTGCAGGATAGGCTGCGACGCGAGCCTCGACTGGAACAACGTTCCGTACATGAGGAACGTCAGCAGAGAATATCCGTCCACAAAGCACGCTTTGCTCAACACATTCTACAGAAGAGGCCTGGATGGCAGAGCTTTCCTGAACGATCCGGATGTCTTCTTCCTGAGAAGGGACAATATAAAGCTCTCAGAGGAGCAGAAAGACCTCCACGCTAAAGTGCTGGCACAGTACGGCAGTTTCTTCCTCACATCGGACAACATGGGCGATTACGATGAAGAACAGCGCGTGCACTATGATAAGCTCAGGGAACTGTGGAATAAGAAAGACTGGACAGACAGGCATTTCCTCGACTGGATCAGAAAATATGAGTAAGTTATAACAAGTATTATAGGTGTAAAAACATGAGCAAAAACAAAGAAGCTGCCGTGGAATATACCGGCATCACAGAAAAACAGGCTAAGCGAAATCTTTGGTTCTTCCCTCTCGGTACTTTCGGAAGGGATATGATCTACAACCTGTTTACGAACTTCATTCTGGTCTATGTACTCTTCACGCACAATCTGACGCCTGCACAGCTGATGGCCATCACGGGCATCATGATAGGCGCCAGAGTATTTGACGCTCTGAACGACCCGCTCATGGGAAATATCATAGAGCGTACAAGGACCCGCTGGGGCAAGTACAAACCATGGCTGGTCATAGGTATCCTCAGCACATCCATCGTGGTCTATCTGGCGTTCAACGTCAGGCTTGAGGGCTGGGCATTCATATGGTTCTTCGGGATCATCTACTTCGCGTACAGCATTGCCTACACGATGCACGATATTTCATACTGGGGCATGATCCCATCGCTCAGCAAGGACGGAAGCACCCGTGACAAGCTAACTGCCATGACCAACCTCGCAGCCGGTATCGGCGGAGGCCTCGCGGGACTCTTCATACCAATGCTGACTACAGGATCCGGAGCCATAGGAGGAAACGCTCAGACTGCTTACGGAGTGGTCGCTCTCATATTCTGCATCCTCGCTCCTCTCTTCCTCTGTATCACAATCTTCGGAGTCAGAGAAGACAGATCGTACATGGATACCACACCGCCTCCTGTCAGCTTCAAGAAGATCATCTCGACGATCACCAATAACGATCAGCTGTCATGGATGTGCCTCATATTCCTGCTCCATCAGATCGGCGCAGACCTGATAGTCGGTGGCATAGGCTCCACATACATCTACTTCACATATGGATATAAGGGAGGCCTCTACTCACTCTTCTCTACCATAGGTCTGTCCGCATCCGGAATACTTCTGATCGCCTATCCGTGGCTCTCGTCCAGGTGGAACAGAAAGACGCTGATGAAAGGTTTCGGAGTGATAATGGCTGTTGGATTCGCGATGATGCTGGCTGCCGGATTCCTGATGCCGGCAGAGATGCCTTCGTTCTGGATCACTACTGTCGGCTACATGCTGGCTCAGCTTGGAATGAACTGCTACTACGTGATCATGATGCTCTCCGTCTTCAATACAGTCGAATACAACGAGTATAAGAACGGCACCAGAGACGAAGCCATAATCGCCTCGATCAGACCGTTCTTCACCAAGTTCGGAAGCGCCCTCTGCGTACTGCTCACAACAGTTTCGTACCTGATCTTCGGAGTCACAAATTACACAAATCAGATCAGTTCGCTGGAGCAGGCCGCAAACATGGGAACGATCACAGAGGCCGACAAGCTGGCTCAGATCGACACCGTCATCAATTCGGTAACTGCCGGCCAGAGCCATGGCATACTGCTGGTGATGGTCCTGATACCGTTCATCATGATGATAGGCGCTTACCTGCTCTACAAGAAGCACTACATACTCGATGAGGACGAATACGACCGCATCGTCAGAGAACTCGCGGAAAAGAACGCCAAATAAGAGTTGCATATAAACAGGCAATCGACAAAAAGAGGCCGGAGTACATCTCCGGCCTTTGTTTTGCCTTTTACTGTCACATGCTGTCGGCGTTACTGTCGAATATCTGTCTGCGCTTTAGAATAGCGCCGCATAAGATCTCTCCCAGCACATAGCATCCCAGTAATTCTCCGCCCAGGATCTGGATCATCAGGATAGGGATGGCGGTATCCACAACGCCGTAGCCGTACTTCAGGACGAACGGCACTATGAGAGCGTTGGCGATCACGGCAGGGATAGGTACCAGCCAGCGGTTATTGCGGAGAAGGTAGCCCAGCGCCGCGCCAATGAGCGTTGCGAGGCTGCCGAATATAACGTCAAGTATGACGCCTCCTCCAATGAGGTTTGCCAGCAGACATCCAATAAAAAGACCCGGTATCGCCGCCGGCGTGAACATAGGCAGTATGCAAAGCGCTTCTGCTATCCTCAGCTGTATCGGCCCGAAAGATATCGGGGCAAAAACGAGTGTAAGGACCACGTAAAGCGCCGCGATGGCAGCTCCCTGCGTGAGCCTCTGCACCTTTGGATCGGTGTTTTTCATTATTTCTTTCTCCTTTGGTTTTGATATTTTAGAAGCAGGATATCGGACCCGAACTGCTTCAGACGTCTGTTTTCTGCGGGCGTCCACGCGTGATGATACAACAATCGTTTTCTTATGTCCAGTAATGATTCAGTCTGTGCTTTCCTTCGCGGGCATCCTTATATTCCCTGAAGAACTTAAGCGCTGCGTCGTAATACAGCTCTTCCGCTCTCTCCATCGCCTCTTCAGGGCTTATGCTGCCGTGCGCCAGAGGTATGATCTTTCCGATACCGCAGTCAAAGAGTCCTTCCCAGCCTTCCCCCAGGCATCCGACTATCGCGGTGACCGTCACCTCTTTCTCCTTTGCCCTTTTGCCAATGCCCTGCATGGCCTTTCCGTGCAGGCTCTGGAAGTCGGCTCTGCCCTCGCCCGTTATGACCATGTCGGCTCCGGCGAGCGCTTTATCGAACCCCGTAAGGTCAAGCATTATTTCTATTCCCGGCCTAAGCTCTGCGCCAAGCAATGCATACAGCGCGGCACCTATGCCTCCCGCGGCACCGGCTCCGGCCACCCTGTCGCAGTCGATGCCGGTAAGATCCAGTATCACATCTCTGTAATTGCGCATGCCTCTTTCCAGCTCTGCAAGAGTTTCTTCATCCGCGCCTTTCTGCGGTCCGTATACATATGTTGCTCCGTTTTCTCCCGTGAGCGGATTGTCTACGTCGCACATCACGCTTAGGCGCGCTTCCGCAAGCCTCTTGTCAAGGCATGAAAGATCGATATGGGACACATCCGCAAGGTCTCGCCCCCTGCCCTCAAGCTCATTGCCGTCTTCGTCAAAAAAAGCAGCGCCCAGGGCTCTCATAAATCCCATTCCGCCGTCATTGGTAGCGGAGCCGCCTATGGCTATTGTTATGTCTTCCGCTCCCTTTTCAAGAGCATCAAGCAGAAGCTCTCCGGTGCCGGAGGAAATAGCCTCCATCGGATCTCTTCTGTCTTCAGGGACCAGAGTCAGGCCCGATGCGGACGCCATTTCTATCACAGCTCTGCCTTCATCGAAGAGAGCGTACTTCGCATAAGCCGGTTCCATCAGCGGTCCGTGCACTTCTACAGTCACAGCTTTTGCATACGAAGAAGCGAGCACAGCGTCTACCGTGCCCTCTCCTCCGTCCGCCAGCGGTATGCTGACAGTTTCTATTTCACCGAACACTTCGCGGGCGGCAGCTTTGAGCAGCTCCGCTGCGCGTGATGAGTCGATGCTTCCTTTGAAAGAATCGCTTGCGAATATAAGTTTCATTCTTTAATTCACCACGTTCACCGGTTTGCCCCCGGCCCAGGCGCGGATATTGTCCGCTGTGATGTCCATTATCCTCTGTCTGGCCTCTTTTGCCGCCCAGGATATATGAGGTGTTATGATGCAGTTTTTTGCCTTCAGAAGCGGATTATCCGCCTTTATAGGCTCAGTCGAGACCACATCCACTGCAGCCGCGTAAACCTTGCCGCTGTCCAGCGCGTCAGCGAGATCCTGCTCGTTGACCAGTGGCCCCCTGCTGTTGTTGATCAGTATGACACCGTCCTTCATCTTCGCTATGTTGTCCCTGTTTATTATCCCTTCTGTCTCAGGGAAAAGCGGACAGTGCAGGAATATGATATCCGAGCGGCTGAGGAGTTCGTCCAGCTCCACATATTTGGCAAGCGCTGCTCCTTCATCCGACTTGAAAGAGCCATAAGCCAGCACCTCAAGATGCAGCGCGCCAAGTATCCTCGCAGTCTCCTTGCCTATCCTTCCGAGGCCTATGATGCCCGCCGTCTTGCCGGCAAGTTCCATCATAGGGTAATCCCAGAAACACCAATCGATGTTGTTCTGCCATCTGCCGGCCTTGACTTCCCTGTCGTGGTGTCCGATATGCGAACATATTTCCATAAGCAGGCTGACGGCATACTGGCTCACGATGTGAGTGCCGTATGTCGGCACATTGACCACGTCTATCCCCTTGCTGCGGGCATACTTGACGTCGACTACGTTGTATCCGGTCGCCAGTACGAATACCGCCCTGAGTTCAGGGCACTTGTCGATAGTGGCGGCGCTGACCGGCGTCTTGTTTATCACCGCGATATCAGCATCTCCAATCCTCTCTGCTATCAGGTCTGATTCCGCATAAGCCGTGCGGTCATATACCGTTACTTCTCCGAATTCCTCAAGCTGAGTCCAGCTGAGATCCCCCGGGTTTTCCGTATATCCGTCAAGCACCACTATTTTATGTTTTTCCATAAGGCACCTCCGCCTTAAACAAACAGCCGCCACACCGGGCGGCTGCAGGTTTGTTTCAGTTTAAAATATTATTCTCCTGTTTCAGGAGCCTCGATATCCTCTCCAAGATCCTTCAGGATCTCTCTTGCCTTTGTGCATGCAGGGCAGTCGCAGAACTGTTTGCCTTCAGCCTTCATGGCCTCAGCGTGTTTTCTGATCTGCTCAGCTGCTTCCTCACCGAAATTCTCTTTCACTTCAGGCTTGCTGAATGTGTCGATAACTTCGTCAAGGGATGAGATACCGGCCTTGAGCTGCTTGATGAATTCGCTCTCTGTAACCTTGTCAACTACCGGAGCTGCCTTGCCCTTGAGCTCATCAAGTGCCGGAGCTGCCTTTTCTTTGAGTTCATCGATCTTAGGAGCTGCTTTCTCCTTCAGCTCATCGATCTTAGGAGCTGCCTTATCGGAGAATTTCTCAACTGCGTCTGTAAACTTCTCGCCAGCCTTTGTCAGCTTTTCATTGGCTTCTATCGATTTCTCGGAGAATTTCTCAGCCGACTCATTCAGCTTGTCCCATGCTTCGCTGCCCTTTTCCTTCAGTTCATCAAACTTGTCGCCGTACTTTTCATCTGCTTCTGCGAGCCACTTTTCAGCTGCGTCCTTGAGCGGAGCATATACATGACCGTCGAGCAGTTCTTTTACCTTATCTACCGTTTTCTTATCTGCCATTTTGTTACCCTCCTGTAAATAAGAAATATCACGACATTTGAATTATATCATCCTTTAAAAAACTAGTACAGACTCTTTACGAGCGTAAGTATATTGGCGCCGTCCTTGTATTCGTAAATTACATCGTCCATGGACTGCTTTACCATGAAAATACCCAGTCCTCCTACCGGACGTTCATCTGCTGAGAGTGTAACGTCCGGATCCTCTTTAGCAAGCGGGTCATAAGGCTTGCCGTGGTCGAGGAAGGTGATCTTCACCTGAACAGGATCATCGTTCACTTCTACCCTGACAGTAGCTCTGCCTTTGTCCGGCTTGTAAGCGTACTTGGCTATGTTTATGAAAATCTCTTCAACAGCAAGGTCTATCTGCATCTGTGACTTCGTTGAGCAGCCTACCTTTTCAAGGCGCTCATCCACGAATGCGGTGACTGTGTCCAGATTTTCTTCAGTGGCTTCTATATCGAGCTCATCCTTTGGCGCTTCTCTCTTAAGATCCACATCGAAAAGCAAAGTATCGTACTTGTCAAGGAGTTCGATGAGTTCTTTCGTCCAGAGGTCGATCTCCGCCTTGCGTGCCGGATCCTCAAGACCTTTGCGCCTGATCGATCGTCTGATGAGCCTTGTGTATCCTACTATGCGCGCCTTGTCTTCCACGCTTTTGATGACCTCTTCATCATCGGTCTCAAGATAAGTACTCAAAGTCTTCTGCCAGAACTTATGCGCTGTCTCAAGGTCAAATCCCTGGAATTTCTTGATGGCCTCATGATCGATCTCGAAGAATCCGGAGTAAGCGTTGAACATCGAAGCAAGTTCGAATACCGGGTTGCCGACAGCCAGTGTATCCATGTCGATGAGCAGCACCTCGTCGTTCTGGAGCTCCAGATTCTTTGTGTGGTAGTCGCCGTGGATCATGTGATTGTCCTGAGGTACGGCTTCTATCATGGAAAGCAGTTTCTTTGCCTTGTCTTCAGGCAGGTAGTCCTGCATGAATTTTGCCCAGCCAACGACAGTCTCCTTCATGTCAGGCAGCTTGCCTTCAGGAACCAGCGTCGAGTGTATGAGCTTGAGCATCTTGACGTACTCCTGTACGCACCAGTCGAGCTTCTCAGGCTCATCGGCGATCATCCTTGAGAAAGACGTCGCGTTGAGAAACTCGAATACTGAGCCGTAGCTGTCGCCCACGCGCACCACGTCATATGAGATGGCAGTCGGGATCCCGAGTATCAGGGCAAGCCTCGCCACCTCACGCTCATGCTGTATGTCATCCAGTGAATCCGGATCATTGAATACCTTGACAACGTTGTCCTTGTCGACACGGTAGATGGTACCGTTTGCGCCGCGTCCTATCTCCTCGCACCCTTCTACGGATACCTGACGGTAGGCTTTTTCCACGCTCATCATCTCGGTAAATCCTGTCATTTCGAAAACCTCGAACACTTCGGATGAAACATTTATCACGCGAAGCGTAGGGTTATCCTTTCTGAGCCGCAAGATCACGCGAAGACCGGCACTCGAGATATACTCGAGCGCTGATGCATCAAGAATAACTGAAACCGGCTTCTTATCGCCTATGGCTTCGTGTATTTCATTCTCGACATCACCGGAATTGCCTGAGTCTATGCGTCCCTCAAGCGCGATCGTGACGATGTCATTGTCCCATTTGATATTCATTTACCGTGCTCCTACTCAATCGTCAGGATACCTGAAAAGCCCGTTACATCAAAAATCTCGCGGATCTCGTCGGAGACATTCCTTACTGTCATGCTGCCTTTTACGTTCATGTTCTTCTGTGCTGAAAGCAGCACGCGAAGTCCGGCACTTGAAATATACTCAAGTTCAGTAAAGTCGAACACCAGACAGCTTGCGCCCTCTGTTGCTGAGTTGAGTTCTTCCTCCAGCTGAGGCGCGGTAAGTGTGTCCAGTCTTCCTTTAAGGGCTATTACCATTTCCGTATCATTTGGGGTTTTATTAATATCAAGCATATACAGTTCCTCCTTATCCTGTATATTATACAATAAATCAGCGAATTCTGTATCTGTTTAGAGATACTAGAATATAAGTGTTTTATCGCCGGAAGCCGATCTTTCTATGCGGTGAACGCCTCCCTTTCTGTCGGTCAGCGTTTTTTCGGCTACCGGATGCTCGCTTATCATTAGCGGGATGCCCCTCTCGTCTGAGACACCGGTCTCATGAGAAGGCATGTACAGCTTTACTCCAAGTTCCTTGTACGCAAGTCTCGCCTGTTCATTGAAGACGTTGAGCCCGTAATCTCCAAAGACCTTGACACCCGCATGACTGAACTTCTCTATCCATCCGAGGTTGCCTATCAGTATGCCACACTCCATGCACGCGTCTGCTATCTCATCAAAGTGTTCTTCAATGTATCTGTCGAGTTTCCCCTTCGACACGTTCAGTATGTACGGAACTGTGCCCGGTACGAATTCCTTTCCTTCGGCCTTTGCCGCCATGAAATCCTCTATCGCGACAGGTCTGATGCCGCTAGCGTCCACCTTGCTCTGCCACTCAGCCGCATCCAGCACAGATATTCCGAGATCCTCATCATCTCTTATTACGGCGGCCGCATTTCTGCTCAGCGCAGGCGCTCTGTTCTCGATCACCTGCCTTTTGCGGCGTCTGATAAGTTCTTCAGCCGCTTCGCGTCTCATCCTGTTGACGATGGAAAGAGGCATCATGATGTCATCATCCATCTGTATGTCTATACCGGTAAGTCCGGTGCTGAACGGCGTTTCTCCCAGCCTGTCGAGGGAAGATTCTATCCTCTCCCTGTCCGTCGCGACCTTGACCGCGCGCTTTATCACATGGTCCGCGTTTATCTCTACGCTGCTGTTTGCCCTTACGTCAGTCATGATCAGCACAGGGAACTGTCCCTCTCTTGCGGTGAACGCCATGGTCACAGGCAGCTTCTTTTCAGGTGTCTCAAGAGCGGTCTCGAGCAGTTTTTTGTCTGTCACCTTGTAGACAGCATCACCCGTGAATGCTCCTCTGGCGAAATCGCCCGCGAGTATGCAGCCGTCTCCTATATCCTTCACGTACGTGACCACTCCGCCAGCAGGCGAATTGACCAGATAGTCATCTTCCTCGCATATGAACTCTATGCCGTCACCCAGATCAAGCATCATGCCCTGCTCTTTGGCAGACCGGGCAAGTTCTATGCATACAAGCTCGCGGCCGCGTTTAAGCGCTCCGCGTGCCGCTGCCCTCTCGTCCTTTTCGCTGACCTTGTTCTCGCTGTCGATGACCGCTATCACGCGGCCCAGAAGCAGTCCCTGGTTTTTAGGGCTGGCTCCGGAAAGCAGATCCTCACCCGGGTTCCCGTGAAGATATCCTTCCGTGAAATCCCCGCGGTTGAATATCTGTCTGAGATCGAGCATGTCGTTCTCATCGACAGAATACAGTTCTGCCGCCTTCTTTGGTCCGTGTTCCTTTACAAGCTCATAAAAGAGGTCTATGTACTTGCGGTAGATCTTAGTCACTATCGCCACGTATTCAGGGCTCTTCATGCGTCCTTCTATCTTGAAGGATGAGGCTCCTGACATCACGAGTTCAGGTATACTCTCTATCAGACAAAGATCCTTTGGGCTGAGCGCGTAATACGCCTCGCCGCTGTCGCCTCTGTAGGCATGTCTGCAAGGCTGAGCGCAGGTACCGCGGTTCCCCGTGCGGCCGCTTCCGCCTCCCAGCATGCGGCTCATCTGGCACTGTCCCGAATAGCACATGCACAGCGCCCCGTGTATAAACACCTCGATATCCATCGGCGGTTCCATGGCCTTGCAGCACGCGGCCAGATCCGTGATCTCATCAAGCGAAAGCTCTCTTGCGGGAACGATCCTGCAAAAGCCCATCTTTGCCACGGCCGAGACTCCCTCTTTATTGTAGAGAGTACCCTGCGTTGAGAGATGAAGGGGAAGATCCGGCAGATATTTATGCAGCAATCTGGCCAGGCCCATGTCCTGGATAATGACGCCGTCGACTCCGAGCCCGTATATGTAATTGCAGTAGTCGAATGCCCTCGCAAGCTCACCGTCAGCTATCAGAGTGTTGATGGTCATGTATACCTTGACTCCGTGTGTATGAGCGTAGTTTATCGCGTCCGGCAGTTCTTCATCGCTGAAGTTGTCAGCGAATATCCTGGCATTGAAAGCCATGCCTCCCATGTACACGGCATCCGCGCCGTTATTAACGGCAGCGATGAGATGCCTTTTGCCTCCTACAGGAGCCAGCAGTTCCGGTCTGCTCATAACAATGTCCTCCTGATGAAAATATTAGCATACTTTTCATGGATGTCCACGATTTGTATTAAATAGAGTTCACATTGTCAACTCTATTGATAATCATTTAACGTGGGTTTACACTTAAGTTAGTCAATACTATCCTTTATATAGAGCGCATATAGAAGGTCAGAAAATGAGTACGAAGGATATCGTCCTTGAATTGTTTGAAAAACACAGAGGCTTTTACATTTCGGGACAGCAGATCGCTTCAGAACTTAATATCACCAGAACAGCGGTATGGAAGGCCGTCAAGATCCTTCAAAAAGAAGGCTACAAAATAGAAGCTGTCACTAACAGGGGCTACTGCCTCGATAAAGACGCAGACGTTCTTTCAGTGCGCGGCATCCGCAGTCACCTGAACGAGGATTGCTCGGGTCTCAGACCCGAGGTATTCGTAAGCGTTGGTTCTACCAACACGCTCTGCCACGAAAAGGCCAAGAGCGGCGAAGCAGAGGGCTATGTCGCCGTCGCCGGAGCACAGACAGCGGGCAGAGGCCGCAGAGGAAGATCTTTCTACTCCCCTGCCGGTACCGGCATCTACATGAGCCTGTTGCTCAGACCGCATGGTTTTACGGGAGATCAGGTCCTGGGACTGACGACCATGGCAGCTGTAGCGGTCAGCGAATCCGTCGAAGCCCTGTCCGATAAAAAGGCTGAGATAAAATGGGTCAATGACATCTTTGTCGACGGCAAGAAAGTCTGCGGCATACTGTCAGAGGCGATGTATGAAGTACCTTCCGGAGCTCTTCAGTGCGTGATAGTCGGCATAGGCATCAACGCGTACGCGCCTGAAGCAGGTTTCCCTCCGGAGATATCCGCAACAGCAGGCTGTGTATTCGATAAGCCAGAGGTAGATCTTAAAAACAGCCTTGTGGCAGAAGTGCTCAACCGCTTCATGAAGTACTACGACGATCCGAAGAGCGACGCGTTATATGACGAATACAGGACGCGCTCCATGGTGATAGACAAGGACATAAAAGTCCTGAAAAAAGACGCGACGTTGAAAGCCCACGTTCTGGATATAGACAGGGACTGCGGTCTGGTGGTCCGGTATCCGGACGGTACGGAAGAAGTACTGAACTCCGGTGAGATCAGCATCAGAGTATAAAAAAACGGGCATCCGGATAATGAGCCGGATGCCCTCTTTTATTGCGTTTAGACCGATGCGAGATATCTGCCGAGCTCCTTGTTGGAGTCAGCGACTACCTTCTCTTCATCTATGCCTGTGATGGCTCCATTTTCAACAGTGACTTCGCCATCGATGACTGTGTAGTCCACCGCTCCTCTTAAGCCTACCGTGCCAAGCACCGATCTAGGATCGTAGCACGCGCCTACCAGTTCAAGACGGCCGGAGTCTACCATAAAGAAGTCGGCGCACTTGCCCACTTCTAACGAGCCTATCTCCTTGTCTCTTCCGAGCAGTCTGGCGGATCCCTTTGTAGCGATCTTCAGCATGTCATAGCCTGTAGGCGCAAGTCTGCTGGAGTTGAGTCTGTGCAGCAGGAATCCCACGCGGAGTTCCTCAAGCATGTCAGATCCGTCGTTGGATGCCGATCCGTCAACACCAAGGCCTACAGGGATGTCCATCTCCAGCATTTCCGGGATACGGGCGATGCCGGATGAAAGCTTCATGTTTGAGATCGGACAATGGCAGACGCCTGTGCCTGTCTCTGCAAGCAGTTTTAGTTCTTCATCGTTGAAGTGTATCCCGTGGGCATACCATACGTCATCGCCT
The DNA here is from genome assembly GCA_024403035.1 of Mogibacterium sp. Taxonomy (GTDB): domain Bacteria; phylum Bacillota; class Clostridia; order Peptostreptococcales; family Anaerovoracaceae; genus Crickella. The sequence continues at coordinate 66,887 of JAKSSP010000002.1, forward strand.
ATCCAGCCCACTCTTTCCATGTAAGCCAGCGGACGTACGCCCTCACGCTCAAGCATGTAGTTTTCTTCGTCCTTTGTCTCACAGAGGTGCGTGTGCAGGCGCACTCCCTTCTCTCTTGCCAGTATGGCCGACTCGCGAAGCAGGTCCTCGGATACTGAGAACGGTGAGCACGGTGCCAGCGCTATGCGGCGTTTTGAGCGGAATGACGTATCGTGATACTTATCTATCAGGTCTATGCTGTCCTTCATGATCTCATCCACGCTCTGCACCACGCTGTCAGGCGGAAGCCCTCCGTCCTTGACGGACAGGTCCATCGAGCCGCGCGAGAAATGCATCCTCACTCCCAGCTTGTCCGCCGCCGCAGCCTGAGCGCCGATCAGATCGCCCGCCCCTGCAGGGAATACGTAGTGATGGTCGAATACCGTTGTGCAGCCGTTTTTCATCAACTCGCCCATACCGGTGAGCGATGACAGATACACAGTGTCCTCATTCAGGTTCTTCCATATCTCATAGAGCGTCTTGAGCCAGTCGAAGAGCTCCATGTTCTGCACTTTCTCAAGGTTGCGTGAAAACACCTGATACAGATGGTGATGCGCGTTCACAAGACCCGGATAACAGAGCATGCCGCTTCCGTCTATGACCTTGTCCGCTTTGCGCTCTTCAGGTCCGATGTAATCGATGAGTCCGTCCTTGCACAGCAGGTTCACGTTTTCATACACCGTATCCTTGCTGTCGCATGATACTATCGCTCGGATGTTTTTTACCAGTAATGTACTCATATGATCCTTCTCCTTCCGGTGAACGGTCTCCTATGCCTCGGCTATCGCTTCGATCTCGCAGAGTACCCCCTTTGGAAGAGCCTTGACTGCGACGCAGCTCCTTGCAGGCTTTGATGTGAAGTACTCGGCGTATACCGCGTTGAAGGCAGCGAAATCGCCCATATCCGCAAGGAAGCATGTGGTCTTGATGACCTTGTCAAATCCGGAACCTGCCGCCTCAAGAAGAGCTCCTACGTTCTTGCAGCTCTGGTGGGCCTGAGCTTCGATTCCCTCAGGTACCTCGCCTGTTGCAGGGTCTACAGGGATCTGGCCTGATGTAAAGACAAATCCGTTAGTGATAAAGCCCTGTGAATAAGGTCCGATTGCTCCCGGAGCCTTGTCGGTTGCGATCACTTTCATATCAGTTCTCCTTTCTCTCCTTCATGGTGAGCATCAGCACGGCAACGAGTATGACTATGACTGCTGCCGATGCCGACCATATGACCTTTCCCGGCAGGAACGATTCCGTGCCGTCGCTGTTGACTATAACGTCCGCGTTTCTGAGGAGCCACGCGCTTACCGCAGGTCCTATAAGCCCCGGTACGAATACCTGGCCTATTATGCGGACACCCTGGAACTGCCCCGCTCTGCCCTCAGGGATGTTGTCCCTTATCATTGCTCCGAATATCGACATTCCGGCAAGATAACCGGTCATGGCGATCAGTGAGCCGATGAACGACTGCAGGGCTGCATGAGCCTGTGTGAAATATAATATAGTATACCCTACCAGCAGCATCAGGGCTACCGGAATTATGCTCTTCATGAATCCCCTGCTGTCATACAGCCTGCCGTAGAACACGGTAGCTACGGCAGCCAGAAGAATGGCCGGAGCGAATATCATGACGTAGTTGGTAAGACCCAGCGTCTTCTCATAGTAGATGATCAGATACGGCATGAATATCTGTATCGATATGCCGAATACCGCGAAGTTGAGCAGCGTCAGGTAGAGCTTTTTGTTCTCCTTCGCGACGGATGGCCTGAAGCTGTACGCGAGCGTCTCGCCCATGCTCTCTTCGGTCTTTTTCAGGTCCGGATCATCCTCGATGATAAACCATCCGAGCACTCCGATAAGAGTGGTCGCAATGCCTATGACATAGTAGATGGTGACCCAGGCGGAATGCTCATCGAGGTTGAAGCTCATGAACCCTCCGAATACCACCAGTACGGCCACGAGCGGCATCATAGAGTTGACTCCTTCTATCTTTCCTCTGTTGGTGGAGTCTCCCCTGTCTGTCAGCCAGGCGTTATATGCCGCGTCGTTGGCTGTGGATCCGAAGTAGGTCATCACGCAGTCCATCACTATGGTAAGAGCCACACTGTGTATGTACGCGAAGGCTATTATGCTGATGCCCCATATGATATATCCGACGCTCATGAAGGCTTTGCGCTTCCCGACCTTGTCGGACACCGCTCCCATTATGATCGTAGTCAGAGCCGCAGTAACGGCGCTTGCCATTACCATAAGGGATATGTCGGCGGCCGTCGCATGGAACATCTTATAGATGAACACGTTGAAATACATGTTCTCCACGACCCAGGCCACCTGTCCCATGAGTCCGAATATCAGCATGGATATCCAGAATTTCCTTCCGAGTTTAGTCTGCATGACGCTGCCCTCTTTTCGCATTTTATTTAACACATAATACTTATCAGTTATACTTATGCTTCTTTATCCGCCGACTCATAGATGAGCTTTTCTCCGTCGGAATCGACTGTCAGAGCCTGTCCGTCGACTATGCTTCCCCTTATGACGCCCTCTGCTATCTCAGTCTCTACATGCTGCTGCAGGTATCTCTTGATAGGTCTTGCGCCGTAATGCGGATCATAAGCCTCGTCTGCGATGAATCCGAGCGCCCTGTCAGTGATCTTAAGGTCGATATCCCTGTCTTTGAGCCTGCCGGCTATGTCATTGAATGACAGTTTTATTATACCCTCTATCTGCTCCTTAGTCAGCGGGCTGAACAATATTATGTCATCTATCCTGTTGAGGAATTCAGGTCTGAATCCCGCGCGAAGCTTAGCCATGACGGCTTCTTCAACTTCAGGGTCTATCGTACCGTCTTCTTTCATGTTGTCGATAAGATCCATGCTTCCTATGTTGGAAGTCATGATGACTATCGTGTTCTTGAAATCGACCGTACGTCCCTGGTTATCTGTAAGACGTCCGTCGTCCAGCAGCTGCAGAAGGATGTTGAATACATCCGGATGCGCTTTTTCTATCTCATCAAAGAGGATAACGCTGTACGGTTTGCGGCGTACTGCCTCTGTCAGCTGTCCGCCCTCATCGTAGCCCACATATCCCGGAGGGGCTCCAACCAGTCTGGAGACTGAGTGCTTCTCCATGTACTCGGACATGTCTATCCTTATCATGTTGCGCTCGCTGTCGAAGAGGGCCTCGGAAAGCGCTTTGGCCAGCTCTGTCTTGCCCACACCTGTCGGTCCGAGGAATATGAACGATCCGATAGGTCTGTTCTCATCCTTGAGGCCCGCTCTGGCGCGCAAAATCGCCTCTGAGACGGCTTTTACGCCCTCATCCTGACCAATGACCCTTTCATGCAGGATATCCGGCAATCTGAGGAGTTTATCGCGTTCTGTCTCTATCAGCCTGCTGACAGGTATGCCTGTCCAGCCGGACACTACCTCTGCGATCTCATCCTCCGTCACTTCTTCCTGAAGCAGTCTTTCTTCTTCTCTCTTATCAGCTGCTGCCTTCTTTTCTTCGAGTTTCTTCTCGAGGTCAGGCAGCACACCGTATTTCAGCTTAGCGCCCTTCTCATAATCGGCCTGCCTCTCGGCATCCTCTATCTCGAGCCTGACGTCTTCTATCTGCTGCTTGAGGTTCTTTGCTTCAAGGATGTCCGCTTTCTCGTTCTCCCACTGAGCTCTCATGACATCACTCTCGCCTTTGAGTTCAGCGAGCTCTTTTTCAAGGGCCTCAAGTCTTGCCTTGGAACCCTTGTCCTCTTCTTTAGCCAGAGCCTGCTTTTCTATCTCAAGCTGGGTTATCTTGCGGGATATCTGGTCGAGCTCTGACGGCATGCTGTCTATCTCGGTACGGATACGAGCCGCGGCCTCGTCCATGAGGTCTATGGCCTTATCAGGCAGGAACCTGTCGCTGATGTATCTGTCCGAAAGGGTCGCGCACGCAATGAGAGCGCTGTCCGTGATACGCACACCGTGATGGATCTCAAACTTCTCTTTCAGTCCGCGGAGTATGGATACCGTATCCTCGACGGTAGGCTGGTCCACCATGACCTTCTGGAACCTTCTCTCAAGAGCGGCGTCCTTCTCTATGTGCTTTCTGTACTCATCGAGAGTAGTCGCGCCTATGCAGTGGAGCTCGCCCCTTGCCAGCTTAGGCTTGAGCAGGTTGCCCGCGTCCATTGCCCCCTCGGCGCTTCCGGCACCTACGATATTATGGATCTCATCGATGAACAGGATTATGCGGCCCTCAGACTTTTCTATCTCGTTCAGTACGGCCTTGAGCCTCTCTTCGAATTCGCCTCTGTATTTAGCGCCCGCTATAAGAGAACCCATGTCCAGGGCGTAGACTGTTTTGTCCTTGAGCCCCTCAGGCACGTCGCCCGCAAGTATCCTCTGCGCAAGGCCTTCGACTACAGCCGTCTTTCCTACTCCCGGCTCACCTATGAGCACAGGGTTGTTCTTTGTCCTGCGGGACAGTATCTGCACAACGTGTCTTATCTCGGAGTCCCTTCCGATGACCGGATCCAGCTTTCCGGCCCTTGCCATCTCCACAAGGTCTCTGCCGTATTTTGCCAGCGCCTCGTAGTTATCCTCCGGGTTCTGGCTGGTTATCCTCTGATTGCCCCTTACTTTTGTAAGAGCTTCAAGGAACTTTTCTTTTGTGATGCCGTATCTGATGAATATCCTCTCGCTCGGTGTTCCCTTCTCCGCGAGGAGAGCAAGGTAAATGTGTTCAACGCTCACATATTCGTCCTTGAACTGGTCAGCAAGCGCCTCGGCGTCCATGAAGATCTTGTTGAACCTGCGCGTGCCGTACATATTGTCGGCACCGCCGGACACCTTCGCAATCTTGTCTACCTCTGCCTGAACGTCCTTTGTCACCGCGATGATGTTCACTCCCATCGACTGAAGAAGCTTAGGGATCAGTCCGTCCTGCTGTTTGAGCAGGGCCAGATGTATGTGCTCGCCGTCCACCATCTGATTGCCCATGGCGACCGCTATGTTCTGGCAGTCAAGTACTATCTGCTGCGCGTTCTGAGTGTATTTTTCGATGTTCATTTCTGCACTCCTTTCTGATGCCTTTTTTGGCATCCCGATTATTTGCAACATAATGATAGTACAGTTTCCAAGGTTTGTAAAGAAAAATTTAGCACTCTCTTGATGAGAGTGCTAACAATCACTCTGTGTCCCGCAGTATGTCAATCATGTTTCCGTCCGTCATGCCTGTCCTCGAGCGAGGATACATAATCTTCATCTGCCAGCATATACGTAAATCCGTTTCCGTTGACCTCGTTCACGCTGGTAATGGTCATGAAGGCTACGCTGTCTATGGCCAGGACAGTGCGCTTCACCTTGTTGAAGTTTCTGCTTCCGGCCGCGCAGAGGATGATATCCCTGTCCTCTCTCAGATAGCCTCCCACTCCCCTGATGATCGATGTTCCGAAGCCTGCCTTCAGCAGTTCTTCATTCACTTCATGTATCTTCTCGGTCCATATCATTATCTGGTATCCGCCCTGTTCAAGGACTATCATCTTGTCCATTACCAGACTGTAGACCAGCGCGTAGAGTATTCCCAGGATTATGCCCTCAGTTTCGGTCACCGGTATCTGTATGATAAAAATAGTTATATCGATGGCCGCCATAACGGTCGGTATCTTCCAGCCCAGCTTACGGTCCATAATCATGGCAGGAACATCTATTCCGCCAGTAGAGCCTCCGAGCCTCAGCACCAGTCCGAGGCCTATACCGTCAAGCACTCCCGCGCAAATCGCCGCGAGCATGGGCTCATTCACCAGATGGTGCAGCGACGTCATTTGCTCGAATATACCCATAAAGAATGGAAAAGCAAAAGTCCCCAGAGCTATGGTCGCCGCGAATCTTTTGCCCAGGATCAATGCGCCTGTGATGAAAAGCGCTACGTTGAGCACAGCCACGACCAAGCTGACACTTGCTCCCGTAAAGATGTTTACCATCCTTCCGATTCCGCTCATTCCGCTTACTACCATATTGTACGGCAGCGCGAAGCAAGTCACTGAAAAAGCACAGATGGCGTTTCCCGCTACCATCTGTGCAAATTCAAAAACGTTCTTTTTAGTAAGTATATCTTTCAATGACAGTCTGCTCCTTTTGCATCAGCGCCTTATTATCGGTTCCTTTTCCGGGAGCTTGAATCTATTCTTCTTGCCCTCCGGCTTTTCTTCTTCGATCTCCATCGGCTCTTCAGGGAGCAGGATCAGTGGTTTTTCATCGTATTCGTCCGTGAGATCCTCAAGGGTGATCGTTGTGAGTATCTCCTCGTTCACTTCCTCAAGGTTAGCCACTCTCGCGGCCTGATTTGTGATTATCCTCTCAAAGAGATTACGCACCTCTCTGGCGTTCGCGAAGTTCTCGCCCTTGAACTTTTCAAGCCTGATTATCTCTTCGCGTACCGCGGCATCCGCCTCTTCTGTAAGCGTGTACTGATACTTCTTGCACTGCAGTTCGAATATGGCCTGCAGCTCATCCACCGTATAATCAGGGAAATAGAAGTATTTGTTGAACCTGGACTTGAGTCCCGGATTGCTTTCCACGAAGTCCTTCATCAGTTCTGTATATCCGGCAACTATGACGATGAACTTGTCTCGGTGGTCTTCCATGGCCTTCAGGATGGTGTCTATCGCTTCCTGGCCGAAGTTCTCATCCTTCTGATTGAGTGTATATGCCTCATCGATGAACAGTATCCCGCCCATCGCCTCTTCTATCTTCTTGGATGTCTTGATGGCTGTCTGTCCAACATAGCCCGCGACCAGACCGGCCCTGTCAGTCTCGATCAGCTGACCGGTCTCAAGAATGCCGATCTCTTTGTACAGTTTGCCAAGTATTCTTGCGACCGTGGTCTTGCCCGTCCCCGGATTGCCCGAGAAAACAAGATGCAGGGACATAGGGACCGACTTCATCCCCTTCTCCTCACGCATCATTCTGACCTTGGCGAGACCAATGAGCTCCTCTACGTCGTGCTTGATAGTCTTGAGTCCGATAAGCTCTTCAAGTTCTTCCATGCCTGACTTTTCCGGCTCTTTCGGCGCTGCAGGCTCCTCTTCTTTTGAGATGGCTACAGCGACAGGTTTCATTTCAGTTTCGACCAGGGTCTCGACCTCTGTCTCCACTGCCGGGGCTATGCCCGCAGCCGAAGACGGCCTGCTTTTCTCTTCCGCAGCTCTGATCCTGTCATTGATCGCCTTTTTGCGTTCTTTCTCGTCAGTCATTCCGTAAAAGTCCTCATAGATATTCCTGAATCCATCCAGCATATCTGCCATTTGCCTTACCTCTTATCTCTTACTAGCCCAGATCGGCTGTCTTCAGTATGTTTGTATCAAATGTGAATGTCAGCGATTCCTCGATGCGCGTTCTCTTAAGGGCCAGCTGTATCATGCGGTCAAGGAGCTCTCTGTACGGCACGCCGACAGGCTCCCACAGGTAGAATGACAGCGAGCCCGGTATAGGGTTGATCTCGTTGAAATAGAGCCTGTCCTCCTCTTCATCGATCATAAAGTCGATGCGGGATACCCCGTTGCAGCCGAGCGCCTTGAAGGATTTTACAGCAAGTTCCCTTATCTCCTCGCGCTTCTCCGGGCTCAGATCAGCAGGGATCTTTCTTGAAAGGTTAGCCATACCGGCACCCTTGGAGCCGCTTCTTCCCTTTGCTCCGCCCTTCTTTCCTCCTCCGCTGACGTACTTGTCTTCATAGCTTAAGATCTCGCCTGATGTCAGAGGCTCTTCGCATTCCGATGCCTCTGCCCCGTTCTCATCGCCAAGCACCGCGCAGTTGATCTCTCTGAGTTTTGATATAGCATGCTCAGCCATTATGCGGGCCGCGTATCTGAACGCGTCATCTATGGCATCAATGAGTTCATCCCTGCTTTTAGCGATGCCGATGCCGACGCTGGATCCGAGATTGACCGGCTTTACGATGACCGGATAACCTATAGTCTTCTCTATGTCATCCGCGACGCCTTCCGGATCTTCATAATCAGCCATGGTGTAAACAATGGCGTCGAGAACCGGCACGCCGGCTTCCTTGAGCACTGCCTTTGTGACTGCTTTGTCCATGCTGATAGCTGATGCCGTGACATCAGGTCCGACAAACGGTATACCCACTGTCTTGAGGTAACCCTGAAGGGCTCCGTCCTCAACGTTGGTGCCGTGCACCACCGGGAACGCGATATCTATGTCCACAGGCTTCATGCCGCCGAACTTCTTAGGAGGGAACTGCACCAGCTGTACCCTTCCTCCGTCGTTTACCATGATGACCCTCTGCGACTTTTTGAGGAGTGCAGGGATGTCCCTGTACGCCTTGATATCGCCTATATCGCTTCCGATGTACATGTCGTTTTCTTTTGTCATGTACACCGGAATGACTTCATATTTCTCCGTATCCATTGCTTTGAGGGCCTGGATGCCGGATATTACCGATACTTCATGCTCAACGGTCTTGCCGCCAAACATCATTGCGACTCTTGTCTTCATGTCTGTCTCCTAGTAATTGTCAGGAAGATCGTTCTCGAGCAGTATGTATTTGTGCTGCTCCGTTTTCAGTGCATACGCCCTGCTTATGGCATCCTGCACGTTATCGAACACCTCAAGGTCCTTCTCAGGGAATCCCTTGCTGAGGATGCCTTCTTTTATAGGCTCGGTGTGCTTTCTGCCGACCAGGAATATCCTGTCGCAGCAGTCAGCGGCGTATGTGCCGAATTTTCTGTTGTATTCCGCTTCGTCTTCTCCAAGCTCCACCATGCCCGGCGTGATGAGTATCCTCATGCCGTCCATCAGAGCCAGGGTCTCGACCGCGGCCTTCGATCCTATCGGGTTCGAGTTGAAAGCGTCATCGATTATGGTCACATCGCCATGGTTCTTCATCTCCATGCGGTGCGGTACGCTCTGTATCTTCCTTACAGGTATCCTGAGCTCCGGCAACGATATGCCAAGTTCATGCGCCACCGCGATGGCTCCCATGACATTGATGACATTATGCGCTCCTACCAGTTTCATGGAGAATCTTTCCGATTCGCCGTCCGGAGCGTTTACGGTGAACTCGGTCCCGTGGTTGGTCACCGATACATCCGAAGCGTAGTATCCGCTTCCGCTCTTATGAGAGTAATACAGCACAGGACTGTCATAGACCGGCTTGCTGCCCTTTCTTTCGCTCAGCATCTCCCTGATGTACTCGTTGTCTCCGTTCAGGAAAAGCTTGCCTCCTTCAGGCAAGGCATCCGCCAGTTCAAACTTTGTCTTTTTGATGTTGTCGAGGCTCCCGAATGTATCGAGGTGCTGAGGTCCGACAGAAGCGATTATTCCATGATGAGGATGCACAAGGTCACAGAGTTCTTTGATCTCGCCCACATATCTGGCACCCATTTCGCATACGAATATCTCATGCGAAGGCTTAAGGAACTTTCTGATCGTAATGACAATGCCCATCGGAGTGTTATAGCTCTCCGGCGTGACCAGCACCCTGTACCTCTGTCTCAGAAGTGTCTCAAGGTAGAACTTGACGCTTGTCTTGCCGTAGCTTCCCGTTACGCCGATTATCGTCAGATCCGGGTTTTCATTCAGTATGCGCTTGGCGTCATTTATATAGTGGTTGTTGACGCCCTTTTCGACAGGACGGTTGACAGTATTTGCCCACTTGTTGAAATGGAGCTGCATTCCCGTTATGAAGGCCATGAAGCCGCCCGCAGGGAATCCTGCGAGAGCCTTGGAGCCGCCTCTTCCGACTATGAGAGCCAGCACGATCAGCAGAACGAGACATATCACGATGTCCGACGCGACCATCCTCTTCACTCTTGGAGTGAACTTCAGCGGTTTCTTGGAGTTCATCTCTTTGAGAAGCCTGTAGACGAGAATTATAACTATCAGCGTGATCCAGATGAGGATATCTGCTGCTATGCCGAACCATGGCCGTTTTATGATCAGAGACCCGGCGATGCTGATGATTCCCAGGCATGCTGCAAATCTCAGTATCCACTGCAAGCGCCTGTTGCGGCGGAGCCATTCATTCTGCTCAGCGTTGATATATCCGTTCAGCTGGAACATGTGCATATTGTAGCGCAGCGCCAGCCACATCGCAGGCACACCCAGCACCAGTGAGATCAGAGCGCGCATCATCATTCCACACCTCCGATCCCGAGGAATGACCTCAGTATGTTCCTGAACTCCACAGGTTTGTAGAGGAATGAGAAGTGATCTGTGCCTTCAAGCACAACGAGCGCCGCGTTAGGCATCTTAGCTTCCATTTTGCGCGCGTCGCTTATAGGAGTATCCATGTCAAGATCACCCCAGACCAGCAGGGTCTCCTGCTTAACAAGATGCATTATACTCTGCAGGTCTTCATTGACCGCCATGACAAGGCATTTCTTCATCATAGGGCTTGCAGCCTTGTAGTCTTCAGAACCCTGCTTGCTCATCCAGTAGTCTATGACTTCAGGGAAGAGCGGGTAGACCAGCCTGCTCTTCAGGAAATTCCTCTTGAGCTTGTACATCCTTACCCTGAACTGCTGCGAAGCCGTCTTTTCAGGCATGACTCCGGCGCTGTCGGCAAGTACTATCCTTTCGATCTCAAACGGAAGGCTTTCCTTGGCTGCCAGCTTTATGATGACTCTGCCGCCGTACGAATGACCGAAAAGCACGGCCTTCTTTATGCCGAGTTTCTCCATGAATCCGCAGAAGAAATCGGCATACGCGTCGACATTCCAAGGCTCTTTTGGCTCATCACTGGCGCCAAAGCCCGGAAGATCGAACTGCACGACCCTGTATATGTCGCTTACGGCAGAGGCAACCGAATCATACAGCCCCATCTCCGTGCCCCATCCCTGAAGGATGACCATGGTGTGGGCTGCGTCATCAGGTCCGCTTATTTTGTAATTGATATCCAATCCATTTATGTCCATATTCATACAGAGTATATTGTACCATAAAAAAGACGCGTATATAACGCGTCTTAAGAACTGTTCAGTCTGTTAAACAAGCGCCTGAACGTTTTTGATTATTGTTTGCGGAATACGACGCCCTCATCGTTCATCTGGTCGATTATCGCCAGCGACTCCACTCTGTAACCTTTTTCTCTCAAAGCGTCACCGCCCATCTGGAATCCCTTCTCTATCGCGGCAGCGCATCCAACGACAGTAGCTCCTGCCTGCTCCACGATACTGATCAGTCCTGTGAGTGCGCTTCCGTGAGCCAGGAAGTCATCTACAATGAGTATGCGGTCATCAGGCGAAATGAACTCTTTTGTCACAACAACGTTGTTGGTATCGCCGTGAGTGAACGACTTGACCGGAACAGTATATACATCAGATGCGATGTTTGATCCCTTGTGCTTCTTTGCGTATACCACCGGAAGGCCCATGGCAAAGCCTGCAGATATCGCAATAGGTATGCCTGATGCTTCTATGGTGAAAATTTTTGTCGCTCCGCAGTCCTTGAACAAACGGGCTATCTCATCTCCGACCTCCCTCATGAAGCCTATATCCACCTGCTGATTAAGAAAACTTCCTACTTTCAGCACTCCGCCCGGCAGAACCTTGCCCTCTGCCAGGATCTTCTGTTCCATCTTTTTCATAGCGCGTGATCTCTTTTATTTTATTTGATATCGTTATTGGTCTTGCCCTGACGGAACTGGCTTACGTTGCCTGTCTTCTCCTGGTCAGGATACAGAGGAATGGCTGCAGCATAGAGAGCCGCGCATGTCACGAGGTCCTGTTTCCATGTGATCTCGTTAGGAGCATGAGCCTGGCTCTCAGCGCCAGGACCGAATCCTACGCAAGGGATGCCGTAACGCCCCTGAATGGATACGCCGTTTGTTGAGAATGTCCACTTGTCGCAGAGCGGGCGTCCGTCTCTGAGGTGCATAGCGCTAGGCGATCCTATCCTCTTCTCGCCAAAGAGAGCCTTGTGAGCCTCAACAAGAGCCTTAACGTGAGCAGAGCTCTCCTTGTTTATCCATGTCGGGAAGTAGCACTCTGTCTCATAGACCTCGTTCTTCCAGGACGGACGGTCGTACATGTACATCGATACCTTTACATCATCGCCGTACTTCTGTACGCTCGGGAGCTGTCTGACTTCTTCAAGGCAGCTGTCCCATGTCTCGCCGGCTGTCATTCTTCTGTCGATCGAGATCGCGCAGGAGTCAGCTACGGCGCAGCGGCTCGGCGATGTATAGAAGATCTGAGATACCGCGCATGTGCCGCGTCCGAGGAATCTGGCGTCTTCGTAATGATCCGGGTTGAACTTAGGATCGAGCATCTTTGCAAGTCCGCGTATAGAAGTGCTCTCCGTGCAGTCGTTGTTGTTGAGAGCTCTTACGTCACTGATGATGTCAGCCATCTTGTAGATAGCGTTGTCGCCTCTCTCAGGAGCGGATCCGTGGCAGGAGACGCCCTTCACGTCTACTCTGATCTCCATGCGGCCTCTGTGTCCGCGGTAGATTCCGCCGTCTGTCGGCTCTGTCGAGATGACGAAGTCGATCTTAGAAGCGGCATCCTCAGGACCGTTGAAGTACTTGTTGACGATGTACTGCCAGCACATTCCGTCGCAGTCCTCCTCCATTACGGAGCCGACTACCATGATCTTGTAGCCTTCAGGGATGAGTCCGAGATCCTTCATGATCTTTGTGCCGTATACGGCGCTCGACATTCCGCCTTCCTGGTCGGAACCGCCGCGTCCGTAGATGATGTCATCTGTCTCATAGCCTTCATACGGATCTGCTTCCCAGTTATTGATATTGCCAATGCCTACAGTGTCGATGTGGGAGTCGATCGCGATGATCTTGTCGCCATCTCCCATCCAGCCGATGACGTTGCCGAGTCCGTCGACTTCGACCTTGTCATATCCGAGCTTTTCCATCTCTGCCTTGATGCATGCCACGACCTCGCCTTCCTCAGCGCTCTCGCTCGGATGTGAGATCATGTCTCTGAGGAACCTGCTCATGTCAGGTCCGTATTTTTCAGCAGCTTTCTTTATCGTTTCATAATCCGGTGTCATCTTGTTCCTCCTTCATGACGATGATGATTAATATTTATTGTGAAAAAATATTATTTTGGTAAAATTAGTTTATCCTTATGCAATGTGTCACACGAAAGCGGGTACATCACATGAATCACGATATTGAGTTTGAATTCGCTAAGCGCATGGCTAAAGGCCTTGCGGGCCAGTTCGGCCAGAACTGTGAGGTCGTCATCCATGATCTCCGCGGCAATGACCTTGAGCATTCCATCGTAGCGATAGAGAATGGCCATGTGACCGGCCGCTCCATAGGAGACGGTCCGTCTCATATAGTGCTTGAGTCCCTCAAAGGGGATCCCAAAATGCTGCAGGACCGTATCTCATATCTGACCAGGACTTCCGACGGCAGAGTTCTCAAGTCCACCACGCTTTTCATACGTGATGATGAAGACAGGATCATCGGACTTCTGGGCATTAACTATGATATCAGCATGCTGGTATCGCTGGAAGGGTCGCTGCGTGACTTCACCGGTCAGGACAGACTCACTTCAGAGCCTGAAGCCATATCGCGTACCGTCGCTGATCTTCTGGATGAACTCCTTGAGCGCAGCGTCAGTCTGGTAGGTAAGCCGACAGCCATGATGAGCAAGGATGATAAGATCCGCGCCATCAGGTTCCTCGACGATAACGGCGCCTTCCTGATCACAAAATCAGGTCCTAAGGTATGCCAGTATTTCGGCATATCCACCTATACGCTCTACAGCTATCTCGATGAGATCAGAAAGACCTCCGAGTGAACAAAAATGCGCTGATGCGCGCCTCATAAGAGGCGCGCTTTTATTATGCGTGTATCCTTGTGCCGGTCTTTCCGTTGATGCCGTCCTTTGCCTTCTCAAGCAGTGTGATCAGAGCCGTTCTGCCCGGCTTTGACTCAGCAAACTTGACTGCTGCTTCGATCTTAGGAAGCATCGAGCCCGGGGCAAACTGCCCTTCCGCAATGTACTTTCTGGCCTCATCAGGTGTGAGGTCATCGAGCCACTGCTGGTCAGGCTTGTTGAAGTTGATGGCAGCCTTCTCCACGGCTGTGAGGATGATCAGGAAATCCGCGTCGATTTCCTCCGCAAGGAGTTCAGATGCACGGTCCTTATCGATCACAGCAGGAGCTCCCTTCAGGTGATTGCTCTCTGTTCTGAATACAGGGATTCCGCCACCGCCCGCGCCGATCACGACATAGCCTGCGTCCGCAAGCGTCCTGATGGTATCGATCTCAATGATGGATATCGGTTCCGGACTTGCGACCACTCTTCTGTAACCTCTGCCGGAGTCCTCGACAAAGACGTGGTTTCTGAGTGCAGCCTTGGCTTCTGCTTCCTCCTTGGTCAGGAACGGGCCTATAGGCTTTGTAGGATTCTGGAAAGCAGGATCATCAGGGTCCACCTCTACCTGTGTAAGAACGCAGGAAACGCCCTTGTTTATACCCCTGTCCAGAAGCTCCTCTCTCAGTTTGTTTGTGACATCATATCCGATATAGCCCTGGCTCATCGCCGTGCATACGGACAGCGGAAAATGCGGATGCTTTTCCGGATTCTCTCTTGAGAGAAGTGTCATGGCGTCCTGAATGACTCCGACCTGAGGACCGTTTCCGTGAGTGACAACTACTTCGTAGCCGTCCTCAACAAGATCCGCTATCGGCTTAACTGCATCCGTTACGGATATCATCTGTTCTACCAGATTGCTGCCCAGAGCGTTTCCGCCCAGAGCTACTACTATTTTTTTGTTTGCCATAATCGTTGTCCTTGAGTGATCACTCGGTTCTGAGCTTTATTCAAATACTCTTCTTGGATCCGCTTCGCCGTCAAGCTTCTTGAGAGCAGCAACAGGATCCTTTACCTTTGCGAGGAAGATCATTGCCGCGATCACGTATGGCTTGTTGGAAGCTTCTTTATAGAGGGAATCACGCGCGTGGTCAAATACCTTTGCAGTGACCTCACCGTGCTCGCAGGAGATTCCCTGGATATCCGCAGGAAGCGGATGCATGTAGATGGTGTCGAGACCGTTCTTTGTCAGCTCCATCATCTCATCATCAACTACCCAGTCCTGATGTGTCGCGTTCTGCGCAAGCAACTCCTTCTCCAGTTTGTCGATGCCGTCAAAGTCGCCCTTTCCGTAGAGGTCCGTACGGATCTCCATTGCCTTGAAAGGAGCCCAGCTCTTAGGATATACGACGTCAGCATCCTTGAATGCTTCCTTCATGTCATTGGTCACGGAGAAGCTTCCGCCGGATTCAGCAGCGTTCTTCTTTGCTACCTCAACCACATCGCTCATTACTTCGTATCCTTCCGGATGAGCAAGGACTACATCCATTCCGAAACGTGTAAGAAGTCCGATGATGCCCTGAGGTACCGAGAGAGGCTTGCCGTATGACGGGGAGTATGCCCAGCTCATGGCGATCTTCTTGCCCTTCAGGTTTTCCACGCCGCCAAACTCATGGATGATGTGCAGCGCGTCTGCCAGAGACTGTGTCGGGTGATCGATGTCGCACTGGAGGTTTACGAGTGTCGGCTTCTGCTCGAGCTCGCCGTCCCTTGCCGCCTGCTTTACGGAGTCTACTACCTCATGCATGTAGGCGTTGCCCTTGCCGATGTACATGTCATCGCGGATACCGATGACGTCTGCCATGAACGAGATCATGGTTGCTGTCTCACGTACTGTTTCTCCGTGAGCGATCTGTGACTTCTTCTCATCGAGGTCCTGCACCTCAAGTCCGAGCAGGTTGCATGCGCTCGCGAATGAGAATCTGGTACGTGTCGAGTTGTCCCTGAAGATCGAGATGCCGAGTCCAGAATCAAAGATCTTTGAGGATTTGTTGCGCTCTCTGAGATCTCTCAGCGCGTCAGCTACTGTGAATACCGCCTCGATCTCATCGTCCGTCTTCTCCCATGTCAGGAAGAAGTCGTTCTCATACATGTTGGCGATGTCAAGTTTCGCCAGCTTTTCAGCAAGTTCTGTTGTCTTTGACATAGTTTTCTCCTTTGCTGTTTTATAAAGTGATTGGTATGTTATCTAAAATATTTTTTTGTTTCCTAAACTATTTTTATTATACGCTGTATCTTGCCTATTTCAATGGGTTTTTGTAAAAACATCAGCCTGTAACAAGCACACTGTTTCCGCGTTTGAGATACCTGCCGTCTCCCTTCTTTCCGAGGAACTTTCCTTCACTCACGATCTCGTTTCCTCTGAGGAAGACCCGCTCTATGCATCCCTGAAGCTCCATGCCCTCATAGCACGAATAATCGGAAGCGCCGCAGATGAAATCCTTATCGATCCTTGTTGTTTTTGAAGGATCGATGATGACGATGTCCGCGTCTGTGCCGGCCTCCAGGCTTCCCTTCTGAGGATACATGCCAAACATACGGCATGGCTCCGAAGAGCTGTATTTTACGACCTGAGGCAAGCTTATGCGTCCCTTCATAAAGCCTTCGGAGAATAGCAGCATAAGTCTCTCCTGTACTCCCGGGGCTCCATTAGGGCACCTGGTGAAATCATCTTTTCCGTATTGTTTCTCGGCCTTGCCCTCCTTGAAGTGGAATGGGCAATGATCGGTCGCTACCGTATCGATGATCCCGCCTTCCTTCAGCGCGGCCCAGAGCTCTTCCCTGTCCTGATCCTTGCGGAGCGGCGGCGACATTATCGCCTTAAGACCCTCCTTTGGATCTTCGTACTCGTCATCTGTTAGTACCAGATACTGTACGCAGGTCTCTACTCCGAGGTTAGGCCTTTTCTCTGACCTCGCTCTAATGACCTCGTGAAGACCTTCAGCGCTCGACAGGTGCACTATGTAGAGCGGAGCGTCTCCCGCCATCGCGGCAAGATGTATCATCCTGTTGACTGCCTCTGCCTCGCATCTCGCAGGTCTGCTGAGCGGATGGTATTTCGCTTCAGTGCGTCCGGTCTCCACAAATTCCTTGCGGAGCTGCTGAATAACGCCGTGGTTTTCGCAGTGTACGGTTATGACTACTCCGGCTTCCTTCGCGGCGCGCAGGACGTTGAATATCTCATCATCGAGAAGCATGTAGTCATACGTCATATATATTTTGACGCTGCTTATGCCCTCTTTTTCCTTGATCTCCGCAAGCTCTTTCAATCTGTCTTCCGTGATTGGGTGCTGCATGACTCCGTGGAAGCCGTAGTCGATCACAGCTTTGCCGTCAGCCAGTTTGTGGTACTCATTGACCTGGTGCCAGAGGCTGCAGTCCTTAGGACCAAAAGCCATGTGGTCGACTATTGTAGTCGTACCTCCGCAGGCGGCCGCGACAGTGCCGTCATAGAAGTCATCGATCGCGCGCGCAATACCTACATCGAGGTCCATGTGCGTGTGCACGTCGACGGCTCCCGGTATCACATACCTGCCGGCAGCGTCTATCACTTCAGCTCCTTCCGCGCTGAGATCCTCTCCGACTTCAACTATCATCTCATCCTCTATCAGGATGTCTCCCTTGAAGAGCCGGGAGTCAGTCGCTATGTTTCCGTTTTTGATGAGCTTTTTCATGTTACTACTCACTTTTTCTTGCTATAGAATGTGTCTTCGATCGGAAGGTTCGTCCTCAGCACTCCGTCTCTGGCGTAATACGCTCCGGCTATAGCAGGTGCCGCAGGGATGGATGTGATCTCTCCGACTCCTTTAGCGCCGTAAGCGACCTCCAGAAGATTGTCCTTTTCTACATGGATAGCATGTATGTCCGGGATGTCCGGAGCACGGAACAGTCCGAGAGTTCCGTATCTTGCCGTAGGTACGCAGTTATCCAGAGGCCAGGTCTCCGTCAGAGCATATCCCATGCTCATCAGTACGCCGCCCTCTATCTGGCCGGACATGGACAGCGGATTCACCACCTTGCCGGCGTCAAATGCCGCGTATATGTCCGTGACCTTTCCTTCAGCGTCGAGTACCGCGACATTCGTAGCAAAGCCGTACGCGATATGGCTCTTTGGGTGCGGCTTGTCTGAACCGAGCTTATCGGTCGGCTCAAAGTATTCATATTCAAATACCCTGCCGTTGAGTTTATCAAGGCTGTCCTCAGTGACTCCTTCTTTATCCATGGCAGCCTTCAGGAGCTTGGCGGCGCCCTTCACGGCCTCTCCTGTTACCAGAGTCTGCCTGGAACCTGATGTCGTGCCTGAATTAGGCGCGTTATCCGTGTTATATATCCCTATCCAGATCTTGGTTATCGGAAGATCAGTTGCCTGAGCCACATCCTGGATGAATACAGTCTGGCAGCCCTGGCCTATGTCTGAAGCTGCCGTGAATATCCATACCAGACCGTCCTTTACTTCAAGCTTAGCCCTGCCCTTGTCCGGAAGGCCGACTCCTACACCGGCATTCTTCATGGCGCAGGCTATGCCTACCCTGTCTTCCGGCGCGTCGTCAAAGTAAGGTTTGACAGCGACCAGAGTCTCCTTGAGAGCTGTCGAAACATCGGCTATTTGTCCATTAGGGAGCTCAAGGCCCGACTCTATTGCGTTTCTGTATCTGATCTCCCATGGACTTATCCCCACCTTTTTGGCGAGAACATTCAAAAGAGACTCCAGGGCAAACTGGCTCTGACATACGCCGAATCCTCTGAAAGCGCCGGCAGGCGGATTATTGGTGTAGTAGCCGTGTCCCCGTATATCCGTATTGTGATAATTGTACGGCCCCACGCTGTGAGTGCAGGCTCTCTCAAGGACAGGTCCGCACAGGCTGGCGTAAGCTCCCGTATCGAAGTTGATGTCGCAGTCCAGTCCCTGAAGTATGCCGTTCTCATCACAGCCTATGGTGAAAGTGCCTTCCATCGCATGACGCTTAGGATGCACTCTCAGTGATTCGGCGCGGCTGAACTTCGCCTTTACCGGCCGTCCGAACTTAAGCGCCGCAAGAGCGGATATGTGCTGTGTCGTCACGTCTTCCTTGCCGCCGAAGCCTCCTCCGATGAGCTGATTCTCCACCACTATGCGTTCCTGTTGATCCTCCCAGCCGAGCATGATGGCTACCTCATGCCTTGTGTCGTATGCTCCCTGGTCGGTCGAGAGTATCTTGACTCCGTCACCATATGGGAAAGAAACAGCGCATTCAGGCTCAAGAAAAGCATGCTCTGTGAAAGGAGTGGTGAACGAGGCCGTTGCAATGTACGCGGATTCTGCGAGAGCTTTTGCCGCGTCTCCTCTTACTACATGCCTCTGCTGACAGAGATTGCCGTTCTCATGGATCTTAGGCGCGCCTTCAGCCCTTGCTTCCGCTATGCTTTTTACCGGCTCAAGCGGCTCGTATTCTATCTTTATTGCCTTCTTTGCCTGCTCCAGAATGTACGGAGACTCGGCAACCACAAGGCAGATGGCATCACCGACCATTCTGGTGGTGTCGCCTTCAGCTATCATTACATCCCAGTCCTGCTGGATATGCCCTACCTTGTTATGCGGCACATCCTCCGCGGTAAGCACTCCAAGTACTCCCGGCAGAGACTCGGCTTTTTCCTTGTTAATCTTTTTTACTATCGCTCTCGGATAGTCCGAACGGACCGCCGAGCAATACGCCATAGGCGGCATGTCAGGATCTACTATTGAGCAGATGTTTACGAGCGGCTCGTCTTTTTTACTGACTGTCGCTCCGACATTCAGCATGCCCTTTGCCTCCGCTTCCTTATATTCATCTTCCGTCCATCCGGCGAGTTCCATGACTATGTCAGGTCTGTCCGAAGGCACAAAGTACTCAGGGCCTATATCATCAGGATACTTTCCATAGCCCAGCACCTTTTTTCTGACGTCGATACGGAACACGTTTTTGCCTACTCCGTACTGAGAGCTTTCGCCCCTGTTTTCGTAGTTGGCGATACCCGAAGCAAGCTCAGGGTCGTAATTCGATCCGACGACTGAGATGAACTCGTTCTCTTCAGGCAGCATCCTGCCGGTGAACTGGCTGATATCCCTTATCTCTTCTTCTCCGCGCAGTATGGCGGCAGCTCTTCTGATACCAAGTATTATTTTTTTGTATCCGGTGCAGCGGCAGATATTGCCCTTTATGGCTCTCTTTATCTCATCATCTGTAGGATCCGGCTCACGATCGATAATAGCCTTGGCTGCCATGACCATGCCCGGGATGCAGAATCCGCACTGAACTGATCCTGCTGTCCCGAAAGCGTAGACGAACGCTTCTTTCTCGCGCAGGCTCAGGCCTTCTACAGTAATGATGTTTTTGCCCACTGCCCTGTCGGTGGTAAGGACGCATGACTTCACAGCATGTCCGTCTACTACTATCGTGCACGTACCGCAGGCTCCTTCCGAGCAGCCGTCCTTTACCGAATAGAGCTTGAGATCATCCCTGAGATACCTGAGCAGAGGCTTCTTTTCTTCGGTAGTTCTTTCTATTCCGTTTACCGTGAATGTATAAGAAATGGATCTCACCTCCTCTGCCTGATCAGTCGGCGGTCATCACTCCGTTGGAATCCCTGATGACTCCACGCGGACATTTGACTGCGCACATTCCGCAGCAGATGCACTTTCCCGGATCGATCACGGCTTTATTATCGATCACATGTATGGCATCCGCCGGGCAGTTTCTCTCACACAGCCCGCAGGCTATGCATGAATTGACGCAGGCTTCGCGAGCCGCCTTTCCGGCATCGCAGTTGCTGCATTTTACCTGTATGTTGTAATCAGGCAGTATGACCTCTATAAGATGCTGCGGGCATGCGGCGGCGCAGAGTCCGCAGCCTACACATTTGTCCCTGTCTGTCACCGGAGGACACCCGTCCTCAAGCTTTATGGCCGCAAGATGACACGCAGCGACACACAGGCCGCATCCTATGCAGCCGTATGTGCAGCTGATGCTTCCGCCTCTGCAGCGTACATATGCCTTTTTTCTTACCCTCTTTATCATGATCTCTCTTTTCTACAGCAGGTCGCCGGCATATGAAAGTATGGCTTCAAGCACTCCGCCTCCGATGGCGAGAGCCTTTTCGGAGACCGTCAGATGATCCGCGGATGTTCCCCTCGGATCGACGTCTCCGGATTTCAGTCCTTTGCTGACAGGAGCACCGTCCTGAAGCAGTCCTCTTATCTTTCCGCCTGTCTGAGCATATACGGGCTCGCCGTCTACATTGGCGACGCGCTCGCCTTCTTTGACGATATCGCCTATGTTTTTTTCAGGGTGGAATATGCCCGCGCGCGGCGCCTTTATGAGACGTCTTATTGTCTCTCCGCCCACGTTGCCGGGCACTCCGGTATTAGGTATTGCAGTACCGTCCCGGATTACTCTGCCAAGCGTATGTCCGCGCTTGGTCTCTATGACCGCGTGGCAGTCTTTGCCCGCGGTAAACCCGGGGCCGACTCCGATGACGATCTTAGCGTCATCAGGAGTCGTTCCCGTATTTCTTTTTGCCAGGATCGCGTCGACTACGACTTCAGGTTTCAGCTCACTGATGATCTCAGCCTCCGGATCCGCGAGGACCGGTATGACTCCTCTTGAAAGGCAGTCGCGCGCTTCTTCTGCGCTTGCGGCCCTTTCCGCTTTTACATCCTCAACCACAGTACTGCCAAGACGGACAGCTTCCGAAAAAGCCACCGTCCTGCGTACTGCCAGAGGCACCGGCAGATCCGTCATGACCACATCGAATTTTGAATGATGCAGCCTCAGCGCGATCCCGCTGGCAAGATCGCCGGCGCCTTTTATTACTACTAGCATCTATCTGTTTATCCTATCAGGTATGAATAATTGTCTTTTACTGCTTTTATGAATGCTGCTATGCCCTCAGGCAGCTTGCCATCTGCAAGATCATAATCACCCGCGTTACCAAACAGCCTTACGCGTACCTTGCCGCCGTCAAGCAGCAGGAATCCGTTGTTCTCGCTGTCCGCAAAGTCCTCTTCGCTCCAGAACAGAGTGAATTTGTCCTTGAACGGGCGTCCGCTGTACGGACAGAAGACAGCGCAGTTGCCGCACTCGTTGCACATTCCGTCCACATGGAGGATCTGAGGCTTTTCGAAGTACGGTACATCGATGACAACGTTCGCTCTGTTTGGACATACATCCGCGCAGACCTCGCATACAGTGGAGCATCCAAGGCATCTCGGATCAGACTTGCCTGCAGGAGGATCGGCGAGTATTCCCTTCTTCTCAAGCAGTTCATCCATTTTGCCCTTGGCGTTGACTTCAGCGTACTTGTCGAACTTTACTCCGAGGATCGCTGAAACGATCGTCTGGGCATCCGCTATAGCCTTTACTACCGTCGCGGGACCTCTGCGGCAGTCACCTGCGGCGTAGAGTCCCTCTACTGTAGTCATGAGGTCCTCATCTACGATAACTCTGCCCTTTTCATCGAGCTTCGCTCCGGCACCCTCATAGAGGTCTGCCTTGACGCGCTCTCCGACAGCGCAGATAACCGCAGTAGCAGGTACTTCAGTGAATTCGCCTGTGCCGACAGGTGAACGTCTTCCGCTTGCGTCAGGTTCTCCGAGCTTGCATATCTCGCATTTCAGCTTTCCGCCCTCGACTCCGACCGGCGCCAGAAGTTCCATGAACTCCACTCCATCATCGATAGCCATTACCAATTCCTCTTCATCGGCCGGCATGTTTCTTCTGTCTCTTCTGTACACGAGACGTACATTCTTGACGCCCGGCTGGATCTTAGCGGCTCTGGCAACGTCCATCGCGGTGTTACCGCCTCCGATGACTACTGCGTCTGTCCCAAGATCGACAGAACCCGGAGCAGCCTTTACTGCCTCTAGGAACTCAAGCGCGTCGAGCTCATCGCCGTACTTCAGAGTCTTGCGGCCCGGAGCCCATGCGCCGATAGCCACGATGATGTCCGTGAAACCCTCAGCTTT
Organism: Mogibacterium sp.; assembly: GCA_024403035.1. Lineage (GTDB taxonomy): Bacteria > Bacillota > Clostridia > Peptostreptococcales > Anaerovoracaceae > Crickella. The sequence goes on from JAKSSP010000002.1 coordinate 89,743, forward strand.
GAGTTCGCTGACTGAAGTGATCTCTCTGCCCGTTACCATCTTTGCGCCGTATGCCGAGCAAAGAGCAACGTCTTTATCGATGGCGTCATCGCCGATCCTGAATGCCGGGATCACGTAGCGAGGCACGCCGCCCATCTTTTCGTTCTTTTCGAATACCGTTACATCAGCTCCTGCTCTAGAGAGGAACGAAGCTGAAGCAAGTCCGGCAGGACCTCCGCCTATGACAGCTACCTTCTTGCCGGCAGCTCCCGCGGCCTTGAGACCAGGCAGAACCTTGTCGAACGCAGCCTCAGCAGCCATCAGCTTGACCTCGCGGATGCGCAGAGCCGATTCGTAGTGGTTTCTCATGCACCTGTCAGCGCAGGTATGCGGGCAGATCGTTCCTGTCGTGAACGGCAGGGCGTTCTTCTCAAGTATGATATTCAGAGCATCTTCCGCCCTGCCTTCCTCCATGGCTTCGAGGTACGCAGGGATATCCTGCTCTATAGGGCAGCCGCCGCTGCAAGGAGCTGTGAAGCAGTCAAGCATAGGCAGTTCTTCGCCGTTCTTTCTGTTCGGAAGCGGTTTGATAGGCTTGCGGTTGCGTCCTCCGTTCTGTGAGAACTCTACAAGAGCCTCCACCTTTGTCAGGTCGACTCCCGCGAATCTTTCGTTTCCGCAGTCCATGAGTTTCTCGCCTATCTGGCTCATCCTCTGATAACCGCCCGGCTTCAGAACGGTAGTAGCCATCGTGATAGGCCATATGCCCGCGTCGAATATCTCAGCGATGTTGAAGAAGTCAGCGCCGCCGCTGAAGCTGATCCTCAGCTTTCCGTTGAACTGCTTCGTGATCCTTCTCGCGAGTTCTATGGTCAGCGGGAACAGGCTGCGTCCGGACATGTACATCTCCTCGGAAGGAAGCTCGCCTGCCTTAACGTCCACAGGGAACGTGTTGGTGAGTTTGACTCCAAATTCGAGCCCCTTCTCATCGCAGAGTGCCTGCAGTCTCTCAAACATAGGGACTGCGTCTGCCCACTGCAGGTCCTCAAGGAAGTGGTGGTCGTCAAACGCGATATAGCTGAATCCGAGCGAATCGAGGCGCTCTCTGGCAAACTCATAACCGAGCAGTGTCGGATTGCACTTGATGAATGTGTTGAGGCCCTTCTCTTTGATCAGATAGGAAGCGATCCTCTCGATCTCATCAGGCGGGCATCCGTGCAGCGTCGATTCAGTGATCGATCCGGATATCCTTGCCGGGATCGACTTTACGAATTCCTCGTCAACGACTTTGAATTTTCCATCCTTTACAGCCTGAAGGGATACCGCCATAGCGTCCTTGAACACCTCTGTCTCCGAGGCGTCCTTCATGCCGTCGATATATGTATCCACTTTATTCTTCTTGATGCCCTCGAGGTCATAGCCTACGGACATGTTGAACACGAATCCGTCAGGATCGCCGAGTCCAAGCTCCTTTGCGAGGATCTTGCAGATGAACCATGCCTTTACGTATTCATCAAATGCCTGATGCACATAGAGCTCTGTCGACCACTCGCAGTTGTAGCACTCATCATGTGCCGTGATGCAAGGCTTTGCGACACACGCCGCGAGATCCGGACCATCCATGTCCTGTACGGTCTTGAGTTCGAAGAATCTCGAGCCCGCTACATATGACGCGATGATATTCTGAGCCAGCTGTGTATTAGGGCCGGCCGCAGGTCCGTATGGCGACTCGATCTTTTCATCGAAGATAGGGAGCGCCTGGCCGTTTGTGTGTTTCACCATCTTGGAAACACCGAAGATGCTTTTGCTTTTGCCGTACTCCTCAAGTACCCAGTCAAGAAGGTGCTTATACGGCATAGGTCTCATAATGTCACTCATAGTCATCCCTCCTCAGCACTGACTAATAAACTCTGTGATTGAGTTCGCCCCAGAGCTTCTTGCTCTGCTCCAGAGTCCAGGCGTTGATCGCCTCTTCATCTATACCTACGAATTCTCTGTCTTTGTACAGGACCTTTCCGTTGATGATCGTAGTTCTGCAGTTCTTGCCCATGAATCCGAAGATCATGTGACCGTCGATGTTTTCATCCGAGAACGGAGTGAACGGCTTGTAATCCATCACGATGACGTCCGCGGCGGCTCCTGCCTTCAGGATGCCCAGAGGCTTCTTGAAGTACTTGGCCGCGATCTTGCGGTTGTTGTCAAAGAGCATGCTGGTTCCCTCCATCCAGGCGACGTTAGGCATCTGAGCATTGTGTCTCTGGATGATAAGGAATACCTTAAGGCTCTCAAGCATGTCATGGGTGTACGCGTCGGTACCCATTCCCACGGTGATGCCCTTTTCGAAGAACTTCAGGACAGGCGCGCATCCAACCGCGTTGCCCATGTTGGACTCAGGGTTGTTGACTACCATGGTGCCTGTCTCCTTTATGATGTCCATCTCGGCAGGGCTTACATGGATGCAGTGTCCCAGAAGTGTCTTTTCTCCGAGGATGCCGTTGTAAAGCAGCCTGTTTATAGGCTTGCATCCGTAGTTTCTGATGCTGTCGTAAACGTCGTTCATGCCCTCGGAAACGTGAATGTGGAAGCCCGTCATTCCGTCGTTAGCCTCTACCATCTTCTCGAACGTCTTGTCGGATATGGTGAAAAGAGCGTGGCCTCCGAACATGGCCTTGATCATGTCGTCATCTTCCTTGATAGCCCACTTGGCAAAGTCGGCGTTCTCCTTGATGGCCTCCATGGTCTTCTGCTCGCCGTCTCTCTCAGATACTTCGTAGCAAAGGCAGGATCTCATGCCAAGCTCCTTGGCAACGTCCTTGATAGCGAACAGCGATCCAGGTATCTCGCAGAAGCTTGCGTGATGGTCAAAGATGGTCGTAACACCGTCTCTGATGCAGTCGAGAATGGTCGCATACGCGCTGGCTTTTGTGCCGTCTATCGTCAGATGGCGGTCGATGTTCCACCACATTCCGTCGAGTATCTCGAAGAAGTTGGTCGGGTTATGGCCTTCGATCGCCAGGCCTCTTGCAAGACCCGAATAGATATGAGTATGTGCGTTGATAAGACCCGGCATGATAACGCCGCCCTTTGCGTCGATGAATTCGGCATCAGGATAAGCCGCCTTCATGTCCGCCAGGCTTCCCACATCCTTGATGACTTCACCATCGATAACGACAGCGCCGTCCTTTAAATATGGAAACTCACGATCTCTGGTAATTAACTGTCCATTTCCGATCAGTAACATGATTCATCCTCCCTTCACTATATCTTTCCAAGTTCTCTCAGTATCTTTTCAGGTGTCATAGGCCAGCTGCGCATCCATACGCCGCAGGCGTCATGGATGGCGTTTCCTATGGCCGGAGCAGCGCCGTTGCAGGCGATCTCCGATATTGACTTCGCGCCGAATGGTCCGTGCGCGTCGTTGACGTCTATGAGCACCGCCTTGAAATCGTCAGGCTGCTCGCTTATCATCGGGACTCCGTAATCCGTCATTGTGGCGTTTACACAGCGTCCGTCCTTGTCGAGTATCATGTCCTCGTACAGGGTATGGCCGATGGACTTGAGCGAGGCTCCGTACATCTGGCAAAGCGCTGCTTCCGGGTTGATAGGAGTACCGGCATCCTGCACGGCATAGAACTTCTGGACCTTGACTTCTCCTGTTCTGACGTTGACCGCTACCTGAGCGAAATGCGCTCCGTACGGTACCGAGGAAGCCGCTGTAGTGAAGCTTCCCGGCGCGATGAGATGACCGCGTCCCGTGCCGGATGTCGCCGTGTGGATGATATCGTAGTACGATAACTCTTTACCGGTCTTCTTAGATCTGACAACTCCCGGCCAGTCGATCTCCATGTCATCGAGATCTTCTCCAAGCTGATATGCTGCCTCATCAAGGATCTTATCCTTCAGATTGGTGGATGCCACGACCGCGGCATTGCCGCTGAAGAATGTTCCTGACGAAGCGTATGAACCTGTATCGAAGGCTCCGGAGTCCGTATCTCCTGAAAGTACCGTTATCCTGTCCATAGGTACGCAGAGTATGTCGCTCGCTACCTTGGCTATGATGGTGTCGAGGCCTGTTCCGATATCTGCCGCTCCTGAGAGGACGATTATGGAGCCGTCCATCTCGAGCTTGGCTATCGCGTTAGCGTGGTCGAGTCCCGGAAGTCCGGATCCCTGCATGATCATCGCGAAGCCCTTGCCTATCTTCCAGTCAGGGTCGCCGCTTTCCTCATGCTTGCCCCACTCTATCATCTCACAGCCCTTCTCGACTGCCTCTCTGAGTCCGCACGATCCTACCGGCACTACGTTTCCTTCGCGGCCTTCGCCGAGTCCCCTCAGTATCTCAAGCATGTAGCCTTCTTCGACATGGTTTTTCAGCACCATCTCCTTGTAGTCCACGCCCAGTTTCTCTGCAAGCTCGCACATGGCCATCATAAGACCGTATGTGCCCTTAGGCGTGCCGTAGCCCTGATACGCACCTGCAGGAGGGGTGTTGGTATAGTAGATCGTCAGATCGTATTTCATGTTGTCGCATTTGAACAGCGGCAGAGTCTTTGAGCAGCTGTTCATAGGCACCGTCAGAGCATGGTTTCCGTAAGGTCCGGTATTGGCATCTACCTTCATGTAGATGCCCGTGATGGAGCCGTCTTTCTTGCCGCCCATCTTGACGTGGACGCGCATCGGGTGCCTGGTGGAGTTTGCGATGAACTCCTCTTCACGCGTATTGTGATAAAGCACAGGTCTGCCTGTCACGAATGTGGCGTAAGCGGTCAGATCCTCTACCAGAATGTCCTGTTTGGATCCGTATCCGCCTCCGACTCTGGTCTTTATTACGTGTATCTTATTTTCGGAAAGGCCTGTGACCCAGCTCACGATGCGGCGCACATGGTATGGGACCTGTGTGCTCGCGTAGATTATGAGTCTGCCGTTTTCAAGCTTAGAGAAGCAGATGTGGGTCTCAAGCGGTGTGTGCTGTATCTGGCTCGTCTGGTATGTGGCTTCGACTACGGCGTCAGCCTCTTCGAATGCTTTGTCGACATCGCCTATGCCGCCGTGGTTGGCAGCCGCAACGTTATGCAGGATATCTCCGTGCAGAGGGAACTGATATACCACCTTGCCCTCTCTCTCGTCTCCGGACAGCTTGGCGTTGTATTCGTCAAGATCTTCCGGAGCGCCGGAGTTGTACTGCACTTTGCCGTTGTGGACCAGAGGAGCTCCTTCTGCCATTGCCTCCTCGACCGTATATACGGCCTCCAGAGGCTCGTATTCCACCTCGATGAGATCACGTGCCTTTATCGCTTCTTCAAGCGTCTCAGCGACGATGGCGGCCACGCGGTCGCCCACGTGCCTTACCTTCTTGTTGATCAGTTTCCTGTCGTGAGGCGAAGGTTCAGGGTTGCCCTGTCCCGCAGACATGTATGTCGCGTCAGAGCAGTTGTAAGCCGTGATGACCTTGATGACTCCCGGAAGAGCCTCCGCCTTTGATGTGTCTATCTTGTTGACATAAGCGTGAGCGTACGGCGAACGGAGAACGACCATATAGCATGTGTCGTCGTCCACGTAATCCTCTACGAACGCCCTCTCGCCGGATACCAGCTGAGGCGCGTCGATCTTAGGCATCACCTTGCCCACTGCTTTAAGATTCGGCCTGAATTCCGGAGCGATCTCGCTTTTGTACTTTCCGGTCGCCAGCTTTTCCTTGATGAGGTCGGCAGCCAGATAATAGTGCTCGTATCCCGCGTCGCGGATGAAGATACCTGAAAGTACGTCTTTCACTTCTTCTCTTGAAGGCATAGGGTTCTGGTCGAACAGCCATGTCATCAGAAGAGCTGCTGCCGGAGAGTTGTACGCACTCTGTACGACTCCCGCGTCCACGAGAGCCTGCTGCACTACCGAAAGATGCATGGAATCACCGAGGCTGTCTGGAGTTACGATATCGCAGCCCTCCGCCTCGCCCGCAAGCACCAGATTGGAGAACACCGGTGTGCCGTTGAGCAGCACGGTGTCGCTTCCGCAGAAGCCTTCCGCGTCATCACTGTCGCGGACGGCAAAGTTGCCGTTCATCAGCAGCATCTCGCGGAGTCTCTTTGTAGGGTCGATATCGAATGACCTTTTCTTGCCGTTTATTGTGCAACTGATCATGTCTATACCTCCTTCCCCTTGAGCTGTTTAAACAAGTCGAAAGCGGTCACCGCTATGAGATAGCGTTTGTACGCGTCGCTTCCGAACATATCATCAGCCGTTTCAAGACCCGTGCAGGTCTTAACCATTACGATGATCTTATCCTCGCTGATCTCCGGGTCTTCATTGAACGCTTTTTCAAGATCGCAGAAATGGAGCAGTCCGACATTCTTGACCGCGCCGTTCATGTATACCCCCTCTTCAGCAAGGGCAGCGCTCATGGTAAGCACCGCATGGCTTTGAGCGGTATTGGCGTAGCGCTTTGACACCAGCTTTATATCCTTCGCTACGGTCACTGAAGTGATCAGCTTGTCATCATATGCGCCGTCGAGATACTCAGCTATCCCGACTCTTTTTGTCTTTGCGTCGTTTCCAAGAAGTTCCAGGACAGCTCCGGCCGCGGAAAGCGCAGGGATCAGATAAGAGTCGGATCTCTTAGAGGCTATGTTGCCGCCTATCGTTGCCATGTTGCGCTTGGTGCGCGATGCCATGAAGAGAGCCGCTTCCTTGAGCCAGCCCGGCACCTTGCCTGATTCGACAAGATCCTGGAAAGTGCACATAGCGCCGATGGTGACGTATCCTGCATCCTCTTCGATCCCGTCGAGCCCGCTGCATCTCTTGAGCGAGATCAGTGTCTCCGCTTTTTCAGCGATATCCGAACCAAGACGGTTTACCTCTGTCCCTCCCGCAACGAAGGCAGCCGATGCTGTTTTGGAGACTGCAGCCTCTTCAGGGCTTTTTGCCATTAACAGTTTAGTTGCCATGATACTTCTCCTTACTTGAACGGCATCGGATCCGGATATTCGGTGATGCCCTGTGAATTGACCAGCTCGGCCTCTTCAAATTTGCCGAGATGTCTCAGCATCGTCTTCTTTACAGCCCTGAAAATGTTCTCGTAGCCCGTGCATCTGCAGAGATGTCCGGACAGAGCCTTTCTGAGCTCGTCATCTGTGTACTCCTTGCCGGAGTTTACTATCTCCCAGCTGGTCATGATGAAGCCAGGTGTGCAGAATCCGCACTGGATGGCTCCCTCATCGACGAACGCCTGCTGTATATCCGATAGTTCTCCACCCGGGCCGGTGAGACCTTCGAGCGTCCATATCTCCTTTCCTTCTGCCCAGACCGCGAGATAAATGCAGGAGTTGAAGCCCTCGCCGTTGATGATGACGGTGCAGGCGCCGCACTCTCCCACTTCGCAGCCCTTCTTGACGGAAGTCAGATGAAGGTCGTTTCTCAGCATGTCGGTGAGCGACTCACGTACGTCCACGACCTGCTCTATCTCCTTGCCGTTGACAGTGCAGTGGACCACCTTATACTGTTTAGCCATTTATATCTCACCTCCTGCCATTTCCACGCACTCACGCAGAGCGCGCTCCGCCATTACGACGGATATATGCTGACGCAGAGCCTTGCCGGCACGCCAGCTGTCACGCGGATTGATGTCTTCAAGGACGGTCTCCGCGAACTTCTTGATGTTCTTGTCTGTTATCTTCTTGCCGTTGATAAACGCCTCCGCGCTCGGTGCACGTACCGGGATAGGTGATGCTACACCGTAGCCGATGCGGACTCTCTCGAATGATTTCTTATCTTCACTGAGTCTTACATTGACCGAGCAGCCCGTGGTCGCTATATCCAGGGCGTTTCTCATCGAGTACTTGATGTAATGGCCGAAGCACTTATCGTAGGACTCCTTCGGGATAAGGATCGCCGTCTGTATCTCGGCAGGCTCTATGTTCACTACCTTTGCCTTAATATAGAAGTCCTTGATAGGCACTCGTCTTACTCCGTTTGGACCTGTCATCTCCATGATCGCGTCCCATGCCATCAGAGTCGACGCGGAATCGGCAGAGGTCACTCCATTGCAGGTGTTGCCGCCGATGGTGCCTATCGCTCTGATCTGAGGACCGCCTACCATGTCGACGGCTTCGCCCAGAACATTTATGTATTTCTGTATTATCGGGTCTTTGGTTATGTGTGAGAAGCTTGTGAGCGAACCGATGCGGATATTCTCCTCTTCATCGATCGTTACTCCGCGGAGCTCGTCGAGCATGTAGATGCTGACGAATTCCTTGCCGGCCCTTCTGCCCTCGCGTATCTGTACGAGCACATCGGAACCGCCCGCCAGTATCTGTGCTTCAGGGTGTTCCTGCAGAAGTCTGACGGCATCCTGTACGCTTTCAGCTTCATACAGAGCTTTTATGTCATACATGCTACTTGCCCTCCTTTCCCTGTTCTTCTTTTCTCCATGGATCGTTTATGAGTCCCGCGTCCGTGAACTCGCGGAAGAGCGTGTGCGGCGACAGCGGAAGTTCATTGATATACAGTCCCGTTGCCTGGCCTATCGCGTTCCTGATAGCAGGTGCTACCGGGCATGTAGGCGGCTCGCCGAGTCCCTTGGTCCCGTACGCACTGGTAGGCTCGTAGTTCTCAACAAAGGCCGCATTCAGTCTCGGATGATCCATAAACGACGACATCTTATAGTCGAGCAGGTTGTTGTTGAGAGGTCTGCCCGTCTTTTCATCCCACATCAGTTTCTCAGAGAGAGCGTAGCCTATAGCCATGCTCTGGCCTCCGTGCACCTGCCCTGCGGCAAGCTGAGGGTTGATGACCTGTCCGCAGTCATGGACGTTCACAATGTTGAGCAGTCTGACGCGGCACATAGGTATGTCTACCTCGACCTCCGCGAAGCAGCAGCCGAACGAGTACGCGTTCGATTTGATCTGGTATGTCGACTCGGCTGTAAGATGCTGCGATCCGTCAGTGGTGTAAAGCTTTGACAGCGCAAGCTCGCCTATGGTCATGAGTTCACGACCATCAGTTGTCCTGATTATCTTTCCGTCGACCAGATCAAGGTTGTAGACCGGCATGCGTGTAAACTGATGCGCTGCCTCCAGCACCTTCTCTTTCAGGAGCATTGCTGTCTGCCTTACAGAGAAGCCAAGAGTGTATGTGCCTCTTGAAGCATATACGCCCGTGCCGAACGGCGTGATATCCGTATCCTGGCAGGACACCGGATGTACCATGCTGAGAGGGATCCCCAATGTATCCGCGATCATCTGAGCGGCCGCCGTGTCAGCGCCCTGACCGATCTCGGTCTCTCCAAGCTGGAACTGCACCGAACCGTCCTGGTTCATGACTATCCGGCAGGATGATGTCTCAAGAGCGATCGGATATACAGCAGTGTTATACCAGAATGTGGACACCGCGATCCCTCGTCTGATGTCGCCCTTCTGTTTCGCGTATTTCTTGACTTTGTCGTAGTATCCGATGATCTCGGCACCCTTGTCGAAGCACTGATTGAATGTATCCGAATACAGCTCGTTCTTTGAGAACGCGTGGTAGTATCCGACAGGCATCAGGTTTTTGCGTCTGAACTCGAGCGGATCCATTCCTATTGCTCTCGCGCAGTCCTCAGCATGACATTCAAACGCGTAGCTGGCCTGAGGCATTCCGTAGCCTCTCATGGCTCCCGCTACCGAGCGGTTCGTGTAGACTGTCCATGTCTCACCGTCGATGTTGTCGCAAGGATACAGCTGAGGGAAAGCGTTGAGTCCCTTGGCCGCGATCGCGTGACCGTGAGAGCTGTAAGCTCCGTTGTTGCACCATGCCTTTATGGTGCGGGCAGCGAAACTTCCGTCAGGCCGCATCCACGATGTGATGTGATACCTGATCGCGTGTCTTATACGGTTGCTGATGAAGGTCTCTTCACGCGGAACATCGAGTTTCACCAGACGTCCGCCCAGCTGTATGCTGATCCAGGCGCAGAGCGGCTCGTAAAGGACGTCCTGCTTGTTTCCGAATCCTCCGCCTACATAAGGCTTGATGACCCTGAACTTGCCCCAGTCCATTCCGAGAGCCTGTCCTATTACACGCCTTACGATGTGCGGGATCTGAGTGGAAGTTACCACGACCGTCCTTTCGCCCTCACCATACGCGTAGCAGATAAAATTCTCGATGTGGCAGTGCTGTACAGGCTGAGTCTCGTACCAGCCCTCGCACTTGGTGAGTCCCGGCTCCTTGATGGCCTCCTCTACGTTTCCCATGTGTATCTCAGTATGATTGAGTACGTTATTCGGGAAATTGTCGTGAAGAAGCGGAGCGCCCTCCTCCATCGCTTCCTGAGCATCTAACACGAATGGGAGCTCTTCGTATTCGACGGACTTTTCAAGAATTGCGAGAGCCTGCTGTGCCGCGACCTCGTCCTCTGCCACGACCGCACCGATGTCGTCACCGTAGAACAGCGGATGATCCGTCATTACGAGACGGTCCGCGATGTCCTGATGGCTCGGGTCTGTCGACCACGGATGGCCTGCAGTCGGGAAATAGTGTTTTTCTTTCAGGTCGAAGCATGTGAAGACACGGACCACGCCCGGTATTTTCTCGGCCTCACTCGTGTCTATGGATTTGACGATGCCGTTAGCCACCGTGGAATGCAGCACTCTGATCACGAGCGCGCCCTTTGGACACATATCATCAGTGTATTTGATGCGTCCCATCGCCTTGTCATGCGCGTCGAGCCTGGTCACCGCCTGTCCTATGTATTTGTTTGACATGCTCTGCCCTCCTTTCTGAGATTAATGCTTAGTCTCTGTTGATCTTTATCATTACCTTCGTTACGAAATTGTTTTTATCCGCTTCTATGAACTGATCGATTATGTCGATGCAGATCTCCGTTCCGCTCAGGCTGCAGCCTTCATCCAGTATACCTTCCGCCGCCTCCCGCATCCTGCTGAATGTCTCTCTGATCTTTTCATGAGGTCCCTTGTGATAGCCCACAAGGTACTCCTCAGGTTTAAGGACTCGTATCCTGTCACTGTACCTGTCAAAGCTGGCTGTTTCCTCTCCCGGTATCATGACGGCGAAGGCCGTTTTGTCGCCCGTGTAGAATACGATGGTCGGATACAGATAGAAGAGCTCGTTTACAAATATCTCCTCTATGCCTCCGATCTCGATGTAGTAGATATCCTCCTCAGAACAAACAAAAACCTGATCGAACGCAGCGTATTTCATCTCACGATTCACCATCGCGAATCTGTCGTTCATCACCGACTCCATCTTGAGCAGTTTCTCGTAATTCGCGCGGACCATCTTCATGCGTTTTCTCAGGTATTTTTCAGTATTGTCCGGATCGCGCCCGGGCATGAACGCGCCGATATCATCAAGCGAGCAGTCGAGCTGACGCAAAAAACGTATCATGCCGAGCGGATAGATCTGGTCATATTTGTAGGCCCTCCAGTTGTTTTCCGGATTTCTTATTTCCGGCACCAGCAGACCCTCTTTGTCATAATGTCGCAGCAACTGGACATTGATGTCGAACATCTTTGCAAGTTCGCCTATTTTCCATGTCTTATCATAGTAGTTTTTCATGATATTTGCCTTGCATTTTCTGAGTTTGGATATACTCTCTCATGAGAATTATAAATGCTCAAATGTATCAAAACAAGAACATATACGCAAAAACCTAAAATTATTTTGGGTTGTACTAAAAACAGCCACGGGGACGTGCCCCGCGGCTGTTTTTTGGCATGATTTTTTGCCCGTATATTCTGTCTTTTCGTGGTCTTCCTGCACGTGATCGTACATGAGGTTATGATCGATATCGACGATGTCCAGAGCCTCATCCATCTGCTCCATGAACGTCTCATATTTTGCAGGATCTTTCGGCAGCAGTATCTCCATGATGAGTCCCACAACGAATACTCCGGCTACCATGTTGCCCGCGAATATCTCGCCGAAAATAGCAGGCAGATGATCGAAGAATCCCTCTACCTGTGTAACACCTACGCCGAGGCAGAGAGCCGTTGCGGCGATCAGAGTGTTTCTGTTGTCGAGGCCTGCTTCTATCATCATCTTTACGCCCGCCATCATGATGGAACCGAACATGATGCAGAACCTGTTGACTACGCGTGTCATGGCGATGAGTCCCACGTTCTGGCTGAACGAAGTTATTGGCGAGCATCCGGAGCGATGATGATAAGCGGAGTCACGTTTGCCACGAATATGGCCAGAACGTGCCGCAGGCCGAAAGGAATGGCCCTGCTGAGCGGCACCCTGCCCTCAAGCTTATACACGTTTTTTATGCTCACGCTCGTGTCTTTATCTTTGTTCTTTTCGAGTTTCATGAATACCTCCTAGCCCACCCTTCTGGTGACGCTAATGTATCCTTGTTGGTAATACTATAGTCTCGTTGACCGTCGAATACCATAATTGTAAAATACAAATATGAAATTATGGAATTACAGAGGTGAACAGAAAAGTATAACAGAGGCGCTGCAGATCAAACTGCCTGAGCACGCAGTCATCAGCGTCACGGGCGCGGGCGGCAAGACCTCGCTCATTTTTGCGTGGGCACGCGAGCTTGCTGCCGACGGCAAAAACGTTGTCATAACCACCACGACACACATGTACCGGCCTGAGCGCATGGAAGAAGACGGCATCAGGATAGTGGTTTCCGGCGATCCGGAAAGGCCGGACAAGGTCACGGCTCCTCCTGAAGACGTTCTGGAAAGCCTGCGCGATACAGCTGATGTGGTCCTTATAGAAGCAGACGGCTCACGCCGCATGCCACTCAAGTGGCCGGGAGACCGGGAACCTGTCATTCCTGACTCTACGGATATAACTGTCTGCGTTGCCGGCCTCTCAGCTGTGGGAAAGCCTGCGGAAGATGTGATTTACCGCGCGGATGAGCTGCCTGAAGCGATAAAGCGCGATACCGTGGATGTGAACCTCATGCATAAGATCCTCGCTTCACGCGACGGCGGTCAGAAAGGTGTCCGGGGCGAATTCCGAATCTTTCTGAATCAGGTCGATGACGACATCGACAGACTTGCCGCGGCATACAGGCTTCAGCAGATACTTGGAGTTTTCGGCATACAGACTGCCTGGGGCTCGCTTATAGAGCCTGATGAAAGAAAGCTCGCTGTCATACTCGAAGCTGCAGGTGACAGCAAGAGATTCGGCAGCAACAAGCTGCTTCACATCATGGATGACGGGCGTCCCATGATCGCGTCTGTCCTCGACGCTGTCCGCTCTCTTGATGTGCATAAAAAGATAATAGTCACGCAGTACGATGAGGTCGCGAAACTGGCATCAGGCTTTGATACGGTCATGAATGACAGGCCCGATCTCGGCATATCCCGCAGCATGAAGCTGGGACTCATGGCCGCGGGCGATGCCGATGCGTACATATTCTGCGTCTGCGACCAGCCCGGCCTTACGGCAGAGACTCTTGAAAAGCTTATAGATGCATATAAAAAAGGAACTGCAGGCATCGTCTCCCTTGCGTGGCAGGGACAAATGCGCAATCCAAAGATCTTTTCATCTCTTTACAGAGAAGAACTCATGAGACTTGAGGGTGATACTGGCGGGCGTCAGATAATAGACGCTCATAAAAAAGATCTGCTCCTTGTCGAAGCAGAAAACGAAGATGAAGTCAAAGATATAGACCGCCTCTGATCAGAGCGGTCTATACTATTTCAAGGAGCACCTCTATGGCTCCCCCGCATATCATACCGGATTCAGCAACATCCTTTCCGGTCATATCCACATGCATTATCACGGGGCCCGCAGCCTTGTGTTTTTCTTTGTCTTCGAGATTTCTGAGAACTTCAGAAGCGTAGTTTATGACAGTCGCTTCGGCGCAACCTCCGCCTATGGTCCCGGTAATGGCTCCGCCCTCTTCAACCAGCATGCGTGTGCCGGTAGTTCTTGGCGATGAACCTTTCTTGGAAATTATCGTGGCAAGAACAGCAGGCCCCCTTTCATCAGACAGCAAGGGTTTCAATATATCTGCCGGGATGCCCGTGCTCTTCCTTGTTCTGTTTTTCACCTCAATGATCTCGGCAAGGATAGCGACTGCGATCTCCTCAGGCGTCTCGGCACCAATGTCGAGGCCTATAGGAGTACGTACCGAATCGATCATCTCCTGCGACACTCCATTGTCCGCAAGCATCTGCTTCACTAAACCCACTTTTCGCCTGCTGCCTATCATACCGACATATGCCCGAGGCTTGTTTACTATATTCAGCAGGCACTCGGAATCCGACATATGGCCTCTGGTCACGATGATAAAGAATGTATCCGGGTCGCCCGGTATATTTGCCAGAGCCTCTTCAAAGCCGCTGCAGATTCCCTCATCCGCTCCGTTATCCAGAGCGTTCTGAACGAACTGTTCCCTGTCATCAATTGCAGTCACATGGAATCCCATCATCTTTGCAATACGAATCACAGGCATGGAAACATGGCCGGCCCCGCAGATGACTATCTTCTTCTCGTTGCCGAGGAGTTCTGCAAACACCCGCTCTCCGGCTATCTCGGTAAGCGTGCTGTCTTCTGTTGCCATGGCTTCGGAAGCGTGCAGCGAAAAGAAGCCGTCCCTATTGCTCATCCAGACCGGATCTCCCGCAGAGACTATCATCTTCTCTCCCGCATAGACTCCATCACAGACAGTGAACAGCCGATTCTCGAGGTTTATATTCAGTTCGCTTATAACATCATAAAAGTTCATTCCAGAAGGAGTATATCATCTTCCGCGAATTTCAGATAGTCCGGAAGGCCTCTCTCATTTATGATCCTTTGCTCTTCTCCCTGAACGAACCAGCAGAGCGGCTCGTCCTCTCGGAGAGTACGGATATAGTAGTTTTTTTCGAACGGCAGATCGTCGACTCTTACTACATCGCACTTTATACAGTTCTCCTGTTTATCACCCCAAACAGGATCAAAACGATGCGCCCTGTAGCCTATGCAATGGACAGGATGCAGCACTTTTTTTCTGAACTTCAGCGTGACGCCCCAGTCTATGGCTTCAATGGTGTGCTTATCTGTCTGCACAGCCTCCGAGAAGTTTTTACATCCCGTGAGCCTCGCGGCTATGGTGCTCTCCGGGTCTCTGAATACAGCCTTTGCCTCCCCGTGCCTTATTATGCTTCCGCGGCTGACTATGAACAGTTCTTCGCTGAATCTGTACAATTCGTCCCTGCTGTGCGAGACCATTACCACCTGTCCTGTATAATCTTCGAGCATCTCAAGCATCTCAACCTGCATGCGGTCTCTCAGATAGCTGTCGAGGGCCGAGAACGGCTCGTCCAGAAGTATAAGGTCCGGCTCGGTCACCATGATACGCGCCAGTGCCACCCTCTGCTGCTGACCGCCGGAGAGTTCTCCGGGAAACTTGTCTTCAAAGCCGTCCATGCGAAGCCGCCTCAGCATGTCTGCTGCCTTGGCGCGGTTCTCATCTGTCTGTCTTCCCATGCCTGCCATTACGTTCTTCAGAACAGTCATGGCCGGAAAGAGCGCGTAATTCTGGAACATGTATCCGACCTTGCGCTTCTGCGGTTTAAGATCGGTTTTTGAGGCGGAATCAAAGAGAACCCTTCCGTCAACTTCTATGTGCCCCGAGTCTACCGTTTCTATACCGGCTATGCTTCTGAGGGTCATGCTCTTTCCGCTTCCGGATTCACCGAGGATCCCTATTCTTGCAGCGTCGCTTTCGATCTTCACGTTCAGGTCGAAGCCTTCTATCGTTTTGTGGATGTCCGCGTAAAGTCTTTTCATCGCGCACCTACCACTTTCTTATGTTCTTCATGTGCTTCCCCGTGATCATGTTGATCAGGAAGATCATGACAAAAGCTATCACCAGCACAATGACCACCCAGAAACCCGCTGTGACATAATCGCCGTCCTGTATGACCATGGCTATCCTCTGCGAGACCGTCCCGGTCTTACCCGGTATGTTGCCCGCAAGCATGGATGTAGCTCCGTACTCACCCATTGCGCGGGAAAATGTAAGTATGGTGCCGCTCGCTATGCCCGGACCTGCAGTAGGTACCACGATGCGCCAGAATATGGAGATCTCCGACATTCCAAGCGTGCGCCCGGCATATACAAGATTGGCGTCTATCTGCTCAAAAGCCGCTCTGGCGTTCCTGTACATGAGCGGGAACGCTATGACTGTCGCTGCCAGTATGCAGCCGAGCCATGTATGCACGACCTGAATGTTGAATGTGTCATTCAGGAAGATGCCGAATGTCCTTCTGCGGCTGAAGATCAGCAGCAAAAAGAAACCCGCAACGGTCGGAGGAAGGACCATCGGCAGAGTCAGAATACCATCAAGTATCGACTTTGCTCTGTAATCCTTCTTTATGACCTTGCGGGCAGCCCAAAGACCGAGGAAGAACGATATGATCGTCGCCACGACCCCGGTCTTCAGGGATATCCATAGCGGACTCCAGTCCAGTATTTTTGCTAATTCAACGAATCCGCTCATTTCCTTGTTATTCTACATCGGTATCAAAACCGTACTCCTGATAAAGCGCTTTGGCATCTTCATTTGTGATGAATGCGATGAAGTCTGCTGCAGCAGCTGACTCTGCGTCATCAGCATCCGGATTCACGATCTGCGCCACCGGATAGATGATATTGCCTGTCACATCGTAAGGCACGACCTCAAGGATCTTTACACCATCCTCATGTCCTACTGTATCTGAGAGGTATGTTGTTCCTACTTCACATGATGCCTCTTCAACCGCCGCGAGCACCTTGCTCACGTTGCCCTGCTCACTGATCTCGACTCCGCCGAGCTGATCGGACACTTCCTGAGTCGTGATGGTCGCAGGGTCCTCAACTTCAACAAGAAGACCGAGATTGATCATGGCCTGTCTTGTGTACTTGCCTACAGGAACGCTTCCGTCGGCGAGAGCTATGCTCTTTGCTTTTGCGATATCCGCAAGGCCGGTGACTTCTGTCGCGCTGTCAGGCTGAGTAACGACTACGAGCTGACTGTTTACAACGTTGGTCCTTGTACCCTCGACTACCTGACCGCCCTCTTCAAGCGTGTCCATCTGCTTCTGCGCAGCACTGAAGAACACATCGCAAGGGGCACCTTCCTGGATCTGTGTCAGCAGAGCGCCGGAGCTGTCAGCGTTGACAACGATGTCTACATCCGGGTTTGCCGCTTCATAGTTTGCCTCCAGTTCGGCCATTACTGCGCCGAGCGAGGCAGCCGCAAATACATTGACCGTTGTCTTTTCTGCGGGCGCTGCATCTTCACTTTCTCCGCTTCCGCCGCACGCCGTGAGAGCGAAGACCATTGCAAAAGCAATAAACAGTGTAAGCAGTTTCTTTTTCATGATTACCTTCTTTCGGGTATCACCGCATTACACGGCGATCATTTGAAATAAGTTGTTTATGCCATGATCCCGCGCGGTTAGGATCAGTAACATCGTGATAAAGATCTTGCTCTATTTTCCGAATCCGCAATTCGGGAATGTGCAGACTTCACAGTTAAGGCAAAGTCCGCCTTCTCCAAGCTTGTCGAAGTCACTCTTCTCAAGGATCTCTCCTGTCATTATTCTCGGAAGCACTATGTCGAATATAGTCCTGCGGGCATACATGACGCAGCCCGGGAGGCCCATGACCGGGATCTTTGTTTCACCATAGTACGCAAGCATGAACATTGCGCCCGGCAGCACCGGCGCTCCGTAAGTTACCGCGCTGCCGCATACATTGCGGATGGCGAGCGGTGTCCTGTCATCCGGATCTACGCTCATGCCGCCTGTGCAGACTATCAGGTCACAGCCTTCATCCAGGAATTCCCTGATGCATTTCTCTATATTCTCGCTCTTATCATCAGATACCTTTACACCGGCTACTTCCGCGCCGGCTTCTTCGAGTTTCTGTATCACAACAGGTGTAAATTCATCTTCTATGCGTCCAAAGAAGACCTCATTTCCTGTAGCGACTATTCCGGCTTTGCGGTTGATGTAAGGCTCGACTTTCAGTAACGGCTCGTCGCCGGCGACTGCCTTCACCTGCTCCATCTTCTCTCTTTCGATGACAAGAGGAATGATACGTGTACCCGCAAGCTTATCGCCTTTCTTTACAGGGAAGTCTCCATGGCGGGTCGCTATCATCATCTGCCCGAAGGAGTTGACCGCAAGAAGCTTCTCTCTGTCGATGCGAAGAACGCCGTCGGTCTCCGAGCAGAGTTCTATCTTGCCTTCTTTAACTTCGCCGCGTCTGATGTTATCGCCCTTGCAGATAGCACAGAGCACCTCCGCAGCTTCGTTCTCGTGCATCATGCTTTCATCGTTTTCCCAGACGTAGATGTTGTCCTTGCCGACTGAAAGCAGCACAGGTATGTCCTCTTCCGTTATTATGTGTCCCTTGCGGAATACCGCGTCCTTTGTGACACCTTTTATTATCTGTGTGATGTCGTGGCAGATCACCTGACCAACGGCATCCTCTGTTTTCATCAATTTCATGCTTTAGTCCCCTGATATGATTTAGTGCTTAAGACGGTTTAATAATTAAAACCATTTTAATTATTATAACGTTTAATTCGCACCAAATACAATAAAACAGCCCTGATTAGAGCTGTTTTTTTATGTTTTAAAGCTAAAACGGTTTTAGTTTATTTGGTCAAAACCGATGCGCAAAGTACCGGCACTGCTGTCTCTGTATAACGGGGATCGACGCAGAATGCGTGGTCGTGCCAAGGAGCGCACTTTTTGCCGGGTGTACCGCTTCCTACCCAGTAGAAGAATGACGGCACCTCTTCTCCATACAGCGCGAAATCTTCGGACGCCAGGCATGGATCGACATCCACGACATGTTCTGCTCCTGCGGCTGCTTCTGCAGCGCGGTACGCTATATCATAGAGTTCTTCAGGGTTGTCCACTGCCGGTACGACATCGATCACCTCTATGCCGCATTTGCACTCATATGCAGCGGCAATGTTCTCCGCCAGTCCTCTCAGTCTCCCATCCATACGCGCATGGGTGTCGTGATCAAAAGATCTGAAATAACCGGTTATGACTGCGTCACGCGGAGCCGGTATTTCCGGGCCCCCGGCGACCAGACTGTTGACGGTGCATATGACGGGCTCAAACGGATCGACGTTTTTGCTCATGACTGTCTGCAGGCTCATGACAAATGTTGCGGCAGCCACTATAGGATCTATGCACTTGTGAGGCGTAGAACCGTGCCCCGTCACACCGGTATAAGTTATGGTATAGATACTCTTCTCTGACATCAGAGGTCCCCTGTGCACTACCACGTCGCCGCAGTCTACCTCAGGTCTGTTGTGTATGCCAAACATACGGACAGGTTTCTGCGGGGCTTTATCAAAAAGCCCATGTTTCAGCGTTGCCTCAGCTCCGCGTGTCCCCTCCTCTGCCGGCTGGAACACAAAGAGAACATTATATGGCAGGCCGGCCTTTGCCCTGCACAGATAATGCATGGCTCCAAGCAGTGTCGCCGTATGTGCGTCATGTCCGCACAGATGCCTTGGACCTTCTTCCGTCGGAAGCGCGTCAATATCTGCCCTGAGGGCGACCGTCTCAGATCTTCCGGCATCGAGCCAGTACACCGCGCCTGTTTCCATGCCGATGTCTACCGGTTCAACCGGATAGTCCGCGCAGATGCTGCGGATGTACTCTGTAGTTCTGAATTCCGAGAGCGCTTTTTCAGGCATCTCGTGAAGGACCTTGCGGTGTTTCTCCGCAAGGTCCACTGACTGTTTCATTAATTCTTTTTCAAACATTTTTACTTTATGAATCCGGATCCTTTCGCAGATACTCTGTAAAGTCCTCTCGGTGTCACGCGAAGCTCAGGAATTACCGTAAGAGCCATGAACGACAGTGTTATGAACGGATCGAAGTCCTGTGAGACTCCCATCTCATACGCCTTGTCCTTCATGACCTTGAGCTTGTCATTGACTTCCTCGAAGTGAACGTCTGTCATCAGCCCCATGATAGGCAGCGGCAGCGTATCAAAGACTTTCCCGTTCTCAACGACAGTATATCCGCCTTGGACGCGCGCTATCTCATTTACAGCGATAGCGATATCCTCATCGTTGTCGCCTATTACTATGATGTTGTGTGAGTCGTGCGAAACGGATGAAGCAATGGCTCCTCCCTTTATGCCGTATCCCTTGGTAACGGCTACTCCGATTTTGCCGCTGTTCTGATGTCTCTCAACAGCAGCGATCTTGAGATAACCGTCATGCGGTACAAAGTTATCGGTCCTTGGGAAGTGCTCTGTGATATCGCTGGTAACGATCTGCTTAGGCTCCATCCCAATGACATGTGTAGTCTTGGATCTGATCGGGAGCTTGAAGTCTGAAGCGCTGACCTTGCTGATATTCACCGTGTGTTTGAGATGCGGCGGGCACTTCTTCACTTTCAAAGGAGCATCCCTGTCGATGCGTTTGCCCTTGAAGTAGACGTCAAGCACATTGAAATCCTTCATGTTGTCAAAGATCACAAAGTCTGCCTGATATCCAGGGGCGATGGCTCCAACTGTCTTGAGGCCGTAGCATTTAGCGGTGTTGATCGTAGCCATCTTGATGGCCTTGAACGGATCGAGTCCCAGCTGAACTGCCCTTCTTACGTTGTAGACGATATGACCTTCTCTGAGGATATCTTCGATGTGCTTATCATCTGTGCAGAAGCTGAAGTTTTCCGTGTCGATTCCGGTCCTTACGATGCCGCTGATGATGTCATCCACGTTGTGAGCTGCTGATCCTTCACGGACGTGTACGTGTATTCCTCTTCTGGCTTCTTCAAGAGCGTACTCGAATGACGAAGCCTCGTGGTCTGTATCGACTCCAGCCAGCTTGTAGGCCGACAGCTTTCTGTTAGGCAGGAAAGGCGCGTGTCCGTCTATCGTCTGATGGTCGAAGAGCGCGAATTTCGCGAACATCCTCGGATCGCCGTCGATTACAGCATCGTCGTCCATTACCTCTCCAAGGCCCAGTATGCGCTCGTTACCCACGAATGGATACATGTCGTTTGCCGCGAACATGCAGCCGTTATCATCGATGTTGGTCGCAGGCACGCATGAAGGCATCATCACGAACACATTTGCGTTTGACTTTTCAGTCTGGTCGAGAATGTACCTGATGCCGTCCGCTCCGGATACATTGCATGCCTCATGAGGGTCCACAATGAATGTAGTGGTGCCGAATAAAGCTGCTGTAGCTACCAGCTCTGCAGGAGCGACCATAGTAGACTCAAGATGCAGGTGAGCATCTATGAATCCCGGAGCTATGCACGCGCCGTTAAGATCCACCTCTTTTTTGCCATGGATAGATCTTGAAACACCGATGATGATCCCGTCCTTCACACCGATATTTCCTTCAACGACCTCGCCGGTGAATACGTCGACTATACTGCAGTTTTTGAAAATGAGGTCGGCCTTGACCTTTCCAAGCGCAGCCGGCGCCAGTTTCTTATATGTCTCGTATTTCAAGGTATTCTCCTTTCAACGTATGAACTGAAAGGCGCTTGCGCGCCTTTCGAATAATACCACTGTTAATGATTTACCGGTCTTCTCTGAAGTACGGTAGTCCGAGCGCTTCAGGAGGCTGGTTCTCGTGTTTGTTCCTCAGGCTGATTGCTATGAGCATGATGATCGTAACGAGGTACGGAAGCATCTTGTAGATCTCTTTCATAGCGAAGTTGGTTCCCGTAGGTATGTACAGATACAGGATGTACAGTCCGCCAAAGAGGATCGATTCCCAGATGGCCCAGTTAGGACGCCATATCGAGAATATTACGAGTGCGATGGCGAGCCATCCGCGGTCTCCGAACGCGTCGTTCGACCATACGCCGTTGGCGTAGTCAAGAACGTAGAACAGTCCGCCGATCCCCGCGATCATGCAGCCAATGCAGATCGAGAAGTACTTGTATCTGTTGATGTTGATACCTGCAGCGTCAGCCGTGGCAGGGTTTTCTCCGACAGCTCTCAGTTCGAGGCCCGTACGGGTCTTATTCAGCATGTAGGCGGTCAGAATAGCTATGATGATCGCCACATATGTCATGAAGCTGTATGAGAACAGCAGCTCCCCTACGACTCCGGCCTTGCCGGCAAACGGCAGCGTAGTCTTGAAGGCCTTGCTTGTTGCGGACAGTGTGATCGAAGGAACTTCTGCTCCTGTCAGCTTGATGATGGAACCGCCAAAGAAGTTGCCGAAGCCTACTCCGAAGGTGGTCATAGCAAGTCCTGTTACGTTCTGGTTGGCTCTGAGCGTTACCGTCAGGAAGCAGAATATGAGTCCCATCATCAGCGCTCCCAGCATGCATGTGATTATCGGTATTATCACGCCGATCACAGGGTTGAATGGGCCTCCTGAATTCTCATACATGAACGATCCGATTACACCGCATATGGCTCCGACGTACATGACGCCCGGGATACCGAGGTTAAGGCTGCCGGATTTCTCGTTGAGCGTCTCTCCGACGCAGCCGAGAAGCAGAGGTATACTCTGCACGATGGCTCTCGGCAGAAATGTTACTAAACTAAACATCTGCAGCCTCCTTTCTGTGTGACTTGCGGAAATGTATCTGATAATTGATGAAGAACTCGCTTCCTATTACGAAGAACAGGATTATACCCGTGAGTATGTCTCCGTATGATCTGTTGAGTCCGAATGCCATCGATATCTCGCTTCCGCCCTTGGCCATGAACACCATCAGGAGTCCTGACAGAATCATTCCGATAGGATTGAAATGTGCCAGCCACGCGACCATGACGCCGAGGAAGCCTTTGCCTCCTTCTATGGTCGTTGTCATGGTGTGGTCGGTGCCTGCTACAAGCAGCCAGCCTGTCAGTCCGCAGATGAGTCCGCAAAGGACCAAC
This sequence comes from Mogibacterium sp., assembly GCA_024403035.1. Lineage (GTDB taxonomy): Bacteria > Bacillota > Clostridia > Peptostreptococcales > Anaerovoracaceae > Crickella. Next base: position 112,537 of record JAKSSP010000002.1, read on the forward strand.
GTACGTATAATGACCTTGCTGACATTGATCCCGACGTATCTGGCGGTGTTCTCGCTCTCGCCTACTACGGAAAGCTCATATCCATGCTTTGTGTACTTCAGGTAGATGTACATGAAGATGGTCACTATCACGGATACGATAACGATCAGCATGTATGGATTGTTTGCTATTGTAGGCAGCCATCCTATGCGTGTAGTCTGGTTGATAACTCCGATCTTTCCGGCGCCTTTCGGATTCTCCCATATGATGATGAAGTATGCGACGATTTGGGTCGCCACATAGTTCATCATAAGTGTGAACAGGGTCTCGTTCGTATTCCATTTAGCTCTGCAGAAAGCAGGGATGAAGGCCCAGAGTGCGCCTGCAGCAAGGGCTGCGACGCATGAAAGCAGCATGATCGCCACACTCGGAAGCTTGCCTGTCATCGTGATCATCACCGCGGTAGTGGCGAGCACTCCTGCCATTACCTGGCCGCCTCCTCCGAGATTCCAGAACTTCATTTTGAATGCCGGAGCCAGCGCGACAGCGATGAGCAGCAATGATGCAAGTTCTTTCAGAAGAGCCCACAGTTTACGCGGACTTCCGAACGATCCTTCAAACATCTTTGCATAAACAGCCAGAGGATTCAGGTGTGTAGTGATGGTTGTGATGATGGCACAGAAGATAAGTGCTGCAAGTATGCCTCCCAGCCTGATCGCCCACTCCTGTTTCTTAGGGATCATTTTACGCTTGGTTATGTGGATCAATGGTTCCTTGGTTTTCTTATCCATTTGCTTCACCTCCAAGCTTTGTCATGAGCAGACCTACTCCGTTCTTATCCGCCGTTCTGCCGTCTACTATTCCGCTCACTTTGCCTCCGCAAAGGACCAGTATGCGGTCTGATAACTCAAGCAGCACGTCGAGGTCCTCGCCGACAAATATGACGGCTACTCCGCGTTCCTTCTGCTGGTTTACGAGATCGTATATGATATACGACGCGTTGATGTCGAGTCCTCTTACCGCGTAAGCCGACATGAGCACAGTAGGATTCATGGCGATCTCACGGCCAACCAGCACCTTCTGTACATTACCTCCGGAGAGTCTGCGTACCGGTGTTTCAAGGCTCGGAGTCACAACCTCAAGTTCTTCTACGACTTTCTCAGCAAGATCTCTAGGAGTCTTGCGGTCGGTGAATCCAACGATCTTGCCCTTTCTCCTGAATGATCTGAGCATCATGTTGTCAACAAGGTCCATGCTGGCAACAAGTCCCATACCCAGTCTGTCTTCAGGGACGAACGCGAGCGATACTCCCTTGGCGTCGATTTCCAGATCGCTCAGTTCTGCAAGATTCGTTTCAGTGCCGTCGTCCTCAACGTAAAGTATCTCGCCTTTTTCTATTGGCTGAAGACCGGCTATAGCTTCAAGAAGCTCTTTTTGGCCGCAACCGGAAATACCGGCTATTCCCAGGACCTCGCCCGTGTTTGCGGTGAATGATACATCGTCAAGCTTAAGCAGGCCGTCTTCCGACCTTACAGTCAGGCCCTTCACTTTGATCCTAGGCTTCACGTCATGCGGCTCAGGTCTGTCTATATTGAGTTTGACCTCACGCCCAACCATCATGTTGGTCATTTCCTGAGCGTTGGTCTCCTTTGTAATCAGTGTTCCGATATATTCGCCCTTGCGAAGTATGGCTACCTTGTCTGAAATAGCCTCCACCTCGTGCAGCTTGTGTGTGATGATGACTACCGTCTTTCCGTCTTCTCTCATGTTCCGGAGCACCGCAAAGAGTTTTTCGGTCTCCTGCGGAGTCAGTACAGCGGTAGGCTCGTCGAGTATAAGTATGTCCGCACCTTTATAAAGGACCTTTACGATCTCTACTGTCTGCTTCTGAGACACGGACATGTCGTAGACTTTCTGATCCGGATCTACATCGAATCCGTAAAGATCGCATATCTCGCGTATCTTCTTTGACGCTTTCTCGACATCGAGTTTGCTGAATCCCTTGATCTTTTTCCCGTCTTCGGAATCCTGGTCTATGCCGAGTATGATATTCTGCGCTGCGGTAAAGACATTGACGAGTTTGAAGTGCTGATGGATCATTCCGATGCCCAGGTCGGATGCGACTTTAGGAGAAGATATAACGACAGGCTCGCCGTCTATATAGATCTCGCCTTCATCCGGAAAATATATTCCCGAGAGCATGTTCATCAGCGTCGTCTTGCCCGAACCATTCTCTCCGAGGAGTGATAATATCTCTCCGCGGTAGATATCGAGATCGACATTCTTGTTGGCAGTGATGGTGCCGAATGTCTTGGTAATGTTTCTCATCGAAACTGCGGGTGTTCTGCTGTCTTGCAAAATAATACCCCCTTTCGAAGATCTGATAATTCGCTTTCTTTTAAAACATGGCCGGTCCCGCCTTCACGAGACCGGCCATGCTATTGACAGTTATGCTGTTGTGGATATCAAACCTGCAGTTTAACCGAAGTTAGTATCGAGCAGGTTGATGCCATCGATGTTGATGTTGAAGTACGGAGCTGATCTGTACTCGGATTCATGGAAGTATCCGTCAGAGATGACCTCTGTATCCGGAGCATAGTCAGGATCGGATTCAACGTCAGCCTGATACGAATCAAGAGTAGCGCCCTCAACTGTGAATGTGCTTGTGTCGAATACGTGGATCGAGCCGTCCTTGAGTCCAGCCTCTACCTCTTCAAGCTTAGCGGCAGTACCTTCAGCAGCAACGTCCTCGTTCAGCTCTGTAAGTTCAACAGAACCGGTATCGATCGTTCCTGTCCAGTTGGTATCAAAGTTCTCGCCTTTCTGAACTGTCTCAGAAGCATACTTGAAGAACGGTGCCCAGTTGATCCTGGATGAGATGATGTAAGTGTTAGGACCAGCTTCCTTTGTGCTGCCGTTGTAGGATACGTTAGGGATTCCTGCGTTCTCGCATGCAGTAGGAGCTCCGAAGGAGTCAGCGTGCTGTGAGATCAGATCGCAGCCGCCCTGGATCAGCTTGTTGGCAGCTTCCTTTTCAGCGGTCTCATCATACCATGAACCTGTGAATGTAACATCCATCGTTACGTCAGGGCATACGCTCTTTGCGCCGAGATAGAACGATGTGTATCCGGAGATTACCTCAGCATAGGTGAATGCTCCGACATATCCCATCTTAGGTGTAGCGCCTTTGAGCTTTCCTGCATCCTTGAGCTCGTTGAGCTTCATGCCTGCAGCAACACCTGCGAGGTAACGTCCCTCATAGATAGCCGCGAAAGCATTGTGATAGTTGTCCTGTCCGGCTACGAGAGCCTTGTCGCCTGTGCAGCTTACGAACTGAACATCCGGGAACTCTGTTGCGGCCTGGAGCATATAGTCCTGATGACCGAACGAGTCGGAGAAGATCAGTTTGCAGCCGGCATCAGCAAGTTCAGCAGCTGCGTCGTAGCACTCCTGGCCTTCAGGAACGCCAGTCTTGATCATGTACTGATCTTCACTGAGTCCCAGTTCTCCCATGGCCTCTTTGAATCCGTTGATGAAGTTGAGGTCATATGTGGAGTTCTCGTCATGGAGGCAGATCAGAGCGACCTTGAAGTCACCGGCATCGCCGCTTTCTTCACCGCCGCCACCGCCGCAGGCTGCCAACATTGGCATCATAACCATTACTAAGCAAACGATAAAAGCAATAAGTTTCTTCTTCATAAAATTATCCTCCTGTTTACACACACATATGGATAGTGATCTGCCCCGTTCAAAGAACATTTCCCGAACGTATCAGCAGATAAAACTCATTATGACTTAATTATAATTCTTAGAATCCGTAAAGACAATAAGAATTGTTAAAACAGTTTTATGTTTTGAGCTAAGCAAACACGTGTCTGAAACGAACCAAGGGGGCTGCGCGATGCAGTCTCCTTTGTTATTTAACACAGTTTTACAGTTTCTTGAGCAGGCCTGTAGCCTCGTTGAACTCGTTGATGAGTTCATCGACTTTTTCTCTCTCTTTTCTGAGGGCGCCCCAGGTATTTGCTTCGTCGTACCACAGTGCGTTGATCTCATCAACAGTCTTGCCCTGCTGCTCGACCCATGTGTAGTACTTGAGGTTGTGGATCCTCTTGCGATCCTTGTATGTCAGCTCCATGAGGTTGTCATCCTTCTCATCAAGGATGTGCTTGTTGTAATGGAGAGCAGCCTTCTCGTGAGTGTACTCACCCTGCTCATCCTGGAGCTCCTTGATCCTGGACTGGTACATTACCGCGGAGTCTGTCATTACTGTTGCCAGTACGTCATTCTCTGTCAGCTCATAGTACTTGGCCATCTTGATGCAGCAGAGCAGGTTAGCTATGCCGCTGATACCGAAGTATCCAAGAAGATCGACGAGTTCAGGATCGACTCCCTGCTCCTTAAGGTAGTCGCGGCCGACTTTCTCGTTGAAGAGTCTGAGGAGGTTCTGGGAATCCTCGTCGTCGATGGCGATGACCATATCAGTGTTCTTGATGTTGTGGATCCAAGGAACATGCTTGTCGCCGATACCTTCGATACGGTGTGCACCGAATCCGTTGTCGAGGAGTGTCGGGCACTGGAGAGCTTCGCCTACTGCGAGCTTGGCTGTCGGATAGAGTTCTTTTAGTCTGTCGCCGGAAGCCATTGTGCCTGCAGAGCCGGATGTGAAGGCAGCGCCTGCAAATCTGTCGCCAGGCCTCTTCATCTCTTCGAATGCTTCTGCGATGGCGTTACCTGTTACATTGTAGTGCCACATGTAGTTGCCCATCTGCTCGAACTGGTTGAGGATCCATACGTCTTCTCTTGTAGCTCTCAGCTCATGAGTCTTGTCGAAGATCTCCTTTACGTTGGACTCAGTACCAGGTGTCGCGATAACTTCGCTGGCAACGTTCTTGAGCCAGTCGAATCTCTCACGGCTCATGCCCTCAGGCAGGATGGCTACGGAATAAACTCCAAGGAGAGCGCTGTCGAACGCGCCGCCTCTACAGTAGTTACCCGTCGAAGGCCATACAGCCTTATGATAGCCCGTGTCGAACTGGCCTGTTACGAGCTCAGGCACGAGGCAGCCGTAAGAAGCTCCTACCTTGTGGCAGCCTGTCGGGAACCACTTGCCGATCATGCAGATGATGCGGCACTTTACGCCTGACAGTTCAGGCGGGATCACGATGTAGTTAGGACCGTGGAAGAGTCCGCCGGAATCCTTCTGCTCGTTCTTCCATGTGATACGGAAGAGGTTTACAGGATCGATGTCCCAGAGACCGACGCCTTTCAGCTTTTCAAGGATCTTTTCAGGGACTTTTTCAGGATGCATCTGCTGATCGATGGTCGGCAGAATGATGTTCTGGGCCTTAGCACGCTCGATGTTGTTCTTCAAGCCCTTTTCATAGATGGTAAGATCAAGCATTTTGTACCTCCGTGAAAATATAGTAATAACCGTGTATTTCTAAAATGTTTTTTGATATCTAGTATATTTTTATGATGCCAAAAACTTTTTTATATGTCAACAAAGAAATCTATTTGTTGAGCTCTTCATAGACCTTGCGGAACTTGTCGATATCCGGCTCCAGTTTGATAGGCTCACCGGCAGCTTTTATGCCGTTCGCGGTGTCCTTAAGGCCATTGCCTGTGACTATCGCCACCACTGTAGCGTCAGCAGGGATCTTCCCTTCTCTGCACAGCTTTGAAAGTCCGGCCATTCCCGTTACTCCGGCAGGTTCACCGAAGACTCCGCACTCGCGTCCCGTCACTCTCATGGCCTCGAGTATCTCGTCGTCAGTGACTTCCACAGGTATTCCGCCGGACTCAATGATAGCATTGATGGCCTTGTCTGCGTTGCGCGGTACTCCGACAGAGATCGAATCGGCCAGGGTGTTCTCTTCCATAGGCTCCCAAGGCTCGCCTGTACGTACCGCCCTGTTGATTGGGCATGTATTGACGGACTGCACCGAGATCAGCTTAGGCAGCTTGTCGGTGAAGCCGGCTTCGTACAGATCTTTGAATCCTTTCCAGACTCCGGCGATGGTGCATCCGTCTCCTACGGAAAGCGCCACATAATCAGGGATCTTCCATCCGAGCTGCTCGGCTATCTCAAGAGCGACAGTCTTTTTGCCTTCCATAAGGTAGCAGTTGATCGCTGCGTTCCTGTTGTACCATCCGTATTCATTGATGGCGTCTTTTGAGAGCTCGAATGTCTCCTCGTAGTTGCCCTTGACAGAGATTACCGTAGCTCCGAAGATCAGCAGCTGAGCTACCTTTCCGATCGGTGCCCTTTCTGGAACGAAGATGTAAGTCTTGAGTCCCGCTGCAGCTGCATTGCCGGCAAGTGAACTCGCGGCATTGCCTGTTGACGAGCAAGCGATAGTGTCATAGCCGGCTTCTATCGCCTTGGCTACTCCCATAGAACTGGCTCTGTCCTTAAGGGACGCTGTCGGGTTTAGTCCGTCGTCTTTGAGCCAGAACTTGCGGATACCCAGTTTCTCTGCCATGCGTGGTTCCTCATAGAGCGGCGACCAGCCTACTCTGAGCGGCGGCTGCACGGTTTCTTCCTCGACCGGGAGGAACGGACGGTAGCGCCACATAGTATAGTTGTCGCTCGCCTCGATGTCCGCAGGGCTGAAGTTCTTTTTGATGTAATCGTAATCATAAACTACATCAAGAATGCCTCCGCACTCGCATGTGGTGGCGTCAGGGAGTGCTTCGTACTCCTTGCCGCACTTAATGCATTTAAGATATTTTACGTTTTTCATGGATGCTCCTGCTCCTTTCGTTTATGCCTGCATCGACTTTAAGATATCTCTGGCCACGAACACGCCGCTCGCTGACGCGTGCGACAGTGAATGCGTGACACCGCTGCCGTCTCCTATCATGTAGAGACCGCTGTATTTCGTCTCCAGGCGCTCGTTCACTTTGACTTCCATGTTGTAGAACTTGACTTCAACGCCGTAGAGAAGTGTATCGTCGTTTGCCGTGCCCGGCGCTATCTTGTCGAGCGCGTATATCATCTCGATTATGCCATCGAGTATCCTCTTAGGGAGTACAAGGCTGAGGTCGCCCGGTTCCGCCTTGAGTGTCGGTACAACAAAGCTGTCGGCCAGACGCTTGTAATTGGTGCGTCTTCCTCGGATGAGGTCGCCAAATCTCTGAACAATGACTCCGCCGCCCAGCATGTTGGAAAGCCTTGCTATGCTCTCGCCGTATCCGTTGCTGTCCTTGAACGGATATGAGAAGTGTTTGGCCACCAGCAGAGCAAAGTTGGTCATATCGGTCTGCTTGGCAGGGTCCTCATAGCTGTGGCCGTTAACAGTCACGATGCCGTTGGTGTTCTCAGTTACGACGCTTCCACGCGGATTCATGCAGAATGTCCTGACCTTATCTTCGAATTTTTCGGTTTTATAAACGATCTTGCTCTCGTAAAGCTCATCCGTGATATGCGAGAACAGCTCTGCGGGGATCTCCACTCTGACTCCTAGATCCACTCTGTTGGACTCTGTCGGGATGTCCAGAGCGCTGCAGATCTCCTCCATCCACTTGCTTCCGCTGCGTCCGACTGACACGATGCATTTTTTGCAGGTGAAGCTCTCAGCACCGGCAGTCACCATGTACCCGCCGTCTATAACGTCTATTTTCGTCACAGGAGTGCGGAACCTGAAGTCCACCTTGTCCTTGAGCTCATCATACAGCTTTCCGAGCACTATGTAATTTATGTCGGTGCCCAGGTGCCTGACGGACGCGTCAAGGAGAATAAGATCGTTCTGGCGGCACAGCTTCTTGAACGATGAATTCGCTGTCGTGTAAAGCTTAGTGCCCGCACCGCCGTGCGCCACGTTGATCGAGTCGACATACTCCATGAGACGTATCGCCTCTTCCTTGCCTACATACTCGTGGAGAGTTCCGCCAAAGTCATTCGTGATGTTGTATTTGCCGTCCGAAAAAGCGCCCGCTCCGCCGAATCCGCTCATGATTGAGCAGCTCTCGCAGTTGATGCATGTCTTGATCTTGTCGCCGTCTATCGGGCATTTCCTCTCCTCGAGCTTCTTGCCTGCTTCGAACACGCCTACCTTGAGGCCTTTATCTTCTTTGGTGAGTTCGTACGCGGCGTAGATGCCGCCCGGTCCTGCACCGATAATAATTACATCATAATCCATATAGTTCCCTTTCTATCTCTCATCCCTGCTAGCTCTGTTGAGAAGCAGCCAGAATGCCGCCGCTGCCAGAGAAAACGCTATTATCACGTAAAAGTTTGTCTGATAACTGCCTCCCGCTGACTCAAGGAGAGCCGACGATATCATCGGACCTATGGTCGCGGCAGGTATCAGGCTGAAGTTCGCGATGCTGAAGTTGGTCGGGAAATTGGCAGGGCCGAAGGCCTTGTTGATATACGCTGACGTTATGGTCGGGCAGCCTCCGTAAGCCAGTCCCACAAACACCAGACCGAAAAGTATAAATATATATTTGCCGCTCATGCCGCCCAGCGTCAGCAGTATGCCCGCAGCCAGCATGAACGCGTTGTTGACAAGCGTTGAGAAGAAGCGTCCGCGTCTGTCAAAGTTATTGCCCGCAATGATGCGCCCTGCACCATTGAAGAGCGACACTATCATGCCCAGTATCGCAGCTCCTCCGAAGGCGACTGAGATATTGGCCGCGCTGTTTATGACCAGCAGGCCTGCCGCGTTCAGCAGTATCGCCCAAATGACAAAGAACCAGAACTTCGCTGTCTTCATCATTTCACCGGCAGTATAGTTGCGGACTTCAGTTTCGCCGGCAGCGTCCTTCTTTACGGAAAGACCCGCAAGCGCGGCGCTGTCTTCTGCTGTCGGAGACTTGATGATGGCCGCTGCCAGTACGCAGACTGCACAGATCGCGATGCCCAGTATCCTGAATACTGTAAGTAGTCCCATTGAGCCTATCATGGAGTTCACGACTGACCCCAGGACCAGCCCGCCAAGGCCAAAGCCCATCAGCATTATGCCGGAAGCCAGTCCCACCTTGTCCGGGAACCACTTGTTTATGGTGCCTATGACTCCGTTGTAGGCAACTCCTACTCCGCCGCCTCCGAATACTCCATAGAAAATGTACAGCATCGTGAGGCTCGTTCCCGGCGAATCGGCTTTCATCATGGAGACCACGAAGAAACCGGCAAGCAGCATCACAGCGGATATGAGCATCCTGATTCCTATGCTGAGTTTTTTGCTCAGTACTCCGCCGGCGAATCCGCCGAGGCAGAAAAATATCATTGAAATAGTAAATGTCAGTGACAGTTGCGAGATGCTCCAGTCAGGATACATCTCTCCGAAAGGCGTCCTGAAGATGGACCAGGCGTAAATGAGGCCAAGAAACAACAGCATCAGCGTACCCATTCCGAGGTACAACCATCTCTTGTTACTCATTCATGCCCTCCTGATCGAATACAAACTCCACTTCAGGAGCTTCCTCTTTAACCGGCTCTGCAGGCGCGGCGATCTCTGACGGTCTGCCGCTGAGAGTCAGATAGAGCTCAGCGTCCGTCGCTGCCTGATAAGGGTTAGTGAATACGATGTTGAGTATGCCCAGCGTGAATGCTCCCAGGATCTTCCATCCGATGAATGAAAGGTCGAGTACGAACGAAGCCCACTTGCTTCCGTCCATCATCTCAGCCGACTGCTTTCTTGCTTCAGCGCCCTTTATTGTCGGATTCTCGCTGATGATATACGGCACAAGTCTCCAGCAATATGCCTTATATATGCCCGGGAAGATCAGAAGCAGGCACCACAGGACCGTGAATATGCCCGTGGTGAACATCGACCCGACTACCTTCATATAATTCTCGTTGAACGCCAGACCCACATTGTTTTTATTGAGGCTGGTAGTCTGATCATCTGCGTTGTCTATAAAGAATTTATGCAGGCCCACCTGCAGCGGGTTCAGAAGGAACGCGCCCAGCGCCAGACCTAATGCCAGCGCGATGAGAACGACTACGATGATGACCGCGGCAAATACAGGGGTCAATATCCCGCTTCCATTTGGGGACTCCTCTATGCCAAAGTCTGTCGAGCCGTCATAATAATCATCGCCGATGTCTTCAAACAGGTCATCGACGTCCTGCGAATAATTGCTGTTATTGTTTATGTTTTTCTGGACATTATTATAGCTGGAGCCCGCAGAGCCCACTCCGCCCGCGCCGGTAGCTATCATCAGCAGAAGAGCTGCTATTATGCATGTAACACGGTTGGCTCTGTAAGCCGCTTTACCCTTTGCTTTAAGTTCCTTTCGATCCCACATAATGTTCTCCTTTCATTACATAATCATACATAATAATATTAGCACATCGCGGTCTTATTATCGACAAGCAAATGCGACTAACATTGCATGAATAAGTCCAAAGTGTTAAAGTTTGAAAAAGCAAAAACTACTGAAGGGCATGGGATGGAAAAAGGACGCGATATTTTCATTCAGGGATACAGACACGGCATTCCGATCGGACTCGGATACTTTGCCGTGGCTTTTTCTTTGGGAATAGCTGCCCGTGATTACGGTTTCAGCGCTGCTCAGGGTTTCTTATCCAGCCTGTTCACCTACGCTTCGGCCGGTCAGTACATGGGATTCGCGCTTTACGCTGCCAACACTACTTTCGCCGAGCTGATACTGCTGACATTCATCATCAATGCCAGATATATCCTGATGGGATTTGCTCTGAACCAGCGCATGCCTGAAGGCACACCTCTCAGAACCAGGCTTCTGGTGGGAAGCTGCATCACCGACGAAATATTCGGGATCACAATAGCTAGACCGGGCGTTCCTACGCCTTACTATACATTCGGCGCTCTGATCGCCGCGGTGCCGCTCTGGGCGCTGGGGACCGCGTGCGGCATCTCCATGGGAAACATATTGCCGGCAAGGATAGTAAGCGCGCTCAGCGTCGCACTCTTCGGCATGTTTATCGCAGTCATCATACCGCCTGCCCGCAAGGACAAGGCAGTCCTGGGCGCGGTAATGATAAGCTTTGCCTGCTCATACGCGGCAGTAAAGCTTCCTTTCATCTCGAACCTTTCGCAGGGCAACCGCACGATACTCCTGACAGTGGTCATCTCTGCTGTCTTTGCCATGCTCTTCCCAAGGAAGACCGAGGAAGCGGAAGGAGGTGCCGTGGATGCAGATTAATGTGTATCTGTACATCTTCGTGATGGCCTTCGCGACATGGCTTATGCGTGTCGCTGCTTCGCTCATAATGAAAAAACCGATACAGAATCGGTTCTTTCAGTCGTTTCTTTATTATGTTCCGTATGTGACTCTCGCGGTCATGACATTCCCTGCCATAGTGGAGGCAACTCAGTCGCCTCTCGCGGGAGCCGCCGCGCTGATAGTCTGCATAGGCGCCGCCTGGTTCGGTCAGGGGCTTTTCACCGTGGCCGTCCTCGGCTGCGTTACGGTGCTGGTGCTTGAGCTGTTCCTCTAGAACACTTCAGGACCGCCTCCCGGAGACACGATATAGAACGTGCAGTCGTATCCCACTTTGTCACGATATGTCTCACCAATGATTCGGCAGAATTCATCTGCCGCTTCTTTTTTTACGATGGAAACGGTGCAGCCTCCGAATCCGCCTCCCGTCATCCTCGATCCGAGAACTCCCGGGATCTCACAGGCGGTTTCAGCGAGGACATCGAGTTCCCTGCATGACACCTCGTAATCGTCTCTAAGCGACACATGCGAGGCATTCATAAGTCTTCCGAACTCCTCAAGATCTCCTGCTTCCAGCGCCTTTACGCCGTCCACGGCCCTCCTGTCCTCATATACAGCGTGCTTTGCTCTTCTGAGGCACACAGGATCTCCGATAACATGCTTTTGCTTTTCGAACTCCTCAGGACTCAGCTTGCAGAGAGCCTCTGCGCCTGTGACCTTCTGAAGGGCTTGAAGCGCCTCTCCGCACTCTCTCCTTCTGTCGTTGTAAGCGCTGTCCTTAAGGGAATGATTATTGTTTGTATTAGTGATGATAAGCACCTCATCTTTAAGAACGAACGGCACGTACTTGAAACTGAGATCGGCTGTATCAAGGAAGATGGCATGATCCTTCTTTCCCATGGCAGAAGCGAACTGGTCCATGATGCCGCAGTTGAGACCGCAATAGTGGTTCTCCGCTTCCTGCCCAAACAGCGCTATCTGCTGATTGCTTACGTCGAAGCCAAACATATCTCTAAGCATGACGCCTGTCAGTACCTCGAGCGACGCGGAAGAAGAAAGCCCCGCTCCTGCAGGAATGTCTCCTCCTATGATGATGTCAAGTCCGCAGTCCATCTTAAAGCCGTGTTTGTCGAAAGCCCACATTACACCCTTTGGATAAGCAGTCCAGCCCTTGTCTTCCAGCGGCCAGAATTCATCGATGCTGGTCTCTACAACATCGCTTTCGCTGAAGTTCACGGAATAGAAACGCAGTTTGTCATCATTCCTCTTCGCTGCCGCGGCATATGTACCGTAAGACAGAGCGCAGGGAAACACATGGCCTCCATTGTAGTCAGTATGCTCGCCTATGAGATTCACTCTGCCCGGCGCAAAGTACGCGCGGATATCATCTGTCTTTCCGTATATCTCCCTGAATGCCTTTATTACAGTGTCTTTCATTTGCGTTTGATATCCTTTCCGAGTCTTTCCATCACACGGAGCAGCCATCCCGCGTTCTCTCTTAGCTGACGTTCTGTTACCGTACCGTCATTCAGCCCTGCGATTATCTGTCTGTAGTCCTTTTTACCTCCCGGCATAAACAGACTGCAGCCCGCGGCTGCTACCTTAGCAGCATCAGGCGTGCCGTACTTTGAGCCCTTTGCCAGCAGCATATCGCCTCCGATCACCCAGTCGGTCATGATAAGACCGTCGAATCCGTATTCGCTCCTGAGTATCTCAGTCAAAGCCTTGCTTTCCGAAGTATGCTCTCCATTGAGCAGGTTGTATGAGGTCATCACCGACATCGGATCCGCCTCACGCACGCATATGCCGAATCCCTTGAGGTAGATCTCGCGGAGCGCCCTCTCACTGACGATGCTGTTGCTTGCGTAGCGGTTGGTCTCCTGATTGTTTGCGGCATAGTGTTTTATCGTCACTCCCCGGCCCGGATGCTTCTGCACGCCCCTGGTGAGAGCCGCGGCGAACCTGCCGCTTATGAGCGGATCCTCCGAATAGTATTCGAAGTTGCGTCCGCAGAGAATGTTTCTGTGTATATTGAGAGCCGGAGCCAGCCAGAGATCGATGCCGAAGATATCCATCTCGCTCGCGACTATATCGCCGCACATCTCCGCGAAGTCCGTGTTCCAGCTCTGAGCAATGGCTGTCGCGATAGGAATGGCTGTGCAGTTCTGTTCTATCACCTGCGCTCCTCTGGCAGGTTTTGCTTCTCTCATCAGCACTGCTCTGAGAGCGCCCGGCAGCATGTCTGTCATGGATTCAGGGATCGCCGATCCGATTATGTGTTTGCCCTTAGCGTCCTCATAGTATCCGCGCGCTATCCTGATGCCGGCAGGCCCGTCGGACATGATGATGCTGCCAAGTCCTCTGTTCTTGAACATCACGGTCGATTCGCCCGCTGCGCCTGCGACACTCTGAGCAGAGTCTCCTATCACGCTGCTTATGCCGATCTTGTCAGGATCAAAGTTGCCTACGTTCAGGAAAGCCAGCTCCTCTGCGGTAAAACCATCCAGAATACTGTCATCTGTGACGGAGGCTCCCCACTTACCCGGAAGCTGTGTCTCGCAGCCTGAAAGATCAAGAGCGGTGACCGGAAGTCCTGCTGTCTCAAAGTCCCTTATACCGGGGCTTCTAAGATCATCAAAGTCGGCTCCTTCAAACAGCCTTGCGGAGCGTCTGACGATGAAGTCATTGTCAAGAGTAAGGACCGCTGCGGGCTCCGCGTTTCTGCTGTCCGGACCTGCCAGAACGATGTACTCGCCCTTTTCAAGTAAATATGCTGCCGCTTTCACATCGAACGCGGCGAGTTCTCTTATGTCAAATCTGACAGTTGCCATGGCGCTCTTGCCCGGCGCCAGTTCTTCTGTCTTTGCAAAGCCCGCAAGGCTCTTCGTTTCTCTGCCCAGCCTTCCCTGAGGACAAGATATATATACCTGAAGCGTTTCCTTGCCGGCAAATTTTCCTGTGTTAGTGATCTTTGCGGATACCTCAATGACAGATCCGTCCGCCTTTACTTTTGCCTTGCCCGTCTCAAAGTCTGTATAGCCCAGCCCGTATCCGAACGGGAACATCGGCTCGAATCCGAAGGAATCGTAATACCTGTATCCGACAAATATGCCCTCTCTGTAGCGGCAGTCATCTCTTCTTCCGAAATCACCGGCAGTACAGAGATCCTCGGTAGCAGCCCATGTGGTAGTAAGCTTGCCTGACGGATACGCCTTTCCCAGGAGTATGTCCGCAAGAGCGGCCCCTGTCTCGACACCCAGCTGCGACAGTACCAGGATGTTGCCAACTCCAGCCACAGGCGAAAGATCGACAGGACCACCGGCATTTATCACAAGCATGAATTTCTTATAGCGCGCGTTGAGCATGATGATATCCCGCACTTCGCTGTCGGTCAGAAGCAGGTCACCCTTCTCCGCCAGCCTGTCGTTGCCCTCGCCGGATATCCTCGACACTACATACACGGCCGCGGCAGCTGAATAGTCAAGCGGGATCAGGTATTCCGGCTGCTTAACTACTGCTCCCATGGACGCAGCAAAGATGTTTATCTTTTCCTTGCGGGACTTTTTGAATATCTCAGAGCGTCTCTTCTCCTTTTCCCTCTCGTTGAACGGTCTGAACATGTCAGACCAGAACGGATTGGTTATGGTAAAGCCGGCGTCTTTCAGTCCCTGTTCGACGCTCACGAAATAACGGGAGTTGACCTCGCCCGATCCGGTGCCGCCCTTTACGGTGTCTCTTACACCGCTTCCGCAGGCAGCGATCCTGCACGGCCCTTCAAGCGGAAAAGCACCGTTCTTTTTGAGCAGTACGGTGCATTCTCCAAGATAAGGCCTGAGCCTGTCTATATTGTCCTTTTCGTATTTGTTCATATGAAACCTCTAGTACCCGGCCGCGAGACCGAACATCAGGATCGCCGATGTAAGGATCAGATTCAGAGTCTGGAATTTCCATGAGTACCTGAACCATTCTCCGTAGCTGACATCGGACAGTCCGAGAGTTATAAGGAGTCCCGCGTTCGTTGGATATATTACATTGCTGAAGCCGTCGCCGAACGCAAAGGCAACTATGGCCAGCTGCATGTTGATGCCGAAGAGCTGAGCGAGCGGCGCGATTATCGGTATTAGCAGGAACGCCTTGGCTGAGCCCGATGAGATGAAGAAGTTCATCACCAGGCATATCGCGTATATAAAGAGCACGACTCCGGCCTTGGACATGCTTCCTGCCATGCCCGCCGCTCTGAACAGTATAGTGTCGAGTATCTTTCCTTCGACCATTGTGTATTTGATCGAGGATGCCATAAGTATCATGAGGATGGAAGGAGCTATGGCTATGCCAATGCCGAGTATGACCGCAAAGACTTTGAGGCCTTTGTCCATGCGCCCGTCCTGCCTATACTCTATGCCTGCTTCGACTTCTCCGGCTGGCTTCTCTATTTTGAGAGCGTAGCGTCTTACGAACCACAGAAGCAGAGCGTATATCAGGACGAACAAAATGCCCTCAGCCACATGCCGCTGAACATCGGAAGACCCGCCAGACTCTGCGCAACTCCTATGGTAAACGGGTTGGCGATACCCGCGGCAAATCCGCAGCCCGTCGCCAGAAGCGACATACCTATGCCCGTTACGGAATCCCATCCAAGAGCCACCGCAAGCGCCACTACTATAGGCGCCATAGGAATAACTTCTTCAAATGATCCGACCAGTGAGCCCAGAGCCATGAAGAAGAATATCAGGACAGCCATCAGCTTATACTTGACGTCTCCGAACCTATCAACTATCTTGCCCAGCATGTAGTTCATCATGCCGCACGCCGTAAGAGAGTTGAAAACTCCTCCTATGACAAGCAGGAATATGAGCACGGCAATGATGGTGCCGGAACCCTCCGCCCCAAGCACCAGAAACGGTGAAAGAAGCCATTTCCAGAACGGGATGCCTCCTTCGACATAATGAAATCCGGCATCGGTATCTATGACCGTATGTCCCGACTCATCTGCGATCCGGGCGTATTCGCCGCCCGGGATCACGAGCGTGAGCACGTAGGTAGCCACCATCAGGATGAAGATTATCCCGATGGCTATGAGAAACGACCTCGCGCCTATGTTGATGCCGTCGCTGTTGTCTCTCCTTCCCTTGCCTGCCATCTGTCAGCTCCTCTCGATCAGACGTGAGTATACATGTATCTGTAATAATCTACTGCAGGAACCAGAGTATCGATGCTTACGCACTCGTTGACACCATGTATCGAATCCATCTGTTCTCTGTCGATGGTAAACGGCAGGAACCTTATGCACTGATTGCAGACTATGTCGAAGAACCTTGCGTCCGAACCACCGGTCATTATGTACGGCGCGCAGGCGTCGACGCCCGGCACTGTATTCACAACAGCCTGTTTTACCAGCCTGAATGCATCTCCCCTGAAGTCCGCCAGCCTCGATTCCGGCTCCTCCTGAATGACCTCGGCCTCAATGCCGAACTTTTTCGCGATCTTGCTGATCGCCCTGATAGAATCCTCTTTGCCCTGATGGTGTGAGCATCTCATGTCGCCTATCACCCAGGCTTCGGACGGTATCACGTTCACGGCTTCTCCGCCGCCTGTCATCGTGAAGGCAATGGTGGTCGAGACCATCGCTCCGGTAGCCGCTCCCAGCACAGGCATGAGTCTGCCGAGCTGTTTTCTGTACTTGTCGGCTTTCTCCATGAGTTTTCCGGCTCTGCCCATGTGCGGGGCTATGATCTTGAGCATCTCCGCCAGGGCCGGGGCCAGTTCGACATCGAACACCTGATGTTTTTCTACGTAGGCCATGAATTTGGCAAGTCTTACGATAGGTGTGTTCTTCTCAGGCGTTGAGGCGTGCCCTCCTGCGGATCTCGCCGTGAACTTCATGTTGACGACGCTCTTTTCTCCGACGCCTATCATCGCGAAGGTTCCTTTGGCCCCGCTGATAGGTTCACGGACAATGTCTCCGCCTTCGTCAAAGACCATCTCAAACCTGATGCCCTGATCGTACAGTTTTTCTGCCACGGCTCGTGCGCCGGCGCCGAAAGTCTCCTCGTTGCAGTTGCTTTCAAAATAAATATCGCGTTCAGGAACGAATCCTTCCGCGGCAAGCTCATCGGCCGCCTGGAACATCGCCCATGTACCGCCCTTGTCATCGAGTGTGCCTCGTCCCCATATCTTTCCATCCGCGATCTCCGCGCCGAAAGGAGGGTACTTCCAGTCCTCCGCCTTTGCCGGTACGACATCGTGATGGTTCATGAACAGCACCGGCATTTTTGTTACACCGCTGCCCTTCCACTTCAGCAACATGGCGCCGTCGACCATCTCGAGTTCACATGCCTTGCGGATATTAGGGAACATTTCCCACAGCACTTCACGGAACTTCTCGAAGTTCTCCGGGGGACTGCCGCATTCCGGATCTGATACAGTCTCGCATCTGATGAGTTTGCGGAAGTTTTCTATGTATCTTTCCTGTCTTTCCTTGTCCATAACGCCCTCTTTTCTTTTAGCGGGTGCTGATTATTTCTTCTCCTTGAGCAGGTCGCGGATCTCTGTCAGCAGTTCGATGTCAGCAGGTGTAGGTTCAGGCTCTGTAGGAGCTTCTGCCTTCTCTGCTTCGAGTTTAGCCTTTGCCTTGTTGAGCGCCTTGATGATCATGAAGAGCACCCATGCGATCAGCAGGAAGTCTATGATGGCCTGGATGAACGCGCCGTATCCGATGGCAGCGTTGCCGACCATGATCGACATGTCCGCTACGCTCTTTCCGCCGCTTATGGCTCCAATGATAGGCATCAGGATGGAATCAACAAGAGCTGTCACGATAGCTGTGAAAGCTCCGCCGATTATGATGCCTACTGCCATGTCCATTACGTTGCCTTTGCTTATGAATTCCTTAAACTCCTTTATCATTTTCTTTCCCCTTTCGTTATAAGAAATTATTATTATCTTTTTATCAGTCTATGATCCTGACTGCTGTTATGACAGGCTGATCCTCCTGAGCGATAGTGCCGTTGCTGTCAAGCGGCTGAGCATCCGCAGCGATCTTGTCGACTACTTCCTGACCGGATGTAACATGTCCGAAAGCGGCGTACTGGCCATCCAGGTGCGGAGCATCCGCTACCATGATGAAAAACTGTGAGCTGGCGCTGTTCGGATCCTGCGCCCTGGCCATGGATATGACGCCCTTGACATGTTCTATGTTGTTTTCGTATCCGTTTGCCGCGAATTCCCCAACGATATTGTTGCCGGATCCTCCCGTGCCGTCGCCGTTAGGGTCGCCTCCCTGGATCATGAAGCCGTCGATAATACGGTGGAATGTGAGTCCGTCATAGAAACCGCTGCTTGCGAGATCCATGAAGTTCTGCACGGTTATAGGAGCCGTGTCTCCGTCGAGCTCGAGGCTGACCGTACCGTAATCAGCGATATCTATCTCCGCGTGATGAATTCCGATTCCTTCCACCTTAGGTGTCTCCGGCACTTCCGGCTCGGGCTCCGTACTGCCGCCTCCGCATCCCGCAAGTATCATCAGCGATACTGACATCAGGATTACGAGGATAGTTCTGAGATCTCTTTTCATTGATGTATATGTCCTTTCATTAATTTTTGTCTGGATCGTTTCCGCCGTAAGGCCTATGTCAAAAAGATAGCACCCTGCGGGGTTTAAATCAATCGATTGTCACAGATGAGAGCGTATCTCCTCCTCTGTGCGTCCAAGCATGTCCAGAAACTCCCGCGAGGATATCCTCAGAGCTCCGTGAGCCCACGCGTCTGTCTGTACAAGGTTGTCGGAAGTGACTGCGTAGACCTGCCTGTCTCTGCTGCCCGCGGCCATCACTCCCATGCGTATGTCAGCGGGTTCATCCTCCGCAGTGAAAACGACTCTGACGCCGTTTATCACTTCTTCATGACCTGTGCCGAACGGCACATTGTACGCGTCAAACAGCATTATCGTTTCACATCCTGTGTATCCCGCGTAATTGCTTATCCTGTCGATGATCTGGTCTCTGGCCGATCCCATGTCTATGGCTGAGAGCTCTTTGAGATAAGGATCCGCGAATATGAGGTTATAGCCGTCGATCAGAACGAGCGGCGGTCTGTCATCCGGCCTTTCAGTCTTTCTTTCGTGGCGCGCCCTTATCTCCTGATTGCGCGCCTCGTTGCGGGCAGCCTCCTCTTTGGAAAGCTCCGGTTTTTTCCTGTAATCAGCTTCAGTTGCTTCCTTGCGGCGGGTCTCTTTCGAAACACCGTATGTGCGTTCGAAAATGCTGCGAAGCTCCTTTTCTGCTTTGGCTCTCCTTCTGGCAGCCTCCTTCACGTCAATGATCTCATTGGCAGCAGCGCTTCTTTGAGGGATATATCCTGTAGATGCCGCCGACGCCTCTGCCCTGCGCTTCAAAACGCTGCCAAGATGCATATGTCCCGCAGCTTCATCCCACTTTACTATATCGCTGCCGCTGTGATTTACAAATACCGAATCAGCCGGGTTATCGACATCCCTTTCAGGCTCATATGCGCTTTGCTCTATGACCTTTTCCGCGTCATGGCAGACATCGTATCCGGCAGCTGTGACTGTCAGCCGTCCTTCACCGGCAGTATATCCCGCCAGAGTCAGCTGATATCCTGATATTTCTTTTGCAGGCACACGTCCTTTTATCTTTGCCGTATCGCCTGTCTGTTCAAGGCTGTCCTGACTGCCGCCCATCTGCCTTATGTCCGTCATGGCGCGCCCGACGTTCCCGGCCGGCACTTCCATCTCATACTCACACCATGGTTCAAGCAGTACCGCTTTGCCGGCAGCCCTCGCCTGCATCAGCGCGTGTCTTACTGCCCTGTACGTCGCTTCGCGGAAGTCTCCCCCCGTCGTATGCTTGTCATGTGCTCTGCCCGCGGCAAGACTGATCTTTATATCCGTAACGGGCGATCCTGTCAGGACACCTGTATGTTCTTTTTCTTCCAGGTGAGTCATTATGAGACGCTGCCAGTTGAGCGCCAGCTCATCCTCAGGAACGATGCTGGTTATGACTATGCCGCTGCCGCGCTCAGCAGGCTCGACTATAAGGTGAACCTCGGCATAGTGTCTCAAAGGCTCAAAGTGTCCCATGCCCTCAAATGTGCCGTCTATGGTCTCCAGATAGAGCACGCTGCCCGATCCGAAACTTACATCATAGCCGAATCTTTCCTTTATTATAGTCTGCAGGACCTCGAGCTGAACTTGACCCATAATCCTTATCTCTAAAGTCCCATCAGCCCTGCGCGCTACGTTCAGCATCGGGTCTTCCTGAGTCAGTACTGCAAGGTCTTTCAGCAGAAGATACGGATCCATGCCTTCCGGGCCTTCGACCGTATATACCATGAAAGGCTTGATACTGCAGCCGATGAGCGGTTTTTCACATCCAAGTCCGTCACCCGGCAGGGCTCGTCCGAGCCCCGTCACGGCGCAGACCGTGCCGGCCGCTGCGGAGCCGGCATTAGTGCAGCGGCTGCCGGAGTAAAGCCTTATCTGATTGACCTTCTCCTCCCGCTCTTCACCTGAAGCGCTGTTTACCTTCACTTTGTCTCTGACCTTCAGTTCTCCTCCGGTCACCTTGATGAAGCACAGCCTTTCCCCGTCCTCTGCGTCTGCTATCTTGAACACCCTTGCGCCAAAATCACTGCCGTATCCCGGCGCTTTTGTATATCTTTCTATCACATCTATGAGCCCTTCGATACCTTCTATCTTAAGAGCCGATCCGAACATGCATGGTATGATCTCACCCTCCAGCATAGCATCGGCTATCTGATCGTCGGAAAGCACTCCGCCTTCAAGAACGATCTCCGCCAGCTCAGGCGAATAAAGAGTCACTGCGTCCGTGAATGCCTCTGTCCTCTCCGCCGCTCCGCTGAAATCGACCATGCCTGCTTCAAGCTCAGATGCCATCTGCGCCAGTATGTCCTCTTTAGGCCTCACGGCGATGTCCATCTTGTTTACGAATACGAAGACCGGGATGCCCCTCTCCTTCAGAAGTCTGAAAAGTGTTTTGGTATGAGCCTGCACCCCTTCAGAACCGCTCACCACCAGGAGGGCGTAATCCAGGACGGATAAAGACCTCTCCATCTCGGCTGCGAAGTCCACGTGGCCCGGTGTATCTATAAGAGTCACCTCAGTGCCGCCCGCCATAAAATGGGCCTGCCTTGAGAATATGGTGATGCCGCGGTTCCTTTCTATCGAGTCATCATCAAGATATGAATCTCCGTGGTCCACCCTGCCCGGTTTCCTTATTTCTCCTGTCGTGTACAGCAAAGCTTCCGACAAGGTGGTCTTGCCGGCATCTACGTGAGCGAGTATTCCGATTGTTAACCTCTTAGCAGAAGCCATCTTATTTAATCTTTTACGTTTCTTTTATGGTTTAATCATTCAGAAAGTATTATCATATACACATTATAACGGATAACCCCGGATTGTGAGGCATTATTATGAAGATAGTCGTGATCGGTACCGGCAAGGTCGGAAGCCTTCTCGTAGAGCAGCTGACAGCGGAAGGCCATCAGATAGTCGCCATAGACCGTAACGAGAAAAAGCTCATGGACCTGCAGAACAGCTTTGATGTGCTGTGCCTTGCGGGAAACGCGGCAGACCGCAAGGTGCTGCTTGAAGCAGGTGTGGCTACAGCTGACCTGGTCATCGCTGCCACAAACAGCGATGAGGTCAATATGCTTTGCTGCCTGCTTGCCAAGAAGCTTGGCACTTCACATACGATCGCCCGCGTGCGCAAGCATGAGCTTGCTGATGAAATAGAGATATTTGCCGAGGACATGGGGCTTTCCATGACCATAAATCCCGAGCTGTACGCAGCCCAGGAGATCTTTTCAGTGCTTCGATTCCCGGGACTGATGTCCGTGGAGTCATTCGGCCATGGTCTGTTCCAGATGGTGGAATTCCGTCTGACTGAAGAAGGCCCGGCCACATCGATGACTCTGCAGGAACTGTCAAAAAAATACAGGTCAAAAGCTCTGGTATGCGCCATAAGACGTGGCGGTAACACTGTCATTCCTGACGGCAATGCCATCCTCAGGGTCGGCGATCTTATTAGCTTTGCTGCCGATCCGAAGGAGACCGAGCTCTTCCTTAAACTGTGCGGTATCAGGAGCCGCATGCCTAAGCATGTAATGATACTCGGCGCGGGCATGATCGCCTACTACCTGCTTCGCATGATGCGTGAAGTAGGCATGCAGTCCGTAGTAATAGAAAACAACGCAGCAAACGCTGAGACACTCAACCAGGCGGTACCGGGACAGCTCATCATCAATGCAGACGGCACAGACCGCGATATACTTGATGAGGAAGGTCTCAGCGCCGCGGACGCATTTGTCGCCCTGACCGGCACGGATGAGGTCAACATGCTCATGGGCATGTATGCCCACCGCGAAGGAGTCCCTAAAGTCGTTACAAAGATCTCCAGAAGCAGCATGCTGGATCTCGTAGATATAGAACGTGTGGGCAGTGTCGTCTGTCCGCGTGACATAGTGGCGAGCCGTATAATCAGCTACGTCCGCGCAAAGGAAAACGCCGGCGGCAGCAACGTTGAGACCCTCTACCGCATAGCCGAGGGCACTGCAGAAGCGCTGGAATTCACGGTCCATGAAGATCACGGCTCACTTACGGGCGTGCCTCTCAGGGATCTTAGGACAAGAGATGGCGTTATCCTGTGCGCGATACTGCGCAGGGGCAAGGTCATCATCCCGGGCGGCAGTGACACCATAGAACAAGGCGACCACGTGGTCATAGCAACAACGATAAAGCAGCTGACGGATCTTTCAATGATCCTTCAATAACACATGAAAACAAAGGTAGTACTACATACAATCGGATTTATATTGCTGATCGAAGCAGGCCTGCTTCTCATTCCGGCCATCGTCGGGTTGGTCTTTCACGAGCAGGCTTCTGTCAGGGTATTTCTTATTACAGTCCTGATCACCGCGGCCGCGGGCGGACTGCTTCTTCTTGTGAAACCCGCGGCTAACACGATCTATGCGCGTGAGGGATTTGTCATAACCGGAGTATCCTGGATCATGCTCAGTCTTTTCGGCTGCCTGCCTTTTGTGATCAGCGGACAGATCTCAAGCCCTGTTGACGCATTCTTTGAGACAGTATCCGGCTTCACCACCACCGGAGCAAGCATCCTTACGGATATAGAGTCTCTCGACAATTCCATGCTGTTCTGGCGCAGCTTTACCCACTGGATCGGTGGCATGGGAATACTCGTATTTGGCATGATCATCGTACCTTTGGGAGGCAAACGCAGCATGCACCTCCTCAGAGCCGAATCTCCGGGACCTTCTTCCGGCAAGCTGGTGCCTCACATGCGTGATACCGCAGGCCTCCTCTACGGCATTTACATTGCCATGTCGCTGATAATGCTGGGATTTCTGATGGCCGGCGGCATGCCGCTTTTTGACAGCCTTATCAATGTATTCGGAACCGCCGGTACCGGCGGTTTCTCCAATCACAGCGCAAGCATCGGCTTCTATGACAGCGAATACTTTGAAGTGGTCATAGGAGTATTTATGCTGCTCTTCGGAGTAAACTTCAATCTGTACTTCCTCATTCTGCTTAAGCGCTTCAGGGCCGCTCTCGGCAGCGAAGAGCTTCATTGGTATCTTGGCTTTATCGCCATTTCGGTCATTACGATTGCGGTAAATATAAACAGCCTGTATGGCAGTTTCCATCAGGCTGTCCGTCATTCGTTCTTTGCAGTTTCATCGATCATCACTACCACCGGCTTCGGCACCATGGACTTCGATACCTGGCCGCAGTACTCCCGCACCCTGCTTGTGTTCCTGATGTTTGTCGGAGCGTGCGCCGGAAGCACAGGCGGAGGTCTCAAGGTGTCCAGAGTGATCCTTCTGCAGCGGACCGTAAAAAGAGGCCTGCGCAGGATGGTCCACTCCAGATCTGTCGGAAGCGTCCGCTTTGAGGGACGCATGGTGGAAGAGGATACGATAAACGCATGCCTCGTATATCTGGCTGTTTACTGCATGATCACAGTAGCCAGTGTATTGCTTGTTTCTTTAAACAACGTCTCTTATGAGACGAATGTCACCGGCGTGATCGCATGTATTAACAACATAGGTCCGGGACTCGGAATGGTAGGTCCTGCGGGAAACTATGCCTCGTTCTCCTTGCCTTCCAAGCTGGTGCTTTCGTTCGACATGCTTGCGGGCAGACTCGAGCTCTTCCCTGTCCTGCTGCTGTTCTATCCCTCTACCTGGAAGCGCAGCTAAGCGCTACAGGTCTTCTATTACCGTATTCATCCACTTTTTTGATATGTATCTTTTTGTGACTATCGCCGCTCTTATGAATATCTCTATCCTTGTAACGAGAAGCGCCAGATGCACAGGCATTTGCCATACAAGAGCAGCGATGAATGCAAGCGGTATAGCTATCAGCCAGACACACGACATTTCCGCGATCATAGCGAATCTCGTGTCCCCTCCTGCTCTCAGGATCCCCGCTATCTGCAGTCCATTGTAAAGGTCAGCCGCCATCGTGGCGCCAAAGACGATGATTATGTATTTCGTGTACATCTGCCCCGCTTCAGTAAGCCTAAAGACTCCCGAGAGCGGTCCGGATAGGATGATCGCAATAGTTCCGATGATCATGCCTACTACCAGGATCGCCTTGATCAGATGTTTTGAGAGCTTCCATGTGTATTCCATGTCGCCCTCGCCAAGCTTTTCTCCAACGAGTATCAGGGCTGCGTCCCCTATGCTGAAGGCCGCAAAGTTGAATATGTTGAATATGGCGTTGGCTGCCTGGTATGCCGCGTACGCTGTCGTGCTGATACGGCTGAACGCCGCTACATACATGGACTGGCCAAAGCCCCAGAAAAATTCGTTTATGGTAGTCGGAGTCGCGTTCTTTATTACGCGCCGTACAAGTTCCGGATCCCATCCGAAGAAGCTCGGTATGCTTCCGCGGAACTCGTTGCTGCTTCGGAATCCACAATAGCCATTCAGAACGACTTCGACTATCCTTGCCGACAGGGTGCCTATGGCAGCTCCTGCGACTCCCAGTCTCGGAGCGCCCAGCTTTCCGAAGATGAGTATATAGTTTACCGTGATGTTGGTGATGAATACCGCCGCGCTCACTATCATCGGTATCCTGACCTGCTGTGTAGCCTTGAACGCCATCTCAAGCGGAGCGGATACGGCCAGGAGCAGGAATGAGACAGCGTTGATCCTCACATACTGCATCGCGAGGGCTTTTACAGCAGGGTCCTCAGTGTAAATCGATATTATCGTGCCCGTGGCCCCCATGGTAAGAATGAAGAAGAACACGCCAAGTCCGGCAAGCAATGTGAAGTCAAAGCCTATCACCTTGCGTATATTGGCCATGTCCCTGGTGCCGTAGAACTGCGCCATGAACGTTGCCGAGCCGGACAGGATACCGAACAGTACCAGATAGTGCACCATAAACAACTGAGATCCCACGCCTACTGCGGCGAGCTCAGTCTCTCCGAGGAATCCCACCATGATGTTGTCTATCATCGACAGGGTCGCCGACACCACGCCCTGAATGGCTATAGGTGTTGCTATCCTTGCAAGTTTTCTGTTTACCTGTTTGGTATCAAACTCCATGTTCAGTTTGGTTGTGGCAAATTCTTTCGTTTTGAGTTAGTATTATTATACTAGAAACAGCACTCCGGAGGTATTTTTTTATGACAAAAATGACACTTGCTGAGGCCCGCCCGGCTCTTATGGCTCTGCAGCGTAAAATGGCTGCTTATGACCATGCGGTGGGACTCATTTATTTTGACGGATGCACATATGCTCCAAGTGATACGGCAGAAAACAGAGCCACGACAATGGCTATCCTTACAGAAGAAATATACAGGCAGAGTACATCTGAGGAGACAGTAGAGCTTCTTGAGTTCCTCGACGCTCACAAGGACGAGCTCAGTTCTGATGAGCAGCGCATGGTATATCTGCTGCTCAAGGACATCCGCGACATGAAGAAGATCCCGCCGGATGAATACATAGCCTACCAGGAGCTTCTTATAATGTCCGACGACGTATGGCACAAAGCAAAGGAAGCATCAGATTTCGAACTCTTCCGCCCGTACCTCGAGCAGATCTTCGATACTCACAAGAAATTCGCGAAGTATATTGAGCCTGACAAGGATCCGTTCGACCACTGGCTGAACGTATACGAAGAAGGCCTTGACATGAAGACCTGCGACGAATTCTTCGAAAAGCTTCGTTCCGGCATAGTCCCTCTTCTTAAGCGTATCAAGGAAAAGCCTCAGGTAGATGACAGTATCAGGCATGGATATTTTCCCCCTGAAAACCAGGAAGAGCTCGCTTACATGCTGATGAATAAGATCGGCCTCGACCTCGGACACGTTGGTCTGGCTACGACGGAGCACCCTTTCACGACTAATTTCGGATCGCACCTTGATGAGCGTATCACTACTCATTATTATGAGGACGACTTCGCCTGCTCAATGTTCAGCGTCATCCACGAAGGCGGTCACGCCCTCTATGACACAGGCTCTGCGCCGGAACTTGCATTCACTGCCCTTGACTGCGGTGTCTCGATGGGCATCCATGAGAGCCAGAGCAGGTTCTATGAAAATATTATTGGCAGAAGTAAAGCTTTCTGCAGCATGATCTTCCCTGAACTCAAACGCATCCTTCCGGAGCAGATGGAAGGCTATACCGCCGATGACTTTTATTACGGCATGAACAAAGTGGAGCCATCGCTCATCAGGACGGAAGCCGACGAGCTTACATACTCGCTTCACATCATGATCCGCTACGAGCTTGAGAAGCGCGTGATGCACGATGAGCTCGAGGTCAAAGATCTGCCTGCGGAATGGAACCTCCTGTACAAGGAATACCTTGGCATCGACGTACCGGATGATAAGCACGGCGTCCTCCAGGACTGCCACTGGGGCAACGGCTCCATCGGATATTTCCCTTCATATGCGCTGGGCAATGCCTACGGCGCTCAGTTCCTTGCAAAGATGAAGGAAACAGTGGATGTGGACGCATGCATCGCCGCAGGAGACTTCGGACCGGTCAACGAGTGGAACCGCGAGCACATCTGGCAGCACGGCTACAGGTTTAAGCCTTCTGAGCTTCTTGACCGCGTACTTGGCGAACCTTTCGATCCACAGTACTACATCGAATACCTTACCAGGAAGTTCACGGAGGTATACGGACTTTAGGAAGTACCCGCAATACAAAAGACCACAGCCATAAAGGCCGCGGTCTTATCTTTTTCTCATATCTTTACCGTCAGAACATTCAGCCCAAACATATTGCGATACTCTATTTCTTCCATGATCCTGTAGATCATCCGGATGCCCATGTTCTTTGAAGGGTCATCCGGGTTGAATACACTGCTTCTCTCCTTAGGATCAAACGGAATGCAGTCATCCTTGATGCGGAGGATCACCTTGCCGTCCTTGTGCGTTACTCGGACGTCAATGGTATGAGCCTTATCATCCTTGGTGAATCCGTGCTCAACTATATTGACAGCCATTTCTTCCATGGCAAGCGCCGCGTAATATGCCCGCTTCTGATCTATGTCTTTGCTAAGACAGAATTCCTGTATCTTCTCCGCAACTGCTACAGCTTCCTCAGAGCTTCGGACAGTGATATCTATGCGCTCATCCTCCGACGCTCCGAAGTCAGCAGGTATCATCATGAGGTCTTCCAGACTGAGCGGTATCCGTTTGCGAAATACCCACGCAAACACGATGACGTAAAGTACGCAGACCACACCGTTCAGGAGATTCGCCACGCTGGCTCCGCTGAATCCCATCGGGCGTATCAGGATGGCAGAGAAGCCCGCTACGCAGATAACCCCGTCGAGCAGCGCCAGTAAATTGACATAAAACTGTCTTCCGCTGATCTGTTCGTAGCATGAGAAGATAGAAGCAAACACCTCGAAAGGCATACAGAAACAGAGTATGCGGATGGCCGTCACAGTCATTGTATATACGCTTTGCGAAGGGTCCTTGTAGAAGATGTGTGTGAGCGGCACAGCAAAGGCAAATATGAGCACGTCGACTGCCATTATCAGCGGTACGAAATATCTGGCCATCACCCTCATGATATTGACCAGCGTACTGCGATCCTCTTCACCTACACTTACGCTGATAAGCAGCCTGGATACAATAAGCATTCCTGCCTGTATTGCCCAGAAGATTCCCAGCAGATTGTTGGCCGTTGCAAACGCAGATATGCCCGCTACACCAACATGAGTATCCAGAAGATTATTTACTATGAGGCCTCTGATCGTCAGGTAGAGCGTTGTCGCGGCACCCGGGAATCCGACAGTGATGATGCTGACCATCTCTCCCAGGTTCGCGCTTCCGCCAATAATTTTTATATTCGATTTCTTTGACAGGAAATACTGTATCTCAACTGCAAACAACGCCCACATGCCGAGCGATGACGAAAGCGCAAGGCCGAAGGCTTCAAGTCCCAGCACTTGCACGAAAATGAAGCAGAGTATCAGGTTCATCACAACATAAACCAGACCGGCCTGCATCGTCCTTTTGCTCATGCTTTCCAGCGACAGAAACGGCGCCAGCTGTGTGCTCAGCATAAACGGCACTATACCGATCGCCTGTCCTATCATATAGATATTGAGGACCTGTCTGGCTTCCGGATCGTGTGTAAGCATGCCCGTCAGGTTGAAGGCTCCCCTAAGCGCGATGATGAGTGTGATCGCCAGGGCCAACCCGGTAGTGACCAGAAGATCCATGGAAAAGATGTCCTGTATCTTATCGATCCGGTTCTTACCCAGATATTTGCCACATATGATCGCGCAACCTCCCGCCAGAACGGTGGCGATCGCTGAGATCAGGAGCGTGAAGGGACTGTACAAGCCTACGGCGGTCATCGCGTCTATGCCTACGAAATTTGTGGCAAAGTAACTGGAGACCAGACCGTTGACCGAGCCTACCGCCGCAAACAGCACCTGTATAGGCAGCAGTCTGAACATCGTCTTGCGGATGATCTCCAGATTGCCGGCTTCCGGTGTCATTGTTCCGTTCTGCTTTTCTATAGTCCCATTTTTCATTATTTATAGAATTCTTCGAAATACTGTATGTTGGAGAGCATAGGCTTCAGTTCGCCCGCCTGCTCTTTCTTTATGATCTCGACTATTTTGTCATTGACAGGCGTTGGCACTCCGTATTTTTTACCCCACTCGCAGACGACTCCGTTGATGGCGTCGACCTCGCAAGGCTTGCCCTTCTGAAGATCCTGAAGCATCGAAGGAACGATGCCAAAGTGCTTCTTCATGGCAATAGGTACCAGCAGTTCCGCGATCTTCTGTTTAGCTTTGTTGGTGTAGTAAAAGAGCTTTGTGATGTCCTTTCCCTGCACCGGAGCATACTCCACTCCGCCGGCGTGAGCAACATCTATGCATTCCTTCATGCACTTTACGGCTACCTTGCGGGCAGGCTTCCAGCCCGCTACGTCGCCGAATGTTCCGCCTATTACTGTGCCAAGACCTGAATATGTCGCATTGATCAGGAGTTTTGACCAACGTGCTCCTAAAAGATTATCCTCAATGTCCACAGGGCACATGTATTCGAGTACTTCCTTCACTTTATTGAGGCTTTCTTCAGATATGCCTTCCATACCGCCCATGTGGAACGACAGGCTGTCAGGATCGCTGGTAAGCTCGCAGTTGCCCGGCCCTGTCATCGTAGCTCCCCACTCGACCGTGCATCCGATGGTCCTGTCCGCGCCTACTATCTCGGCGATGTCCGGTTCAGGGATGCCGTTCTGCAGCGTGACTATGACTCCATCGTCCGCCAGCTTAGGTTTAAGCATCGCGACAACTTCAGGATTTTGAAGCTGCTTTGTCATCAGGAATATGATGTCGTACGGTCCCTGCATCTGATCCGGAAGCATGGCTTTCACAGGCGTCGTGAAATCTACCGTGCCGCCTATGTGAGCTCCGTTCTTCTGCAGGGCTTCAACATGTTTTACATTACGGTTGACGAGTTCGATCGGGAACCCGTTTTTTGTGAGATAAGCACCCAGAATGGTACCGAGAGAGCCGGCACCGTAAATCGCGCATTTCATATCGATCAGCCTCCTGTCCCTTAAGTATTTCATATGTATTTGTTAACTGTTTATACATAATTATTTTACCACACTGGAGCATATGTGATTATAAAAAAGAGGCTGATGTTCAGCCTCTGACGATCATTGTTTCGCCCGTTCTGTCAAATGAGTATCCGCCCAGTTCCACAAGCTTTTCCCTGAACTCATCGCTCGTCAGCAGCCTGAGGAAGCACTTTATCTCCGGTATCTCATAAATCTCCGGACGCATGGCGAAATCGTATTCCTCTTTGCCGACAGGTATGAAGTCGAGCCCCATCGTGTGAGCGGCGGAATACACTCCCATGCCGCAATCTGCCTCGCCTCCCGCTACCTGCGCGGCAACGGCCATGTGCGTTGCTGCCTCGGCGTCATAGCCTTCAACTTCGGAAGGCGATATGCCCGCCTGCTTCAGTTTGTAGTCAAGAAGCACTCTGGTTCCCGCTCCGCGCTGTCTGTTGACGAATCTGACCCTTGTCAGATCCTCGACTCCGCGTATATTCAGGGGATTTCCCGGAGCCACCATAAGCCCCTGTATCCTGCCTACTCCCTTTACCAATAACATTTCTTGGTTAGGAAAGAGCAACCTTATGTACGACTCGTTATAAATGCCTGTTTCCTCATCCAGAAGGTGTGTCGGCGTGATATGAGCTTCACCTCTCTGCAGTGCCATAAGTCCTCCAAGGCTTCCTACATGCGTGCTGGAGAGCCTTATGCCCTCGCTTTCACCTGACATCAGATCGGATATAACATCAAGAAGCATGTCGTGGCTGCCGGTGCAGACTATCGTCCTGTCTATCTCTTCAGGTGAGCAAAGCAGCGTGACCTCTACGGTCTCTCCTGCCTCATAGCCTTCGACTTCCTGCGGTATGATACAGAATCCGTCAGCCCTTACCATGCTCATCGCGGCGCCCGCGCCTCTGGCAAGCGGAGCGCAGACATATCTGTCTCCGACACGGCCGACCCTTACACGTACATACTCTCTGTGCTTGAGAGATGAGACCAGCCTGCGTGACAGCACTGCTTCCATGTTTATTTCACCGGACGCTCCGGTGCCTGCGAGTTTTCTTATCACAGGATACGCAAAATTCTCTACCGCAAGGTATGCGGATACCGGATATCCCGGTATGCCTATTACAGGCTTGCCGCATGCCTTCGCCAGAATGACGGGTTTTCCCGGTTTCATGGCGACGCCGTGTACGAACACCTCTCCTATCTCCCTCAGGATGTGGACTGTAAAGTCTTCTGTTCCGGCACTGGATCCCGCGTTAACGATCACCATATCATTCTCTTCAAGCGCCTTAAGGACGCTCGCTTTGATCTCTTCATAATCGTCCGGAACGATGTCATAACGGCAAGGGATGCCGCCCTGCTTCTTCACCATCGCCTCAAACATCCTGGAATTTGACTCTATTATGTCGCCTTCCTCAGGGTCTTCATATGGTTCGACTATCTCTGTGCCTGTCGGTATGATTCCGACCTTAGGCCGGGCGAATACGGAGATCTCCGTAACACCTCCTGAGAGCAGGACACCTATATCTATCGGGCGTATCTTATGGCATCTTGTGAGTATCATCTCGCCTGCAACGATGTCCTCGCCTACAGGCCTTACATGTTGCCACGCCGGAGCAGCCGAGCGTATCAGCATGCCGTTTTCAGTCTCCTGTGTGTCTTCTGCCATTATTACCGCATCGTAAGGCTTCTTTATCGGATCGCCGGTATCGACTATGATGTAGTCATCTCCGGCTCTGAGCGTCACGGGAGCGGATTCTGACGCACCCACGGTCCTCGATGATATGACAGCGATGCCATCCATGGCAGCCGAGTTATACAGAGGCGAGGAATAAACCGCATAGACCGCCTCAAATGTGACCCTGTCCAGTGCATCTATGACTTTTACTTTTTCCTGCTTTGGCCCGACAGCGTCCCCGAGCGCCTCCATATACGTATCCCTGGCCTCCTCTACAGGAGTAGTTTTCAGGTAGATGTTCCTTTTCACGTTGAACCTCTATTCCCACAGGAAGACTTCGACCGCTTCACCGGCCTTCACACCTTCCTGATTCTCATCCATAATGAAGTAACCGTCTGCCGCGCTCATTGGGGATATCATGCCGGATCTCGCAAACACAGGCTCTGCCTCATCACCGGCCAGTTTAACCAGCTGAAAGGTCTTTCTGCCCGGTGCAGAAGGCGTGTTTACGGTGACTCTTGCTTTTACCGTGCGCATAGGCTCTCGTCCGGTCATGCAGCGCCAGAGGCTGATGACCAGTTGCTCGTAAACCATCAGCGCTGCTGCCGGATGCCCCGGGAGGCCTATGAACAGTGTTTTGCTTGCCCGGTCAAATCCCGTAATGGTCGGTTTGCCCGGTTTAGCAGCAATGCCGTGTGTCAGCACGCCGTGATCGGCAGCCTTGTCGATCAGTGCGGCTGTCATATCCTTCTTGCCCTGAGAGCTGCCGCCGGATATGACCACAAGATCGCTGTCATCCTTAGCGGTTTCCAGAGCTGCAGCTATAGCTTCACTGTCATCCTTTACGGAAAGAGTCCTCATCACTGTGAACCCTTCTTCCGTGCTCCTTGCGGATATGGTGTATGAGTTGATATCCCTTATCTGTCCCGGTTCCGGAGTCTCTTCAGGACTTACCAGCTCATCGCCTGTTGAGATAACGGCGACACGCCACGGAACGAATACAGGCACTGCAGTGACGCCCGCGGCCGCAAGCACTCCGATGTCCTGCGAACGCAGTTTTCTGCCTTTAGAAAGCAAAATACCGCCTTCTGCGATGTCCTCGCCTGCCTGCACCACGTTCTCTCCAGGAGAAGCGGATTTTGATACAGCAAGCATGTCTTCTCCGAACGGCTCACAGTATTCGACCATGACTACAGCATCGGCTCCTTCAGGCACTTCCCCTCCTGTCGGAACATAAACGCAGCATCCCGGCTCCACCGAAAGTTTTGAGGAATCGGTGCCGAGCAGCACCTCTCCTGTCACTTTCAGCGAAGTCGGTATCATGTCTCCCGCCGCTCCCAGGTCTTTGCTTCTGACGGCATAGCCGTCCATTATCGACCTTCTGTACGGAGGGATGTTTTCTTTTGAAAATATGTCAAAAGCAAGGATGCGCCCGGCCGCCTCGGTCAAACCCACTGCTTCCGTTCCGGGCATTATGCCGGCGCAGCATGCCGCCAGCTTGCTCCTTGCTTCTTTTATCGTATCTACTTTGAGAAGATCCATCAGACGATCCTCCCCTTTTCCATATGATGGACACTGTCGAACAGCTCATTCATCCCGTCCCACTGGTGGCTGACTATCAGCCAGGTGGATCCGTCTTCTTTATGCCGTTCGATTATCATCTCTTTAAAGAGTTTTTCGCTGTCCTGATCAAGATTCGACAGCGTCTCGTCCATGAGTATCATTTTAGGCCGGAACACCATCGCTCTTAAGAACGACAGCTTCTGCCTCTCGCCGCTTGACAGGCTGCCCGCATACTGGTCTCTTATCTGCAGGAGCCCGGTACGCTCCATGAGACCGTCGATCTCATTCCGGTCGATCTTCATGCCCCTTATCTTCAGCGGATAGATGATATTGTCATAGACATTCGCGTGCATCAGATACGGTCTCTGACTCATCATCGTGATATCCGAAGGCTTCAGACCCTCATAGTCGATGTGACCCGAGTCAGGCTCGGTGATGCCCATTATAAGCTTGAGCAGAGTCGTCTTGCCGCAGCCATTCGGTCCGACAAACCCGTGGATGAGTCCGCTCTCTATCTTCAGGTCATCTATGTACAGATCCGTTTTCCCGATCTTTTTTCGAAGCTCAGTAATTCTCATCGCGGATCTGCTCCTTTCTGACCGAGTCGCTGAGTGTCTGCAGTATGAATGCCATTATAAGCAGCAGCACTCCCAGTCCTATGCCCTCCGAATAGATCCCCTGGCTCTTCAGGAGGGATATCATGGTGGTCATCGTCCTCGTATGCCCTTTTATGTTGCCGCCGACAAGCATGACCGATCCGACTTCGCTTATGGCCCTGCCGAATCCGGTGATGATGCAGAAATATATCTCATTTCTGAGCTCGCTGAGTATCAGCCTGTCAGTCTGTTTCTTGTCAGCGCCCATCGTCTTAGCGAAGGCTTTGATCGCAGGCACCGCGCTTTCCGCATACGAAAAGACCATGCCGCTTATTATCGGCGTGATTATCAGTGCCTGCGCGAGTATCATCCCTTTGACCGTGAACAAAAGCGCCAGAGGGCCAAGCGGCCCTCCGCGCATTGTCAGCAGATAAACCAGCAGTCCTATCACGACCGGCGGGACACCCATGAGCGTCCTGTTGATCCTGACGACCACTTTTTTACCGGCAAATTCGTGGTTCTGCAGCCAGAGACCTATGGCGACCCCCAGCACCGCAGAGACCAGAGTTGACGCAAAGGCCATCTCAAAGGTGACCTTTATCGCGCTCAGCACAGCAGGATCAGTAAATACTCCTCTGAGCCATTCAAGCATTATTGTTTAGTTGTCCGTTCCTGCGTTCGGTGTGAACAAAGCCTGTCCGTATGTGTCTACGCCGTATTCACCGATCAGCTTCTGAACTTCATCGGATGTGATCCACTCTATGAACGCGTTGGCTGCCTCATTGTTGACCTCAGGATACTTCTCAGGGTTTATGGCAATTACGCCATACTGATTGAGGAGCTCCTTTCCGCCTTCGCAGATGATCTCAAGAGTGTAATCATTCTCGGAATCCATTGACTGTTTGAGCCATGTTCCGCGATCCGTCAGGCAGTATGCTTCCTTCTCGTTTGCCATTGTCAGAGTCGCGCCCATGCCCTGTCCGGACTCGATGTAGTTAGGATTTGCGGTAGGATCGATGCCGAGTCCTTCCCAGATCTTCTTCTCTTTCTTGTCCGTACCGGAATCATCGCCGCGGGACACGAACGGCAGTTGCTGGTCGCTGATAGCTCCGAAGAACGCGGAGACGTCATCTGTCTTCTCAAGCGGCTCTGCAGGACCCACAACTACGAAGTCGTTGTACATTACAGGGAATCTCTCTACGCCCCATCCATTGGCAACGAATTCCTCTTCGCTGGCCTTGGCATGTACCAGAACGATGTCGACCTGGCCGTCCTCACCCATCTTCAGGGCTTCGCCTGTTCCAACAGCAGTCCACTGCAGGTCATATCCGGTTGCCTCCTTGAACAGCGGCTGCAGATAGTCGAGCAGGCCTGTGTCCTCAGTACTTGTGGTGGTAGCCATCAGAAGGACTCCGTTATCTGCCGGGGCTTCCTCTCCGCTGTCTCCGCTGCTTCCGCAGGCTGTAAATGCGAGCACAATTAATGCGCTCAGAAGCAAAACGATCAACTTTTTAAGCTTCATAAAAACACCTCTTTATATCTGGATTGAAATAACGGATAACTGTTTTATCGCCTTGCGCACTCGCCTGTGCGGCCAAGCATTATCTCAAGGCCGTGCTCAAGCGGTCCCATAAGGAAGTCAAGACATTCCTTCACTGCCTTAGGGCTTCCGGGCAAATTGATTATCAGGGTCTCGTTTCTGATGCCGGATGTCGCTCTTGATAGCATGGCAGTCGGAGTCTTTGTCATGGAGTATGCTCTTATTGCTTCGGATATGCCCGGAGTCATGCGTTCGCATACCTGCATAGTTGCTTCAGGCGTAATATCTCTCTTTGAAAAACCCGTTCCGCCTGTGGTAAATATGACGTTCACCTGCCTCTGGTCAGCAAGTCTCATCAGTTCAAGCCTGAGAGCAGCCGCATCGTCCGGTATGAGCAGACCCTCTATCACATCATAGCCTGCCTCTGTCAGAATCTCCCCTATAAGCGGACCGCTCTTGTCTTCGCGCTCGCCTGCCGCACCCTTGTCGGAAAGCGTTATCCAGGCTGCCGTGAAAGTTCTTTTCGGATCTGCTTCTATCATTTCTACCGTATCTCCGGCCTTTACGGTCCCGCCTTCAAGTACTACGGTAAAGACGCCTTCTCTCGGCATGATGCAGTCGCCTACCTGATGGTATATCGCACAATGTTCATGGCACTCCTTACCTATCTGCGTGAGTTCCAGAAGAGCATCGCCTATCCTGAACTTCGTACCCACAGGAAGCGTTCTGAGATCGAATCCTTCTACTATTATGTTCTCGCCAAAGGCTCCGTTGTCTACATCAGCTCCCCTTGCACGGAAAGCATCTATCTTTTCAATGGAAAGAAGGCTGACCTGTCTGTGCCACTTGCCCGCGTGTGCATCGCCCTCAATGCCCCAGTCCGGAACGAGAGTTATCGAAGGCACCTCGGTCTTCTGTGTGCCCTTCTTTTCACTTATGCATACAGCAACTACTTTGCCTGTGCTGCTCATATCCCTAACCTCCTATCTGTGACATAAGGCGTTTTTCCGCCCGGCTGTCATCCTCAAAACCGGCGTCGTTGAAGCAATGCGCCTCAGGCTTCGCCAGTATCGCTTCTCGCAGAGCATCTGCAATATCCTCATCTGATCCGGCCAAAGCGGGCACTATATCGATCTCCGTGTCGTAGCATAGGCACGGCCTGATCTTCCCCTGCGAAGTCAGTCTGACTCTGTTGCAGTCCGCGCAGAAAACGCCGTGTATGGGGCTTATCAGGCCTATAGCTCCGGCGATCCCATTTCTTTTGTAGTAAACGGCAGGACCGTTTCCGTGAACGCTTTCATCCGGCTCAAGATCGGGCCATCTTTCTTTCAGCTTTTTCAGCACATCGTTATTTGAAATGCCCGCTTTCAGCTTTCCCTCTCCCACAGGCATCTCCTCAATGAAGCGCACATCTATGCCTTGCCTGAAAGCCATCCCTGCCAGATCAAACAGCTCGTTTTCATTGGATCCCTTTTGGAGTATGCAATTGACCTTTGTTTTTATTCCGGACTTTGCAGATAGTTCAATGGAATTCAATGTCTTCGTAAGATCTCCTCCGCCGGTTATGTATCTGTAATTGTCGGGATCAAGGGAATCCAGGCTTATATTGATCCCGTCGATCCCGATATCTTTCAGCTCATCAATGTATCTGTCGAGAGTCTGTCCGTTTGTTGTTACCGTGACCTCTTCAATGCCATCGATTGCCTTTACGCTGCGGATAAGGTCCGCGCAGCCGAGTCTGACGAAAGGCTCGCCGCCCGTGATCTTGATCCGGCTTATGCCGAGCCCGGCAGCGACTCTGCATATGCGTTCTATCTCTTCATATGTCAGTATCTGTGACATCGATACCTTCCTGCATCCTTCAGGCATACAATATCTGCACCGGAGATCGCATCTGTCGGTGATCGATACACGCATATAGTTTATTTCTCTGCCGTAATTGTCTTTCATTATCTAGAAAACAAAGTCTCCGCTCTTTCCGCCGGTCTTTTCTACCAGATGGATATCACTCATGACCATTCTTCTGTCAACGCTCTTGCACATATCATATATTGTAAGCAGCGCAACGGAAACGCCCGTGAGAGCTTCCATCTCGACTCCGGTCTTGCCTTCGGTGGTCGCATCGCAGATCGCTGTGATGGTGCAAGCCTCTTCATCGACCTCGAATGTCACCGTAGCGTAAGAAAGCCCCAGCGGGTGGCACATAGGGATAAGATCCGCTGTTTTTCTTGTGCTCATTATGCCCGCTACCTGCGCGACTGTAAGCACGTCGCCCTTTTTCACGGATTTGGACACGATGGCATCCATCAGCTCGCGGCTTACCGTCATGGTTCCCTTGGCTTTCGCCGTTCTCTTTGTGACCGGCTTGTCCGATACGTCTACCATTCGTGCGTTGCCCAGTTCATCAAAATGTGTAAAATCGCTCATATTTTTTCTCCTGTTTTATCTTCCTTCCGCGTTTATGCATTGGGCTTCAAGTCCCCTTATACTCATAGTGTGAAACAACTCGGTAAAAGCGTCTTCAGATATCTTTTTTCCGGTTTCATTCCAGTAAGTCAATACCCCCGCAAATGCGGATACAGCATATGCCAGCTCATACTCTATCATCGGATCGGGTACTGCTGTGATCTCGGATGCGAGAGCTACGGCTTCGCGTTGCACCTTGCTCAGAAATCGTTTGTCTCCACCCTCTCCGAGCAGCAATGCCAGACGGTCATAGTAAGGCGCCAGAGCTCTGGCCAGATCTCTGTATGAACAGCTGAAGTTATACCTGATATACAGGTCGCCGATGAGCTGTTTAAGCTCATCAATAATGCTCCCCTCAACATGATCGGCCAGATCCTCCACACTACTGAAATACTCATAATAAGTACTTCTGTTGATGCCTGCTTTTTTCACGACTGCGCTGACGCTGATGTTTCTCACCCCGTCACTTTCAGCCATGCTCCAGAAGGCGTCGATTATGTTTTGTCTGGTCTGATTTGTCTGTTCTAAATGCTTGCCCATCCAGGACCCTCGCTTTTCCGGCTTTTTACTGTCATAATGATACAACACACTGTTGGAAATTATAATACCCTTTATAAAAATGGTGCATTTACAGCGCAAGCCTGTTCGTGATAGCATTCAACTATGATAAAGGAAAGACACATCCGTAATATCCCCGCCCTGTCTGCGGAAGATATGGGTAAACTGAATAAAAGCCGTATCCTGGTAGCCGGATGCGGCGGCCTCGGAGGCAATGTCATCGAACATCTTGCAAGGATTGGAGTAGGTTCACTGATTGTTGTAGATGGTGATGTTTTTACTGAATCTAACCTCAACCGCCAGTTGCTGTGTACATCCGGTAATCTTGGCACGAGCAAGGCTCTCGCCGCTGCCGAACGCATAAAGCGGATCGACCCATCCATTAAGGTCATACCGGTATGCGAGCCTCTGACAAAAGAAAACGCACCCGCCTTTATGGTCGATGCGGATCTTGTGATCGATTGTCTTGATAATATTGAGTCGCGTCTCATGCTTGAAGACGCCGCGTCGGAAGCCGGGCTGTTCATCGTCCACGGCGCCGTCAGAGGCTGGGATCTTCAAATGATGCTTGTCCCTCCTTCTTCCGGGCTGCTTCGTAAGCTGTACGCCGGCTCTGATGAGGATACGGAAAAAACATCTCTGTCATTCACTCCTGCCGCATGCGCTGCACTTGAAGTCTCGCTGGCTGTCAGGTATCTGTGCGGTCATGAAGTCCCGTCTGATGGAACGCTGTACGCCGGCTCTCTGAGAAACCTGCATTTATGGCCTATCGACTTAACCTCCGGTGACGAGTGAGAAGAATCCCACCACATCACCATCATGAAGAACGTGTTTAAACTTAGCGCGTTCCCCGTTCACACTTACCAGAAGCAGCTTCGCTTTCAGCGGGCTGCATTTTAATATTTTCAGAACATCGCCTACCGTGCTGCCTTCAGGAATCTCCATCCATGACTTTGCGTCAAGGGCGCTTCTGTCACAGCCATGCGGTGGAAAAACTTTAACCCTCATATGGTATCACCATCAGTATGCATTCCATCGGACAGCTCTTTGCACACAGACCGCAGCCGATGCATCTTTCATTTACGAGTTCAGGAAACAGATTCTTATACCTTCCGCTCTTTCCAGGACGTGTCAGATCGAGAGCGCCGACAGGACATGCCTGCACGCAGATGCTGCAGCTGACACAGTTGTCATAATGAAATTCAGGTTTTTTCTTGAATGCCATGTCACATCTCCATCAGTCTGTTTATTCCAAGCGCTTCTATCGTTTCAGGCAGCGGATGCCCTGTCTTCTCATCCCATCCGAAGACCTTCCAGTGCATGGCCACCTGCTCTTCGTTTTTGAGAGTCACCCCCTTAAGAGGTCCGGTCTTCAGCGGAGGCATTCCCTGCATGCGTTTAGGCAGTTTTACTTTTGATGGCTCATATCCGTGCTTTACGTTGAACATCTGTCTTATGGTCTGTATCCTGGCGCCTATCTCCATATAGTGATCGCCGTCATAGTCCCAGCCCGCGGCCGCGTTGGCGTATTCGATCGCCTTGTACATGTGAACGCCCATCATTTCCGCGTAATAGCAGCTTCCCAGACCATCCATCAGCATCGAATAGCAGGCATTGGCCTTGGAAGTGAGCGCCATTTCCTCAGTCGCCTCAAGGTCATTTTTCTTGGAGTGTATCGTTGCCGGAGGAGCCCAGCTGCAGATATCGCAAAGCGACATCGCGCCGTACTGGATGGCCATGCCTATGGTGTGCTTTCCGGGAGCAGGCTCAGCTACCATGTGAATGCCAAGCTGAGGGTCATTTCTGGTATCGTGCATGCCCGGCTCCTGGCCGCCCACATGCATGGCGTATTCCTTGCCGCCGTATTTCTCGGAAGCTCTCTTTACACCGTCAGCCAGATCGTTTCCGAATCCCTCGCGGGCGATCATCTTTTTGATAAGAGCGATCTCAGCATCCCAATTGCCCCATTTAAGCTCCAGACCGTCGGTCTGCTCTTTGGTAAGAATACCATTCTCATAACACTCTATTGCCCAGGCGACCGTGTTGCCTGCAGATATGGAATCCATGCCTGCCCTGTTGAGCAGCTCATTCAAATAGAGAACTGAGCTCATATCCCTGTTGACGCACAGAGGTCCGAATGCCTGCAGCGTCTCGTACTCAGGTTTGTGTGTCTCATAATACTCGCTGTACGGAACTCCGCTAATATCCAGCCTGCCGCCGCATCCCAGCGGACACGAGTAACAGTGGTATTTGG
The DNA here is from genome assembly GCA_024403035.1 of Mogibacterium sp. Classification (GTDB taxonomy): domain Bacteria; phylum Bacillota; class Clostridia; order Peptostreptococcales; family Anaerovoracaceae; genus Crickella. The sequence continues at coordinate 153,441 of JAKSSP010000002.1, forward strand.
ACTCTTCTATCTTGTTTATCTTTTCCGGATTGTAATCAAAGCTCAGCCTGAGACCGTTGACTTCCTTTGGACCGGCACTCCAGTTCTTGAGAGGACCATCACCGCTTGTTATGGCCAGCGGGGTGTTTGACGGCGTACCCCACTCACGGAACAAATATGTAGTCATCGAGCCGTCGAGCGGCAGCGCAGGCATATTCCCCATGCCTATTCCCATAAATCCTATGCCTCCTCCAAGGCCTTTAGGGATCCACATCTTGTTTATCTTGCGGCCGAGCTCTTTGGACAAAGCCTTGACCGCGTCAGGATCAGCACATGGCATCGGTCTGCTGCCTGCAAGAACTACCGCCTTAAGCTTCTTGCTGCCCATGACAGCGCCGACACCGCTCCTTGCCGCTATTCGCCCGCCTTCATTGCAGATTCCGGATATGAGAGATACGTTCTCACCGGCCTGTCCAATGACAGCAACGCGCGGTATCTTGCCGCCTGAATTGTCTGCGATAAGTTTGTTTTCAGCCTCAACTGCGTCGAGTCCCCAGTATTCTGAGGCATCTCTTATCTGAGCTCCCTTGTTATCGCAGTACAAGTACACAGGTTTCTCTGATATGCCGCTGATAAATATCGCATCATAGCCGCATTGCTTTATCGCAGGTGAAAAGACTCCGCCGCAGTTTGCGTCACCCCAGCCTCCCGTCAGAGGGCTCTTACATACGACCGTCCATCTGCCTGCCATAAAGGTGCCTGTGCCTGTAAGGGCTCCCGAAGTGAATCCGAGGATATTGTCAGGTCCCAGCGGATCCGCTCCTGCAGGAATATTCTTGTACAGATACCATGCTCCGAGACCCTTTCCCGAAAGCACTGCCTCGTAAACTTCATCAGGTATCTTTTCAACTGTCGCAGTCCCCGTTGTCAGATCAACTCTGAGGACTTTTCCCGTGCAGCATTTCATGATTTTTCCTTTCGTTTCTGTCTATGCGCGTACGGATTCGATGAATGCCTTGAAATCATCGTATCTCCAGAGGACAGGTGTCGGATACAGCGGATTTGATTCCTTCATCGCCCATCTGATTATCTGATCCACATCCTCGTCTTTTATCATATCGATCTTTTCAGGAATACCTGTCTTATTCTTCAGTTCCTCCATCCAGGAGATGAACTTATCCGCCTTTTCTGCCTCAGAGCTGCCACCGATGCCGCTCGATGCTCCGGTGATCACGATCGTCTTTCCCTTGATATCATTGATCTCTTTCCTGAATATCTTCTCAGTGATGTCGCTTATTACGCCCATTGCCGCAGCCTCCTTAACTCTTACAGTACTGGTTTTTTCAGCCTCGACTCCGGTCCCTTCGTTCCCCTTTCCTATCTGCATCACAGTATCGTACGCGCTGTGGCAGGCGTGCGCTATGGTGCCGCTCTTTTCCGCGTCTCCTACGCAGAATACATTCTTTACTCCCAGGTCCTTCAGCTCTTCAGCCAGCTTTGTCTGTGGTCTGACTCCCATCGCCAGCACGACACGGTCAGCCGGGATCTTCGTCTGCTCGCCTGTAGCCTTATCCTCTACGATGACTCCGCCATCTCCACTATGGTGACATTGTTGCCGCGCTCGTTGAGGTACTGAGTCACTTCAAGTCCTGTCATGCCCGATCCGATGACCACTACATTGCTGTTGTCGACGGACGCGTTTCCGAGCAGAAGGTCCGGCGCCGCTATGACGTCTTCCCTTTCAATGCCCGGTATCGAGCGAGGTCTCAGAGGTGTGCCGCCTGTTGCGCAAACGACAGCGTAAGGTTTTTTGTCCTTTATCTCTGCCGCCGACAATTCCTTGCCGAGGAATATCTTTGCGCCTTCCTTCTTTGCGGCTGTCATTAGGTCTTCGATCGCCCAGTACAGGCGCTCTTTGAGGCTTCCGGATGACGCTGCTATTACCTGTCCTCCTGCCTTTTCCGATTTTTCATAGAGTTCTACATCGAAGCCCCGCATTGCCAGAGTCTTGGCCGCGGTAAGCCCCGAAGGCCCCTCATGGTGCAGCTGGATGGCAAGCTTAGCGCCATGACTGTGGAGCTTTCTGACCATCTCGCGCATAGGCTCGATGTGATAATCATGGCTCATCGAAAGCTGCGTGTAAGTCGCCGCGCCTGTCATGTCATTGACTCTGCATATACCCGGGATAATGAGACCGACTCCCCCTTTGGCCCTCTCCTCGTAGTAATCCGAGAGTCTCGGTGTTACCTTGCCGCTCGGCTCCCCCAGACTGAACTCCGCGGATGTCATGACTATCCTGTTTTTTATCTCTACGTTCCCAATACTCATCGGTGAAAGCAGCATGTCGTACATAGCATTTCCTCCTGATGAATATCAAGCGATTTACAATCAAATTATACAAGAAAAGAGCGGGTGCCGCATCTGGTTATCGGCTTTCCCGCTCTCTTTTGATCATTGTTTTTTGAGCAATACCTTGCCCGCTTTTCCGCCTGTGTAGACACTGTCCTGCACCACCGGATGTCCGTTCACATAAACGTGCACGATGCCCTCAGGGCGGAAGTCAGGTTTTGACTCATCGACCTTCATATTGTCAAGATCGATGACAGTTATATCCGCCTTGTATCCCTCGCGGAGATACCCTCTTTCCGGTATCTTATAGCGGTCTGCTGTCTTTCCGGTCATCTTCCGTACTACCTTTTCAACAGGGATGCTGTTTTTCTTCGCAAGAAGGAAGAACTGCGGGAATGTCTGGAATGCCGCTATGTTCTGCAGACCTTTCTCCTCTACCCAGGCGTCGGTCATGAATACTGAAAGTTCATCGTTCATAAGGCGCTGCACTATCTCATCATTGTAGTACTTGCCCAGATAGATGCTGCCTGCTTTGTTCGAAAGATCGACAAGCTTCAGATACATGTCGAGATAAGACAGGCCCTCTTCGTCCGCACACTGCGGGATGGTCTTGCCCTCGTACTCCGGATGATCATCAGAGATATACGCTACGACCATGTCATCCCAGTCGATACCAAGCACCTTGCGGTACATGAGGATCGTAAGTTCCAGCTTGCGGCGGTTAGCCGGTTTCGCTGCCTCTTCCTTGCTGAGCTGCGCATACCACTCAGGGAATACAACGGTGATGACAGAAGCTCCGTAGTGGAACGCATAGTTATCGAACGCGATCGGCTTGCCCTTATAAGCCTCGCGATGGAAAGTCGAAAGCATCTTATCCAGAAGCTTCCAGCTTCTCTGGCCCGTAAAGATCAGATGGCTGTACTCCAGCCTGCAGCCGGATCTACGCATGATGTCCACTGCCTCATCGAGTCCCATTTCAAGATGCGACTTCCTTGTGATGAGAGGATAATCCGCGCTGACTATCGAGCATGCTCTCGGATGGATCGTGACTATTCCATCATACTTTGCTATCTCTTTTGCAAATGCGATTATCTCATCTTCCTTAGCGTAGCGGTCAGGCTCGTACATAAATCCAAGTGAACCTCCGAAGGCTCCGCCTTCCATGGCCTCGCGTACATGCTCAAGTTCCTTTTCTATCTGATCGGGAGTGTAAGGCGCCGGATCGTATCCTGTCATACCCGCTCTGACAGAACCCTGTCCTATAAGCGGCGCGATGTTGACATAAAGATTCCCTTCCGCTCGTTTCTTGAACTCCGCAAAGCTGCATGGATGCACGGTATCGAAGAGGCCTCCGCCGATCTTGTCTTTGTAAGGCGTATCCGGGTCGATTCCGAAAGGCGAAAAGCTGCAATTACCCGTTACCTGCGTCGTGATGCCCTGTTCTATGAAAGGCTTATAGAATTTCTCCGCGTCCTCTCTGTCATAGAAGAAATCGTTATGGGAGTGCGCGTCTATGAGCCCCGGGCATATCTGCTTTCCGCTGACATCTATGATCCTGTCAGCCTTGGATTTTATATTCTCTCCGATCCTGACTATTCTGTCACCCTCGATGAGCACGTCGCCCTTAAAAGGTCTTCGGCCGCTTCCGTCATAGATGGTCCCGCCTTTGAAAAGTGTTTTCATTCTTTCCTCCATCACTCAACTGTAACTGATTTTGCCAGATTGCGAGGTTTGTCCACATCCAGGCCTTTTACCACGCTTGTATAGTAGCCGAGGAGCTGCAGCGGTATGACTGAAAGGCTTCCGATGAAATGCTCATCTGCGCGCGGCACATATAACGCGAAATTCACTGAATCTTCGACCCCGAAGTTGCCGTCGGCGGTCACTCCCATGAGATAAGCTCCGCGGGCTTTGCACTCTGCCATGTTGCTGATGGTCTTCTCCATGAGTTCGCCCTGTGTCAGTATGCCTATCACCAGTACTCCGTCTTCAACAAGACTGATCGTACCGTGTTTTAATTCGCCTGCCGCGTAAGCCTCGCTGTGGATATAGCTTATTTCCTTCATCTTGAGGCTTCCTTCAAGGCTTATGGCATAGTCAAGCCCCCTGCCCAGATAGAACATGTCGTTCGCGTTGGAGTGCTTTGAAGCGAACCACTGTATGCGCTCCTTATTATTGATCGCCTGATCTATCTTTTCAGGAAGGGCCAGCAGCTCTTCGATGTAGTATTTATAATCATTTTTGCCGAACTTCCCCTTAACAAAGGCAAGCTCGACTGCCAGGGCGTACATCGCTGCCAGCTGAGCGCTGTATGCCTTAGTTGTAGCAACTGCGATCTCAGGTCCCGCAAGCGTGTAGAGTACGTTGTCGGCTTCTCTTGCTATGGTGGAGCCAACTACATTGACGATCGCGAGGGTCCTGATTCCGTTGGCTTTAGCCGCTCTGAGAGCTGCCAGCGTATCCGCCGTCTCTCCCGACTGCGAAATGATGACAACAAGAGCGTCCTTGTCGATCAGCATCTTCTTATATCTGAACTCAGACGCTATCTCTGCCTTTACCGGAACTTCTGCCAGGTCCTCTATGACGTACATGCCGGCCATCCCTGCGTGCCATGCCGAACCGCATGCGACTATACGCACCTCGCTGATGCTCTTAAGGATATCGTCCGAGAGACCCGCGCCTGAAAGGTCTATCTTTCCATCCTTTATAACGCTTGCGAGTGTGTCCTGCACAGCCCTTGGCTGCTCGTGGATCTCCTTGATCATGAAGTGCTCGTATCCGCCCTTCTCGGCAGCCTCGGCGTCCCATTCGATATGGGTGCATTCCAACTCGACTTCATCACCGTTCAGATCGAAGAAGTGAGCTTCTCCCGGCAGCAGTCTTACGGACTGAAGATTGTCGATGTAGTAAATATCTCTTGTGTACTTGAGTACGGCAGGAACATCTGAAGCGAGGAAAGTCTCGCCGTCGGCCACTCCTATGACCATCGGGCTGTCCTTTCTGGCTGCATAGATCTCGCCCGGATAATCCTTGAACATCAGGGCCAGAGCGTATGAACCGCGGACACGGACCATCATCCTGTTGATGGCATCGATAGGTCCGATCTTATACTTCTTGTAGTAATAATCGACAAGTTTGATGACCACTTCGGTATCGGTCGTGCTGTAGAATGAATAGCCGTTGCCTACGAGCTTGGCCTTCAGTTCTTCATAGTTCTCTATGATGCCGTTGTGGACGCCCACGACCTCAGATTCGACCGGTCCGGAACCTGACACCTTTGCGTTGCCGCTGACATGCGGGTGAGCATTTACCTGTGTCGGCTCTCCGTGAGTCGCCCATCTTGTATGTCCTATGCCGCAGCATCCCGGTAAAGCGGCACCGTTGTCGATCTTCTCAGCAAGGTTTTTGAGCTTGCCGGTCGCCTTGACGACCTCAGCAAGTGAATCTCCTTCTCTCACGGCAAGTCCCGCCGAGTCATATCCTCTGTATTCGAGCTTTGAAAGTCCGTCCAGCAATATCGGAGCGGCCTGCTGTCTGCCCGTGAATCCTACTATTCCACACATGTTGTCCCCCTATTTTCCTGCTGCTCTAACGAATTCCCTGAAGAGCGGATGCGCCCTGTTTGGTCTGCTCTTGAATTCAGGATGATACTGCACGCCTACAAAGAAATCATTGTCCGGCAGTGCTACCGATTCCACAAGCCTGCCGTCAGGCGATGTACCTGCTATCATGAGACCTGCAGCCTCGGCTTCCTCTCTGTATTTATTATTGAACTCATAACGGTGTCTGTGCCTCTCGCTGATCTCATCCGATCCATAGATCTCTCTGAACGGCGAGCCTTCAGGTGCGACGCAAGGATAAGCTCCCAGCCTCATCGTGCCTCCCTTAGGGATGTCACCATACTGATCAGGCATGAAGTCTATCACCTTGTGAGCGCTGTTCTCATCGAACTCGCCGGAATTTGCGTCGGCATAGCCAAGGACGTTCCTCGCGAACTCAATGACCGCTATCTGCATGCCGAGACAGATCCCCAGATAAGGAATGTTTTTTCTTCTGGCGTATCCGGCTGCCCTTATCATGCCTTCTATTCCGCGGTCTCCGAAGCCTCCCGGCACCAGGATACCGTCTGCATCACCGAGCATCGTATCTTCTGTCTTTTCCGTTATGTCTTCTGCCTCGATCCAGTCGATCCTGACTGTCAGACCATTCTCGTAGCCTGCGTGTCTCAGAGCTTCAGCTACCGAGAGGTATGCGTCATGAAGCTTGATATACTTACCTACCAAAGCTATCCTGACGGTCTTGCCGCCTGCCTTGATACGCTTTACCATCTCCTTCCACTCTTCCATGTCGCATGGACCGGCATCGATGCCCAGCTCTCTGCAAACTATCCAGGAGAAGTGTGCCTGCTCAAGCATCAGAGGCGCCTCGTACAGCACCGGAAGTGTGATGTTCTCTATAACACAGTCGCTCTTGACATTGCAGAAGAGCGCGATTTTATCATATATGCTCTTATCTATATGCTCATCGGATCTCATGATGATGATATCCGGTGATATCCCCATGTTGAGGAGTTCCTTTACGGAGTGCTGTGTAGGTTTCGATTTGTGCTCGCCGGAGCCAGAAATATAAGGGACCAGAGTTACGTGGATGAAAAGCACGTTCTCTTTTCCCTGCTCAAGGCGTACCTGCCTTGCCGCCTCAAGGAAAGGCTGACCTTCGATATCTCCTACGGTGCCGCCTATCTCAGTGATGATGACGTCGCTGTCTCCTTCTTTGCCTACATTGTAGATGAAGTGCTTTATCTCGTCAGTGATATGCGGGATCACCTGCACTGTGCTCCCAAGGTACTCGCCTTTACGTTCCTTGTTGAGTACGTTCCAGTATACCTTGCCGGTCGTCAGGTTGGAGAACCTGTTGAGGTTCTCATCGATAAACCTCTCGTAATGACCGAGGTCGAGGTCGGTCTCCGCTCCATCATCGGTCACGTAGACCTCTCCGTGCTGGAATGGGCTCATCGTGCCCGGATCGACGTTGATATACGGATCCAGCTTCTGGGCGGCAACTTTGAGCCCCCTTGCCTTCAGCAGTCTGCCGAGGGAAGCCGCCGTAATACCCTTACCCAGGCCGGATACTACTCCGCCTGTAACAAAAATATACTTTTTGTGCATTTCAAAATCTCCCTTCCCAATAGTCCCCTTTTATTGATATGGCCCTGCGGCCTTTTTCACAGCTGTCTGTATAGTTCTTTCGGACCTATGCCGTTCTTCTTCGCGTCCTGTCCCAGTTGACGTTTGCGATCTGAATGAAAAGCCACTTTGGAAGGCCCCTATGCTCAGCATAGATATCGTATGTCTTGCTTTCTGTATTGATGGCGCGGGCCGGCAGGGCCATACCTTCTGAAGTCCTTTCCGGAGCAGGCAGGTCTTCGCACTCCCTGAAAATGACATCTTTCACATGCCCTCGTATATTGGCGCAGACAGCGGTCACGTATCTTCTTGCGCTGTTCTTCTCATCTTCATTCAGGTCATGTCCATAGAATATGAAGGTGAACGGCTTATCCTCGTCATAGCGCTTCTGATGGTGTGTCTCGCCTCCCGCAACTTCAAACTGAGGCAGCACATATCCAAGGCAGCGGTCAAACACATTCTTCACAAAGCCGGAAAACCCGCCATATGTGTATCTGCTTATGACCACCACTTCGTCCGCATGATGGATGAGGGATCCCATGTTATCGTAGCCGTCTTTGATAGCGCAGCGTCCCGGATCGCGGTTCCAGCACGAGAAATATCCGACACAAGGCCGGATGCTGCCGTTATCTGAAACTATGTCCCAGCCGTCGTATTCACGGCTGACCCTTGTCCATTCTTCAGAACTCAGGTCGTGTATCAGAAGCCCCACTTTATTCCTGTCCCTCCGGATGAACACCTATCAAAAACCATGTTTATTTTACCATTGAAATACAGTACAGCACAATAAAAACACGGCCGGAGAGATCCTCCGGCCGCGCTGTATCTATACCCTTTTTCGTTTATTTTTTACTTGAATGGATTCTCTGCAGGATAAGGCAGTGTCTTTGGCTGATTGTAAGCTATATCCTTTACGCCGAGGAACCTGAACACCTCGAAGAGCGCCTTGCCGAAGTGGCCGAACGCTACGGCTCCGTGGTGAGGATATCTCTTCTCAAGCAGTACATAGCGGTAGAATCTGCCCATCTCCGGAATCGCGAAGATGCCGATGCCTCCGAACGACTCCGTCGCTACAGGCAGCACCTCTCCCTCAGCGATGTAAGATCTGAGATTGCCCTCACTGTCGCACTGTAGTCTGTAGAATGTGATCTCTCCCGGAGCGATGTCGCCCTCGAGCGTTCCTCTTGTGAAATCAGGGTCGCTCCCTTCAGGTTCAAGGAGTCTGTGCTGGATCAGCTGATACTTGACAGCACGGTCCGCGCACATCTTGCACGACGGTGTATTACCGCAGTGGAAGCCCATGAAAGTATCGGTCAGTTCGTAGTCGAACTTGCCCTTGATACTCTTCTCCCACATGCTCTTAGGTACGGAATTGTTGATGTCGAGCAGCGTTATAGCATCCTCTGATACGCAGGCTCCGATGTATTCCGAAAGAGCTCCGTAGATATCTACTTCGCAGGATACAGGGATGCCACGGCTCGCAAGTCTCGAGTTCACATAGCAAGGCTCGAATCCGAATGTCTCAGGGAATGCAGGCCAGCACTTGTCAGCGAAAGCGACATATTCACGCGCGCCCTTGTGCTGATCAGCCCAGTCGAGAAGTGTCAGCTCAAACTGCGCCATTCTCTCCAGCATATCCGGATAGTACTTGCCTTCTCCCATCTCTGCCTTCATGTCTTCGCAGACCTCAGGGATCCTCTTGTCTCCCGCATGCTGTTTGTAGCTTACGAAGAGGTCGAGCTCTGAGTTTTCTTCCACCTCAACGCCGAGTTCATAAAGTCCCTTGATCGGAGCGTTGCAGGCGAAGAAGTCCTGCGGGCGAGGTCCGAAAGTGATGATCTTCAGATTCTTCACGCCGATGACCGCTCTCGCTACAGGAACGAAATCGCCGATCATGCACGCGATATCCTCAGCTGTGCCTACAGGATATTCAGGAATGTAACCATTGAGATGTCTCATGCCCAGGTTGTACGAGCAGTTGAGCATTCCGCAGTAAGCATCTCCTCTGCCGTCGATAAGGTTGCCGTCGCCCTCGGCAGCAGCTACGAACATGCATGGTCCGTCAAAGTATTTGGCTATCAGAGTCTCAGGTGTCTCAGGGCCAAAGTTGCCCAGGAATACCACGAGCGCGTTGCAGCCCGCGGCCTTGACGTCAGCTACCGCCGCCAGCATGTCTTTTTCGTTTTCAATGGTAACAGGACACTCATAAAGGTCGCCTTTATACGCTGCCTTGATCGCGGCTCTTCTGCTCTCAGATAAGGAAATGATAAAGCAGTCTCTTGAAACTGCGATTATTCCCAGTTTGACTTCAGGAATGTTTTTCATGGATGCGCCTCCTTAAGTGCTTCTGTTCTATTTTGCAATATCTATGTTTTCTCCGGTGAGTCCTATGTACGCGCCGGCAGCCGCTTCAGCCGATTCCGGATGAGCAAGCAGCCACTTGTTACGCGCCCACAGCATTTTATCTTCTTCATTTGTAGCTTTTATTGAAGGAGCATCCGTATTAGTGCCGCGAGGCAGGACTACCGCGACACGGAATCCTGCTTCCGCGTCTACGTGGCAAGGCGCGTAGTGGAGCGCAGTTTCATACACTTCCACCGCGGCGCCGGCAGGCGCTCTGAACGCCTTCACCTTTGCTGTATCCAGCTTGCCGTCTTCAATATCGCTCATGAGTGCGAGCAGCAGCACAAAGTCTCCTGCTCCGATGTTTATCTCGCTGTCCTTGTGGTATTCAAGGCAGTTGAGCCTGGTGTTCCTTCCCCAGCACATCCCAAGCTGTACAGGCATGCCGCCGTACGCGCGGTCCGACAGCTCTCCGAATATGGAGCAGTTTTCAAGGCTCTGGATCGCCGGCTTATATGCCGTGCCTGACTCAGGCAGCTCGATCTTTTTCATTGCTTCGATCAGCTCTGCCGTATCATATCTGCCCAGTACTTTGCCGTATGGTTTGAACTCCTTGTCATATACAGAATATATCTTCATGTGACCTCCTACCGCAGCTGCGGGAATACGCCTTTGAGCGCAGGATATATCCTGCGGAATTTCTGATACTGCTCCTCATAGCGGGCCGCGATCTCAGGATCCGGTTCTATGGTCTCCGTGACCGAGAGTAGCGCGTCCGCGCACGCGTCAACGCTGTCAAACTCTCCGCAGCATACCATGGCCAGCATGGCGCCGCCGTATCCCGGACCTTCTTCCGTCTTTGGGATGTCCAGGCTGATGCCCAGCACGTTTGCTATCATCCTGCGCCAGAGCGGTGACTTGGCGCCGCCGCCGCAGATCTTGGACCTTGTTATATCGATGCCCAGCGACTTCGCGACTTCAAATGAATCTCTTATCGCGAAAGCCACGCCTTCAAGAACAGCCTGCACTATGTCGGACCTGCTTGTGTCCATTGAAAGTCCCGTGAAAGTCCCTCTTGCGTCAGTATCGTTGATAGGACTTCTCTCTCCCATCATATAAGGAAGGAAGAACACGCGGTTGCGCCCCATCCTGTCTTCAGTGATATCCGTCTGCTCGGCAGCGTAGTCCTGAGTCTTCAGGATCTCATCGCACAGCCACTTGTTGCAGCTGGCGGCTGAAAGCATGCAGCCCATCAGGTGATACTTTCCGTCCGCGTGAACGAACGAATGCAGAGCGTTGTTAGGGTCCACTCCGAACTTATCCGATGAAATGAATATGGTGCCGGATGTTCCCAGCGAGATATTGCAGTCCCCGTCTCCGACAGTGCCTGTGCCCACAGCAGCCGCGGCGTTGTCGCCTGCTCCTGCCGCCACCTTTACGTCCGAAGGCAGCCCCAGCATCTCCGCGATTTCCGGCTTCACGATCCCGGTGCACTCATAGCTCTCATACAGAGCCGGCATGACACTGCGGTCTATTCCGCAGATATTAAGCATCTCGTCTGACCAGCACTTATGCTCGACATCGAGAAGAAGCATTCCGCTCGCGTCTGAATAGTCGCACGAATGTACTCCTGTCAGCTTGTAGTTGATATAGTCCTTCGGAAGCATTATCTTCGCGATGCGTTTGAAGTTGTCAGGCTCCTTGTTCTTCATCCAGAGTATCTTAGGAGCAGTGAAGCCCGCGAATGCGATATTCGCCGTCAGCTTTGACAGTTTCTCTTTGCCGACCTCTTCATTGAGCCACGCTGTCTCTTCCGCGGTCCTGCCGTCATTCCACAGTATCGCGGGTCTGATGACATGGTCATCCGTGTCGAGCGCTACAAGGCCGTGCATCTGACCTCCGCAGCCTATGCCTTTTACACCGGCAACATCCTGCCCATTTAGCAGCTCTTTGATGCCCGTGCAGCAGGCTTCCCACCAGTCGGCAGGCTCCTGCTCGCTCCAGCCCGGATGCGGGAACGCGAGCGGATAGTCCTTTGTAACAGCCTTCAGAATGGCTCCTGTCTCATCGACAAGCAGGATCTTTACCGAGGATGTCCCCAGATCGATCCCGATGTACTTTTTTGTACCTGTCATACTAAATTCTCCCCTGTATTCGCGTCGAACAGATGCATCAGGTTGGTATCAAATGTGAAGTTGATGTCTGAGCCGTATTCGTATCCGGTACGGTGCTCAGCCGGCAGATCAGCAGCCGCGAGGACCAGAACAACGTCTTTGCCATCGGCATTCGCGTGCAGATGGATGAATGAACCCATCATCTCCGAAACATCTACACGCGCCTTGATCGCCGCAGGGCCTTCCTTACTGACATTTAAGTGCTCAGGACGGATGCCGAGCTTCACTTTCTGAGGCTCAAGACCCTTTGCCTCATATTCTGCCTGCTTTTCGGCCGAGCACTTCAGTTCAGCGCCGTTCACAACAACGCTGTACTGTCCGTTATCCTTCCTGAGCTCCGCGTCGAAGATATTCATGTGCGGTGTGCCAATGAAGCCCGCTACGAACAGGTTCGCAGGATGATCGAAGACTTCCTGCGGGGTACCGATCTGCTGTATGAAACCGCCCTTCATGATGACGATGCGGTCTCCCAGCGTCATGGCCTCTGTCTGGTCATGCGTTACGTAGATGAACGTAGTGTTGATCCTCTGACGAAGCTTGATTATCTCAGCGCGCATCTCGTTTCTCAGCTTGGCATCGAGGTTTGAGAGCGGCTCGTCCATCAGCATGACCTTCGGCTCGCGGACTATGGCGCGTCCGATAGCGACTCTCTGCCTCTGTCCGCCGGAAAGCGCTTTTGGCTTTCTCTCCAGATATTCAGTGATATCCAGAATCTCCGCTGCCTGACGGACCTTGCGGTCGATCTCTTCCTTCGATGTTTTGCGAAGTTTAAGAGCAAACGCCATGTTCTGATATACCGTCATATGCGGATAAAGAGCGTAGTTCTGGAATACCATCGCTATATCTCTGTCCTTAGGCGCTACATCGTTCATCAGCTGACCATCGATGTAGAGCTCACCTCCGGAGATGTCCTCCAGACCTGCTACCATGCGCAGAGTCGTTGATTTACCACAGCCTGACGGTCCGACAAATACGACGAATTCATTGTCTGCGATCTCAAGATTGAAGTTGTCGACCGCAGTGACTTTATTGTCATATACTTTTTTGATATTTCTAAGTGATAATGTTGCCATACCGCTTTTCTCCTTTGATTAACCTTTGATTGCGCCTGCGATAAAGCTTTCCTGGATCTTCTTGCTCAGGAATATATAGACAAACAGTGTCGGGAATGTCGCCAGTACCAGCGCCGCTCCGATAGGTCCCCATTCAGTTGTGTATTGTCCCGAAAGGGCCTGGACACCAACAGGCAGCGTCCTGTACGCGTTCTTGCTGATAAAGACATTCGCGAACATCAGCTCGTTCCAGCACTGCAGGAATGTATATATTCCTACAGTTGCGACAGCCGGCTTCATCAGCGGAACGATGATACGGAAGAAAATCCCGAATACGCCGCATCCGTCGATACATGCGGACTCATCGAGTTCGCGCGGTATCTCATTCATGAATCCCGTGCAGACCAGTATGGCCATAGCCAGCGAGAAAGCTGAGTACGGGATGATCAGTGCCCAGTATGTATTGAGCATGTTCAGCTTTGAAAGTGTTACATACACCGGTACGATCGACGCATGGATCGGGATCGTCAGTCCAAGCATGAAGAACTTGTTCAGTGTCTTGCGCTTCTTCCAGATCAGACGCGTCAGAGCGAATGTGGCCATCAGGGCAACGATCAGTGTGATAAGGATCGTCGAGATCGCCACGATGGCACTGTTCATGAAGTACAGGCCCATGTTTCCCGTATGGAGCGCTGTTGAGTAGTTGGACCACAGCCATTCCTTAGGCAGTCCTATCACGTTTTCTCCGAAGATCTCAGGATTGCTCTTCAGGGAGAACGTAAACATCCAATATACAGGGAACAGGTTGACTATCATCCATATGATGAGTCCGATATATATCAAGACCTCTTTTGTTTTACTTGAATTTCTCATGGCATTAGTCCTCCTCCCTGAATACAAAATTGATCAGCAACGCGAAGGCGAAGCAGAGAACTATCAGCAGGACAGCGATCGTGCTTCCCATGCCGTATCGGTTGCGGAGGAACAGCATGCTTATCATCAGCGTACTAGGCACTTCAGTGGCATGAAGCGGCCCGCCGTTGGTCAGAACATAGATAAGGTCAAATGATTTCAAAGAACCGGTAACAGCGAATATAACGCTGATCTTTATAATAGGTTTGATGTAAGGCAGGACTATGAAGCGGTTGACCTGACCGTCTGTCGCGCCGTCAAGCATGGCGGCTTCCCTCAGTTCAGGCGGTACGCTCTTTACTCCCGCGTAAAGGAGCAGCATGTGATAACCGACATACTGCCAGAGTATTGGCACAAATACAGCGCCTAAAGCTGTTGCTTTGTCACCCAGCCAGATGTGTGCAAGGTTTTCGAGCCCAACGGCACGAAGCGCAACATTCAGGACTCCGTAGTCCGGGTTATATATCTTCAGCCAGAGCTGGCCGATAACTACAGTTGAAATAAGGACCGGCATAAAATATACCGAAAGAAAGGCTCTTTCGCCTTTTATCTTTTTGCCGAGCACCAGAGCCAACGCGAGGGCCAGCGGCAGCTGCAAAAAGACGGTTAACACTGCAAGAAGCAGCGAATTGCCCAGCGCTTTCATGAATCCGATGGAATCACTGGTAAATAGCTCTTTATAGTTCGAAAGCCCGATATAAGTCTTTTCAGTAAAGCCATTCCAGTCAAAGAAGCTGAAATAGCCCGAGGCTCCGATCGGCGCTATAAGAACGCCGCAGAAGAGGATCAGCGCCGGCAACAGGAAAATGATAATATACCATTTATTGCTGTACAATTTATTCATATTCAGCAGCCCTCTCTTAAGAAAAAGCAGCCTCCCCGAATCCCTGGACAGACCGGGGAGACTGCATGCTTCAACTAATCAACAGAATTGTTCGTTTTCCCGATATCGTTTAGCCGTTATTACTGAAGATCCTTTGTCAGGCCATCGATGAAGCCCTGACCATCGATCTCCTTGCCGTATACCTTAGCAACATAGTCAAGGTAGATGTTAGCAGGATCAGCGCTCATGGCTGTGTCGCCAAAGAGTACCATTCCCTCACACTGATTAACGATATTTCCGATGTCAACCATCAGCGGTGTCAGCGAGCTTGTGTCATAATCAGGTGTCCAAGCCGGGAGTCCGACAGCATTGAGATAGTTGTAGTGGCAGATCTCTTTGCCGAGTGCAACTGCGACTTCAGCTGCAAGATCAGCGTTTGCGCTCTCAGAGCATACTGCGAGGTGGTCGGACGGACCGCCGATAGCGCAGTTAGCTGTGGAACGATCAGCATTGATTACAGGGAACATGGCAACAGCGGATTTGAAATCAGCGCCTGCGACTTCACCTGTATTCCACGAACCGTTCTGATAGAAAGCAGTCTTTCCAGCAAGGAAGTTCGCTTTTACTTCGTCATTGGTGAGCGCAACGCCGGATGGATCGAAGTATCCCTTGTCGATCATTTCCTGCATTGTGTCAACAGACTTTGCAATGTCAGGATCATTCCATGTAGCCTCACCGGCAAAGATCTTGTTGAGATCTTCATATCCGATCGACTTGAGGATGATTGGCTCAAGGTACTCAGTTACGCACCATGTCTCGCTTCCTGCGCATCCGAACGGGATGATTCCTGCAGCAACAAGATCGTCGCAGCACTTGATCAGCTCTTCGTATGTCTCAGGAACTTTGTCCCAGCCTGCCTGAGCAAGCAGATCCATGTTGGCGTACATAGCTACGATGTTGAATGTTGTAGGAACGCCGTAGTGCTTGCCGTCATAAGATGAGTTGTTGAGCATTACTGAAGGGATCTGCTCCTCTGTGTAGTTGTTTGCGTAGACATCGTCAAGGCATACAACTTTGCCGGCATCTACGAAGTCACCGAGGAACGCGCCGCCCCATGTGAAGAAAATGTCCGGAAGATCGTCCGAGGAGCCGCCTGTCATAGCAGCTTTGATCTTTGTCTTGTAGGACTCGTTCTCGAAAGCTTCCATTTCGATCTTGACGCCAGGGTTCGCGGCTTCATAGTCCTCGATAGCCTGCAGATATGCAGGACGGTTGGCGTCACTCTCTGTTGCGATACACCAGAGCTTCAGTGTGACCTGATCACCATCGCTGCTTCCCTGGTCTCCGCCGCCTCCGCATGCTGCCATAAATGGAACCATGCACAGGCAAAGGATAAGAGCAAGAATCTTTTTCATTGGGTAACCTCCTTACTTAATAAAACATAAACTCTTACTGCTTTTATCGTTTTTTATTAAGATTCAGGATAAGCTCTATGCCTTCCCTATCCAGACGGGCGGCTAAGCTCTTTCCTAAAATTAATAACATTGTGGTGTTGTTTACGGTTCTATCGGGTTATCACTGTACTGACTGCTTTGCAGCCTGTCAGTTCTTCGGTTCTTTTATCAGGCGCTCCGAATCCGGCAAACAGCTTCCAATTACCGCTTCCCGGGATCCGTGCTCCCAGCTCGTCAACGACGGTGAACGCGTCCGGATCGATCGTCAGGGAGAACTCCCCTTCTTCTTTCGCCCTCAGGCGTATCCTCCTGAATCCGCAGAGGACCGGATTCGGCGGAGCGTACTGTGAGTCTTCATCATGTAGGTAAAGTTCTATGACCTCGTCAGTTTCGACTTCACCTTCGTTCTTCACCCTCACATATGCGACGCCGTTCTCTGCCTTCAGATCCCTCATACTGTACTTCCCATAGGTCAGTCCGTAACCGAATGGATAAAGCGGAACTCCCTGATAGTATCTGTAAGTGCGACCTGTCATCGCATAGTCCGTGAATTCCGGCATTTCTTTCAATGCTTCGTTGCGGTAGAAGGTCAGCGGCAGTTTTCCGGACGGGGATTCCTTACCGAAAAGGAGATCAGCTACTGCTATGCCTCCGAGGCCTCCCGGATACCAGGAAAGAAGTATCGCGTCAATTTTTTCTTCTTCGTCTGTCAGATCGATCGAACTTCCGGCCATCAGTACTACCACCGTTGGCTTGCCTACTTCGAGCACCTTCTTCAGAAGCCTTCTCTGTGATGACGGAAGAAGCAGGTCCTCTTTGTCTCCGGAATTATAGCTGTTACCGGTATCGCCTTCTTCTCCCTCAAGTGTCTCATCCAGTCCCAGAACGAGGATGACTGTATCACTTCTTTTCGCTATCGCCACAGCTTCCGCGATCCGGTCATCCGGCTTTGCCAGCGGCTCCACAGCATCCCTGAAAAGATCGCATCCCTGGGAATAAAGTACCCGGTTCGTCCCCCTTGTTATGGCCTGTATGCCCTCAAGCACTGTCACATATCTTGACGGTACTCCGTGGTAATTTCCGATCAGTGAAGAGCGGTTGTTAGCATTAGGTCCGATGACTCCTATCGTTCCGCACCTGTCCGGATCCAGCGGCAGGATACCGTCGTTCTTCAAAAGCACACAGGATTTGAGTGCGGCAAGGTATGCCATTCTCTGGTGATCCTCACATTCAACGACCTCGTAAGGGATCTTATCGTACTCGCTGCCTCCGTCTCCCAGTATTCCAAGCATGAAACGTGTCGTAAGGACTCTTACAGCGCTGCGTTTGATATCTTCTTCGGATATCATGCCCTCTTTGTAGGCCGCCATGATGTGCTGGTATGTGCATCCGCAGTTGAGGTCGCAGCCGGCCTGAAGCGCCATTTTGACAGATTCCGCCGGAGTTGAAGTCACTTTGTGGTTTTCATGGAAGTCACGGATGGCCCAGCAGTCCGATACGAAATGCCCTTCAAATCCCCAGTCCTCTCTGAGGAGCTTCATAAGGGCTGGGCTTGCGCAGCACGGCTCTCCGTTTGTACGGTTGTAAGCTCCCATGACAGACTCGACACCGGCTTCGCATACAAGCGCCTTGAACGCCGGCAGATAAGTCTCGGCCATGTCCTTTGGGGAAGCGACTGCGTTGAACTCGTGCCTGATGGCTTCCGGTCCGCTGTGTACCGCGAAATGCTTGGCGCAGGCAGATGTCTTCAGCGTCTCTCCATCGCCCTGCAGACCATGTACAAAAGCCTTGCCCAGGCAGGATGTCAGATAAGGATCTTCTCCGTATGTCTCGTGACCGCGGCCCCATCTCGGGTCACGGAATATGTTTATGTTTGGGGACCACATCGTAAGTCCGTGATAGATATCCCTGTCGCCTTCCGCGGAAAGGACATTGTATCTTGCCCTCGCTTCCGTTGAGATGGCATCGGCTATCTCTTCAAGGAACTCGTCATCGAACATCGCTGCCATTCCGATGGCCTGCGGGAAAACGGTTGCCGTGCCTCCGCGCGCTACGCCGTGAAGAGCTTCGTTCCACCAGTTGTATGCCGGAACGCCGAGTCTCTCGACCGCATCCGCCTCGAAAAGAAGCTGCCCGGCCATTTCCTCGACCGTCATGCGGCTAACCAGTTCCTCTGCTGCTTTTCTTGCCTGTTCACGCGTCATTGATGTGGTTCTTCCTGTCTTTCTTTATTATCAGAGCTGTTTGACTGTCTCTCCTTCAAACAGCTTGCCTTTAATCGTTACATATTCAGGTATCGCCGTCTGCGGATTCTCGATCCGGTCGATCAGTTTATTTACCGCGATCCGGCCAAGCGCGTCAGTATCCTGCTCCCATGTGGTAAGTTTCGGATCAAGTATCTTTGCGAGGTTGACACCGTCATATCCGCAAACACTTATGTCACCCGGTATGTTGAGTCCTCTTTCGAGTATCTCTGCCTGGCCTCCCATGAACGCGTAGTCATCAGGGTACAGGATCGCCGTCGGCGGATCCGGGAGGTCCAGCATGGCTGCTGTCTCCTTCCTCACCGATGCAACATCATGATAAATTGCTTCAGCAATGTACTCCGGCGGAACTTCTAATCCGCGGTCTCTCATAGCGGCCTTATAACCGCTTATACGTTTCTGTGTTACCAGGGTGTGCTCGCCGTGAATGAACGCTATCTTGGTATGTCCATGATCGAGCATGTAGGATGTTAGCGCATAAGATCCCTCAAGGTTGTCTGAGTTCACCGAACTAGCATTATTAAATGAATAGTCTATTGTCACAACCGGGACTTCGCTCTTTACGAGCTCAAGGACCTCCTTGTTCTGAAAGTCCACATTGGCTATCACGACGCCGTCGCAGTTGCGGTATCTGCAGTGCTGAAGAAAAGATGTCTTCTCCTTGCCGATGTTGTTGCTGATGAACGTTATGTCGTATCCGTTCGCCTCGGCCTCCTCCTTCACGCTGTTAAGGATGTGGGAGAAGTATTCGTGTGTCAGACCGCTCATGCTGTCGTCAATGAACAGGACTCCTATGTTGTGAGATCTGTTTGTCTTGAGCAGTCTGGCTGCGGCATTTGGTGTGTAATTGAGCTCTTTTGCCGTCTGAAGCACTAGCTCGACCGTCTCGGGGCTTATGTCTTCATAACCGTTCAAAGCCTTTGAAACAGTGGCAGGGGAAACTCCGCATTTTTTGGAAATGTCTTTGATTGTGACCATTTTCCCCTCCTTTTTGCGGATTGTTACCCAAAATTACGAATACGATTTCGCAACTTAATTCTAATTAGCGAAATCGTTTTAGTCAATATGGATTTTGTTTTTTTGCGTTTTTTTGGCAGGAAACCATCCTGCAAATTGAAGTTTTCTGCTTTTTTTACCCTTTTTTTACTTTTTTCTTTACAAATCACTGCTTCCGCCCGTATAATGACCTCGAGTTTACGAAATCGTGTTCGTTAAGAGGTTTATTCAATGAGATTTGGATATTTCGATGACATCAACAGCGAATATGTAATAACGACGCCTGAAACTCCCCTTCCGTGGATCAATTATCTGGGGTCTCAGGACTTCTTCAGGCTGATCTCAAATACATCGGGCGGTTACTGCTTCTATAAGGATGCAAAGCTTATGCGTCTCACCCGCTACCGCTACAACAACAGTCCTATGGACTGCGGCGGGCATTACTTCTATATAAAAGATGGAGACAGCATCTGGAACCCCGGCTGGCAGCCGGTAAAGACTCCTCTTGATTCTTATATATGCAGACACGGCCTCGGATATACAGTATTTGAAAGCTCCAAAAATGGTCTCGATGCGGTTCAGGAAGTATTCGTACCTATCGGTGAAAACTGTGAACTTACAAGATTGACCCTGATGAATGATTCTTCAGAGGCCAAGGAGATCGATCTCTACAGTTATGTTGAGTTCTGTCTCTGGGATGCGCAGGATGACGCGTCAAACTTTCAGAGAAACTGGTCGATCGGCGAAGTCGAAGTCAAAGGCAGCACCATTTATCACAAGACCGAATACCGCGAGCGCAGAAACCATTATGCGATGTTCTATGTCAACAAGGACATTTGCGGTTTCGACACCAGCCGCGATGAATTCGTCGGTCTCTACAATGGCCCTGACAGACCGCGCGCAATAGAATCCGGAGTCAGCTATGACAGCATCGCTCATGGCTGGGCGCCTATCGGCAGCCATCATTTGAAGTTCACACTCGAACCTCAGAAGATCTATTCATGCATCTTCATTCTGGGCTACTGTGAGAACCCTTCCGACAGCAAATTCGAAGCTCCGGGCATAATAAACAAGGCTCCTGCAGACAGACTGATCTCGCTTTTCGGCACAGATGATCAGTTTGACGCCGCTCTTCATGCACTCAGGACCTACTGGAAAGACCTTCTTTCGAGTTACAGGGTTGAATCGGGTAATGAAAAGCTTGACAGAGCCGTTAATATCTGGAACCAGTATCAGTGCATGGTCACATTCAACATGAGCAGATCCGCCAGCTACTATGAGAGCGGCCTCGGACGCGGCATGGGATTCCGCGACTCCTGTCAGGATCTTCTGGGATTCGTGCACCTGATACCTGAAAGAGCGCGCGAGAGGATAACCGACATAGCAAACACACAGTTCGCTGATGGAAGTACATATCACCAGTATCAGCCTCTTACCAAGCGCGGAAACATGGCCGTAGGCAGCGGGTTCAACGATGACCCTCTCTGGCTGATAGCCTGTGTATCCGCCTATCTGAAAGAGACCGGTGATTTCAGCATACTCGATGAGCAGTGCACGTTTGACAGTAACGAAGACGACAAGGCTTCCCTTCTGGAGCATCTCAGAAGAAGCTTTAATTATACGACGACACACCTGGGACCTCATTCCCTTCCGCTCATAGGACGCGCGGACTGGAATGACTGCCTCAATCTCAACTGTTTTTCGAAGCATCCGGGTGAGAGTTTCCAGATCACCGGGCCCAGCGAGGGACCGGTCGCGGAGAGCGTGTTCATAGCCGGCATGTACGTGAAGTACGGCAAGGAATTCGCCGATATCCTGACGCGAATCGGCTCTGAGAAGGAAGCCGCCGATGTCCTCGCCAAGGTAAAAAGTATGCATGATACCGTGCTGGATGCAGGTTGGGACGGAGAATGGTTCGTCAGAGCATATGACGCTTTTGGAGCCCCTGTCGGCAGCAAGGTCTGCGATGAAGGCCGCATATTTATAGAGCCGCAGGGCATGTGTGTCATGGCCGGCATCGGCAGGGATACAGGTGAAGCGGAATCAGCGCTCAGAAGCGTCGAGAAGCATCTTGACACTGAGTACGGCATAATGCTGCATCAGCCTGCATATACCAGATACCGTCTCGAGCTCGGTGAGATATCATCATATCCGCCGGGTTACAAGGAAAACGCGAGCATATTTTGCCACTGCAATCCATGGATAGCCATTTCCGAAGCCATGCTCGGACACGGAAGCCGCGCTTTCGAGGTATACCGCAAGACCAATCCGGTATTCCTTGAGGACATAAGCGAGATACACCGCACAGAGCCTTACGCGTACTGCCAGACGATCGCGGGCAGAGACGCGGCAACTCACGGTGAAGGCAAAAACAGCTGGCTGACAGGCACCGCCGCATGGTCGTTCGTCTGCGTAAGCCAGCACATCCTGGGCATCAGGCCTGAGCTTGACGGGCTTCGCATCGATCCTTGCCTGCCGCCGGAAATAGGTTCATTCAGCTGTGTGCGCAGGTTCCGCGGTTCAACGTACCATATCAGCGTAGAGAACAGCGGAAGCAAAGAAAAAGGCGTTTCCTCGATGACAGTCAACGGCGTCCCTTGTGGGAACGGCCTTATCCCTGTACCGGAAACACCTTCGGACATGGAAGTCCATATCAATATCGGCTAGTTTTTCTTCATAAGATCCTAATACATAAGATCACGCGGTCCTTCGTCAGCAGTAGGACGAAGGACCGCGTGATCTTTTCTTTGTAAATATACCTTCCTGTCAGATGATGCCCAGCGGGATAAGTGTGACAAGCAGGACCGCGACAAGGCTCCATACGATGATGAGAAAACTCTTTCTCTTTGCAGGCTCCATGTCAGGCACATAGTTTGACGCCAGGAAGAACGGAATGTATGTTGTGATGAATACCGGCAGTACTCCCCACCATTTATACACCCAGATGAACGAGTGGTTCGATGTGGCCGCCAGGAATGACTCCACCAGGGCAAAGAGCAAGGCCATGCTGATGGCGCCCGCCAGTCTGCAGTCTATGCCCTTCTTTCCGTTTTTAGCGAAGCAACGTGTGCTCCGGTCTTCAGGCAGCATCTTGAGTGATATCATGCCTGCTATCGAGAACATCATCGAAAGCTCCCAGCATACGCCGATCAGCAGAATGAAAGTCGTTGATTCGTTGCTGACGGACCAGAGCGGATAGCCTGCGAAGTGCGCTATTATGGCATTGCCGATCTCATACAGCCAGTGCACACCGTAGAGCGCAAGACCCGCAAATATCATGTCGTAGTTCTTGTTATGGAACTCCGTCCAGTATACATAGAACACGACGGCAAGAATAAAAATGAACGTCCAGTTAAAGTTCTCAGTGCTGCGGACCTGAATGGCATTTACAAGGTCCATCGACAGCTGTGAACCGTCTCCCCAGAATTGAAACATCTCCCGTCTCCTTTCTGCTTCCACTGTTTACCTCTACGGGTAAATACTATCATAATTCTGCCCTTCCGAGAACAAAAAGTAGACAGCGCGCAGTTTGGATTGATAAAATTGACCTGAAAAAGAAACAAGGAGGCTCTTAAATGAGAGAACTTACACTCGGCAGCACCGGGATCACGGTGCCGCAGAACGCGTTCGGAGCGCTTCCGATACAGAGACGTTCGACAGAAGACGCAGTCGCCCTGCTTCGTAAGGCGTATGAAGGCGGCATGCGCTATTTTGATACCGCAAGAGCATATACAGACAGCGAGACCAAGCTCGGAATAGCCTTTGAAGGCATGCGTGACAAGGTCTATATCGCCACCAAAACGGCCGGCACGAACGGAGACAAGGTCAGAGAAGATCTGGCAACTTCTCTCCGTGAGCTGCGCACTGACTATATCGATGTTTATCAGCTGCACATGGTAGACAGAGTCTATCAGCCGGGGGACGGGACAGGCGTCTATGAAGCTCTTCTCGAGGCCAAAGAGGCCGGGAAGATCCGTCACATAGGCGTGACGGCTCACAAGATAGGCGTGGCTTTCGATCTTGTCGAATCAGGCCTTTATGAGACCATGCAGTTCCCGTTCAGCTATCTTTCGGGCGATCAGGAGATCCGTCTGGCTAAGCTTTGCGCGGAAAAGAATATGGGCTTCATAGCCATGAAAGGACTTGCGGGCGGTCTTATCTCAAGATCTGATGTCGCCATGGCCTACCTTGAGGATTATCCGAACGTACTGCCTATCTGGGGCGTGCAGAGAGAGCACGAGCTGGATGAATGGCTCTCGTACATGGATGATACTCCTGTCCTTACAGACGATATGCGCGCGTACATAGAAAAGGAAAAGGCCGAGCTGGCGGGAGATTTCTGCAGAGGCTGCGGATACTGCCTTGCGACCTGCCCTGTCGGCATAGCGATCAACAACTGCGCAAGGATGTCGCTCATGCTGAGACGCGCGCCTTCAGACGCGTGGCTGACAGAGCATTGGCAGGAAGAGATGAAAAAGATAGAGGACTGCATAGAATGCGGCCAGTGTTCGGCTCACTGCCCATATGAACTCGACACCCCTAACCTTCTCAAAAAGAACTACGAGGACTATAAGCAGGTCCTCGCAGGAAAAGTGGTCGTAAATAATTAAGCGGTCATCATTTTCTGAATTGCTCCAGGTACTTTTCTACCGAACGGGTCATCTCCCGGGAGAAGTCAGAATCGTACTTTCTTTTGAAAAACGCTTTGATCCAGGCATCGAATTCTTCATCGGGCATGCTCTTTCTCAGCATCTCCCTGAGTTCTGCCTCGTCCATATGCCGGTAGCGGTCGATGTGAACGATATGTTTCAGATCGGCACGCTCCGGTTTTTTTCTGTTTTTCTGCTGCTCTGTCGGATATCCGAACACCAGAAGCGCCGCCGGGAAGACATATTCAGGCAGTCAGCGCAAAACAGCAGCACCAGTTTTCCTTTTGCTATGAACGGCTGATGATCGCACGATTCCGCAAGCTGTGCCAGTATATCAGGATCACTTATCCTCAGTATCGTATACAGCTGCTGGTTGCCTGCAGTCGGAGCGTTTACCGCCGCCAGCAGGATATCACTGACTATTGACTCATCGATATCCCTGTCCGTAAAAACGCGTACGGACTTTCTTTCTGTCAATTGCTTTATAACGTCGTTCATTTCTCCCCTTTGCGTCCCGTCATCATTTTCGGATCCCATGCTTTTGTTGTTTATCATTTTACCATGAAGTATAATGAATGTGCTGCGGGTTTGGCCCGCAAAAAATATTAAAGAGGTTTAGAAATGAGCAATATCGTTGACAGGTTCATGAAGTATATCTCCATCGATACACAGTCCGATGAGGACAGCACTACTTCACCCAGCACTTATAAACAGTTCAGGCTGGCAAGGCTCCTGGCGGAAGAAATGACGGATATGGGAGTATCCGACGTGCGCCTGGATGACCGCAACTGTTATGTATATGGAGAGATCCCGGCAAACACGGACAAGGATGTTCCTGCTCTTGGATTCATAGCGCATATGGATACCGCTCCGGGGACACCGGGGGATGCCGGCAACGCGAGGATCCATAAGAATTACGACGGCGGCGTGGTAAAACTGAACGATACCGTTGAACTCGATCCGGCGATATACCCGGAGCTGAAGAATTATGTGGGCTGCGACCTGATAGTTACTGACGGTGTATCCCTGCTTGGCGGAGATGACAAAGGCGGCATAGCCGAGATCATGACGATGGCGGAGACGCTGATCAACGACCCTTCCATACCGCACGGAAAGATAGGTATCGCCTTCACTCGCGATGAAGAGATCGGCAAAGGAACGGAGTTCTTCGACGTAGAAGGTTTTGGGATGGACTATGCATATACTGTAGACGGCGGTCCTATCGGCGAACTGGAATATGAATGCTTCAACGCAGCTGAGGCGCGCATCTATTTCAAGGGACGTGACATCCACCCGGGATATGCCTTCAACATAATGGTCAACGCAGTAAGGATAGCCGTAGAACTTGACGGAATGCTGCCGCACAGCCAGCGTCCTGAATACACTTCCGATTATGAGGGGTTCTTCCACATGACCTGGATGGAAGGCACAAGCGCGGAGGCTGAATCCCGCTATATCATAAGGGACCACGATCCGCTCGCTTTTGAGGAAAAGAAGATGGTCCTGCAGAAATGCGTCGATTTTCTCAATGGCAAATACGGCGACGTGATCACCCTTGAAATACGCGAGCAGTACCGTAACATGAAAGAGCTGATAGAGCCACACATGTTTCTTATCGACAATGCCAAGGCTGCTTTCAGGGCATGCGGAGTCGAGCCGATAATACAGCCTATCAGAGGCGGCACTGACGGAGCGGACCTCACCTTCAAGGGCCTGCCTTGCCCTAACCTTTCGACAGGCGGTATGAACTTCCACTCCAACACGGAGTACATGCCTGTACAGTCAATGGAAAAGATGGCGGAAGTGCTTATAGAACTCGCAAGAATCAAATAGGTTATATAAAGTAATAAAAGAACCGCAGCAGGCACTGCGGTTTTTTTACTCTTCTACTGCCTGCGGTCCCAGAGTCGACAGCCTTCGGAAGCTCAGAAGCACCATTGACACCGACATGATGAACGCCATCGTGTCGGATATAGGGCTAGCGGCAAGTATGCCGTTGATGCCGAAGAACCTCGGAAGGATCACCAGCAGCGGTATCAGGAAAAGCCCCTGCCTCGACAGTGATACCAGAAGTCCCTGCCTGTTGTTGCCGGTAGCTGAGAAGTACATGATAGTGACCGGCTGTATGTTCTGGAAGAACACAAACATCATGTAGATCTTGAGGTATTTCTCCGCGAAATCATAGTACATCTCTGTTCCGGTCCCGAAGAAGGATATGATCTCCCTCGGGAATGTCTGCAGTGCAAAGAAAAACAGCACTCCTACAGCGAAGGCAGCGCCGAAAGCCCTCAAGTATGTAGCCTTGACCCGGTCATAGTTTTTGGCGCCGAGGTTGAATCCCCATATAGGCTGGCAGCCCTGAGATATGCCGACCGCGAATGATATCATTATCATGCTGCATTTCTGAGCGATGCCCGAAACCGCCAGAGGTATCTCCGATCCGTACATCGATAAGGCTCCGTATGTCGCGAGCACGTTGTTCAGCACTATGTTGGTGGACATCATCAGCATGTGGTTGATGAAGTTAGGTATGCCCGCCCTCATGCTTCCGGTAAGGTGCTTAGTGCTTATCCCCAGATCCCTGAAGCGTATCCTGAACGCCTTGAAACGCGGATAGTAAAGAACGGCCAGCATGCAGCTGGAGAACTGGGATACCGCCGTTGCTATGGCCGCGCCCCTGAGGCCCATGCCCATAGGAAACATGAACAGCCAGTCGAGGAATACGTTCAGTACCGCCCCTTCCACCATGCACAGCATCGAATACGCCGGGCTTCCGTCCGCCCTTATGAGAGGCGCGGATGCCTGAGTGAAAAGATGAAAAGGCAAGCCGAACATTGTCACGGACAGATATGTGATCGCCAGCGGGTATACGGTCCCGGCAGGGTCAGCCCCGCAGAGCTCCACTATATTGCTCTTGAACACAAAAAGCAGCAGGCCCGTGATGATGCCTGCTGCCGCTGCGCCGGTGATACCGGTGTGGACATATTTTTTTGCTTCTTCGATTCTTCCTGCACCCTGATTGATGCTGAAGTTGGAAGCAGTTCCTATCCCGAACAGCATGCTGATGCCCGTTGTGAGCGTAACTGTCGGGAATACTATGTTTGTCGCGGCATTTCCGAGCATACCAACCACATGGCCAATGAATATCTGGTCAGTGATATTGTATATGGCGCCTACCAGCATGCTGATTATAGAAGGTATTGCATACCTCGCGATCAGCGGCAGCAGAGGCGCGCTGCCCAGCGGATTGTCTGCGACTTGTTTGTTTATTTCTCTTCTCCCTTGAGTTTTTCTATCTTTGCAAGGATCTCTTTTTCTTAAACAGGAAGAACAGGCAAGCGCCTATGACACAGCAGATAAACGCGACCAGCGCCGTTCTGCGGTAAGCCGCAGCAGCAACTTATTGGTAATGGGTTTTTTCTGCATAACGTCTTACTCTTTTGTTGAGCATTTGTGAAACCCCAGTCCCTAAATTTTATATTAACAAAAAACTGTTGGTCACCCAACAGTTTTTGTATTATATGACTTTTCGTCAGCTTTTATTCAAAGTCGTACGACTTGCAGACAGGCGCGTCGATCGCAGCCGACTCCTCATCGAACCAGATCAGGTTTCTTCCCGCCTCCTTATCGAAGAGCTGGATCAGCTCAGGAGCCGCGTTGAAGTGTACCTTGCTGCCCATCGATACATCCTCTGCCAGTCCGACAGTCGGGATGACCATGACTACTTCATCCTCGCCGCTTCTGGCGTGCAGGTTGTACTCGGAACCGAGCATCTCGGATACCTCGATGACTGCTGTCAGCTCGCCTTCTCCTACATTGATGTGCTGAGGACGGATGCCCGCGATGATATCGCACGGCTTTGCCCCGTTCTGCTTGAGAGCTTTCTGCTGGAACTCGGAGAGTTCAAACTTTGCTCCGCGGATCTCAGCATAGTACTTTCCGCCTTCGAGAAGCAGCTTGCAGCCGTCAAAGAAGTTCATTACAGGCATGCCGATGAATCCTGCTACGAAGAGATTGACCGGCTTGTTGTAAACTTCAACCGGTGTGCCGATCTGGTTTACATAACCGTCCTTCATGATGACGATACGGTCACCAAGAGTCATAGCCTCTGTCTGGTCGTGTGTTACATACATGAATGTGGTGTTGATCCTCTTGCGGAGCTTGATGATCTCTGCTCTCATCTGGTTTCTCAGCTTAGCGTCGAGGTTTGAGAGAGGCTCGTCCATGAGAAACACCTTAGGGTCACGTACCATGGCACGGCCGATAGCTACACGCTGACGCTGTCCTCCGGACAGAGCCTTTGGCCTTCTGTCAAGGTACTGTGTGATGTCGAGGATCTCAGCGACTTCATTTACCTTCGCGTCGATCTCAGCCTGTGGAGCTTTCTTCAGCTTGAGTGCGAAAGCCATGTTTTCGCGTACCGTCATATGCGGATAAAGAGCGTAGCTCTGGAATACCATCGCGATATCTCTGTCCTTAGGCGAAACGTCGTTCATGAGCTTTCCGTCGATGTAAAGCTCGCCGCCGCTGATGTCTTCAAGGCCTGCCACCATTCTGAGTGTCGTGGACTTTCCGCAGCCGGACGGTCCTACCAGAACGATGAATTCCTTGTCCTTGATATCGATGTTGACGTCGTGGACCGCTGTCACCTCGTTGTCATACACCTTCTTTAAGCCTTTGATGATTACTTCTGCCATATTATTCAACTCTAGTATACGGGACTCCTCCCGGATACCTCGCGACCGCCCGCGAGGGACGCGCCGCATTACGACAGGTCTCCACACTGCCGCACCGTGAGTTCAACGGATGATTCCTCCTTTCTTTAGGACACATGGATCAGATCGTGGAGTGATCATGGGTCCTTTGGTGGGTAGTTATCACTTAGTTGTCCGACCATAGAGCCGGGTAGTACTTAATATTTCTTCTGCGAGTTCTTCTGTTGCAGCTCCCGGTCTCATTCGCCAGGTCCAGTTGCCTGACGGTATTCCCGGAGCGTTTATCCTTGCCTCATCACCAAGTCCAAGCCAGTCCTGCATCTGAGCGACGAAGAGTCCCGCGACAGAGCTCATGCCCGCGCGTATCACTCCCCTTGCGTAGCCTTCTTCCTTATTAAGCCCGAAGTATCTCCTCGCCTCGGCGAGTTCCTCTTCATCTGCTATGGCAAGCCAGCCTTCCAGCGTGTGGTTGTCATGCGTGCCTGTATAACAAATGCAGTTGGTAATGTAGTTGTGAGGCAGGAAAGCCGCGATCTTCTGCACATCGAAAGCGCATTGCAGCAGCTTCATGCCCGGGAAGCCCGAATCTTCAAGGAGTTGTCTGACCTCCGGTGTCGAGTAGCCGAGGTCTTCCGCAATGAAGTCGAGATCCGGGAAATGATCCTTCAACGTGTTTATGAGAGCAATACCGGGACCCTTGACCCAACGGCCGCGGCGGGCTGTTGTATCACCGTATGGGATGGCGAAATAGCTCTCAAATCCTCTGAAATGATCTATGCGGATCACATCGAACAGCTCTCCCAGTCCCGCTATCCTGCGGATCCACCAGCCAAAGCCGTCCTCTTTCATCACATCCCAGTCGTACAGCGGATTGCCCCAGAGTTGTCCGTCCTCAGTGAACAGATCAGGCGGTACGCCCGCGACTTCTTTAGGCAATTTCTTCTCATCGAGCTGAAACCAGCGCGGTTCAGCCCAGACTTCCGCTGAATCAAGCGCTATATAGATAGGAATGTCCCCTACTATACTGATGCCTGCTTCATTTGCGTAAGCCTTGAGGTCTTTCCACTGCTTATAGAACAGGAACTGTATGTATTCAAACACTTCCACGTCTTCGAAGAGTTCTTTGTTCCATCTGGCGCAGGCTTCAGGCTGATGGAGTCTTATGTCTTCATCAGGCCACTCCGTCCACGGGCGCATGTCATAGTGCTGCTTGAGCGCCATGAAAAGCGCGTAGTCAGGGAGCCACTCTTTTTCCATTATGAAGGCGTTGAAAGCATTTCTGTCCCTTGGAATGCCCCTTGCAGCAGCTTTTCTCAGCAATCCAAGCCTGTTCTCGTACAGTTTGCCGTAGTCCACCTTATCCGGATCATTTCCGAAATCGGCAGCATCTGATTCCTCTTTTGTCAGAAGACCGTCTTCAATGAGGATCTCAAGATCCACGTAATATGGATTTCCGGCAAATGACGAAAAGCTCTGATACGGTGAATCTCCGTAACTGATAGGACATACCGGCAGCATCTGCCAGTACTTCTGCCCCGCGGAGCAAAGGAAGTCGACAAACTCCCTTGCCGCAGGCCCCATCGTTCCTATTCCGTACGGTGACGGAATCGAGAACAAAGGCATTAATATACCTGCTGAGCGCGCTGTTTTTTCCATTTACTAACCCTTTACCGCGCCGGCAGCCACACCCTTGATGATGTGCTTCTGCAGTGCTAAATAGAATATGATGATCGGCAGCATGGAAAGCATGATTACAGCCATCGTTGCGCCCAGGTCTACCGAGCCGTAGCTTCCTTTGAGGTACTGTACGTGGATAGGGATCGTCATGTATTTGGTCCTGTCGAGTACAAGGTACGGGAGCAGGTAGTCGTTCCACACCCACATGGTCTCAAGGATACCAACGGAAATAAGTGTCGGCTTGAGCATCGGGAGAACTACATTGAAATATGTACGTACCGGGCCGCAGCCGTCAATTGAGGCAGCTTCCTCTATCTCAAGCGGCAGACCTTTTACGAAGCCGACGAACATGAATATGGCAAGTCCGGCTCCGAATCCCAGATATACGATCGGGATGGTCCAAGGTGTGTTCAGCTTGAGGTTGTCTGCCGTGAATGTCAGCGTGAACATTACCATCTGGAACGGTACGATCATGCTGAACAGGCAGAGATAGTAGAATGCGTTGGCAAACTTTGAATTGACGCGGGCGATATACCATGCAGTCATCGAAGTGAACAGCAGGATCAGGAATACCGAAGCGATCGTGATCCAGAATGAGTATCCGACTGACTTCATAAACGGATAGTTACCGAAAGTCATGCCCTTGATATAGTTTGCCCAGCCTACGAAGGATTCAGCAGTAGGCAGCGAGAATGCGTTCGTGTTGATCGATGCATTAGACTTGAATGAGTTGATAACCACCTCGAAGATCGGCATTATCCATACCAAGCTGAGCACCACGAATATCCCCGTGACCACATTGCCGAGCGGAGTGTACTTCTGTACATGCTTCTTCTTCATTGCTGCACCTCCTTACTTCTTGTGGCTTTCTGCTGTGCGAGAGCCAGTACCGCAACAAGAATAAAGAATATGACAGCCTTGGACTGAGCCACGCCGTGGTAATTCTTATTGATGTTGTATGTTGAGAAGATATTCAGCGCAAGCAGTTCTGTCATGTTGACCTTTGTGTTTTCAAGCATGACTGAAGGTGCTCCTCCTGTCAAAGCTAAGTTCTGGTCGAACAGTTTGAATGAGTTGGTCAGCGTCAGGAACGTACAGATCGTGATCGACGGCATTACGTTCGGGATGATGACCTTAGTAAGAGTCTGCCATCCTGTAGCACCGTCTATCTTCGCAGCCTCGAGCATGTCGCCAGGGACAGCCTGAAGGCCTGCGATGTAGATGATCATCATATATCCTATCTGCTGCCACGCTACCAGTATGACCAGACCCCAGAATCCGTATGTAGCGTTTGCCGTAAGGTATGTGTTGTAACCTTTCAGTATAGCGTCGAAGATCATCGACCAGATGTAACCGAGTACGACGCCTCCGATAAGGTTAGGCATGAAGAATACCGTACGGAAAAGATTGGCTCCGCGAATGCTCTGTGTCAGCGCGTAAGCAATGAAGAACGCCAGGACATTTATGAGTATGATCGATACTACAGCAAATGCCGCTGTATTCCAGAAAGCATGGCGGAATCCGACGTCTGTGAACGTCTTGGCATAGTTTTGGAATCCGACCCACTTCGCATCTCTAGGAGTATTGAAGTTGCAGAAGCTCAGATATATGCCCTGCAGGAAAGGCCAGACGAAACCGATAACAAAGCATGCCAGAGTCGGCACGATGAACAGCGGAAAGCATTTCTGTATAGGTCTGCGGATCAGCACGCTGTTCACGGTAGAATGATCATGTTTTTTCTTTTTCTTTTTCTTTTCAGGCAACTTGCTCATCTCCTTTCTTAGTTTTCTTATTCAGCTTAAGCTTTGATAAAAAAACAGGGGCAGACGAGTCTGCCCGCCCCTTGTTTTCTTTCGCTATCAGCGAAAAGGGGTGAGTATTAGTTTCCTTCTACGCCGTACTCATAAGCCCAGCCATCAACGAATGCCTTCTGGACTTCTGCCCATGTAGCATCAGATGGAGCTGCGGAGTAAGCCGCAAGAGCTGTTACGAGTGTTGCACGGAAGCTGTCAACATTTGGTGTGAGGTTGAATGCCCATGTGCAAGCATAGTTGCCGTTGGCGAGCAGCTCAGCGCCTGCTCTGGAGAATCCGTTTGCAGATTCCGGAGCCTGCTTGAACGGAATGTCGCCGATCGAGCTGAGTACTTCGATTCCCTTCTCGGATGTCACACACCACTTCAGGAAATCGAGTGTAGCCTGCTGATTAGCTTCCGAAGCCTGGCTGTTTACTGCTAGGCAGTTCTCTGTACCGGAGCACAGTCCCGCATTCTCTTCGCCTTCAACGCCGCAGTAGATTGGGATCATCGTGATGTCATCAGGATTCATCTGGAACTTATCAGCTGTAAGAGCAGCCCATTCCCATGTACCATTCTGATAAAATACTGCTTTGCCTTCACCGAATTCAGCTTCTGCCTGATCTCCTGTAGCTGTTGTCAGGGATGTAGCGTCCTGAGCGGAGTCAGTGATGTACAGATCCCAGATCTTCTTGAAGTTGTCCATGTAGGTTCCCTTGATAGTAGCCGGCTTTTCTGTGATTCCGTCATCACGGAACTCATAGAAGAGCGGCATGTTGGCCAGGTGGCCGGAGAATCTCCAGGATGACGAATCATCGAGTCCTGCGGATGTGAATGCATCGAAGCCGAGCTCGCCTGCGCGGGCGTGGATGTCGTCTGCAACAGCCTTCAGCGAGTCGAAGTCCTTGATCTCATCGAGCGAGTGACCTGCCTTCTCCAGAAGAGCCTTGTTGGTGATGATACCATAGGACTCATAGATCCAGCCTACAGCCTTGGTCTCGCCAGCTTCGTTGACCAGGTTGAAGTCGTTTGTGGTCAGCTCATTCATGAAATCAGTGCCGTCCAGTGTAAGGCAGTAGTCTTCCCAGTCTTTCAGCGCACTCATGTTACCGACATTGAAGAGCGTTGGAGGCTCAGACTTAGCCATTTCTGCCTGCTGTGTATCACTATAGGATCCGGACGCAGCAGTTACGACCTTGCAAGGAACACCTGTCTCCTCTGTATATGCAGCAGCAAGTCCCTGAAGTGCTTCATCAGCCTCAGGCTTCATGTTCAGCCAATACACCGAGCCGGTGCTGCTATCGCTTCCGGAATCACTACCGCCGCCGCAGGCAGCGAAAGCGAATACCATCGCGAATGCAAGGAAAAGAACGAATAGTTTCTTATTCATAATATCCTCCTTAGAAAAACCAATACTTAGAATAAGCCTTTTCGATAGCTTACCAGATAATTATAAAATCTTACGTTATCCAATTCAATTGCTTACACAAAAAAATCGTTAACAATGCATCGCAACTTTCTCCTGAAGCCTCTCTGCTTGTTTTTTTTACTTTTCATGTTTATAGTAAATGATAAGGAGGACAGAGAAATGGCATACGATACAAACCCCGAACTTCAGAAACAAGTAATCTATTCTGTTTTTGTTCGCAACCATACACAGGAAGGAACCTTCAGGGCTATGATCCCGGATCTTGACCGCATAAAGGATCTGGGGACGGATATCATCTGGTTCCTGCCTATCCATCCGATCGGAGAGAAAAACCGCAAAGGATCTCTCGGATGTCCTTATGCCAACAAGGATTACCGCAGCGTAAATCCTGAATACGGCACGCTTGAGGATTTCAAAGCCCTGGTCGATGCCATCCATGAGAGAGGCATGAAATGCATGATCGATGTTGTATATAACCATACATCACCGGATTCAGTGCTCTGGGACGAGCATCCTGAGTTTTTCTATAAGAAGCCGGATGGCAAACCGGGAAACCACGTAGGCGAATGGACCGATGTCATCGACCTTGACTACAACGCGCCTGAGCTCTGGGACTATCAGGTGGAATCACTCAAGGGATGGGCGTATCTGGTCGATGGTTTCCGCTGTGACGTTGCGTCTCTGGTCCCTGTGGATTTCTGGGTCCGCGCCAGAAAAGAAGTCGCTGAGATCAAACCTGACTTCGTATGGCTTGCCGAGAGCATACACCGCTCGTTCAACGTCATGTGCCGTCGTCACGGCATGAAGGCAGCAACGGATGTAGAAGCATATGAAGCCTTTGATATCGAGTACGAATACGACCTGCGCGATACCTTTGACGCCTATCTGGACGGCAAGGGCAGTCTTGCGCACTGGATGGATCTGCTGAACTTTCAGGATTTCGCATACCCAAAGAACTACAACAAACTGCGTTACCTTGAGAACCACGATACAGACCGCATAGTCCCGAGAGTCAAAGATGATATCTCACTGAGAAACTATACCGCTCTTATCTTCTTCCTCAAAGGCACCACCCTTCTCTACGGCGGTCAGGAGTTTGCGGTCGGACACAGGCCAAGTCTCTTTGATGCAGACAAGATAGAATGGGATACCGGCAAAGATCTCTCGCCTTATATCCGCAAACTCGCAGAGCTTAAAAAAGAAACTCTCTCGCCTGACGATATCTTCTTTGCCGTAACTGATGAGGAAAAAGGCATCGCAGTTCTCACAAGGGATGACCGGAACAACTGCAAGATAGCAGTGTTCTCACCAAAAGGTCTCGAAGGAGACGTTTCTGTCGCTATTCCGGATGGTTCTTATGACGAACTAATAAGCGGCGGCAAGATAGATGTAAAGGACGGAGTTCTCCACTGCGGCGGCGAACCGATCTGGATCTCAGTCCCGTCAGATATAGTAATAACGGAGGTATAGTCATTAACAGATTTTTCGATTCCGAAACTCCTATCTGGAGTGCTATCGGAAGAATGGCCGATATGGCCGTGCTGAGCATCCTCTGGACAATATGCTCAGTACCTATCATAACAATGGGCGCTGCTTCTGCCGCTCTTATGAGATGTACCCTGAACATGAATACGCTGGAAGGCAACTGGAGAGCTCGCAATTTCTTCCGCTACTTCCGCGACAACTTCAGGAACGCCACCCTTCTGTGGATGATCTTTCTGCTGGCGGCGGGAGTATTCATATTTGACCTTGTTGTGCTTGCGGACCCAAGCAGCTCCGCCATGCGCGTCCAGCGTTTTATCGCAGTGATCGGCCTCATCATATGGATGATCACTGCGGTCTGGGCCTTTGCGCTCACCGCGCAGTTCGACGCAGGAGTTTTCCGGACAATAAAAAATGCCTTTTACATAGGCATTTCCAAGCTTCCGCGCACTATCATTATGTGCTTGCTCTGGCTGGTCCCGGTCGCGCTGCTGGCATTCAACCCTTATGTGCTGAGCCGCATCATTGTACTGTGGCCGGTGCTCTTCTGGGGCGGCACGGCATACTTCTGCGCCAAGCTGATGGTCAAACCGCTTACCCCGTTCTTTGAAGAAGCAGGCGTACACTTATTTGAAGGAATGGAAGAAGACGAAGACGGCGAGGATATCAATTGATCCTCGTTTTCTTTACGCCTCCTTATCAAGAGGATGACTGCAGATCACTGGCAAGAGGTATCTGAATGCAAAAGTTATCGAAAAAGACAGAAGGTTTTACCGATTCTGTAATAAGGCGCATGACAAGGATCGCGCATAAATACGATTCCATCAATCTGTCCCAGGGGTTTCCGGATTTCCATTTTGACCCGGAGGTCCTTGAGGACGCCTTCAGACAGCATCCGAAAGCTCTGATATTATGCAATCCTTCCAATCCCACCGGTAAGGTTTTTACCAGAGAAGAGCTGGAATTCATCGCGTCCCTGGCCATCAAGTACGACACCTATGTCATCACGGATGAAGTCTATGAGCACATAATCTTTGAACCGCACAGGCATACATATATCGCTTCCCTTCCGGGGATGCGCGAGCGTACGCTGTCGT
This sequence comes from Mogibacterium sp., assembly GCA_024403035.1. GTDB lineage: Bacteria > Bacillota > Clostridia > Peptostreptococcales > Anaerovoracaceae > Crickella. Next base: position 189,816 of record JAKSSP010000002.1, read on the forward strand.
GTTCTTCACTCTCCAAGACTTACTCAATAACAGGATGGAGGATAGGATACGTGATCGCTCCGCCCGAGATCACTGAGTGCGTCAAAAAAGTGCATGACTTCCTGACAGTAGGAGCCCCGGCTCCGCTGCAGGAAGCTGTCATACCGGGTCTCAAGGCAGGACCTGAATACTACAAGGGTCTCGTTGATCTGTATACGCATAAGCGTGATATATTCCTGAAAGGGCTGGATGATATAGGACTGATCCACACTGACCCTCAGGGAGCATACTACGTAATGGCAGACATTTCCGAGTTCGGGTATAAGGACGATCTTGAATCTATTCGTGAAAAGATGCCTTACAGGCGTTAATGCCACAATATTCTTTTCCCATATGAGTTTTTTCTCATTACAGGTCCTCAACATGACATATAGATAACTACTCTTATAGGAACCGTTTTATCCTTATCCATGTACGTTTCTTTTTTGATTCCTTTCCTATCTCCTCGAGTATGGCCTTGCCCTTGCCTTTCATGACCAGGATCGCCCCTTCTTCGACTTTGGCATCGACCTTGAGGCACTCCGCGTGATCAACGGATACAAGACCGCTCCGCACCGCTTCCGCTGCTGTATTTCTCGAGACCCTGAACGCGGATGATATGACGCTGTCAAGCCTTACAGAACTGACAGTGTCTTTTATGATCTCACAGCGCATTTCCGGCACTATCACTTCACCGGCAGGCACAACTCTTGTCTTTACCTCGGTGCGGCCCGCCTGATGGTACTCCCTCATAAGGAAGTCCGCTATCTCAGGCACTATGAATATGTCAGCGCCGTCGTCCCTGACAAGGATGTCTCCGGTCAACCTGCGCTCTATTCCGAGTCCGAGTACCGATCCCAGATAGTCCCTGTGGCTGAGCGCGCGAGACATTGCAGGCTTAGTCACTCTGAGCACCATTACAAGACCGTCCACCGCCTCCTCATCACTGATAGGCAGATCCGCAGGGACGCAGACAAGCATCCTGCGCTCGGCATCATCATATCCGCCGTACATCAAAGTCCTGACACCCGCGGCGTGCATGACAGTCCTCTTTGCCAGCGCCTGTTCATGTGAGTCAAGAAAGCCGGTAGCGGTCACATACCAACCGTCCCGGCTTTGCCTTATCTTGTCCTCAATTTTTGCTAAAGTCAGTTCGTCCTTTGTCATCTGTTATGAACCGGGAGCGGTTTTATCAATACTCAGGTTTCAGTTCAAGATAAAGGTTTTTGTATTTTTCCGCGGAAGCTTCCCAGGAAACATCCTTTGCGAGGTCACGTCTGACCATCTCGTCCCAGCGCTCGCGGTCTGTAAAGTATACGGTCTTTGCGCGGTTTATCGCGTCATACAAAAGCCCCGCATCATAATTGTCAAATGTGAATCCATTGCCTGTATTCTCAAATTCGTTATACGGCTCAACGGTATCCTTAAGGCCTCCTGTTTCGCGCACGATCGGAACCGTGCCATAGCGCATGGCGATGAGCTGCGTCAGTCCGCACGGCTCAAACAGAGAAGGCACCAGAAGCGCGTCAGATCCCGCATATATCCTGTGCGCCCTTCCTTCATCATACATTATGCAAGAGCATACGCTTCCCTTGAACTCGTTCTCAAAGCCGCGTAACGAATCCTCATAGTAGGCGTCACCGGTTCCAAGCAGCGCTATCTGTGTATTGCCGTCGACCAGACCCGGAAGTATCATGTTCACAAGGTCGAGGCCCTTCTGGTTTGTCAGTCTGGAAATGAGTCCTATGACGAACTTTCCGTCATCGACCTCAAGCCCCAGCTCTTCCTGAAGAGCTTTCTTGTTTGCCTTCTTGTTTTTGAGTACGGTCTTTGCGCCGTAATTTTCAGCCAGCCTTTCATCTGTTTCAGGATCCCACTGCACTACATCGATGCCGTTGACTATTCCGCGCAGTTTGTAAGCATGATGACGCAGATGCCCATCCAGTCCGTCTCCGTAGAACGGAGTCTTTATCTCTTCTGCATAGGTTCTGCTGACCGTTGTGATCATGTCGGCGTAGGCCAGACCTCCCTTAAGCATATTCGCGTCTTCTACTCCCGTCTTGAGAACATCGATGGTGAAGACCTCATCCGGAAGATTTGTCCAGTATTTTATCGTAGGGATATTGTAGACTCCCTGGAAACGAAGGTTATGGATCGTCAGGACCGTTTTAGCATCCCTGAGAGCCGTATCCGCAAACAGAGTACGCAGGTATACAGGGACAAGCCCTGCCTGCCAGTCGTGGCAGTGGATGATGTCCGGGATCCAATCCATATAGATCAGTGCAGCCATTGCAGCCTTGCTGAAGTAGCAGTATTTCGGTATGTCATCTACGAGGCTGATGTACGGATTTCCGGCGGAGAAGAACTCCTCGTTGTCTATGAAGTCATATTCCACGCCGTCCCACACATATTCCATGATGCCTACATGGAAGGACCTGCCATCAGAGCAAAGATCCATGCCAAACGATCCGCGGTATACCATCCTTTCCTTATACTCCTGCGGGATGCAGCGGTAAAGAGGGACTATCACCTTTACATCGCAGTTCTGATTTGCCAGTGCCTTAGGCAGAGCATACATGACATCGCCCAGACCGCCTGTCTTTACGAACGGATAGCATTCTGATCCTATGAAAGCAATACTTCTTCTTGGCGTTGTTTCTGTTTCTTTCATTATTGTTTTCTCCTTACTCTTCTTGCCTGCTGTGTCCGGAAGGGATCCATATCTATCCGCTGCTCACCGGTCCCAGGATAGGAGCGACATATATGCCCTTATTTTTTGAACGGCAGCTCAAGAAGCAGCGGTATCCGCTCAGGCCTTTTGGTGACCAGAATGAAGATCACGTCGCTTCTCATGCGCATTATGTCCCATGCCTCGCCGCGCCACTGATCCGCTTCCTCAAGGTATACCTCAGCGCCGTCTTTATCTCTCATATCATCGAGATAATACATATAGCAGTTCTCACATCCCTCACTGCATTTTTTGCAGCCGTGCCACGGATTCCAGATGTCATGCATTGCCTATATGTAGATCTTTCTTTTGTCCGGGTCAGCGGCTTGTCTGTACAGTACGAATCTCCTGCCGATCGCCTGTACGAACTCCGCTCCGAGTTCTTTCGCTATATCGTTTGCAGTCTCCTTCGGATCGGCAAGCGAGCCTTCCTGGATCTGCACCTTTACGAGCTCATGAGCTGTCAGATACTCATCTATAGATTGAATAATAGCCGGTGTAACTTCGTCCTTGCCTATCATGACTGCAGGCTTAAGCTCCTGTGCCAGTTTCTTGAGTTCGCTCCTCTGCTTTCCTGTTATCATTCCTTTGGTCTCCTTTTCTGTTTTACACATTTATAATTGTATCACACAATTGATGAAATGGATTTAAGGTTATAGGCGCATGGGGTTTGTGATAAACTCAATATGGATACTATTTGCAGCAGATCAACCGGAAGATACTGATATGCCTCAATACATCGACAGAAAAGGGACTTCATGCGTCAAGTGGGACGGCCTTGAGCAGACATTTGGAGAAGACGGACTTCTTCCTTTCTGGGTCGCCGACATGGATTTTAAGGTGGACAGCCACATAGAAGCAGCGCTGAAAGAGTATATCGAAACCGCGGCTTACGGCTATTACATGGCCCCGGACAGCTACTATGACACTTTCATTGACTGGGAAAAATCAGAGCATGGCCTTTCAGTTGAACGTGACTGGATAAGATACTCTCCGGGTGTGGTGAGCGGCTTTCATATCGCCGTACAGGTGCTTACGAAGCCGGGCGACGCAGTGATCGTCACTACGCCTGTATACTACCCGTTCATGCACGCTGTCAGTAATAACGGGCGCAAGCTTATATGCTCAGAACTGATCAACAAAGATTCACGCTACTATGTTGATTTTGAGGATTTTGAGAGGAAAATCGTAGAAAACTCAGTGAAGGCTTTTCTGCTCTGCTCTCCTCACAATCCGGTCAGCAGAGTGTGGTCTGAAGAAGAACTGAGACGGATGCTGGAAATATGCAGACGGCACGGTGTGGCTGTCATTTCCGATGAGATCCACCACGATCTCGTCTTTGGCAGCAGCAGGCACACTCCTACTCTTAGCGTCGCGGAAGAAAGCGACCGCGTCATAATGCTTACCGCTGCATCCAAGACTTTCAACATTGCCGCTTTCCATAATTCCTTTATTGTGATCAGAGATCCTCAGCTCAGGGATGAGTGGGACCGTTTCATAGGCGGCATAAGAACGGGCAGCGGCAGCCCTGCAGGATATATTGCGGCAGAAGCTGCGTACAAATACGGCAAAGCCTGGCTTGAAGATGTCAAGGAGACTATTTACGGCAACTACCTTTATATAAGAGAGCAGTTTGCTGAACATCTTCCGGAGGCGCGTGTCTCCCCGCTCGAAGCAACCTACCTTGCCTGGGTCGATCTGGGCGCGTATGTGAAAGCTGAAGATTTAGAAGATTTTATACAGAAAAAGTGCCGCCTTGCCTTCGACTACGGATCATGGTTCGGAGGAGACAATAGCAGCACCTTTATTCGAATCAATCTTGCGACATCGCGTGATAATATAGAAGAAATGGTCAGCAGGATCATATCTGCTTCCCGTTGATATACCTCGCTTTTATGTTCTCTTTTGTTCCGATGTAACAGAATCTTTCCACGATCTGCGCCGGTGAAAGGTCTCTCGCGGCATCGGAAAGGCCGTCTATGACAAGGGCGTCGAATACCGAGCCCGGCTCCAGCGAGCCTGTGGCGCCAAAGATATCTCCGCTCTGTTTTGTAGCCATCCAGAACGCCTCCGGGAAACTGATCTTGCGGTTGCCTTCAGGCTCATAAAATTCTTTCAGTTTGGACAGCTGGACCGCCCGGGCAGCCTGCGTGTAGACTCCAATGTGATGCCCGGCGGATATGTCGCTGCCAAGACCTATCTTCATTCCCCTGTCCAGCAGAGCGCCTGTCTGCATGATGCCCGCAATAACGCTGACTGTCGCGTCCGGACACTGCACAGCATAACTGTCGTATTTCTGCATGATGCGGATGTCATCTTCTGACGGGAATATGAAGTGTCCGCCGATGACAGGGCCGTTGTCCATCAATCCGGCCTTCTCATATATTTCCGTATCGCAGGAGCACTCAGGGAACAACACCCTTGCCTGCTCCGCCTCCCAGAGCGATTCCACGAGATGCGTCTGCATCCCCACTCCGTACTTTTTGCCCAGATTCCCGAGATCATACAGGAGCTTGCCGGTACATGTCGGTGCAAACCTCGGTGTGAGTATCGGTTTAGTATTTTTGTTGCCGCTGTATTTTTCAAGGAGGGCCTCGGTCTCGCGTACCGACTCCTCAGCATCCTCCAAGAGATCTTCCGGAGCGCTGCGGTCCATATTGATCTTGCCGACAAATCCCTTTATGCCCGCTTTGTCCATCCTCTCTATCAGGTATGATGTAGCTTCACTGTGTATGGTCCCGTAAACGCAGGCATGCATTGTCCCATTGGCCAGCATGTCATCGACAAAGGCATCGTATACAAGTTTCGCGAATCCCGGATCCGCATACTTTGCCTCCAGCGGGAAAGTGCATTTACTGAGCCAGTCCTCAAGCAGCAGGTCCATCTCGAGGCCTCTGTTGAGATACTGCGGAGCATGCACATGAAGATCAGAGAAAGCAGGGATCAGAACACCGCCGCTGTGATCAGTCACCGAGACATTCCGGTATTCCTCCGGGATCACAGGCCAGATGCCCTTCACCTTTCCTTTCTCAACAGCGATGTAGCTGTCAGGATGCACCGCCAGATGCGCTCTGTCTTCTGAATAAACTATGTCAGCGTGTATCAGTTTCATCATAGGATCATGCGTCTATTGTTGAAATAGTCTGTGTTGTTTCTTCGAGTACATCGAGGAGCACGCTCACTGTGTCGAGTGAAATAAAGAGTGTTGCGTTGTTTTCGCTCGCGCACTGCCTTATCAGGGCTCCGTCATTTGCAGTAACGTGGTCACCCGCCTTTCTTGTGTTGAGGATATACGCGATATGACCTTTGCGGATCGCTTCAAGGATCTCATCAGAACCTTCACTTATCTTCTTCATCTCGCGTGTTCTTACGCCGTTCTCTCTGAGGAAAACAGCAGTGCCATGGGTCGCCTCTATATTGAACCCCAGGTTGTAGAATCTCTTTATCAAAGGAAGTGCCTCTGCCTTGTCATCTCCTGCAAGTGTCGCCAGCACGGTACCGTAGTTGCGCAGTTTTGTGCCGGATGCAATAAGAGCCTTATAGAGCGCGCGGTTCAGCTTGTTGTCGTAGCCTATCGCCTCTCCGGTGGACTTCATCTCAGGCGAGAGATATGTGTCGAGGCCCTTTATCTTGTTGAAACTGAAGACAGGGACCTTTACATAGAATCTCTTTTTTTCCTCAGGATAGAGGTCGAATATGCCCTGTTCCTTCAGCGATTTACCCAGAATAGCCTCCGTCGCGATATCAGCGAGGCTGTATCCGGTAGCTTTTGAGAGGAATGGGACCGTTCTTGATGATCTCGGATTCACTTCGCACGTGCTATTTACCGTTTACGACTGAACATCTCTTCGTGCTTCTTTGCAGGCTTTATATTAATGCTAGGTGGACATATCAGGAAGTTATCTTTAGTGATTTGGTAGTACGCTAGACCTGCAATCATCATTCCAATATGCTACATTAGGGAACAAATCTGCTGCTGATCGCATCCACAGGGCAGACCGCTTTGCATTTCCCGCAGCG
>JAKSSP010000020.1 GCA_024403035.1 Mogibacterium sp.
ACTTTTGGGTAATGTTTCACTTAAAATCTTACGAATATGCTACATTACCCCATTGCTCGGGAAGAGCTTGTGCCTCCGTTCGTGGAGCTTCTTAAATCCTATGGCCAGAGCGACGATACAATTGCCACTCACATATCGTCCCTGCGCAAATTGTTCGTTTTCATGGAGGAGAACGGCATTGAGAAGTACGAGCCGTCAACAGGCCTTCTGTATCTGAACTGCGTGATGGCTGACCCCATCCTCAGCAGACCCACGAAAAACAAGGCAAGGGCCGTTATCAATCTTGTCAATAACGATATGGAGGGTAAGGGTTATGCCAGAGCCCGTACCAAAGATCTCAGCTATCACTGGGAAGGTGTCATCGGCCGGGAGGCGGACCGTTATCTGAAGTACCTTGAAAAAGACAGGCTGCTGTCCGCTGTTACCGTCAGGAACTACGGCAAGGTGTTGGAGTCATTCGCAGTAAGCCTGAAGCGGCGCGGAATGGACCTGGCGGACGTGACATGGGATGTGATTATGTCCCATATCAGTTCTCTTGAGCGCAAACGGGAGGACTCCCTTATCTGCCTCAAGAACTTCTTCATCTATCTGTATGAGAACCGCATTATCAACGAGTCTTTCCGTGAGCTGTTCCGCAGTATCCATCTTCCAAAGAACGTGAAACTGCCCTCGGTATATACCATAGATGAAGTGCGTCAGATAGAGCGTTCGATAGACAGGCTGTCGGCAAAGGGGAAACGTGACTATGCCATGATCCTATGTGCATCGCGTCTTGGTCTGAGAACTTCTGATATCAGCCTTCTGCAATACTCCAACATAGATTGGCAGAGGAATGAGATACGTCTTGTACAGCACAAGACAAAGGTGGAGATAGTTCTTCCTCTACTTCCGGATGTTGGCAACGCCATACGTGACTACACTTTACACGGACGGCCTCAGGTAAAGGAGCAGAGCGTGTTCATAGGTCACTCCGCCCCATATAGCGGCATGACTCCATGCTCTGTATCATGCGCCCTTCGGGACAGGATACGGGCATCTGGTGTCGATGTGAGCGGTCGCAAGCAAGGAGCGCATGCCCTGCGACACTCCCTTGCCACGAACATGCTCCAGAACGATGTCACCCTGCCGGTAATCTCCAGCATCCTGGGGCACTCCACCACGGAATCTACCAAGACATACCTTGCCGTGGATATCAAGCACTTGCTGGAATGCTCTCTTGAAGTGCCGATGGTGGATAAGAACTTCTACATACAGAAAGGAGGGATATTGTATGATTAGAATCATTGAGTACAAGAGCAGCATGGCTGCTTACTTCACTGAATATCACGAGTGGCGCGTGAGTCTTGGATATGGTGCCGAGGACACAAAATACACCTTCTCTATGCTTGACCAGTTCCTGCAACGCATCGCTTACAAGGAGGACACACTTACGGAGGATGTATATGACCAATGGGTGGAGTCCATGGGCCACCTTAAGGAATCTACCAGATACCTGCGCCAGATAACATACATCAAGCTTGCTCGCTATCTCAACCATAAAGGGATAACATGCTTTATCCCCTTCATGCCGCGTCACCGCGACATCGGCGTGCAGCAATATGTGTACTCGGAAGAAGAAATAGCCGCCATCTTCCGTATTGCGGACAGCCGGAGGGTGCATCACAAATCTCCGGTGCAGATAGCCATCTCCGTTCCAGCGCTGCTAAGAACTCTCTACAGTACGGCAATGCGCATCAGTGAGGCCCTAGATCTTAAAAACCGCGACATTGACTTCGAGAAACACATCATCGTAATCAACGATCCCAAGAACCATCATCAGCGATATGCCCCCATCAATGAGAGTCTGGAAGCAGTCTTGAAGCAATACATCTTTTACAGGGACAAGATAAGAAACAACGGCATCTCCGATCCTGACAGCCCTTTCTTTGTGGCATCAGACGGTCGCAGACTCAACCGCACCAATCCGTACATACACTTCCAGCAGATATTGCCCCTTGCCGGAATCCGCTTCAAAGGCGGCAAGGAGGGGCCTCATATACATCACCTAAGGCACACGGCGTGCGTTCACGCCTTCATGAAGATGAGAAAGGCCGGGCATGACATGTACTGCTCGCTACCGCTACTATCGACCTTCATGGGCCATAGGAACATGTATGAGACGGAGCACTACCTTCGTCTCACCGAGGAGATGTACCCGGAAATCATGGGACTGGATGCCCAGAATACCGCTATAATCAAAGAATACATCAACAAGGTCAAGCATTACTTATACAATGAAACGAGAATATAGACAACTGTACACATGCATGGACAACTACTTCAATGTCTATCTTGCCAATGTCCGCGGAGTGAGTGCAAACACCCGCAGGGCATACAGAGATGCCTTCATGCTGTTCTTCAACTTCCTCTCCGGGCACACAGCCACTTCCATAGACAAACTCAGCTTCAAGGATGTCACCAAGGATAATGTCCTGGCGTTCCTGGAATATCTCGAGAAGGAAAAGAAAAACAGTGCTAGAACCCGCAACCACAGGTTCATTGCCATAAGAAGCTTCATCTGCTATATGATGCAGTGCGATCCAGCAAACATGAAGCAATGGTCAGATATTGTGCAGATCCCCAAAAGACGTGAGCGTAAAAGGGTTGTCGACTATCTCACGAAAGAAGGCATGGACCTTCTCCTCAAACAACCTGACTACACTACTGACAAAGGGCTCAGAAACTACGTAATGCTTACTCTGATGTATGAGACAGGAGCCCGGATACAGGAAGTTATAGACATGACACCGGCGGCCATCAGCTACAACAATCCCTGCTCAGTCACCATCATAGGCAAGGGCAATAAGGAGAGGCGCGTGTATATAAGCGAAGATCTGTCCGGTCTGCTACGCAGATATGTGGAGATGCAGAATCTGGATGCACCGGGAGCCGAACACAAGCCCCTGTTCTACAACTACTGGCACCAGAAACTGAGCAGTACGGCAATCAGCAATATAATCAGTAAATATGCCGACATGGCCCGAGCCCAAAGGGCTGACCTTATACCGGCAAACGTTCATCCGCATATGTTCAGGCACTCAAAGGCAATGCACCTGCTGCAAGCGGGGCTTGACCTCATACACATAAGGGACTTCCTTGGCCATGTAAGCATACAAACTACGGAAATCTATGCCCGCGCCGATGACAAAGCCCGACAGGATGCCTTCAGCATGATGCAAACAAAGATAGACGACGAAGCAAAAACCAGAGAATGGGAACACGACTCAGAACTGGAAAACTTCCTGAAAAACCTCTGCTAACGCAAAACGTTATCCAAACAATCTTTTGCCAACATACCCAACATAGGCTTCTAGAATCCACATCCTTGAGGGTATGTTGTGATAATGATAAAGTTGGGATAACGTGGATTATCCAAATGTTGTGATAATCTATCGAGATTGTGTAACTGGATGCCGGGGCCCCAACCCCAGCACCAGTT
>JAKSSP010000021.1 GCA_024403035.1 Mogibacterium sp.
ACGACTATATCCGTTTGAGTGGTACCGTGCAGCCGCTGGTGACCATTCAGATAAGCCCTATCGAGGGCGGCATTGTGGATGCCATTCTCATTGAGGAGGGCTCGCAGGTGAAGAAGGGTGACGAGATTCTGCGTCTCTCGAACGACAACCTCGATTTGCAGATTCTCAACTCTGAGGCTGAACTGGCTGAGAAGGAGAACATCCTTCGCAATACCCAGATTCAGATGGAGCAGGACAGGCTGAATGTGAAGCAGTCCAAGGCAGAGTATCAGCTTAACGTGAAGAGGCTCAAGCGCACATACGAGCAGCAGAAGACCCTCTATGAGGAGAAACTTATCGCCAAGGAAGAGTATCTGAAGGCCAAAGAAGACTATGACCTTGCGGCTGAGAAGTTGCAGATCATTCTCGACAAAGAGGTACAGGACAGCCTCTTCCGCTCTACTCAGGTGGAGCGCATGCGCGAGAGTCTGGAGAACATGCAGATCAACATGCGCATGATCCGCAAGCGCAAGGATAACCTCACAATCAAGGCTCCTATCGACGGCCAGCTCGGCATTCTTGATGCTGTGCTTGGCGAGAACATCGCTGCCGGAACTAAGATCGGCCAGATTAGCGACATGAGCAGCTACAAGATCGAGGCGCAGATTGACGAGCATTACATCGACCGCGTGACTCCTGGCCTTGCAGCAACTTTCGAGCGCCAGAGTGCGACCTTCAACGCATCGCTGCGCAAGGTATATCCAGAGGTGCGTGACGGCAAGTTCAAGGCTGATTTCAAGTTTGAGGGAGAGGTGCCTGAGAACATCCGCAGCGGCCAGACCTATTACCTCAATCTTCAGCTCGGCTCACCTGAAGGCGCTGTACTCATCCCTCGCGGCAGCTTCTTCCAGAAGACCGGCGGCAAGTGGATATACGTTGTGAACAAGGACGGAAGCAAGGCCACAAAGCGCGAGATCCGCATCGGCCGCCAGAACCCTCAGTACTATGAAGTCCTCGAAGGCCTGGAACCTGGCGAGAAGGTCATCACCTCTGGCTATGACAGCTTTGGTGACAATGAAGTATTAATTTTGCAGTAGGAAATAGAATAAGATGAATTTCATTAATTATATAATTTCGGCCGTCAGATCACTTCCTGCGAAGGGACGCAGGAACGGTATAAAGATTCTTTCGCTGAGCCTTGGACTATCAGTGAGTCTTGTGCTCCTGACAAAAGTGTGCTTTGAAAAGACTTTTGATAAATTTTTTGAAGGAGCCGACAGAATCTTCTATGTGACCGAAACCTATAATACCGATGGAGAGGAACAGGGCTACGGAAGTACTTCGGGAGGTATCGCTCCACGTATGAAGGAGCATTTTCCTGCCGTAGAAGTGGCGACTAGATGGACACCTGTAACAAATGATACGAAGGTAATTCTGAAAGAAGGTGACCGCAAGGCCAGTGTAGGCCGTGTGATTCTTGCCGACACCTGTTTTTTCAGGATCCTTGACCGTCAATGTCTGGCGGGAAGTCTTACCGAACCACTTGGCATGAAGGGTAATGCAGTGGTGTCTTCCTCACTAGCCCTGAGGCTTTCTGGCAGCCATGATCAATCGCAGGCAGCACAAGACATACTTGGAAAGGTGTTCAGGCTTGAGGATGATGTGAAAGGTGCTGAAGTGGTTATTTCTGGAGTCTTTGAGGATTATCCGTCTAATTCAAGCCTTCGTCCTGACGTTGTGGTATCACTGCCAAGCATCAGCATGTACGGAATGTATGATGGGTCGGATCAATTGATTGGCAACGACCGATACAGAACATTGATAAGGCTGGTTGATAAGAATGCAGCCGCTCAGATTACAGATGGGATATCCGCGTTCATCGATCATTATCTGCCACGGGAGGACGTGCTGGAAGCCGGGCTTAAGAGTTTCCCTGTACATCCCTATAGCAGTTACCATAATGAGGTCAGCAATTCAAGGAGCATGATGCTGGTGCTTGCCCTGGTGGCGATGGCCCTTCTGCTGACTGCAGTACTGAACTATATCCTGATTGTGCTCTCGACATCGGTTAATCGCAGCCGCGAGATGGCTCTTCGCAAATGTCTTGGAAGTGATGCTGCAGATATGTATATGATGATGTCTGCCGAGTCACTTGTACATACGGTGCTTGCCTGTCTCACTGCCATAGTCCTGATCTATGCCTCAAGAGGAACGATAGAAAATCTGGCGGGAACGGCAGTCTCCGACCTGTTCAGAGGGACGCCTCTGATGGTTTCCGTCGCCGTAGTGGTTCTTGTATTTCTGGTCAATGCCATCATTCCAGCAGCTATGTACAGTCGCATACCGGTGGAAACAATATTCAGAAACTTCGTCGCCGGAAATAGAGTATGGAAACGTGCACTTCTAGCTGTTGAGTTTTCTGCCGTTGCGTTCCTTGGAGTATTGCTTAGCATCATTTCACTCCAGTATGACAAACTAGTGACTACCGACCTCGGTTTTGACTGCGTCAACACTGCCATTGTGGATATAAATGGAATGAGTCCGTCTCAGAAGAAGTCCCTCATGGATGAGATTTTGACAATTCCTGATGTCGCTGACGCGTCATTCAGCAACCAGTCTCCTTTCGGGAGCTATTCCGGCAACAATGTTCAGCTTCCGGGAAGCAGTGAAACCTTGTTCAATATTTCAGATGGCTATTGGAATGATTCCCACTGGTTCGATGTCATGGGAGTGAAGATAGTCAAGGGGCATACCTTCACAGAGGATAAGTGGTATGATGAAGAGGTTATGATCGATACAAGATTTGAGGAAATGCTCAAGACCAATACCGGATGGGATGATGTAATCGGAAAGGAAATCATGGTTACTGAACACACTGACGGTAAACTTACATCGGTTATCACAGGGGTATTCGAGCCGATAACAAGTAGGCTGTTTGCCGGAGATGAAGAGTTCTTCGAGACAAGGCCGATGGCCGTATTCTATCTGAACCCTGATATTACATGCAATGCATTTGGCCATATCATCATCAAATACCACAATCTTGACTCTGAGTCCTTGGCTAAGACGCAGGCAGTGATTGAGCGGGTTGTCACAGACAGGACTTTGGAGATATGCCCATTCAAGATTCAGAGACTGGATGCATATAAGGAGACTCTTGATATCCGCAATACAATCCTCATCGGAGGTATCATCACTCTCCTGATTGCAATCATCGGTCTTATCGGCTATACGATTGACGAGATCAAGAGACGCAGAAAGGAGATTGCTGTACGAAGGGTGAACGGCGCTCAGTTCTCGGAGATTCGTGGCATGTTCCTTAGGGATATCATGATGATTGCTGTTCCTTCGGCAATACTTGGATGTGTCATTTCTGGATTTGCCGCCAGCCGATGGGAGCAGCAGTT
>JAKSSP010000022.1 GCA_024403035.1 Mogibacterium sp.
TGTCTCAGGAAGTCGACTTCATGCTGTGCGGTATCGAATGCGGCTTTGATCTGATTCTCCGCGAGCTTCATCAGATATTCATTGATGCCCTTCAGGATTGCGTCAACGTCCGTACCAGTGAGCTCTACCTGAGCCACGTTGCGAAAGTTCTCTGTGTTGAGTGTGGATTCCTTCAGGAAAATCAGTTCAACGCCCTTTTCGTACAGCTCCTGATACACCTGAAAGCCCTCTGCAGCGTTTCGGCTCATTCTGCTGATCTCATCGAACACAACGACGTCGCCCGCCTTCAGGTTCTTCATGAGCTTGCTCCATGCGGGGCGGTTCATGTTCGTGCCTGTGCACTTGTCCACCATGATAACCGCGTCAGGATATTTCGCCTTGATGTTCTCTATCTGTCTTTTTTCGTTCTGCGTCACTGTGCTGACCCTCACATATCCAAATGTCATTTTCTCGTCTCCTGTGTATTTGTTCTAACGTTCGTTTGTTTTGATACACTTATAATACAGGAAAATGACCCCTATTGCAATAGTTTTAATACATTTTATATATACCTTTGTTTTGATACATTCAAACAGAAAACCTCTGCAGATTCTCTGTGAACCTTAGCAACGCCTGAGCGTTTTTCTCTTGGCTTCCTCGACAGTTAAACGCGATTTTCTCGCGCTTCGCTCGTGCTTTGAACCGGAAACCCTCGCGCGCGTGAGAAGTCCAGTTTTTGCCATGTCCGAGCCGCCGCGATCAGGTCAGCGGGTCGACATCTGCAACCTTCAGGAGATTGGCTGCCTTTTGCAGCGGGATGCCTGGACACCTCACCGAACGCATAACCATTACCTCACTGATAAGCTCCGCACCTTGTCCGCACCTTTCCCGTTGATCAGGTCTATCATGGCGGGGGTCGACTGCCCCCCACCGTCCAACACTTGCACCGATGCAGAGGACTGCGCCGCCCCCTGTTGGCTCTCACTAACTCGCGTTAGCTTCGAGCTGTAGAGCTTCGCCTTCTGTTGAAAATCAGTTTAATCAATTCGGATTCAGACTAATTCGGAAGATGTTTTCTCGGGAACGTCTGAACAGGGCTTCTTGATTCTGAGCTCCTGAAGGCAGACGTTCCCCCCTGTGAGCGGGTTCTTCAGTGGAGAAGATGGCTTCCGTCATCCTCGCCCCTTCGACAGTGCGCATCGCCTAAACCTCATCCCCTCCGAAGTCTTTTCTGTGGTCGCCTGATTGCGATCTCATACAGCTCTGCGCGTTCCCTTTAGGATTCCTCCAGTACTAAAGCCTGACACCCTTCACAGGATGCCCGCCCTCATTCCAGTAGTACACGACTGGCTAACGGTCTTTTTGTGCGTCGCCTTCCGTCAAGGCGTATTCGTTTATAGTGCGAATGCATACCACTTTCATGCATATTATTTAGCTGTGCTGTGATACCGCTGTGAGCTCCTGACAGCCGATTTCAGCGGGTTTTATCTGCGGTAGGTATAAATGCTCACGCCTTCCGCATTCCTGACAATTCGGATATTTGGGCACTCTGTGATAAAGTCCTCAACGTCGTCCGTCAGGCGGTTGAACAAGTCCGCGTATCCGTCCTGAAGTACGATTGCGATTTCTCGCGCCTTGTTGCTTCTCAGCTTCGCGATCTGATCGGATGCATTCTCTCCAATGCGAGCGGCTTCGTCATAATATCGCTGTAAATTGAACGATTTCATTGTATGAACCTCGATTCCTGGCAATCCTCTGCAGCCTGTCACGATCAATAAAAAAGTGACCCGACGAACACGTTTCCCACGTTCGCTGAGTCACTTAGATTCATTATCTCGTACCACCATTGCAATTGTCTTTTTAAGACACTTTTGATACACATCTGTATCTTTTTAAGACACTTTCCGCAAAACTGCATTGTCTTTAGCGCTCAAAAATGGTAGTATTGATGCGTGATAATTTTTAAGTGAATCAGCATATTAAGTCTGATTCCGTTCGCCTGTCGAGTGCGCCAACACTTGACGGGCATTTCTTTTTTTATCTTCGTTCGCTATTATACCACTATCAGGAGCAGAATTAAAGTATCTTACTTTTCTCATGCCTTCTACCTATAGTGATACATGATAATCATACACATCAATATGACCAATAAAGAGCCCACGGCATGGACAGGAGACGTTATCCGATGCCGTGGGCATATCTATATCTAAACCTCTGCAGAGGATTCAGACTCTAACCATTTCTCCTGATAGGCTCTCACCTTATCAGGGTTTTCCGCTCTCCACTTCCGCTGATACGCGTTTATGCGGTCGCGGTTCGCTACTCGATACGACTTCATATAATCGCGCATATAGATGCGCTTCCGCTCTCTGTTGGTCATTGACGGACACCTCCTCTACTGGTCATATCTTCCGCGATCATATCCGATTTTCAGACCCATATAATACGCCGCGCCGATCGCACGGAAAACGCCGTCGTGTTCGTTGCCGTATCCTCTCGCGATCCTCTGCAGCTGCTGAAGTTCATCAACGCCCATATCAAGGCTTCCATCTTCCGCGATCAGGGCGTGCCCTTCGTCTGCAAGTCGTTTCACGTCTCTCATAACTTCCTCCTTCTTTCCTTCTCCTGATTAAATATCACGTATTAATTGCCGTTCATCCTTCCTGATCGGCGTTACTGGATGCAGAGGGACACCCTCGCGGATGCCCTCACGCCTCACAGTAGGAATTATGACAATTATCTGTTATGCGTTTCTATGCTCCTGATCAAGTTCCTTCTTGTACTTATAGAAGGTATTTCGGCTCATCTTGCCGAGCTTGCCTTTCAGGAGGTCGATTAAATCCGCGTCGCTCATTGTTCCCATGAAGGAACGGGAGTTCTGCAGAATGATTTCTTTAGCCTGTACAGACTTCTTTGTGATCAGCTTCGCGCCCTTCTCAGCTCCAACGCGTTTGCCTTCCATCTGTGCACGTCTCACGCCCTCGGCGGTTCTCTGTCTCAGGAAGTCGACTTCATGCTGTGCGGTATCGAATGCGGCTTTGATCTGAT
>JAKSSP010000023.1 GCA_024403035.1 Mogibacterium sp.
GTAAACGTCCTAATTTACGCGCATGCATCTAAAGCACTGAAAGACAGTGCTTAGTGGAAATGTTAAATAAGATTAAGATTTTCTTTTTGTGAAAAAAGGCTCTTAAATCTTGCAAAAGCAAGGTAAAATCTGTTGCTTGTTGCTCTTGCCATCCGCGAGTTCAGCAGTCAGATGGCGGACGTAATCTACTGGCGAGATATTGTTCATACGGCAGCTCTCGATGAGCGAGTACATGAAGGCATTGTCGAGGGCGGCTTCCTCGCTTCCGATGTTCATGCTGTTCTTCAGGTTCTGCTTGATGTGGCGCATCATCTGTTCGGCCAGATTGTTCGAGAGTTCTACGGCTCCGTTCTTCAGTACCGTCTCCATCGCTTTCCATTCGTTGTAGGCATAGCGCAAGGCTTTGGTCATGAGCTGACCGCATCCCTTGTATCCGGAGTCGTGGAATTCCTTGAGCCTGTGCCAGATGTTCTCCATCAGGCTTTTGGTGCTTCCGGCTGTGTCCCGGTTCCGTTCCTTCAGCCTCCTCTCTGGTGACAGGTTTCGTTTCTTGTATTCGTATTCAAGTCCGAAGAGCCTGCCTATCATATCTATAAACCAATAGGAAAGCTCCCTGTTCTCTTCCATGCTGTCCACAAAACCTCTTCTAATATGCGTGAGGCATGCGCTCCGTATCTGGTTGGGCGTATCCTTGCCATCGTATGCCTTGTAAACCACATAGCCGTCTGTGGTGAAGAATCCGATGAACTGGTCAAGGAAGGGCTTGATGGCTTTCAGTCCTCTGCTGCCGTTCTCATACAGGAACCAACATAGCTTCAGTGCCTTGGCCTTGATGCCCCAGAAGTAACGCTTGAAGTAGGACCGGATGCCATCCTTCTCGCAGCCGACAAGGCCGGGAGTTTCATCTATCATCCAGTAGTTGGCGGTCTTCAGAATCGTCTCCCATGCATCGCTCATGTGCTTGCGGAAGTACCTGACCACCATGTGTATCTGACGTCCCAGGGTGCTGTCGTTCATGTTCAGGCCCAGGTCCTTGAGCTGTATGCATATCTGACGATAAGGCTTGTTATAGACGAAGTGCTCACCCAGGGTATAGGCAATCAGGTTGGTGTCGAAGCAGCATCCTGGAATCTGGCGTTTGCGAGTGCTGATCAGTTCGCCGTCCATCGTCCTGACACGAGCCACGGTATAGAATCGTTCCTCATAGTGCTCCGGAATCCTTACCAGTTCCCTCATCTGCCATGTGTCTATCTTGCCATTGCGCATCACGAACTTTGCTCCGAATGGCAAGGTGTAATAGTCTTCAAGTTTGACGTACAGAGGTTTGTCCGTATAGGGCACGTTCTTGCGGCAGTCCTTTCTTTGTCTGATAGTCTTCTTGCCGTTAGTCTTGGCGTGTGCATCAGCAGGTATGTCTGCAGTATTGTCTGAAGGATTGCCTGCACCCGGGCTGCTGCCATCCCATCCGTCCTTCTCCTCCTCACGCGTCACTTCCTTCTCGCGTCTGTTCAGCAGGTTTCGCTGTTCGGCACTCCGCTTGTATTTCTGCGACTGGCGGAAACGGGCAAGGGCTTTCTGTTCCTCGGCTGTCAGTTCACGTGCCTTGGCGAGATTGTCCAACACGGCAAGACGCTCATTGAGCATCTGCATCTGGCGTCTGTATTCTTCAATCTGCTCAGCCGATATGCGCTTGCTCTCCTCGCGTAACTGACGCATCTCGTCACGATGCTGCTGCTTGAGCTCGCGGACGTCCTGTCGGAGAGCCTCCACCTCCTCCTTGTGCCGCAGGCGTTCCGACTCCAGGCGTTGCTCGTAATATGCCTTGTCATCCTCCCTCTGTTTGCGATAGAACTCCTCCATACGTGCTACTTGCTCATCGGAATTGTTCTTCCGCTCAGCATCTGCCAATTCGACCGTCAACTGGGCGATCTTGGCTTGCAGCACCGCTATGAGATTCTGATCATTCACAGGTACAAAGTTAGCACTTTTTTCCGACATACGCAAGTATTTTTAGCCTAAAATTTAAAGCGTAATTATCTATTTGATAATATATTACGCCGCTATAAAGCGATGTTTTGCACCATCATTTCGTGCTGTTGCACGCTCTCTGTCAGCGCAACGAAGTCGCTCCAGGAAATTTTGGCACTGAGCCGGTTTCCGCTTATCACGGGACGAAAGAATTTTCCGTTGTCCAGACGGATTTTCAGCATTTCGTACCTTCCAATCCCACGATACAGAACCTTGACCATCTTCAGGTTGCGCTGGAAGAAGAGGTAGACATGGTCTCTGCGAGTCGGATCCACCCCCATTGAACGGAGGATGCCACAGAAGCCATCGATATCCTTACGCATATCGGCAGCTTCCGTGTAGAGGTGATAGGTCATCGAAGACGTGAATGAAATCATGGTGTCAACTCAGCAGTTTGTTCACAATTTCCACCATCTCGGATATCGGACGCTCGCAAAGGCGTATCTCAACGCTATTGTTCAGTCTGACCACGATCTCCGAAACATGCAGGACCGAGTTCCCACCGGATGCAGCCGATGGCAAATCAGATTCTACCGTCATCTCAAGGTTTATCAGTTTGGGCGGTTTGGGGGAACTTGCAGCAGCTGTAGTATTCTTATCCAAACCGGGGAACATGGGTTCCTTCTTGCTGTAGCGCCTTACCTTGAAGTAATCGTATCCTTCCTTCTGGCACCATTCCTTCATCTTCAGGCCGCCACCATTCGTGCGGTATTCACGGACCACCGCAGCATAGTCCATCGTTTCTTGTCTTTCCATTTGCATGCCATAATTTGTTCGGCATTGCAAAGGTAAGGCTTAGTCATGAGAGGGCAAGGCGGAGATTAGGACGTTTAC
>JAKSSP010000024.1 GCA_024403035.1 Mogibacterium sp.
AAGACAAAAGTGATCGATGGTATCAGATACCATGCAGACCGTCCGGATAGCTGCCGTGCCTGTTACTTCTATAAGAACAGAAAGATCGGCTGCATTCTGGGCAAGGAGAACTGCTACTACCTGGCAGAGGTCGTAAAGACCGAACAGGAAAAGAAATGTGAAGGCTGCTGTTATGCCAAAGGCCAGCCCTGTGTCAGCGCCTGCTGTTACAAGGACCTGGACAAATGGCTTCAGGAAAGACGTAAGAAAGCAGGTGGTTCCCATGAGTAAGGCCGAGGAACGCTTCCGTCATTACGAGAAGTTAGTAAAGAAGGCCGGTGATCAGGCACCTGCAAGCTGCAGAAAGTGTCCTTACTACCAGCCGGATTTCAAGTACCGCTCCTGTCTGTATGTACGCTGCCCCTTTGAGAAGCACCGCTCCACTCTTCGCGATAAGCCTCTGAAGAAGGACAAGATCATGAAGGAGGTGGTGAAGATGGGTGTTTGATTATTTCTACGGGGCGCAGTCGGATCAGTTTTCCTTCTATCGTGTCCCTAAGGTGATGTTTACGGATCCTGCCTTTCAGAATGTATCCGCAGAAGCCAAGATTCTGTACGGATTGTTCCTGGACCGCATGGGCTTATCTGCCAGAAACAACTGGGTGGATGAACAGGGCCGTGTGTATATCATCTACACCATCGACCAGATCATGAAGGCCATCGGCTGCAGTGATAAGAAGGTCAACCGGATGCTTCGTGAGCTGGAGGTGGTTGCCGGGCTGATCGAGAGAAAACGCCAGGGACTTGGGAAGCCAAATCTCATCTATGTGAAGAACTTTTTGTCCGTCGGACAGAATGGTCGGTTCTTGAATCGTAAAATGGACGATTCTGGAGTCGTAGAAACGCAGTTTCTGGAATCTTCCGAAGTACGAGGAAGTAATACTGAGATAAATAATACTGAATATAGTGATACTGATCCTTTCTTATCGGCAGATAGGAACGAAGGGATGCGTGAGCGTGCTCAGTATGAAAGCTATTTCAGAGAAAGCCTTTACTTCGACATTCTGCTTCAGGAGCATCGCTTCGACGAGGAAACTCTGGAAGGTATTCTGGATTTATTAGTGGATACCTGTTGTTCCAAACGAAAGACCATCCGTATTGCCGGAGATGATAAGCCAACCGAAGTGGTCAAGAGCCGGTTCATGAAACTGACGAAGGATCACATCGATTACGTGCTGATCTGTCTTCAGAAGAACAGTACCGAGGTCCGCAACATGAAGCAGTATCTGCTGGCCACTCTCTTCAATGCCCCGACGACCATCAGCCCATACTACCAGGCATGGGTGAACAACGACATGGCTTCCGGCAAGTTTTAAGGAGGTGGTTACAAAGAAATGCAGAACAAAGCAACGGTTATCGCCTGTGTAAACCAGAAAGGCGGAACCGGTAAGACCTGCACAGCTGAGAATCTTGGTATCGGCATGGTGCAGGAAGGTAAGAAAGTCCTTCTGGTGGATATGGATCCGCAGGCCAGCCTCACGATTTCCTTAGGTTATCCGAGGCCCGATGACCTGCCGGTGACGGTATCCGATCAGATGGCCAAGGTCATGCAGGATATGCCTGTCCCCTTAAAGGAAGGTATCCTGACTCACGAAGAAGGCGTGGACCTGATGCCTGCAAGTATTGCCCTGTCAGGTTTAGAGGTTTCCTTGGTAAATGCCATGAGCAGAGAATCTATTCTCAAGCAGTACCTGGAGCCTCTGAAAAAGGAATACGACTTCATTATCCTGGACTGTATGCCTTCCCTTGGAATGCTTACGGTCAATGCACTGGCTGCGGCGGACCAGCTGGTGGTGCCGGTTCAGGCACAGTATCTGTCCGCAAAGGGTCTGGAGCAGCTGCTTCAGACGGTCAACAAGGTGAAACGGCAGATCAATCCGAAGCTTCGGGTGGAAGGAATTCTCCTCACAATGGTGGATTCCCGAACCAACAATGCCAAGGAGATCGCATCTCTTATCCGAGAAGCCTACGGCAGCAAGCTGAAGGTATTCGATGTGGAGATACCGAGGTCTGTCCGTGCAGCCGAGATCAGTGCCGAGGGCAAGAGCATCTTTGCTCATGATCCCGGCGGAAAGGTAGCTGATGCCTACAGGAAGCTTTCAAAGGAGGTGATCCACGATGCCGAAAAAAGGCGCAAACATCAGCTTGAGCAGTTACGATGATATCTTCGAAACAGATGCGAGCCGCGCTGAGGCAAAACAGGAACGCATTCAGAGTATTTCGATACTTGATCTGGTTCCTTTCGAGAATCATCCGTTTAAGGTAGTCGATGATGAGGCGATGCTGAGGACGACCGAAAGCATTGCCCAGTACGGAGTGTTAACTCCCATCATCGCAAGGCCTTTGGAAGATGGCGGTTACGAGATCATCTCCGGGCACCGGCGAGTTCACGCAGCTGAAGCCGCAGGGCTGGATGAGGTTCCGGTCATTGTCCGTGATATGACGGATGATGA
>JAKSSP010000025.1 GCA_024403035.1 Mogibacterium sp.
GTAAGCGTCTCCGCGATGACGCCTTGTGGCAGTCCTTAGTCTTTCTTACTTTTGCTGTCGAATTCTAAATCATAAAAAATATGACAGCAAACAATCGCTATGAGCAGACTTGGAATAAGTACCTTGTGCTGCTGAACAAAAACCCCAGAGCCACTTTTTCTTCATTCATTCAGGAAGAACAGGTGTATAAGCGCGGTATGGAGAAATGGCTTCGCGAGAGAGGCTTGTTGGTCCGTGCCGCAAAACTTAAGATTCGGATGCTTCATGCCGAGGCCTCCAGGGAACAACTTCCTCCTTCCTGTCTCACGACAGGCGCAATGTTCCTTCCTGTTGAAACGTCTGACTCACCGCAGGATGGTACGTCGGAAATGCTCTCCGGTATATCTGTCACTTTCCCCGACGGCAGTCAGGTATCCATAAAGCATGGCAGTGCTCAGGCTGTGATGTCATTTCTCAAACTGTATTCAAGAGAGGAGGCATTATGCTTGGATTAGGTGAGGGTATGAAATACTATGTATGCCAGCGTTATGTAAACATGAATCTTGGCATCAACGGATTGTACAGGCTTGTAAGCCAGGAGATGCAACTGCCGCCTCTCAGCGGTGCCGTTTTCCTGTTTTTTTCCAAGAACAGGCAGACGGTGAAGATCCTGCGTTGGGATACGGACGGTTTTGTACTGTACCAGAAGAGGCTTGAGCGTGGCACCTTTGAACTCCCCCTTTTCAAGCCGGGGCAGAAGGCTTGTCTGATGCCCTACAAGACACTGTCTGCAATAATGAGCGGAATAAGCCTGCGGTCGGTAAGATATCGCAAGAGGCTGAGAATAGATATTTAATGATTGTCATAAACAGCTAAAGACCAGTAAAATAAATTAAAAATAACTGACATTTTATTTGGTAGTCTCGTCTTTTTTTCGTAACTTTGTAGTATGAAAAAGGACGAGATTATCGCATTTCTGCAGCAACAGAACAAGGCTCTTGTGGCCCAGATAGAAGCTCTTACTCAGGAGGTATCCTCCCTGAGGCAGCTGCTCGTGGAGAAGGGTGAGCAGGAGGCGAAGCAGAAGCGCATAATCAAGGGACTCTCAAAGATACAGGCCAACGAATCGGAAAAGCAGAATACACCAACTCCCGTCTGTGCTGAAGATGGAAGTGAACAAGAACCAAAGCCGCGGGTGTATGCCAAGACCAACAACGGCGCAAAGCGCAAGGAGCATTATGAAGTGGAGACGGTGGAGGAAGATGTCTACCCTGATGACCCCAGGTATGATGCGATGAAAGCGCGTTTGGTAAAGACGCGTGACGTCATACGTTACAAACTCATCCCCATGCGCTTCGTCAAGACTGTATATCACGTACACATCTACAGCCAGGATGGTGAGATCATGCAGGGAAAGGCTCCCGATGCTCCCTTCCTCAACTCGCAGTACGACGGCAGCTTCATTGCTGGCATGGCACAGCTGCGCTACATCTACTCCATGCCAGTAGAGAGAATCGTCAGATACTTTACGGAGAACGGCTTCGATATGGACAAGGCGACGGCAAACGGCTTGCTGGCAAAGAGCGCCACTCTGTTTGAAAACCTGCACAAGGCAATAGCCATGGCGGTCAGGGAAGACGATTACAAGGCAGGAGACGAGACCTACCACAATGTGCTTGTGGAAACAAGAAACTCCAAAGGCAAGCATATAAAGAAAGGATACATATGGTGCGTCGAGGGAGTGAGATGCCGTCTGGCCTACTTCTTCTACCATGATGGGTCAAGGAGGCAGGAGATTATACATGATTTTATAGGTGACAGCACGGGGGCTTTCCAGTCGGACGGGTACACGGCCTACAGAAACATGGAACAGAAAAATGACAAAATCGTACGCCTGACCTGTCTGCAGCATGTGAAGAGAAAATTCCTTGACTGCGGAGATGACTTTGACTGCCAGGTAGTCGTGAGGCTCATCAATCATCTGTACCATCAGGAGCACAAGCATACCATCGGAAAGGACGGATGGACGGAGCGGAAGAATTATCGCTGGAGAAGGCAGTATGCCGTACCTACTTTGAAGATGATACGCAAGAAAATCGACCGTATGGCGGCCGACCCATCACTCCTGCCCAAAACTGAAAAACACGAGGCCGTACACTATATGATGAATGAGTGGAAGGCAATATGCAACATCTTCACCCGGGGTGACTATCATCTGGACAACAATGAGCTTGAAAGACTCAACCGTTACGTATCACTCTCCAGAAGAAACTCCCTTTTCTTCGGATCGCATGCAGGAGCAGAGCGCGGGGCGATATTCTATTCCCTCTCATGCTCATGCAGGCTCAACGACGTAAATTTCTTTGAATACATAACAGACGTACTGAACAAATCAGCCTCTCTCCCACAAAATACACCAATAGAACAATACAGGAAACTTTTACCTGACCTATGGAAGAAGAG
>JAKSSP010000026.1 GCA_024403035.1 Mogibacterium sp.
GCTTCCAGAAGCTCTGGAGATAGTTCACGGCCTTGAGCATCAGGTCGCCAAGGGTCTCCTTGACATTCAGCATGTCATTCAGTCGGCAGCACAGATCTGCTATCACTCGGTTTGTCTCTGCTGAATTCCTGCGTTCCTTGATCTCCTTTGCGGTCAGTCCTGCTGCCTTATAGGCTTTTTCCATGCCATAAAGCTCACCGATCAGCATCAGAAAGATCCTCGCTCGCTCATCGCTCCCCTGCTCATAAGCCAGCTTGAACTTATGTCTGGCATGCGCCCAGCAGCAGATATGTTCAATGTCGATCAGTTCCTGCTCCTTGTCCAGATACATATATACATTGTATCCGTCTGTCTGCATCGACTTGATCTTTGAGTCTCCGAGGAAGTCCTTTAAGGCATTTCTGCTCCTGCTGCCCTCATCATAGAAGAAGATTACCGTCTTCTGGGCCCTGTTGCAGAGGCACCAGATGTAATGCTTCTTATACTTCTTTGCAGTCTTGACTCTGCACCAGGTCTCATCGCAGTTCGTATTCGCTCCTTCTTCAAGAGCTATTGACTTCAAGGCTGGAATCAGCAGATTCAGCTGCTCTCCTCCGCGCCAGAGCCAGTTGATGAGTGTCTGGCGACAGGTCTTCAGGTTCAGATCTCTCATCCTGAGCATCTCTCTATTGGCTGGCGTGCTTAACTGATGACAGTTAAATGCCAAACTAGAAAGAAACCTTGCTGTAACATGCGTATGAGGGACTACCTGCTTGATGATGTGCGACTCCTTGTCGTCCGCCATCGGAAAGTAACGAGTTTCCATCGATCCATCCTTCGTGCGGTAGGTCAGAAGTTCAAAATCGTGCTCTACTACTATACAGATCTCATCCAGGACCTTACGGATTGTTCTACTGATGACGACTGATCCTTCCGGCAGCTGGCTCTCATCGCTTCTATGAAATACCTTCGTATCTGCCTCAAGCGTCTTGTAAGTGCTGCCTTTACGGCTGTTTCCCTTACCCTTCTTCGTGGATGCTATCTCTGACTCGTCTTCTATAGCGGCTGTCAGACTGCCTGTGGTGCCATCGAAGTCATCCTTGTCATCATGCTTACCTCTGCTTGAGGTCCTTTTCTCAATACCTTTGACGCTTGGGCTTCCGAAGCGCATCTTGTTGCTTACCAGTAGCTGAGACTGAAGTTTCTCGATGGTCGCCTGCTGCTTCTCTAGCAGATCGTAGAGTTTGATAAGCTGTTCGCTGTTCCGCTTGTTTGTCACATTTGCCTCTTCCAGCTGACGCTGGAGGTCGCGGATCATGCCTTGTAGGAATTCTATCATTTCGCGGAGCTCCCGCTCTGATAGCTCTGAATTAGCCTCAGGGGCTGGACGGCCATCCAAGTCCCTGAGCCTGTCCATCATTATCTTTCGCTGGAGGAGCTCGTCAAGTGCCATAATTCTCAGTATTTTGCTCTGCGAAGTTATGTTTTTTATGCGAGTTTTCCAAATATTTTCAAGGCTTTTTTCAAACTTTTTTCAAGCCTTGAGTCCTGCTGATAGCGAAGGCCTATCTGCGCCTCTTGTAGTGCTTCTTCGCCTCATCTTCCAGCCGGATCTTCTTGATGATTGGTGTCTCTAACACGCTTAAAAGATCCTCCCAGGTGATGTAGTAGGTCTTACCAGAATCGTCCGTCTGGATATCCAGAAACCTGTATCCTTCTACATAATGTTTCTCATGCACGTAGAACGCATGGTTCTCAAACTGAAACATCCTCACTGTCGTCCTTGAAGCATTCATGAAGATGTAGACATCGCCATTCAGCGGATTTCTCAAGAACTTGTGTCTTACGATCTCTGCCAGTTTGCGATAGCCGTATCGCATATCTGTGCACCCTGGGATAAAGTAAAAGTGCTCCTGTCCTGTAAGTGCTAGCATAGGGCCTTCAGGTTTTGTGCGAAGGTAATGAACTCATCAAAGCTCATTCCCTTGCGGGTCATGTGAAGGCCATTGCCTAAATTGATCGTCAGTGAAGCTATCGCAGGCTTCGGCTTCTTGCCTGCATCACTGGTCGTGATCACTATCCTTGCTTCTGACTCCTGTTGCTCGCGCAACTGTGTCATCGCAGCTTCCGCTGCTGCTTCCTGCTTAGATGCTTCCGTCTGTCCAGGTCTGCCTACTACCTGGATCTCCTTGACGGAATGATTGATTCCTTGAAACCATTTCCGGTACTCTTCGATATTCGCACCATAGCGATCGCAGTACCATTCAATACTCTGGTTTCTCTTCTCGCCTTCCCCCTTCCAGAGGAAATAGATCTTTTCAAATAATCTGTCTTTGTCACTTGCCATATGCTTTGCGGTTTTATGTTTGGTGCCGCAAAGGTCGGCTTTTTTATGAGTTCTAGCAAGACGTCAAAATTGGACGTTAAC
>JAKSSP010000027.1 GCA_024403035.1 Mogibacterium sp.
GTACGTACGGTGCAACGGGAGGGTGATGGGAAAACCATCACTCTACCCTATTTTGAAATGACGGAACTGTTGTAATTCGGATTTGCTTGTGCTATCATTAGCGAGCTGGGCAGAAGCCCTAAGCAATAATTAGATGTGGAGGATTGACCGAGCGGCTAAGGAGCCTGATTGGAAATCAGGTAAGGTGTAACAGCCCCGTGGGTTCGAGTCCCATGTCCTCCGCCAGAAAGTTGGCCCTGAGATGAAAGTCTCGGGGCTCTTTTATTGCAGCGCATACAGCGGTCCGCGTTGAAATTCCAAATCAAGCACAGATTTTTTGACGGGTACCCGCGGGTCGCAGCCGGGTCGTTCAGAGAACCGAAATAGGGGCTCGTTTAGGGGATGCGCGAAGGCACATTGGGACTGAGTCCCGTGTTTTTCGCCATAAAAATCGGCTTTTATGGTGGGTTTCGCGGTAAAAGAATCGATGATGCAGAAAAACTCTCCGAAGAAGATATTCCAACGGATACAGAGATTTATGACTGAACTGGAATTTCACTCCAGAATATACTTCGCAAAAAAGCAGACCCAATGTGCGATTGGCTCAAAATGCGGAAAAGATCGCACAATAGCAGTTTGCAAGCATTTGTTATAGTATCGCAGTAACAAGGAGGTACGAGACATGTTTGGAAATACTATAAAGCTTAAGATGACGCATGATGAGATAAGAGTTCTCGTATTCGCTTTGAATGAACTGAGGAACTCCCTGATCGAGGAGGGCCGCTATACGGATGCGGTCGATGAGCTGCTTATAAAGCTCCTGTCATAATAATAAGGAAATTCCTTCCATACATATCCTGCTCAATACCGGGCAGGATCTTTTATTTGAAAAAGACCGGGAAGACCGGCAGGAAGGAATTATTTATGAATGCAAAGACTAAAGAAAAGAAAACGATTATGAACGCTCTCTTAGGTGGAGAAGCAGATATCTTGGTGGTCGATCCTATCAGGTACAGACAGATGGCAGATATCAAAAATAAGGAGTTCTACGAAGTGGAAAAGGATAAAGAATGCAAAGAAGAGAAAAAAGTCCCTGGACTTACAGATGCAGAACTGCTCTGCTGCGATATCGCCATCCACATTGCTCACAAGACAGCAGCAAGATTTGAGGATATGGCGGATGGTATGGAAATGTCGACACTGAAGCAGATAGTCAGGAGGATTGAAGATGCCGATCCGGAATCAGTAGTGCCTATGCTCCAGACGATGTTCCTCGCCAGAGGAATGGTGGATATTGCTGAAGATCTGGATATGCTTGAGCTCTGCTCCAAATATGATGAGGACACCTTTTTTGTCTTCTACGATATCCTTTTCGACACGGATATCTTTGACTGGTTCTCCATCGAGAATATGTTCGATGACTTCCATAGCGAAGACGAGCTTAAAACAGACTAGGAGGTGGTCAGATGGCGCAGACGATAGCGATATGCAACCAGAAAGGCGGTGTCGGTAAGACGACGACTGCTCTGAATCTCGGGGTCGGGCTGGCCAGGCAGGGAAAGAAGGTGCTGCTGGTGGATGCTGATCCACAGAGTGACCTGACGGCATCTCTAGGATGGAACGGAGATACTCTCGAAAAGTCTCTGGGCAGGCTGATGTATCTGGCCACACAGGAATATAGACCTATTGTGCAGGATACGATCATCCATCATCCCGAAGGAGTAGATCTGATCCCGTCCAATCTGGATCTTTCTTCTATGGAGTCACAGCTTGTGAATGCGATGAGCAGAGAGAAGGTACTCAGCAATCTCCTGAAGGATGTAAAGAAGGATTACGACTATATCCTGATCGATTGCATGCCTTCTCTGGGCATGATCACTATAAATGCCCTGACTGCTGCCGACAGCGTGATCATCCCCGTACAGGCGCAGTTTCTGCCTGCTAAGGGCATGACGCAGCTGATGAGGAGCATAGATATGGTAAGGAATCATACCAACGATAAGCTGAAGATCGGCGGCATAGTCATGACATTGGTGGACGGCAGGACTAATCTTGCAAAGGAAGTCATAGATACCATCAGAATGAAATATGGGATGAAGATAAGGATATTCGATACTCAGATCCCTGTCGCGGTTAAGGCAGCTGAGGCAACCAAGGCCGGACAGAGCATATTCGAGTATGACCGCGGTTCCAAACCGGCAAAGGCATATGAGGCGCTTACGAAGGAGGTGATGAGACTTGCCGAACGAGAAAAGCATAGAGATGAGGCTACCATCGCTCGATGACCTGTTCTCATCACAGGAAGAAAGAGATGATGCGAAGCTAAAGAGGATATATGATATCGACCTGCTCGA
>JAKSSP010000028.1 GCA_024403035.1 Mogibacterium sp.
CGTTTCCTGTTGCTCGTTTGCTATGATCTGCGCTTCTGTGTGTGGTCAAGGATTACCGATGCGGAACCTTATGATGTGATGGTGTGTGTGGCCAACTGGCCATCGCAGCGTCAGCTGGCCTGGAAGACATTGCTTCCTGCCCGTGCCATTGAGAATCAGGCGTATGTGCTGGGTGTGAACCGTGTGGGACAAGACAATTTATGCCCGTATAGCGGTGGCACTGTAGCCATCCATCCATACGGACATATCGTTGCTCAATGCGAGGACAATCAGGAAGGTGTCTGCACGTTTGAGCCGGATATCGAAAAGTTGAAGGACTTCAGGAAGAAATTCCCGAGTCAGGTCGATGCTGATAAATTCGTGATTATACCAGATCACGCTTCTTGAAGAAGACGTAAGCGATAATCGAGATAACCGCTGTGGCCAGAAGGATCAAGGCGAAAGCCGGATTCCATTCCTCCATGCCATTAGGTACGTTCATGCCGAAGAAACCACTGACAGCCGCCGGAATCATCAGAATGATGGTGATGGCGGTGAGTCGTTTCATGATGACGTTCAGGTTGTTCGAGATAATCGAAGAGTATGACTCACGCTGACGCTCCAAGACTTCAGAGTAGATGTTGGCCGTAGCGTATGCCTGTTGCAGCTCGATCTCTACGTCGTCGAGCAGATCCTCATCGTATGGCAAGTGGCGCAGGTGCTTCTTCAGTCGAACCATTACGACCTCATTGCCTCGCATAGAGGTGACAAAGTATACGAGGAATTTCTCGATGCGCATCATCTTCTGCAACTGATCATTCTCCATCGAATCTTCAAGAGCATCTTCGGCCTGCTTCATCATGGTGTTCATCTGCTTCAGGTACTTCAGGTACCAGACAGAACTGCTCAGGAAGATCGAAAGCATCAGGTCATAACGGATACGCTCCTCGATGTTCTTGCGGATGGTGTAACGGATGAAGTCGTCGATCATCTCAGTCTTGTAGTAACAGATCGAGATGAAGATCTGTCCATGTACGAGCAATGCCAGAGGGATGGTCGAGAATACCGGATTGCCATCCTCGTCGAACTCCTTGTTCGGTACGCGGATGAGAGTCATCAACCAGCCTGATTCACTCTCGGTACGAGGTCTCTCTTCAGTATCTTCAACGTCCTGGATGAAGTCCATAGGCGCACCAAAGCGACTCTCCAGATCACCCAGTTCCTCCTGTGTAGGCTGAGTAACCTGAATCCAGCAATCAGACTCCCATTCGGGCAACTGACGGAAACCATCTTTACACTTCCAGTATTCAGTCATGATTATGCTCTTTTTCGCGGCAAATTATGCCAATTTATAACTTAATGCGCCGCGAAAATAATCTTTTTTTCTCAAAGTCGGTCTAAATATGTAAAAAAAACGTTATTTTTGCATCGTTTTTGTCTTTGTAGTAACTTTTTCGCCCCACTTTCGTAATTCGAAACGCATGAACTGGACTCCTCAAATACGTGATTTCATTGCCGCTCATCAAAATGATGATACGGCAAAATTGCTGTTTGCAGCTCACCGTTTTCCGGAGGTCGACATGCCTTTTGTGGTGGAGCAGATTGAGGCCAGAAAGCGCCTTCGTACGAAGTTGCCGGAGTGGTATGCCAACCCCGATCTGATCATGAGCGGACGTGTTCCTGCTGAGCAATGCAGCTCGGAGCAGACGGCTCGTTTCAAGCGTTCTGTGATGGGTGATGATGTGTATTCACTCTGTGATATGACCGGTGGAATGGGAGTGGACTTCTGGTATATGTCACGAGGCCTGGATCGTGCAATTTATACGGAGCGACAGGAGGCGCTATGCTTCGCGGCGCGTCATAACTTTGAAGTTCTGAGCGCGGCTGAACTGAGCGATAATCCTGCTGCTAAAAAGACCGAGATCGAGGTGCGAGAAGGCTATTCTACGGAGATGCCTGTCCCTGATGTGGATGTTATTTATCTTGATCCTGCTCGTCGCTCCACGGATGGTTCTCGCATCTATGAGATCGAGGATTGCGAACCGAACGTCATTGCTTGGCAGGACATATTGTTGGAGCATTGTCGTCGCCTGATTGTCAAGGTTTCACCTATGGCCGACATCTCACGCACCATTGCCCGTATGAAGCATGTGTCTGATATCTATGTGGTTTCTGTGCGCAATGAATGTAAGGAACTTTTGATTGTCCAGCAGAAAGATGCAGCGGCTGTCAAGG
>JAKSSP010000029.1 GCA_024403035.1 Mogibacterium sp.
GACACCGCTCTGAGTTAGATACAATTTGATGTTTCCAGCTACTTGCCGCAGGCCTCCTGCATGGAGTCTGACCAAGGCATCAGCTTATCCAGGTATTCTGGAGAGTGATCCCAGTCAGTCATATGCATCAGAAGCTGCTCCAGGTAGAGGAACACATCCAGACCATTAGCCTTGGCAGTTTCAACGATGCTGTAGATCGCCGCAGAGGCCGTAGCACCCTTAGTACTGTCAGCAAACAGCCAGTTCTTGCGGCCTGTGACGAAAGGTCGGATCGCATTCTCGGCTATGTTGTTAGAGATAGAGCACCTGCCGTCAAGGAGATAGTTCTCCAGATACGGTTTCTGGTTTCTGGCATAAGTCACAGCGGTCGCCAATTTGGACCCGCGAAGCGGGACGAAAGAATCGAGCCATGACCAAAAGGCCTCAAGAACCGGTTTCTCAAGCTCAAGACGCTTATTGTATCTATCTTCAGGACTCATGTCCGTAAGATCTGCTTCAATTTGGAAAAGCTTGTTGCAGTAGGCTATGCCTTGCTGCGCATAGGAGCCGTTTGCTTCCGACGCTTTTCCGATCGGAAGTGCTTCATCGAATTTGCGGCGCAGGTGTGCCCAACAGCCGCAGCGTGTGACTCCGGTCAGTTTATTGTATCCGGAGTAGCCGTCAGTATGGAGATAGCCGCTGAAGCCTTTGATGTATTCTTCAGCGTTGTCGCCTGACCTTGACGGCCTGTAGTCATACAGGATGATCGGTGCTTCACCGTCATTACCTGTACGGTAGAGCCACATGTACGACTTGGTCTGCGGCTTCTTGCCAGGTTCCTTGAGGACCTGTACCGGAGTTTCATCCGCATGCAGGACATCTCTCTGGATGAGAAGTTCTCTCATGCGGTCTACCACCGGTGTGATGTAGTCATCTGCGCATTTGATGGTCCAGTTGGCCATAGTTGCTCTTGAGAGGACGATCCCCATCCGCTCCCAGTCCTTTTC
This sequence comes from Mogibacterium sp., assembly GCA_024403035.1. GTDB lineage: Bacteria > Bacillota > Clostridia > Peptostreptococcales > Anaerovoracaceae > Crickella. Next base: position 987 of record JAKSSP010000029.1, read on the forward strand.
CTGACGGTAGAGCGGGATGCCGTTCACATATTTCTGGTACATCACGTTCGCCACAGAGCTTGGTGATGCCGGTGAATGATTCATCAGTGATGTCGGTACTCCAGCCTTTATTATGAATGGCTTGTCTGAGTGCTTGCACTTAGGGCATTCATATGAGTAACGGTAATAGCGGAGTATACGCAGTTGTGCAGGGATGTACTCAATCTCCTCACGGACATATTCCCTGCCGATCACCTTGAGATCCCCATGGCATCTAGGACAGGTCATAGCCTCGTCCGGTGCTTCGCATAATACTTCAGTCACAGGAAGTTCTTTAATGATCTGGACCTTGCGTACACTTTTGGCCTTAGGCTTGAGCTTGCCTTTAGAATCTCTCTCAACAGGCTCTTCGGCTTTGCTGCCGGATTCAAGCTCGACCTCATTGAACAGCGAAAGCTGCTCGCAGGAGCCATCAGTGACAACGGTCTTCTCACTTGAAGATCCGAACTTGTCTTTGCGCATCTGGGTGATGATCTCTGTGAGATTAGTCACCAGACGGTTCAGCTCTTTTATTGAGTTTTGGAGAGTACTGATCATCTCATCCCGCTCTGCGAGTTGTGATTCAAGTTCTCTTATGCGAGCTTCCTGTTCAGTCATAAATGGTTCCTTTTCTTAGTATTTTATCTAAGAAAATTATACCACTTTTACAGTAACAAAAAAAGCTTTAATTAGCATGAAATCCAGTATTTTCAAGGGCTTTGCGCATGCCTGCTTCTAGTAGAATGCGCCTCTTGGAGCTGGCTTGATCGAGTGTTTCTGCTCGACCTGAAGGCCCTCCATCAGCCACCTGAATTGCTGCCAGGTTATGGGCTGGAGTTCATCTTCTGTGCGGGGCCATTGGAACTTACCGCTTTCAAGCCGCTTGTACAGAAGCACAAATCCGTCATTCTCCCACATGAGAGCTTTTATGCGGTCAGCTTTCCTGCCACAGAACAGGAACAGCGCCGGCTCATACGGATCCATATTGAAATGCTCATGGACCAGAGTCACAAGACCGTCGATGGACTTGCGCATGTCAGTATATCCGCAGGCTACATATATTTGATCGGCAACTGTGATGTCGCCTAACATATGCACCTCAGTGCGCGGAGCAC